>JANQRW010000020.1 GCA_028284365.1 Marinicella sp.
ATATAGGTGTTAGAGTCGAGTCTGGAACAGAGACCGACGCCTATAGGGATATAGGTGTGCAGCGTGAGCTTGGAGCGGAAGCGTAAGACCCAAGAGCATTCCTTAAGTCGGTGATTAAATTCACAAGTAAAATCTATTTAGGACAGGACAAAAAAATAATGATTTATATCAAAGTCAGCTTGTTTATTACATAAAAATGTGCAAATATTGCAACACTAAATATTAATTTATGTACAACATTGATTTGGTTAATCAGCTTGTCCCTCTGAATAGCCTGAGCATCATCTACAAGGGACCCAAAAAGTGGAGAGATAATTATGTCTGATACAGCAAATTTATTTATTGATTGGCAACAACAATGGCATACACCACCGTGGCAAGCTTGTGACCACCTTCCAATAGTCCCCAGTAAATCCACGGTAAAAGACCTATTAGACGAAGCAAAATCCTGTAATCCTAGCATTACCTATACATCAGTAGGCTCTGGTGACAGCGAATACTTAACCTCAATTGATGGGGTGGAGAATAATCAAGGAGGAAATGGCTATTATTGGATGTATTTCGTCAACGGACAGATGCCTTCCACAGGCTTCGCTTCCTATAAGCTGACTTCAGGTGACAGTGTAGCCTGGGATTACAAACATTATAGTTCTGGCCTGCGACAGGTGAACCAACCAGATCATCCTGCAAATAATAAGAAATAAACCAAACAAAAGTTTCTACTCCGGCTGGGCATCTTGAACATGAACAACGATCTGGTATTGATGATTGATGTTATCGAGATGCTCATGGCCGGTAAAGCCGCGCATGTCGATGTTGGTGTCAAGAATTAGTGGGCAGGAGAATTAGCGGGACAGGCACCTTATAGAAATATTCCTACACGTTTATCAGGCATTTACCATAGATAATTGCTGTCTCAACGGTCAAAATCTCAGTTTTACAAGGAGAAAATCATGGGGTTAGCAAGGAAATACCCTATTACCATGTAGTGAGCCGATGTGTCAGAAGAGCATTCTTATGTGGCGAAGATTGTGTCACTGGGTTCAGCTATGAACACCGAAGAAAATGGATTGTGCAAAGGATGAAATATCTATCTAAGCTTTTTGCTCATGATATCTGTACTTATGCCGTCATGTCGAACCATTTTCATCTTGTACTGAAAGTGAATTCAACCATTGATTGGTCAGAACAAAGGGTGCTCATAACATGGGCTGGCTTGTTCGATTTACCACTGCTTTGTGAACGCTTTGTACAAGGCGAAAGGTTAAGCAAGCCTGAACTTGATTTTGTCTTTCGACAGGTCGATGTTTATCGCAAAAGAATGATGTCAATCTCATGGTTTATGAAATGCCTGAATGAGCATATTGCCAAACGTGCCAATATAGAGGACAACTGTACCGGACACTTCTGGGAATCTCGCTTCAGCATAGTAATAAATGAAGTGCGGTTTTCACGCAGTGAAAGAAGCACTGAAATGATTACGGCTATGCGTGCTTGATGAAAGGGCTTTATTGACATGCATGGCTTACGTCGGTCTTAACCCGATCAGAGCAGCCATGGCCAAAACACCAGAACAATCCGATTACACTTCAATTCAGGAAAGAATCAAACACAAAAACTCAAAGCTTCTGCCTTTCGGCAAAGGCAGTGATGATCTACCTTTTTCATTATCAGCATACCTTGATCTGGTGGATTATTCGAGCCGTGCCATTGTGGCAAACAAAAGGGGATATACCCCTGATCAATTACCACCCATCGTTGAGCGCTTAAACCTCAATCCTGATTCATGGCTTGAGGAGCTTAACAGTTTCAAATCCATTGGCATATCTGCTGTTGGAACCGTGCAACAAATCAAAGCATTTTCTAAACAAGTAGGCAAGCAATTTGCAAAAGGATTCAAACTGATGCCAGCTTTGGAATAGTTGTTTAAAACCTACAAAACTCACTCAACAGATTCTGTCTGCAACCGTCCAACTCGATCTAAATCAGCTAAGAGCACCACAAATCCACCATCAACAATGATTCAAGCAGCTAATCAATCAGGACACTCAACTTAAGAACCTAAACAGCACCCTAGACCAACGAAATAACTCAAATAAACTTCTGCGAAATGTGACTGTCCTTTATATGCTTCATCCACCACCCTTGTAACAGTAACAACGGCCACAAGAGTACTTTTATCAGAATGGGGCTTTCAGTCAAACCCTTAAACCATCGCATTAAAGGGTGCCGAAAATCTTATCGCCTGCATCACCTAAACCAGGCAAGATATAACCCTGATCATTCAAATGTGTATCAATGGCACCCACATAAATGTCCACATCTGGGTGTTTTTGTTCGATTCGAGCAATCCCTTCGGGTGCCGCCACTAAAAATATTCCTTTAATATTGGCACAACCTGCCTGCTTTAATAAATCCAAAGTCGCATCTAAAGTTCCACCAGTCGCCAGCATCGGATCAATCACAATCACCGTTTTATCTTTAATATCTGCAACCAGTTTCTCATAGTAACTCTCCGCCTTCAGTGTCTCTTCATTGCGGGCAAAACCCACCACTGAAACGCCAGCACCTGGTAGCATTTGCAACACCCCATCTAACATGCCCAAACCAGCACGCAATATGGGCACCACTGAAATGTTTTGATTGCTTATTTTTTGTACTTCAGTTTGTCCCGCCCAAGTGTTAATACAGACATTTCTAACACCTAAGTCACGGGTTGCCTCATAAGTCAGTAGCACACCTATTTCAGCCACTATGGCTCTGAAATCCTTGACTAAAATGTCTTTTACGCGCAACAAACCAATTTTGTGCTTAACCAAGGGATGGTTGATTTCGTGTACTGTCATAGCAGATTCATTGAAAGTAAAAAAAACATTTTAACAGATTGGAAAATCATCAGGAGTTTATAGGTTTGAACAATTTGAAATAAATTTGAATGATATTCATCACCTTTGGCATATTTAAGGCATGCAATTGGACCTTTACAAACCATCTTACTTTCATTACCTGCACGCACAACGGCACTCAAGACAGGCTTATTTATCTCCGATAAAACAACCCTAAATGCACAACGGGTTTTCTTAATATTTCACCGTTGAGCCACAAACTTTAACCGTTCAGACATTTGGACATTTACCAAATAATCAACACTCAATATACTTTTACCAAAAAAAGTCCACTGTAAAACAACAGCGAGAAAGAGGAGAATGAATGTATAAAAACAAATGCACAGTTGGTAGGAGCGCCTTTACCTGATTTAATTTTTGCTCATGGTTTTGAACCAGAATAACAGCCAGCTTTGGCCACTGGAGGAGCAACCTCGTCAACCCTTGCTCCTCTGGTTTTTCAATTTCATGTCAGTTTACATCGTTCAGGGATTGACTAATGACAGCACTCAAAGCATACTGCCTACTTTGTTTATTATTTCATGTGATGACCCAATCCACACCAATCAGACACGACTGGACCATTGAAGAAGTAGAGGCTTTATTTGCTAAACCTTTCAATGATTTATTGTTTCAAGCACAGCAAACACACCGCGAGTTTTTTAATCCCAATCACGTTCAAATCAGTACGCTTTTGAGCATCAAGACCGGCGCCTGTCCTGAAGATTGTAACTACTGCCCACAGTCAGTGCGTTATGACACAGAAGTAAAGGCCGAACCTTTGATGCCCATTGATGCCGTTCTGGAGCAAGCCAGCCTGGCCAAGGAGCAGGGAGCCACACGGTTTTGTATGGGCGCAGCTTGGCGCAGTCCCAAAGACCGCGATCTGGACCAAGTCATTGGTATGGTGAAAGGCGTTAAAGCCCTGGGTATGGAAACCTGTCTGACGTTGGGCATGTTGTCACCCGAACAATCAAAAAAATTATCCGATGCGGGCTTGGATTACTACAACCACAACATTGACACCTCAGAGGAATATTACGAAAAAATCATCACCACACGTAAATTTGAAATGCGCATGGACACCCTAAAAAATGTGCAACAATCAGGTATCAACGTTTGTTCTGGTGGCATCGTTGGTATGGGTGAATCACAACGTGACCGCGGTGGCATGTTGATGGCGCTGGCTAATTTGGAGCAACATCCAGGCAGTGTGCCAATCAATGCCCTGGTACAAGTTAAAGGCACGCCACTACACGGCATTGATAAAATTGATGAACTGGACTTTGTCCGCACCATAGCTGTGGCCAGAATCATGATGCCCAAATCCATGGTGCGCTTATCAGCTGGTCGCAATGACATGAGTGAAACAATACAAGCCATGTGCTTCTTTGCGGGCGCCAATTCGATTTTTTATGGTGAAAAACTGCTCACCACCGACAACCCCAAGGAAAACAAGGATATGGCTTTGTTTAATAAACTGGGAATTGAGCCGATGCCAAAAAACCATTAAAGAGATTACTACAAGGCCACTTCTTTTAAGCTTCACTTAAAAACCATAACCTTTCCGTAGTATTTAACGCAGGTCCACACACCCTTTGACTTGATCGCAGCAACAGGGTTATAAGTATATAATGTGTACAGTTGAATTAATTTCATTATCGAACCCTCATGAACCTCGAACAACAACTGGAAAAACTCAAAGCTGAACACTTGTTTCGGCAGCGCATGACCCGCACCTCAAAAGCGGGACGCTATGTGTCGATTGAGGGTCGGCAGATGTTGAACTTCAACAGCAATGACTACCTTGGTTTAGCCAACCATGCTGAAGTGTTGGCAGCCGCCAGTGATGCGGCCAGTAAATTCGGTTTCGGTGCCACCGGATCACCTTTGATGTCAGGTTACACCTCAATCCATCAAGAACTGGAATATGCCATGGCTGATTTTTTATGCTATCCCAGAGTTGTTTTGTTCTCAGCGGGTTATCTGGCTAACCTGGGTGTGGCTCAAGCCTTGCTCAAACGCAAAGACTGGTTTATTCAGGACCGTTTAAACCACGCATCCTTGATTGATGCTGCTCAAATCACTGGTGCAGAATTAAAACGCTACCCGCATTTAAATAACGACAAAGCAGAAGCACTGTTGCAAGAAAACATCACCAAATTTAAATTATGGGCCACAGAAGGTGTCTTCAGCATGGATGGGGACTCACATGATTTATTCAATGCAGCACTCAGTGCACACACTTATAACGCCCTGCTTTGGGTCGATGACTGTCATGGTGTGGGCGTACTGGGTGACAAAGGGCGTGGCGTGTTGGATACCATGGCCTTGACCGAAACCGAAGTACCCATTCTGTCAGGCACTTTCGGTAAGGCTTTTGGCACCTGTGGTGCTTATGTGGCTGGTTCAGATACCTTGATTGAAACCATCATTCAGAAAGCCAGAACCTACAAATACAACACGGCTTTGCCTGTACCAGTGGCGGCAGCTACACTCAAGTCGCTTGAATTGATTCGCAGTGAACCCTGGCGCCGGGAAAAAGTTGCTGACCTGATTTACTATTTTAAGAAACAGTGTCACCAATATGATCTGGCAGAACAAACCAGATTCACCGATTCGGCCATTCAGCCCATCATGCTGAAAACCGAAGAAGCAGCACTGGAAAAATCTGCCTACCTCCGAACATGTGGCATCACCACCACTGCCATCCGGCCTCCTACCGTACCTAAAAACCAATGCCGCCTGCGCATCACACTAAACAGCGCGTTAGAACGGGAGGACATCGACTTATTGATTCAATGTTTGATTGGTAATTATTGACCGCCTTATAAACCCGATTCCTTGCGTATTTTCTTGATGTATTTGAAGATCAGCAAAGGCAAGATATAAACGATGGCATAAACAACCAGAACTTCAACCAAAATAAAGGGCTTTAAAACCATATTTCCCTGCTTGGTCTCATAAATTGCCAATCAAACCTAAATCTGACGGCATGATACCAGTTGCCCAAACCACTGTTGGAAACAAAGCAATTACCATGATTAAGTCTCTTTTAAAAGACTTTGAATTATTTTTCATAGGCCTCGACTGTTAATTTTGCACATGCTTGCCAGGTGTATTTTTGAGCATGCTTAAGTCCGGACTTCGATGTTTTTTGTAACCAGCTTTCATCTGTCAATGCCTGGTGCAACGAAGAATGAATTGATTCTGTAGATTTGGCTTCGCACAACAGGGCATGACTGCTTGCGACCTCCTGCATGGCAGAATTGGCGCTGGTCAGTACCGGTGTACCCGAAGCCATCGATTCGATGATGGGCAAACCAAAACCCTCATAAAGGGAGGGGAATGCAGTTAGTTTGGCTGCCGCATAAAGGTGTTGTAATTCAGTTTGGCTGATGTAACCTGGGCTGATGATTTGTCCCTGATTAACCAGCTTGCTGATTTCTTTTTGTAAGTGCTGATCTAGCCAACCTTTGGAGCCCACCAACACCAAAGGATTGGCTTTTCTCAGGTTTTCTGGCAGGCGGGTATATGCCATGAGTAAACGCTTGAGGTTTTTTCTGGGTTCTGTGGTGGCCACAGACAAAACAAATTGTCCGTATTTAAGTCGGTATTTTTCTAAGGTTACTGTGGTTTCTTCCTCGCTGTAGGGCTTGAATCCAGCACCCACACCCAAAGGCGTAACATGGATGTTATCGGCTGAATAACCATAGTGAGCAATGATTTCCTGTTTAACGTGTTCAGAAGGGACAATCAAGGCACTGGCCTGTGCCAATGTTTTTGGAATTTCACGATCTAAAAACTGCAAACGGTACTTGGGCTGGGTTTGTCGGTAATGAACGAATGACAAATCATGGAAGGTTGCCACTGATTTGCCTACAAAAGGCATCAAGATAAAATTAGGGCTGTGAAACAGGTAATCATCCAACCCTTGGGTATGATGGAAAAATTTATTGGCTCGCCTTTTGGCATAGGTATTCAGTGCCAATGATTTAAATGGTATCCATTGGCGTAATGTGCTGATCCATTGGTTCTCAGCAGCAGCGCTGGAGACATCATTCACCCAATGGTCGGCTGAGAAAAATTTGATGTCTTTGATTTGTTGCTGTTGTTGCAGTTGTTGACCCAGCTGCAGGACATATTGGCCTATGCCCGTTATGGGGTAAGTGATGGCATCAACATTTAAAATGACTTTCAAAAAACTAACACCGGCTGTTAAAATATTTCATGTGCCAATTCTACCAAATTTAAACCATGATCAAGCCCTTTCATTTAGCCATTCCTGTCAGAAACATTGATGAAGCCAAAGCGTTTTATATCAACATCCTGGGGTGTTCACCCGGTCGCAGTTCATCCAGCTGGGTTGATTTAGACCTGTATGGTCACCAGTTGGTCTGCCACTTGGACGAATCATTGGGACCGACGGGTCAAGTTCACCTGATCAACAATGACGTCGATTCACAGGGTGTTCCAATTCCACATTTTGGTGTGGTACTGGCCATGGATGATTGGCAAAAGCTGGCAGACAAGTTAGTTGCTACTGGCGTTGAATTTATGATCGAACCTTACATCCGATTCAAAGGCCTGGCTGGTGAACAAGCCACTTTGTTTTTCCTGGATCCCTCTGGCAATGCGCTGGAATTCAAAGCCTTTAAAGATTTAAACCAGCTGTTCGCTACTGACTGATTCTCGTTAATACCTCATTTTGCAAGGTCGGTTTTCATCCAGAGGATAAAAGAAAGTAAGCAAAACCCCTTTTATTGATTTGCCGCCGTTTTTTGTGCTTGATCAATGGTTAACTCAATACCAATCGCCCGCCAGCGTTTAACCTCATCTTTTAAATCAGCATTGATTAAGGGGTGATCAACCAACCATTCTGGATTGATGCTCAACTGAATCTGGCTCTTATGCCAGCGAAAGCGTTCTATTGGCACTGGTTCAAAATGTCGATTACGTGCGAATATCACCGCCAAACGCATCACCACCAGGAGCGACATCACCACTTCGTGCTGGCGCTCCGTCAGTGTGGCTAAAACCGACTTGCTGATTTTTCTGCGGTGCAATCGAATCAAGGTGGCCATCACCAGTTTTTGTTGGTTAGAAAACCCTGGCATGTCAGCATGTTGCACAACATAAGCGCCGATTTTATGGTACTGGCTATGAGCAATCGACAAGCCAATTTCATGTAATTTGATGGCGCTGCTGAGTAAGGCCAAAATACGTTTTTTTATTTTCAGGTTGTAGTGAGTCAACAAATCTTCACTGTGACGTTGTACGTTTTCAGCCTGAACAGTATCAACCGTGAATTGTTCGGTCAATTTCCGAATGCTGCGTTTGGTCACTGAAATAGACTTAGGTCCATCCAGCATTTCATATATCAAGCCTTCACGCAAGGCACCTGTTGACACATCCATCTGCTCCAATGAAAAAGCCTTCATCAAAGCATATACAATTGATAAGCCGCCGATGAACACTGGACGCCGATCTTCACTCAAACCAGACAGTTCAACCAAAGCATCAATGTGTCCTAACGCTAAGCATTGATTTTTCAATTGTTCCAAGCCGTCCATGGTGATACCGGAAGGTGACCAACCATTGGCTTCCAGGATTTTTGCCGTTGCACGCATCGTCCCTGAAGCTCCCACACTGTGTTCCCAACCTTGTTTCTTGAAGGTTTGAATGAATGGATTAAGTTCTTGCAAAGCGTGAATCAAGGCCCGTTTCCAGTTGGTTTTATTGATTTTGCCATCACTGAAATACTTTTGGGTGTAACTGACACATCCCATGTATAAGCTTTCGCGTTTTTCCGATTTTACACCTTCTCCAATAATCAACTCGGTACTGCCACCACCAATGTCCATCACCAGCTTTCGCGATGGACTGTCACTGGTCGATTGCGCCACACCAAGGTACAACATCCGCGCTTCTTCACGACCAGAAATGATTTCAATTTCATGGCCCAATATGGCCTCAGCCCGCTCCAAAAACCGCTTTGAATTTTTGGCCACACGTAAGGTGTTGGTACCAACTATACGAACCCGTTCATCCGGTATGTTTTCAATCCGTGCCGACATGGACTGTAATGACTCGTATGCTTTTTTCAGGTATTCATCAGAAATTATTTTCTTATCGTCCAAACCAGCAGCCAGGCGTACTGTGTGTTTGACTGAATCAAGGGGGTAAATTTGTCCGGATTTAAAAGTGGCGACCAGTAAGTGAAATGAGTTTGAACCCAGGTCTATGGCTGCATAACTTTCACGTTTTGAAATTGGCATGATTTTATTTTAACCAAAGCCGGGGGAGATTTGTTCAGAGTATAGTTTTAAACATCCCCGGCGCTCAGCATGATAACTGAGCGCAAGGTTAGGTATTTAGCGTTTCATCGAAGTAAAAAATTCTTCGTTGGTTTTGGTGTCTTTAAGCTTATCCAGCAGGAATTCAATGGCTTGTAAATCATCCATTGGGTTCAAAATCTTTCGCAGAATGTGTGCTTTTTGTAAGAATTCTGGATCTACAATCAAGTCTTCACGACGGGTACCTGATTTGTTGATGTTCATCGCTGGCCAGATGCGTTTCTCTGCAGCTCTTCGATCCAGATGGACCTCCATATTACCTGTGCCTTTAAACTCTTCGAAAATCACTTCGTCCATCTTGGAACCAGTTTCTACCAATCCCGTTGCGATGATGGTCAATGAACCACCTTCTTCAACATTTCGCGCCGCGCCAAAGAATTTTTTCGGGCGGTGTAAAGCGTTGGCATCCACACCACCTGTCAGGATTTTGCCTGATGCAGGTGTAACGGTGTTGTAAGCACGTGCCAGACGCGTGATTGAATCCAATAAAATAATCACGTCTTGTTTATGCTCAACCAAACGCTTGGCGCGTTCGATCACCATATCTGCCACTTGAACGTGACGTGTGGCTGGCTCATCAAAGGTTGATGCAATCACTTCGCCTTTGACCGTGCGCTGCATATCGGTCACTTCCTCAGGTCGCTCATCAATCAACAACACGAATAACTTTGCCTCAGGATTATTCAAAGCAATTGAGGTTGCGATGTTTTGCAAAATCATGGTTTTACCGGCCTTAGGTGGGGATACGATCAACCCTCGTTGTCCTTTACCAATCGGCGAAATCAAATCAATAATTCGGGTGGTCAAATCTTCTCTGGAACCGTCACCTCGCTCCATTTTCAGCTGCTCAGTAGCAAATAAGGGGGTGAGATTTTCAAAAATAATCTTACCTTTGGTATTTTCAGGCGGCTCATAGTTAATGGTACTGATTTGTAATAAAGCAAAATACCTTTCTGAGTCTTTTGGCGGTCTGATTTTACCAACAATGGTATCACCTGTTTGTAGGCCAAAACGCCTTATCTGGCTTGGTGAAACGTAAATATCATCCGGTCCGGCCTGATATGAACCTTCCGGTGCACGTAAAAACCCAAACCCATCGGGCAACACTTCTAAAACACCATCACCAAAAATATCTTCGCCTTTTTTAGCATGTTTTTTCAAAATTGAAAAAATCATTTGTTGTTTGTGGACACGAGAGCGTGTTTCTACGCCGGTTTTCTTAGCGATTTCTGTCAACTTTGGTGTTGACATTTGTTTCAGTTCAGAAAGATTCATAAGTATAGTATGTTGGCAGAATGCCTATTAGATGGTTGTTTGTAATTTAAAATTTATTTTATTTGTTTAACCCAAACTGCAAACAAAGCTGTTATGAGTTACGTTAAAAATTAAGGATACTTGCTTTCGACAAAAGGCTTGTCGGAATTGATGTTGTATAAACTATCATGTTAATTTGTGGCTGTCCAGCCTGAATAGAAAAAAACGCCTGATAATCATTGATTTCAGGCGTTTTTGTGCGGTGCAACTGTTTTTAGGCAGTGTGCTTGCCCAAGAAGTCCAATAATTGGCCTTTTGATACAGCGCCAACATGTTGGTCAATGACTTCACCATTTTTAAACACCATTAAGGTCGGAATGCCCCTTATGGCCATTTTTACGGCAGTTTCTTTGTTGTCTTCAATGTTCAACTTGGCCACTTTAACTTGCCCTTCTAATTCCCCAGCAACTTCTTCTAAAATCGGGGCAATCATGCGACAAGGTCCACACCACTCTGCCCAGTAATCAACAAGTACTGGTACATCAGAATTGGTGATGTCATCGAAAGTGGCGTCAGTGGCCTGAATAATATTTTCGCTCATGTATGTTCTCCATAAATACCTTTGGTCAAAGGCTGAGTTATTTGTTGTGTGCCGATATGGGGATTAATCTGTTAAATTCAATCTCATTCCAACACTTGTAAAAATTTTGGCATGTCTATGATGGTTATTTGATGCTCTGCTAGCGATAATATTTCATTTTTTTTCAACTTTTTGAATACGCGACTCAAAGTTTCTTCAGCCAGACCCAAATAGTTAGCTAAATCACGTTGTGAAATTTGGAACGGAAACTGCTTTGCTGAAAAGCCGCGTGAAAAGTATAAATCTGATACATCTTTCACAAAACTAACTAACTTTTGCTGGGCATTGTATTCACTGTGAATGATTTCAAATTGAATGATTTTTTCACTCATCATCTTCATCACACGGGTTTGAATATCCCGGTGCTTCATCGACAGTTCTTGTAAAGGGTAAAATGGAATCACACAATAAGAGCCTGAACTGACGGCTTTAACCGTGGTTTTGTATTTACCATCATGGATGCCATCAAAACCCATAATCTGTCCAGGAATGAAAACATCTACAATCCGCTCATCACCTTGTTGGGTTAGGTAAACTGATTTGAACATGCCAGAATGAACGGTGAACAGGTTTTGAAAAGTAGCACCAGCTTCATAAACAATCTGGTTCTTTTCAATCATGATATGAGAATCAATGATGGATTCAATGGCAGCAATCTCACTCGACTGGATTCGTACCCTTCTGTTGTTTACCACATGAGTGCACAACTCACAGTCGCCACAATTAGTGGATCTATTAATGGGCGTATCAATTTTGGTGTCTAGCATCTGGCCTCAAATCTTGGATCAAATAAGTAAATCTTGACATAGGTCAATCATTGTTAACTCATGTTCTCATTATAATTCATAGCAATCACTAAATGGGCAACTAAGCATTGAAAATATGATTGATTTTAACGATAAGGTAGTCAAGCAATTCACAATTGCGACGATTTTTTGGGGAATAGTTGGCATGTTGGTCGGCGTTATCATCGCGGTACAACTGGCATGGCCGGCATTCAATTTTGATATTCCGTGGCTGACATACAGTCGCCTGAGGCCATTGCACACCAATGCAGTGATTTTCGCCTTTGGTGGTAATGCACTGTTAGGTACTTCGATGTATGTCGCTCAGCGAACCTGCCAGGTGAAACTGTTTTCCAACACTTTAGCCAGTGTGGTCTTTTGGGGTTATCAGTTGGTTATCGTAGGTGCTGCGTTGACGTTGCCATTTGGCTTCACACAAGGCAAAGAGTATGCCGAGTTGATTTGGCCACTGGATGTGTTGCTGACTGTGGTTTGGGTGTTATATGCCATTGTTTATTTCGGCACCATCGCTACCAGAACCGTTAAACACATTTATGTGGCCAACTGGTTCTATGCAGCCTTTATCATCACCATCGCAGTGTTACATATTGTTAATAACCTGGCCGTACCAGTGAATTGGCATTTGTCCTATCCAGTGTTCTCTGGGGCTGTTGATGCCTTAACTCAATGGTGGTACGGGCACAATGCCGTGGGCTTCTTCTTAACCGCAGGCTTTTTGGGGATGATGTATTACTTTGTACCTAAACAAGCAGGACGTCCGGTGTATTCATACCGTTTATCAATCGTTCATTTTTGGGCACTGGTTTCAACTTACATGTGGGCTGGCCCTCATCACCTACAATACACCTCCCTACCGGATTGGGCTCAATCATTAGGTATGGTCTTTTCATTGATCCTGCTGGCGCCTTCTTGGGGCGGCATGATCAACGGCATGATGACTTTGTCTGGTGCTTGGGATAAATTACGTTCCGATCCTATCATTAAGATGATGATTGTGGCCTTGTCATTCTATGGCATGAGTACTTTTGAAGGGCCAATGATGTCAATCAAAACAGTGAACGCCTTATCCCACTACACCGACTGGACCATTGGTCACGTACATTCTGGCGCTTTAGGCTGGGTGGCTTTGATGACCATGGCTTCTATGTATTCGCTGGTGCCCAGGCTTTGGAGGCGGGACGGCATGTACAGCACCCAATTAATTAATGTGCATTTCTGGATTGCCACTTTAGGTATTGTGTTGTACATCGCTTCTATGTGGATTGCTGGCGTTATGCAAGGTCTGATGTGGCGTGAGGTAGATGCCAATGGTTCATTGGTCTACAGCCATGTGGAAAGTATTGAAGCCACTTTCCCATATTACGTCATTCGGATCATAGGTGGGTTGTTGTTCTTAATTGGCGCCGTGATTCAAGCCTACAACACTTACAAAACCATCAAAGGCGATAAAGCCGAAGTAGCAGTGAACGCTGAAGCTGCGGGAGCAAACGCATGAGCAAGCATGAAAAGATAGAAAAAAACATTGGTCTATTGGGCGTATTAGTGGCAATTGTAATCAGCTTTGCTGGTATTGTCGAAATTGCTCCTCTGATGTCTCAAGCCAGTGTGGTAGAACCAGTTGAAGGGCTGGAACCTCGTAACGCGCTGGAGTTGGCAGGACAAAATATATATGTAGCAGAGGGCTGTTACAACTGTCATTCTCAACAGGTCAGACCTTTTGTCGATGAGACCTTGCGCTACGGACATTATTCAGTCGCTGGTGAATCAGTTTATGACCGTCCTTTCCAATGGGGTTCAAAACGCACGGGCCCAGATTTGGCTCGGGTTGGCGGTCGTTATTCTAATGAATGGCATGAAATCCATTTGATTGATCCCAGAGCAGTGGTACCCACATCTAATATGCCTGGTTATCCATGGTTGGCTGAAACTGAAATTGATGTTGAGGAAACTGTGGCAAGTATGAAAGTGTTGAAAATGTTGGGACATCCTTATTCCGACGAAGACATTGCCAATGCTGCAGCCAGTATCACTGGCAAGAGCCAGCTGGATGCACTGGTTGCCTACTTACAAGATTTGGGTACAGCCATCCCTAAGAGTTACCAGTAAGGAGGACATCATGATCAGTGGAATTTATACAGGACTTATGCTGGTGGTGTTTTTAGGCATCGTGGCATGGGCCTGGAGCAAACAGAATAAAACTAAATTTGAACATTTATCCCAGATGGCTCTGAAAGAAGACGAGCAAATCAAAGCAGAAACTGAGGAGAAAAACCATGAGTAATTTTTGGCACTGGACAGTTATTATCGTAGTGGTGCTCCACTTACTGGCCTATTTGTGGCTGCTGTTTGCAACCTCAAAAAAGAAAACGGACAAACGTTCAGACAACACAACTGGACATGTCTGGGACGGCGATTTGAAAGAGTGGGACAACCCCATGCCACGTTGGTGGTTGTGGTTGTTTGTGATCACCATTGTGTTCTCTGTGGCTTATTTGTACCTGTATCCGGGAATGGGTAACTTTAAGGGCAGCAAAGAATGGACCTCTATCAATCGTTTTGAAACCAACTACGCTGCTGTAACGGATGCCCGTAATAAATCATTTGCTGGGTTTATCAACAAACCAGTCGACGAACTGATCAAAGACGATCAAGCCATGCTGATTGGTTCTCGCATCTTCGCCAACAACTGTGCCCAGTGCCATGCTTCTGATGCTCAGGGGGCGGTTGGTTTTCCAAACTTAACCGATGATGATTGGAATTGGGGCGGTGAGTTCGATGACATTGTCACCACCTTGAACAATGGTCGCATGGGCGTGATGCCAGCTTTTGCCCCAGCTTTGGGTGAAGATGGTACCAAACAAGTAGCCGCTTACGTGCGCAGCTTGTCTGGCATTGAGCATGATGCCGCACTGGCAGCAGAAGGCCAAACCAAATTCGGCATGTTCTGTGCTGCTTGTCACGGACCAGACGGTAAAGGACAAGACATGTTCGGCGCACCTAACTTAACCGATGACATTTGGCTGCATGGCTCACATGAAATCATTGAAACTGGACTGTATGAGGGTTTTAACGGTAACATGCCTGCACAAAAAGACATCCTTGATGAAAATCGCATCAAGTTGGTAGCTGCATATGTGTATTCACTTAGCAATAAGGAATAAATAACTCAACAACAAAACACAACAAACCATGACAACTGAACCCATAGTAAAAAACCAAGGCTTCAATAAACGCCAAATCAAAAGAATCTTCTGGCGTCGCATGGCCATAGTTTTATGGGTTTCATTCTTTACTGCAGCGGTTCAGTCTATGGTGTTTTTTGCCCTGTTTGATCCTGCCTATTTGGGACAACTGTCAAGTTTTGGCGTTGAAACCTCCCAATGGCAGGGTTACGCTTTAGGTTTTATGTTCTTTTGGGCATTTACTTTCACTGCCGCACTATTCAGTGGTTTGATCCTGGCTCTGCCAAGAACCAGACTCGCCAAACGCAACCCGAACGCCTGAATTAAATCATGTCAGTTGAAGATACCAAGCCAGTCGAACTGAGTTTATACAAAGCTCATGAGAAAATTTACCCAAGAGAAGTCAAGGGCCGTTTTCAACTAAAACGAAAGCTGGCCGTTTGGCTTTTATTGGGTTTGTTTTATGTCTTGCCCTGGATTACCTGGGGTGGAGAACAAGCCATCTTGTTCGATCTGCCACAACGTCGTTTTCATATTTTTGGAATTACGCTGTGGCCACAAGATTTCATCTTTTTGGCTTTGATGCTGATTATTGCCGCGTTTTCACTGTTCTTTTTCACTGCTTTAGCTGGTCGGCTTTGGTGCGGTTATGCCTGTCCACAAACTGTTTGGACTGAGGTTTTTATTTGGCTAGAACAATGGGCCGAGGGTAATCGCAACAAGCGCATGAAGCTCGACAAAGGCCCTTGGACTCGTGAAAAAATACGGCGCAAATTCAGCAAACAATTTCTATGGATCACCTTTGCCCTGTGGACCGGTTTCACTTTTGTTGGTTTTTTCACGCCGATCAAAGAGTTGGCCATGGAAATTTGGCAATGGACACTGGGTCCCTGGGAAATGTTTTGGTTGTTATTTTACTCTTTTGCTACCTATGGCAATGCCGGTTTCTTACGTGAGCAAGTGTGTTTGTACATGTGTCCTTATGCCCGCTTCCAAAGCGCCATGTTTGACAAAGAAACGCTGATCATTTCTTATGATGAACAACGGGGTGAACCCAGAATGCGTGGCAAAAAACGCCGTGAGGTTGAAAACCCGGGTGACTGCATAGATTGCACCATGTGTGTTCAAGTGTGTCCAACCGGGATTGATATACGTGATGGCTTACAATATGAGTGCATCGCCTGTGCTGCATGTATTGATGCCTGTGATCAAGTGATGGAAAAAAGTGGAATGCCCAAAGGCCTCATCAAATACACCACTGAGAACGCACTGGTCGGCAAACCAACCCAAATCTTACGTCCTAGAACCATTATATATTTCATTATTTTGATGACATTAGTGGCTTCATTTGGAGTTGCTTTGGTCAATCGCAGTGCGATAGATATGAATGTGATACATGACCGCAACAGCTTTTATCGAATTGTAGATGCCAACACCATTGAAAATGTTTACACCCTGAAAGTCATGAACAAAGGTAAGGATACCGCCAAATATAAAGTCCACGCCAGTGGTCTGGATGGTTTAGCTGTGGTGCTGGGCTTAAATGAAACAGAAATTGAGGCACAACCCGGACAATTGGTTACAATACCCATTAAAATTAAGGCTGACAAAAGTATTGCCAACAAAAAAATTCACACCATTGAAGTCACCGTCAATAAAATAAACAGTGAAGACAATGATTCTGCTGCTGAGAAAGTTAAGTATTTTGGATATGACAAATGAACACAACCAAACAAAAGAACAATAAAAACCTGCCATGGTACAAATACCCTTGGGTGTGGTTTATGATTTCATTACCCGCCAGTGCGGTGGTGGCCGGGCTCTACACAGTTTATATAGCACAACAAAATGCACCTCAAGTCATCGCTAAACAAAACAAATTTCAGATTGAAAAAGACTGAAAGAGTCTTCTGGGGCACTAAACAAAGAATTAAAAAGCACGCTCTTGAATCTTATGTTTCCGCTCCAAGCTCACATAATCTACAGCATTCGCTCATGCTTTCTTATGTTCTAGATAAATCAGCAATTGTTCGTTGCCTGATTTATACATCTGCTGCCCTTGTAGACGTCATTCACTTTAGTTACAAATAAAAGCGACCACGATGAACAAGCATGGTTTTTAACCTCGGACAAGCTAGGGTATTCATGAAAACCTTCTCATCTTTTGCTTGGTTCACAATTTTTGCAGAGGGTTCATCATGACCACCTGCTTTCATTGTGGCGAAACTGTTCCCAAAGGTTGTCAGCTAACCGCCGAAATTGCAGGCCAATCACAACCCATGTGCTGTATCGGCTGTCAGGCTGTTGCTCTGTTTCTGGCTGATAATGATCATGAGGTGTTCTATGAATACCGACAGGATCAGAAGCCTGCGGAGCAAGTCGAAATAAATAACGCCAACTGGCAGCACCTGGACACCAAGGATGTTTTCAATGAAATTACCCAAGCACTGGATAATGACACCCACCAAATCACCATCAAGGTAGAGGGCATGTATTGTAGTGCCTGCGGTTGGCTGCTTCAAAAAGTGTTGAATAACTTATTGGGTATCTGCGAACTTCGAATCAATACAGTAACCCAAAATTTGCAAATTGAATTCAATCCTAAAGAAATTAAGCTGAGTGAGATTTTTGCACAAATCCAAATGCTGGGCTACCACCCCATGCAACAAAACAGCACCGAAAACCCAGCGGATGATGCCAGAAAGGACCAGTTAAAAAAAATTGCTGTGGCGGGCTTTGGCATGATGTTTATCATGACCTTAGCAGTACCTTTATATTCGCCCGATCAGTTCACTGTGGCACCACACATTCAACGCTTTTTTCTGATGATAAGTATGCTGATCGCCACTGCGGTCTATTTTTATTCAGGCATGAGTTTTGTGAATAATGCCATCCGTGATTTGAGAAACAAACATTTGGGTATGGACGTACCAGTGGCGTTATCAATCTCGCTGGCCTATTTCGTCAGTATTTACCTCAGTTTTAAACAACAAGGGCATGTTTATTTTGATTCCATGACCATGTTTATTTTCTTCTTATTGCTGGGACGTTATGTGGAATCTCAAGTCAAACATCAAGGCATGAATGTGCGTGAGTCGTTGTTTGCCTTAATTCCTGTCAGCACCCAAAGGATCATTTCAGATCAGGTTGAAACAGTACCCCTGAACCAAATCAAAAAAGGTGATCAGCTACTGGTTAAATCAGGTGAAGTGATTCCTTGTGATGGCGTAGTGACCAAGGGACATGGACAGGTCAATGAAGCCATTTTAACCGGTGAGTCACAACTGCTCAGTAAACACCAAGGTGATCTGGTTTATGCGGGAGCCACACTTGGTAATGGTCAATTAAACATAACCACAACTGCCAATAACCAAGAAAGTTTCTTGGCTAAACTGGCTGACTTGATGGAACTGGCACAAAGTAAGAAACCAGCCAGCTTGCAACTGGTGGATCAAATTGCAAGCTATTTTGTGGCAGGGGTTTTGTTATTGGCCTTGGCCACCACTGTTTGGTATGGCTTGAATCAAAATGATGCGTTAATGACAGCCTTGTTGGCGGTGTTGATTGCTACTTGCCCATGTGCTTTATCACTGGCAACACCAACAGCCCTGACTGCCTCTGGTGTTCATTTGCTGCGCGAGGGCGTCTTGGTTAACAACACCGATGCCATTACCCGCCTGGCCAAAACCGAACAATGGTATTTCGACAAAACGGGCACCTTATCTGAAGACAAACTCAGCATACACCAACAGCATAAATTCATAACTATTGATGATATTGACCTGGCGCAAATCACCAGCACTCTGCAACAAATCAGTAACCACCCAATTGCATCCGCTTTTCAACACCCGGAAACGTTGAAAGTTGAGGCTGCCGAAGAAGTGACCGGACGAGGTGTGAGTGGCATCATCAAAACCCAGTATGGAACAAACAAATGGTACATGGGTAGCAGCCAGTGGTTGCGGAGTTTAGCCTTGGACATACCTGAAACTGATGCGAGTTCTGAGTACACACAGGTTTATCTGGCCACTGCACAACGAGTCATTGCCCTGTTTGAACTACAAGTACCCATTCGCTCAGGTTCGGTTGAGTTACTGACTTATTTATCACAACAACAAAAACCACAAACCATCCTCAGTGGGGACAACCCATCAACCACAGCAAAATGGGCCGATAATTTAGGCATTGAACACCATTATGGTGGCCTTAAAGCAGAGGAAAAAATCAACCACCTGGCCACACAACAACAGCTGGGAAAATCATGTACCATGGTTGGTGATGGTGTGAATGATGCGCCGGTTTTGTCACAAGCCGATGTATCTATCAGCTTAAAACAAGGTGCACACCTAGCACACTCAGCATCTGACATGATCGTTTTGGGTAAATCATTAACCCCCATCATCAAAGCCACCGCTGTTTCCACCAAAACCAATGCCATCATCAAACAGAACCTAATCTGGTCATTGGTATATAATCTCAGTGTGACTCCAGTTGCCATGATGGGCTTATTAGCACCTTGGATGGCTGCCATTGGTATGTCACTGAGTTCACTTATTGTGGTTTTCAATTCACGCCGATTATTGAAAGGAGGTTATTCAAGTTAACATGAATATGGTGTTTGTTTTGGTTTTACTTAGCCTTCTCTTGGCTGGCTTCGCTGTGTGGTCTCTGATATGGGCAATCAATAAAAACCAGTTTGATGACTTGGACAGCCCAGCCTATTCCATACTTGATGATGAAAATGAGCCATCGATGCAGCACAAGAAAAAACCGAAACCAAACGACACAGAGGACTGATTGATTTCCTCTGCCATCACACCCTTGCTTATTGGTTTTTTTTCAGGCTTTCACTGTATCGCTATGTGCGGTGGCTTATGCAGTGTGCTGTGCCATAAACAAAACACCCGCCAAACGCTCATCACAAACTTAGGCCGCGTGAGCACTTATACAATCCTGGGGGTCTTGTTTGCTGGATTGGTACAAGGTTTCAGTTTACAGTTAGAGTTAGGATTTTGGGGCTTGTTTTTACGTTCTGTGATGGGTGTCATGTTATTGCTCACGGGACTGGTTATTCTGCTAAAAGGTCGGACCAAATGGCTGGTCATTCAAAAACCACTGCCGTTTTGGCCACAAGTCAGCCAAAAGTTGCAGCGTATTCAGGCATCTCATTCTCTGATCGCAGTCTATGGCAAAGGCCTGTTGTGGGGACTCATTCCCTGTGGTCTGCTGTACGGCATGTTAATCATTGCTGCAACCACTGCAGATGTATTGCGCGGCGCGAGCTTTATGCTGTTCTTTGGTTTGGGTACGGTGTTACCACTTTTGTTTTCTCAGGTTGCCATCAAAAAATTATTGAACAGTAACTACGGAACATTATTGCGTTCAGTATCAGGTGTGTTTATCTTTGTTTTAGGCATTTGGATTTTGGCATCCCCATGGTTCGCACATGGCTTAATTCCCGAAGACAATGTATTTTTTACTGAATTGGCAGCCGTTCTGGCCATGTGTGCACCCTAAAAAATTTCACACTTCATATACAATTCACGACATAGAATAAATGAACTTTAACCAGTGTTTAACACTCTATTTACTTTATACTTTTTACACTGTTCAATGGCTTGTATTTTGCAATAAACTTAAACCAACTCTTGAGGGGACTTAAAAAGGGATGTTGGAACTGAAACAAATATCAAAAATTTACCAAACACAAGGTGAAACCATCACTGCATTGGATCGGGTTGATTTGAACATTGATGCTGGTGAATTTGTGGCGATTATGGGTCGCTCTGGATCTGGCAAATCAACCATGTTGAACATCCTTGGTTGTATGGATAAACCCACATCAGGTCATTATGAACTTGCAGGCCAAGATGTCAGTTCGTTGGACGATGATGCTTTAAGTCAAATTCGTAATGACCACATCGGCTTTGTGTTCCAGGGCTTTCACTTATTACCTCGGCTCAGTGCGCTTGAGAATGTTATGGTGCCTCTGCGCTTTGCTTCCCCTGAAAAACAACAAAAGGGCGAGGAAAGAGCCAAAGGTTTATTAAACCAGGTTGGGTTGGGCGAACGGGTGCATCACATGCCCAATGAAATGTCAGGTGGCCAAATCCAACGGGTAGCCATCGCACGTTCATTAATCAACAAGCCAGCTGTGTTATTGGCGGATGAACCCACAGGTAATTTAGACAGTGCCATCTCCCAACAAATCATTGACTTATTGTGTTCTCTGAATCAAGCAGGCCAAACCATCGTGATGGTAACTCATGAACCTGACATTGCTGAAAATGCAGGCCGCACCATTCACTTCTTAGACGGAAAGATCATCTCATGAAATCATTTATTACACTCACCTTGTTAACCATCACCGCAATCAGTTCCGCAGATATGTACACTGGCGTGGTTGAGTCCAGCCAAACTCAAGTAATCAACATGCCACAAGTGCGTGGCTGGCAAGGCAAAATTGCCGAAATGATTGATGAAGGTACTTATGTCGAAGAAGGCGATTTTCTGGTACGCATAGATGGCAGCGAAGTAGACAGCACCATTGAAAGCAAGGTGGAACAGCTGGATGTGTTCAAAGCCAGCGCCAAACGCGATATGATTCAGATTGATATTGATTTAAATAATACCAATCTGGCTTTTGAAAAGGCCCAGGTTGATCGTAAAGTAGCCCAGCTCAAAGCCGATGTACCGGTTAATTTTATTGGCGAACTGGAATACAAGGAGCGACAGCTGGCCCTGAAAAAAGCCATCAAAAACCTCAGTGAAGCAGAGAATGAACTGAAAGCCATCAAACAAAAGAAAAGAGAGAAACTACTTGAAGTCAAGTTAGGTTTGGAGCAAAAACAGAAAGACCTGGCTTATTGGCAAGGCCAGTTACAAGCACTGAATATCAAGGCAACCCAATCTGGCTATGTGATTTATGCAGCACACCCATGGACTGGCAGTAAATATCAGGCTGGAGATCAGGCCAACAGTGGTATGGAAATCATGAAAGTCTCTAAAAAACAAAACATGAGAGTCAAAGCCTGGGTCAATGCCATTGATATCCCTAAAATCACCGAAGGCAAGGCGGTAAAAGTTTCATTTGATGCGCTGCCCAATGTCCAAGTGAATGGTGAGATAATCGAAATCTCTTCAGGTGGGCGCGACAAGAAAGACTGGGGAGATGGTTTGTATTACGAAATTGAGGTCAATCTGAATGGTGCTGATGACATTGAACTATTACCTGGAATGAGTGCGCTGATTAATTTAACCACTGATAGCAGTGAGGTATGAGATGAAAACCTTAATGAATACCCTATTACTTGGTTTATTAACCCTTGGCAGTTTTGAAGCGAGCCAAGCAATGGATTTTACCGCTAATGGTGAATTGAAAGCCCTCGAGACAGATAATTATTCACCACCTAAAATCAGACGAATTTGGCAATACACCATCGCCTTTATGGCTCCGGATGGCAGCCGGGTTAACCCGGGCCAACCTGTATTGATGTTCAAAACAGACCAACTAAAAGAACGTTTGCTGGATAAACAAGGTGAATTGAACATCAAACAATCTGAACTCAAAAATACCGAAGTAGGCAAAGTTGAAACCATCCAAAATAAAGACTTGGCAGTCGATGAGAAAAAAATGCTGTTAGACAAAGCCCAACGCAAAGCTGAATTACCTAAAAGTGTGATTGCTTTGAATGAATATGAAGAGAATCAACTGAAACATGAGTTAGCAAAACTGGAATATCAACACGCCAAAGATGATCGTCGTTTAACCGAAGACAAATTAAACACTGAAATAGAAATTCTCAAAGCCAACATTGCTAAATTATCAGCAGAAGTTGAAGAATTAAACAATTCAATTCAACGCATGCGTATCATGTCAAAACGAAAAGGCATAGTGATGCACCAAACCGATTGGAACAACAACAAGTACGCAGTAGGTGATTCAGTTTGGGGTGGTGCGAGAGTGACAGAAGTGGCGGATTTAGAACAAATCATTGCGCAATTGGAGATCAAGGAAAATGACATGTCTCGTGTCACCGAAGGGCAACAAGTCAAATTCATACTGGATGCCTATCCCGATATAGAATTCACTGGCAAGATTGAATCATTGTCAAAAGTTGTCCGCACCAAATCTAAAAACCAGCCATCAAAAATTCTGGATGCAGTGGTAACGATTGACGATTTAAATTTGGAGATCATGCGACCAGGCATGAGCATCAAAGCAACCATCTTATCGGACTCGTGATGCATAAATATATTCTGATGATATCGATCACCCTGGTTTTAACTGCTTGTGGCAAAGAAGACACCTTTTCCACACCTGTTATTTTAGTGAAAGCTGATCAAGTGGTGATTGAAATACATGCCGAAGGTGAGTTAGAAGCCGTTAAATCGACACCAATCACCGCTCCAGCAGCATCCCGTCGCCCTCAAACACTGGCTTGGATCAAGCCACAGTTCTCGGAAGTCAAAGAAGGCGAGGTGGTGGCTCGTTTTGATGGCAGCAATTTTCAATTAGAAGTTGATGAAACCAATTTTGAGATTCAAAAAATAATGTATTCAATGCTGGCCAAAGACCGAGAAATTGATAACACCAAATTCAGTTTTGATGCTGAAGCACAGGTGATTGATTATGAATATGACTTAGCCAAACAATTCAATATTGATGACCCTCTGCTGTACACCAAAATCGAAATGATTGAGGCTGGTGACAATGAAGAATTTCTTAAAGCCAAAGCCCATCATATTGATAAAATTGAAGACAATTTTGAGGAAAAATCTGAGTCGGAAAAAGCTGTGCTACAAAGCAACAAACAAAAACAAGTTGCCAAGTTAGAAATGAACAATGCCAGCTTGAGTGCTTTAGAAGTCAGAGCGCCACATGATGGCTTATTTGTTTTAGAGCCCAGTTGGGATGGCTCTTTACCAGAACCAGGCAAATCCGTATTCCCCGGCGCAAAGTTAGCCAAATTGCCTGATTTAAGTGAAATGCAAGCCAAAGTTTTTGTACCAGAAGTTGAGGCCATTGGCATCAAAGAAGGCGTTGCTGTTACGGTTTCTTTACATGCCTTTCCTGACAGTTCATTCGAAGGTAAAGTCAGCTCAATCAGCCAGACTGCTCAACCCAAGGAACGTGACAACCCAGTTAAATATTTCACCGTTACTGTGGCACTGGATGTCAAAAATAACGAACTGCTAAAACCTGGTCAACGCCTGGATGCCAGCATTCGCGTGATAGAACAAGATCAAGGTCTGGTGGTTCCCATTCAGACTGTATTTCGTGAACAAGAAAATACCTGGGTGTTCGTACAAAAAGGCAATGAGTTCAAACAACAACCAATCACAACAGGGTTTTGTAGTTCCAGTTTGTGCACCATTGAATCCGGCTTGAATGATGGCGATGTGGTGGCACTCAGCCAACCTGCCGATGCGATTGCAGAGGCTCGCCTGTGAATACCATAGGAATCAATTTACGTCACGCCATATCCGAGATGATGCATCACAAATTGCGTACTTTGTTAACGCTTCTTGGTATGGTTTTTGGTGTTGGTGCAGTGATTGCAATGCTCAGTATTGGTGAGGGCGCCCAAGCAGAAGCCACGCGTTTAATTGAGAAAATGGGCCTGCGTAATTTAGTCATCGAAGAAAAAACTTTTGATCAAGAAACTTTGAAAGAAATCCGTGAAGACACCCTAGGCTTATCAATGAATGATGTACGTGCTTTACAAGACAGCTTACCATTCGTCGAACGAACCTGTGGTGAGAAAACCATCAAAACCTGGAGTTTGTTTTCAGTTAATGCCAATTCCGATGCCGCAGTCAAAGCTGTTTCGCCCAGTTGTTTTGGTATGTCCAATTTAGAAGTATCGGAAGGTCGTTTATTTGCCGAAGATGACAACACAGAATTTGCTCAAGTGGCAGTTATCGGCTCTGAAGCAGCGAATCAGCTATTCCCCGATGGCAGCGCTTTGCGCCAACGCATTAAAGTCAATCACTTGTGGGTCGAAGTTGTCGGTATTCTGCGCAAAGATGAACTGTCCAAAGACGAGATCCAAGGCATCAAACTTGGCGCTGAACACAACCAAATTTTTATTCCCGTTCAAACCGCATTCAAACGCCTGAAGCTGGAAATGCTGGAAAGCCAACTGGACACCATCCGAGTTGGGTTGGATGAATCTATTAAACCACAGATGGCATCAGTAGCAATAGACCGATTGCTGAAGCGACGTCATGGAAATATAGATGACTACCAAATCATTGTGCCGGCATCCCTACTCAACCAACAAAACCAAACCCAACAAATTTTCACCATCGTGATGTCTAGTATTGCGGGTATTTCTTTGTTAGTTGGTGGTATTGGCATCATGAACATTATGCTGGCAACGGTACTGGAAAGAACCAAGGAGATTGGGCTTTTGCGAGCCTTAGGTGCCCGTAAAACCGACATTAAAAATCAGTTCCTGATTGAAAGCGCAACCATTGCTGCCGTTGGGGCTGCGCTCGGTATTATCATGGGTGTCGTACTGTCATTCTTGATTCAATCACTGGCTAATTGGCCGGTCGCCTGGAGCTTTTTCTCCATCATCCTGGCCGTTGGTGTCTGTTTGTTAACTGGGATTGTTTTCGGTTATTATCCAGCCAAACAAGCCGCTGAACTCGATCCAATACGAGCTTTACAGAAAAACTGATTGAAAATGTGTTTACTGTCCGGTTTTAGTTCGAGCTTATTACTTCAGGTTTTTCTTTCAAATTCAACAGTAACTATCTGGATAAATCAGTAACTTCTGACTTAGTGGTCAGTTGAATTTCAAGAATTTTAGAGATTATTTTGGTGTCAGAAGAAATGGTATAAATGTTCTTTTCAAAATTTGTGTTTGCAGCTTCAATCAAACCTTTCTCTGTTGTTCATCTTGCCATTTTTTGTTGTTTGAGTTTCTTGATTACTTTCTCTACCCGCTTTCTTTTGGTTTCCTTTGCAATGTCATCAAGCCTTGAATTCAGTGTCTTTACAAAAAGATCTTTGTTTTTGTCATTGACAATCGGCAATGCTCTTTCGGCATACATTGGAAGCTGGTTTGTCGGACTTTTTAACAGTTGTTCTATGAATAATGTAAAAGCATTGTTTGAGTATTTTTCAATCGCACACAGCTTGATCAAAATATTTACAGCGTGGTCTTTGGTAATAACCGAACCTCTGTCTGCTGCTGAAACAATACTTGTCAAAACGGCATGTATTTCTTGTGGTCGTTCGTTGGTAATTGTTGCGAGTGCTGTCATTGCTCCCCATTGAAGTCGATTGTTTTTACTGTCCAGTTGTTCTACAAATTCATTGACATAATCTGCAATAAGCTTCGGCTCTTGCTCGCCAATTTCGTAAAGTACTTTTATGCAGTCATTTTGAATGGCTTTTTTATTGGATAGATTTTCAACCAATTCTTTTACAGCTTTCTTGCTCTTTGAAAGCACAATTTCTTTGGCAAGTTCCTGATTAGGCACTTCATCTCTTCGGTCAAGCGATGAGGCTAATTTTTCAATGACGCTTATTTTGTTTTCCATCTTTCAAGATTGGGGATCTTTTTAGCGAATGAATTTGCAAAAAGAGACATAAAAAATCCCATTTCTTTCATTTTTCCTTTCACAAAATCTTGCATTTGGTTGACCCTCCAGTCGGGATTTTTGAATTGTCCGTTTTCGTAGCAATGGGCACAATACATTTTACTGATTGTTCCGTCAGAGTTGGTTCCACCACCATTTGGAGATTTTTTAAGAGACATTCCGCAACTCTGGCAATTTTTAAAAATCTGTTTCATTTATTCTGTCTTTCGTCAGTTTTGTTTTTGGTTGCACATAACGATCTCATCTATGTGTGGTCACGGATTTTCCACTCGCAGACCTTTCTGTTTTATACAGGCTTTAATTTTATGTTCATAATTTCGTTTTATCAACAATGCCACTGTTACTTAGGAAAGCTGCTCAGACAGATCACGTTATCAAGGCAAAGAAGCATTGGAAGAATGCCGTTGACCGTGAATCAAAAGCGAAGAGAACAGATGGTTATTTTTTCTGTTTCTTTTTTAAGGTGGTTAATCGCTTCTATTCACAATGGTTTGAATATTGGTTTCAATATCAGTGAACGACCGATCAATGACATTGGCGATCCAGCCGTGATAAAGATCGGTATCACGTTTAATTTGGTTAATGGTTAACAGTGAATGATTGATACAACCCAAACCAATTCGAGCCACCATAATGATGGGTAAATTGATGGCTTGAGCCAAATCCTTAAGCATAAACCTGTCAGATAATGGTACACACCAGCCGCCAACGCCTTCAACCAAAACCCGATCATACTTGTTCTTTAATGCAGCAAACAACGCTATGCATTCAGTCAGATTAAAAACGCCATCAATATCAGCGATGTGTGGTGATGCCGGAGGCTCAAAGGTGAACGGGTTGATTTCTGTTATGTCCTGACCTGTAATTTTGGCTAATTCAAGAGCATCCTCACTGATTAATTTGGTATTTTGCCAAATAGCACCAGAAGCAACGGGTTTAAATGCACCAACCTTATAACCTTGTTGCTGCCAACTTTTGAGAATTTGGCAGGAAAGGTAAGTTTTCCCAGCATCAGTATCAGTAGCTGTGACAAAACAACTGGGCAAGTCAGCGAACTCCTCTATTAACATTTCATTCCGCGCCAGCCGTCTGCTGCAAGGCCAATTGTTCAAACTGTGCCACAGTGATGGTTTCTGGCCTTTGGCTGGGATCGATACCAACTTGCTCTATTTGTTCGACACTGATCATGCCCTTTAAATTATTGCGAATGGTTTTGCGGCGCATGGCAAAAGATTGTTTGACCAAGGCTTCTAATACTTTCAATGGAACCTCCGTTGGGTTTTCTTTTGTGATCAGCTGAATGATTTGTGAGTCTACTTTGGGACGCGGGTTAAACGCTTCTGGAGGTATGCTCAAATGGCCAATACATTGAAAACGATGTTGTAGCATCACCGACAAACGCCCAAACAACTTTTCTCCAGGTGCAGCACAAATACGTTGTACCACTTCTTTTTGCAGCATAAAAATCATCTGCTCAATTTGTTGTGCCTGATAAAGCATGCTGATCAGCAAAGGCGATGAAATGTTATAGGGTAAATTGCCAACAACTTTAAAAGGCCCTTGTTCCAATTCGAGTTTCAGCGCATCCAGATGGTGTAACGTCACATTACTTTCTGATGTGAATCGCTCTCTCAAGATAGGAATTAAATCGGTGTCTAATTCAATCAGTTCTAACGCTGCACCACTTGCCTGCAAATATTGTGTGATGGCTCCATGACCAGGACCAATCTCAATCAACTTATCTGTTGCTTGTGGGTTGATGATCTTGACAATATTATGAATCACGCCTTCATCTTGCAGGAAATTCTGTCCCAAAGATTTCTTGGCTTTCATGATCTTGTCCTGCTGACGCAATCTTTGGCTAATTGTAAAGCAGCACGCAAACTTCCCGCATCTGCTATACCTTGGCCAGCTATATCCAAAGCAGTACCGTGATCAACACTGGTTCGAATGATGGGTAACCCCAAGGTAATGTTCACCGATTCACCAAAACCGGCATATTTTAACGGAGCCAAACCCTGGTCATGATACATGGCCAGTATCGCATCATGGTTTTTGACTTTATTTGGAGTGAACAAGGTGTCTGCCGGAATGGGACCATGTACATCCAAACCAATTTTTCGAAGGTCATTTAAAGCCGGAATGATGGTATCTAGTTCTTCCCTGCCTAAGTGCCCATCTTCACCCGCATGCGGGTTTAAACCACAGATTGCGATTTTGGGTTGTTTGATGCCAAACTTTTTTTGCATATCATGACACAAAATTTGAGTAACGCTCTTTATTTGTTGGTCTGTGACATGTGCTGACACTTCTTTTAATGGCATATGGGTGGTCACCAACGCCACCCGCATCACAGAATTAAGCAACATCATCACAACTTTTGGGGTATCGGTTAATTCAGCCAAATATTCAGTATGTCCTGAAAAGGGAATACCAGCATCATTAATGATGCCTTTATGAATTGGACAAGTCACCATGGCAGCGAATTCGCCATTAACACAACCTAAAGCTGCTGTTTTAATGGTCTCCAAAACATACTTGGCGTTATCAGAATTAAGTGCACCAAACTCTGATGGTACCGCCAATGGTACATGTTTAATGCTCAAGTCAACTGCTTGCGGTATATGCTGACGAATTAAGTTCGCATCACCAACCAAAACACAATCCTCAAGTTCATTCTTCTCAGCCAACTTGGCCACCAGCTCAACGCCAATGCCCGCCGGTTCGCCCATGGTGATGGCAATCATAATGCAGTGTCTCAGCTACAAATAATCTAAAGACGAATATCCACAAAAGCTTCACCACGAATTTGGCGAATCCAAGCCTCTATTTCTTCTTGAACCTTGCGCTCACGAATGGCTGTTGTTGCCTGTTCACGCCTGAATTCTTCAGTCACATCAGCTTCTTTTTTACCCAAAAACTTGATGATGTGCCAACCCGCTTCGGTTTGGAACGGTTGTGATACTTCATTGACATTCAATTTTTGAATCATATCAGCCATACGAGGTCCAAATTTATTGAGCTCAAACCAACCCATGTCTCCACCTAACGGCGCCGAGCTGTAATCATCAGAATGCTCTTCAGCCAGTTTTGAAAAGTCTTCACCTGCCATGATTTTTTCATGTAGTCCATTGGCAATATCCATCCCATCTCTGGCTGAAACCACTTCATCAGTAGCAATCATGATATGTAAGACATTGTATTGGTCAACCGTTTTGACCGTTTCACTCTTTTTATCTATCAGTTTCAAAATATGAAAACCACTGGGTGAACGAATTGGCCTGGTCACTTCACCAGGTGACATCAAGTTGACCTGATCTGCAAATAAAGGGGGTAATTGGTTCAATGGACGCCAGCCTAAACGACCACCTTCCAAAGCTTTTTGACCATCTGAAAATTGTGTAGCCAACACCGCAAAGTTTTCTCCTGCTTGAATTTTTTCATACAATTCATTGGCCTGTTCTTGTGCTTTTTCCGTTGCTGTAGAATCATTTTCATTGTTGGTAGCAATTAAAATGTGCTGAATCTCGACTTCGCCTTGGTCCAATTCATTATCAGCAAGGAACAAGTCAATTTCATGGTCACTGATCTTAACCGTCGAGTTGGCATAAGCATACCTCACTCGCTCGGCTTGCATGTCACGTTTCATGTCACGACGGAAATCAGCAAAGCTGAAACCATCTTGCTCAACTGCTTGTTGCATTTGTGGCAAAGTCAAACCGTTTTGACCGGCAATGTTAGCCAACGCTGCATCGATTTCACTGTCTGAAATTCTGATACCTACTTGCTCAGCACGTGCAATTTGGATTTCTTGAATGATTAAGCGCTCTAGCACCTGTGAGTTCAAGATGCCAGTTGGCGGTACCTGATTACCGCTGGCCTCGATTTGTTTTTTGATTGATTCAGCAGCTCGATCTAACTCTGATCGCATGATGACACCGTCATCAACGACAGCCACAATCTCATCGAGCAATTCTTGCGCAGCTGCTGTGAGTGATGAGCATAATAATAAAAATAGTAAGGTGTTTTTCATGTTAAAAAGCCTCGTTGTATCCTGATATGGTTTGTTTTAGTATACGTCTTGGGTTCCTGCCAATTGATCCCAAGCCATTTAATTGTATTTCTGCATATATACCATTGTTCGACTGACCATTCTCATCGGTCAAATAATGCCTGCCCATTAAACGCAGGGCCCAACAACAGCTCTTTCTTTCATAACCAAAAACTGCCTCGATGGTTTTATCAAATTTGGTGGAATAATTCCACCGGGCTATGATGCGGTGTTGGTCTTTAATAGGTATGACAAACGAAGTGTCAAACTGTTCCAACTGATTCCGTCTGAATCGATACGCAAAGTTAAATATCTTTTGATCCGGGGTTTTTCTTTGCACCCTAAACATACCCCGTTCAACTTCAGATTCAGCTTGATCATAATGAATACTTAATCCAGCATTCCAGTATTTGTTCAAGAAGTGATTGTATTCAACCACTAATGGGGATTTCGTTAAATCTTCTGGTTGATTGTTAATTTGTACACTTTGATCATCAAAATACTTGATTTGGCCGACTGTTAAGTTCCACATTTCCCTACCGCCAGCACCAAAACTGCGGTGCGTCAATGCTGCCGCAACCTGATTCATGTCTGATTGTCTGTCGGCACCTGAAAAACGATTGGTTTGAAACAACAAGGATGACCCAAAAGTTAATTCACGTGAGTCAAAAATAGGGATGTTGGTTTGATCCCTATCAGGTGCATAAACATAAAACAATCGAGGCTCAATGGTCTTGTATCCACTTAGATTACTTTTTTCAAAAGTCATGCCCATGTCCAATGAAACAATCGGCAAATTACGACTGAGGTCTTTGCGCGAGTCATCAAATTGATAATAAGTACTGCGGTATTGTAGTTTGGGTTTAATAAACCCCCAGGCATTGGACCATTGTTTCTCTACCCAGGGTGTGATGTCGCTGCGCCAAGCACCCACAGAATCTTCGCGATAAAAATTAATCAACTCAGTACTGACACCATAGTTCAATTGGCGAAGGTAGTCGTACTTAAACCAGTCGTAATTAACCTCTGGTAACGTTTGGTAAGGTTCATCAGCCAGAGAAATATTTTGGCTTAATACCTGATAATCATTGATGCCAGCAAAAAAACGCCAATTTAAACCATTACCACGCACACTAACAGCGCTCCTGAGATAGGGAGTGGCCGTTAAAAAAGAACTGGAAGCAAAATCTTCATAATACTGTGAATCTGTCACATGATTCAAATCACCATTGAACGACCAGCCTTGTGCAAACCGGGTTTGGTGCCGATATTCAATCAAACCACGGTCACGATTGCGGCGATCATCATCCGGCAGATAGGTTCCGGCGAAGGTTCCGCGAGAACGCGCACTCAAGTAACGAAATTCAACACCTAACATCATGCCATGCTGCTGTAAATAACGAGGTGTTAATGTGGCATCCATTTGCGGGGCTATATTCCAATAATAAGGCAAGGCCAAATCTAAACCCGTGTTGTCTGAAAAAGACACCTGTGGCATCAACAAACCACTGCGGCGATCATCGTTCAAAGGTAGTTTTGCCCATGGCAAATAAAAGATAGGGACATCTTTAAAACGCAAAGTTACGTGTTTAAAAGTACCTTCGCCTTCCTCGTGATCCAACTGAGCTGACTTCGCTAATATTTCCCAGTCTCGTTTTTTTGGCGAGCATGTGGAGAAACTCAGGTTTTCCAGCTTTGAGGAATGTTTTTGCAAAAACATGGTGCTGGCCTGACCATTCATATCGGAGTCTTGTAGGAAGAAGTCAACCTGCTGTAACTCAGCACTGAGGTCTTCAGAGTAAAATTTGGCCTGTGCGGCACTGACTCTTTGGGCACCGTTTTGCAACATCACGCCTCCTTCACTATCAAATTCTTGTCTGGCTTGGTGATAATACAGCTTGGGAGTGGTCATGCGCAAATCGTCTTGAATGATACAAATGTTACCATCCAACAAAAACTCCCCTGGCGAGATCATGGCGGAACGGTTGGCCAGCAAGCCAATCTTGCCAGGGGTACTGCTCTGATCAATGCAATGTTGTTGCACCGTATTGATCATCACATCAACCGCTGGACAACTGACTGAATCAGCAACAGCAAAAGAGGGTGTAAAATTGATGAACATGCCAAGCAGCACAAGTAGGAGTCGTTGTGTCAAATTCTTCTCAAGTAAATTGTAAAATTTAGTAATATGTGTTTTACATTCTGAATCGGCTATTTTAATATGGATAACGGAAAATGTCCTGTTTGGATATTATTATTTGTTATGTGGTCGTTGGGGAGAAAGAACCAACAATTTAATGATCACCTTAATTTGAGAGTATAAAGACATGGCTGGAAAGTTTTGTATTACTAAAGGTAAAGACGATAAAGATTATTTTGTATTGAAAGCAGGTAACGGTGAAGTGATTTTACAGTCACAAGGCTACAGTTCCGCTTCGGGTTGTGAGAACGGCATTGAGTCGGTCAAAGCCAACGCTGGTGATGAATCGAAATTTGAGTGTAGAGAAGCCAAAGATGGCCGCAGTTACTTCGTATTGAAAGCCAACAATGGTCAAGAAATCGGACGTTCTCAAATGTATAAAACTGACAGTGGCTGTAAAAACGGTATGGCTTCTGTAGCGAAAAATGCATCTGATGCGACTGTTGTTGATGAAAGATAATTCTTAATTAACAATGGAGAGCCGGTGATCGGCTCGACCGGCGCTCTTGGTTGGTGAGCGAAGCGAATCAGAAAGAGTAAGCCCGAAATAAAAAGCCATGCTCGCCGTGGTCGCTTTCACATTAGTCGGGAACAAATTTGAATGAAGGCCCAAGAGCATTCCTTTATTTTATTTCATTAAAGGGCACTTTTCCTATAAAGTGTCCTTTTTTATTGGGAGTAATGAACCCCAAGGTTTAATCCAAAGGGCTTTACACTTTTATTAATGCCGTCTTGCAAAGCCTGTTCTTCATCCAACAGCGGCAAAATGGAGAAGCAGAACATTATGTTCGTTCTTTTTTTACACTAAAAACAATCATGGCTTGGTACGATGACAATGAAATGTGGGCAGTTTTTTATGACTGTATGTTTGATCAAGACAGTTTTGTTCTTGCCAGCAAGCAGTGCCAACAAATTTTAGACTTAGTTGCTCCGTCAGTTCAATCAGTGCTGGACTTGGCCTGTGGCCCTGGACGACACTTACTCGGGTTTGCTCGACTTAATTTGGATGTCACAGGAGTTGATACAAGTGGCTATTTATTGAATCAAGCAGCTAACCACTTAGAACATGAGCAGTTAGCTGCCAACCTCGTTCACACTGACTTATTAGCTTATAAGCCTAAACAAAAGTTCGACTTAATCACCAATTTATTCACTTCCTTTGGTTATTATCCAAGCGCCAAAGAAAACCAATTGGTTCTAAACAATGCATGTGATTGGCTTAATGTGGGTGGCACTTTGGTTATTGATACTTTTGGCAAGGAACAGGCTGCCCATGTCATTGAACCTGTACATTGCACTGAGTATGAAAATGGTGACATCCGTTTTGAGCGTCCACTGTTAACTGATGGCATGAGCGTTTATTCAAATGAATGGATTTTAGTTCGAGGCAATCAAGCGTATCGCTGGGAATACGAACATTTTGTCTATTCTGCTAATGAATTAACTGCGATGCTCAAACAGGCTGGATTTGAAAGAATTGAAATTTATGGCTCATTGACCAAAGATGACTACGATTTAGAGGCTGAACGATTGGTGGCTGTTGCCACCAAGGAAAGCTGCTGAGCAGCTTGACCAGCATAAGCAATGAAAGCATGACGGTTTGCCGAAGGCAAGAAGCCTTGATGTAATGTTCGATAAGCCGTGAGCGATGGCGGTCACTTACGTTCCAAACTCACGCGACAGACCTACATCCATGTAGGCCAATCAGAAAGTGTAAGAGCAGGTAAAGAAAGTAAGACGGTTTGGCAGTATGCCAAGACGACCCCATGGATGGGGGAGGTAGCCTCGAGTTTGGAACAGAGACCGACACCTATAGGGATATAGGTGTTAGAGTCGAGTCTGGAACAGAGACCGACACCTATAGGGATATAGGTGTTAGAGTCGAGTCTGGAACAGAGACCGAAGACCCAAGGAAATTCCTTATAAAAAGGCTGGAGTAAAACACACCAGCCCTCATGGCTTTTCCGCAATTGGATTGCCCTAATCAGCTCCCACTGACCTGATGCATATGAACATCTTGTTGTGGGTATGGGAAACTACAGCCACCCGCCTCAAGATTAACTTTTAACTGCTCCAACAAATCACCATAGACCGTCCAGTAATCATCAGAATTACACCAGGGTCGCACAGCAAAATTAATACTGGAGTCGGCCAACTCCAATAACATAATGGTAGGTGCAGGATCTTGTAACACCAAATCATGTGATGTCACTGTTGAGTGGATGATGTCTTTGGCTGTTTTAATATCATCGTCGTAACTCACACCTATAACTAAGTCCACTCGTCGAACATCTTGTGAACTGAAATTGGTGATGATGTCGGAAGTGATTTGTCCATTAGGCACAATCATTTCCTTGTTATCAGGCGTGTTAATGATGGTGCTGAAAATTCTGATTTCCTTGACCTTACCGGTTTTGCCTGCCACTTCGACCACATCACCCAATTTAAATGGCCGGAATAAAACCAACATCACACCAGAGGCAAAGTTTGACAGTGAATCCTTAAGTGCCAAACCAATGGCCAATCCAGCAGCACCCATAACCGCAATCAATGAAGTGGTTTGTACACCTAACTGACCCAAGGCCATGATAACAACGGCTGCCAAAATAACATAATAAATTAAGTTTTTCAGAAAGTTAACCAGTATCGGATCATTACCTGTTCTGGTTAATGCTTTGGCCACCATATTAGACATCCATTTAGCCACCTTGCGCCCAATCCAAAAAATCAATAATGCTAAAATCAATGATTTCAGAATCCCAATCAAAGCTTCCGGATTATTGACAAAATCAACCACATAAGTTTTCAGCTGTTCCACAAAAGACATTTCTTTTTCTTCCATAATATCCTCTTAATTATTTAAAAGTGGGATTGTAGCAAATCTGGAAAACTGTAGTGTAAACAAAGGTGACCTTTCAGTGTTTCAAAGCTCAAAACCTGCTTATCATGTTAAGCCTTTCGATGAATCATCGTGCTGTAAGAACTCAAAAGTCAGTGTCTTGGCCTGTTTGTTTTTCAACAAGCCTAAATGGTTGCTATGAATCACCTCATGGTAATCAACCCAGTCAGCCTGGGTTTCCTCCACACTGACCGTACCATCGCTTGCTCCCCGCATCCGGTGTACAACTTGACCCACACCATAAGGCATGTTGCCAGCAATCATTTTACTGGTGCGAAATACTTTCGGATTAACCACACCTTCAACCAAAGGCTGAGTGGCATGACGCAGCAACAGTTTATGCCAACCTCTTTTTTTCAGTTTTCTGGCCACTTGGGAACCGTTGATTGGCGAACCCAACATCACTAATTTACCCACTTTTCTGATGTGTGGCAATGCCCTCATAGCGACAATACCACCCATAGAATGGACCACCAGATGCACTGTTTCTTCTTCACATGAGTTGGTCAATGCGACCAGTTGCATCACACTTTTTTCTATGGGTTGTCCAGTGGTTGAATAACCGAAAACATAGACATGGTAACCTTTGAGTTTTAGATACCTTCGATAAAGAAACCAGGTCCATCGCCACATCCACAAGCCATGAACCAGGATAACAGCTTCTTTCTTCTGCTCACTCATCTGTTTCAGGCTCGATGACCTGAACATGAACCTCAGCCAATTGATCGGCATCAATATTTGATGGCGCACTGGTCAACGGGCACTGGCCAGATGATGTTTTTGGAAATGCGATCACCTCACGAATGGACTCTTCACCACACATCAGTGCTGCTATGCGGTCCATACCAAAAGCGATGCCGCCATGTGGAGGACAACCATACTGTAAGGCTTCAAGCAAAAAACCAAATTTTTCAGTCGCTTGTTGTTGACTGATACCTAATAGCTCCAACACTGTTGACTGTATTTGTTGATCATGGATACGGATCGAACCACCACCTAACTCAACACCATTAAGCACCATATCATAGCCTTTGGAGAGTGCTTCACCCGGGTTACTTTGGAGTTCTTCAGCCGAACCAGTCGGTGCTGTAAACGGATGGTGCAAAGCATCCCAGCGGTCTTCATCATCGTTGTATTCAAACATCGGGAAGTCGACCACCCACAATGGTGCCCAGCCTTCTTGAACATGACCGATATCCTGACCCACTTTCAAACGTAAAGCACCCATAAACTGGCTCACTTCGCTGTATTTACCGGCACCAAAGAACAACAAATCACCATCTTGTGCACCTGTCTCAGACAAGATACCAGCCAGTGCATCATCGCTGAGAAATTTAACAATGGGTGATTGCAAACCGTCTTTACCAGCAGCTTTGTCATTGACCTTAATCCAAGCCAAGCCACGCGCACCAAAGCGTCGTGCATAAGGCTCATACTCATCAATTTGTTTGCGGGTAAAATTTGTTCCGCCTTGAGGCACTTTCAATACAGCCACGCGACCATTCGGATCATTGGCTGGTGCAGAAAACACTTTAAACTCTGAATCTTTAACTGCATCTGCCACATCAACCAACTCCAAATCAATGCGTAAATCGGGTTTGTCTGAACCATAACGACGCATGGCCTCAGCATAAGTCATGCGTGGGAAAGGATTGGTCAGCTCAATATCCATGACTGCTTTGAACGTATCACGAATCAGGTTTTCTGCCATGTTCAACACATCTTCCTGTTCAACAAAAGCCATCTCGATATCCAACTGGGTGAATTCAGGCTGGCGATCAGCACGTAAATCTTCATCGCGGAAACAACGGGCAATTTGATAATACCGATCCATACCTGACATCATCAACAATTGCTTAAATAGCTGTGGTGATTGCGGCATGGCATAAAATTGGCCCTCGTTCATGCGCGAGGGCACCAAAAAATCACGCGCACCTTCTGGTGTTGCCTTGGTCAAAACAGGTGTTTCAATATCAAGAAAACCTGCCTGGTGTAAATGTTCACGTAAGACATGTGTTAATTTCGAACGCAAGCGCATGTTGTGTTGCATGTTATCGCGGCGTAAGTCTAAATAACGGTACTGCAAACGGATGTTTTCACCTGGGTTTTCATCCAACATGAATGGCAAAGCTTTAGAAGGGTTCAATACATGATACTCATCCACCACCACTTCAATTTGTCCAGTGGCCAACTTATCGTTATTTTGTCCTGCTGGGCGATTTCTTACTGTGCCACTAACTCGCAGACAATACTCATACCGCGCGCCATCAGCAATCTTAAAAGCAGCCTCATTATCAGGCTCAACGACCACCTGTACCAACCCTGTGTGGTCACGTAAATCAATAAAAATCACCCCGCCATGATCGCGCCTGTTACCAACCCAACCACAAACTTCTACCTTTTGATCCAGGTGTTTTTCCGTTACCTGACCACAAAATTCATTCCGCATGACATTCAATCGTTTAAAAAAGCGAGCAATTTTACCTTAACACAACCCAACAAACCATTAAGAATGCTGCTATTTAGCGGCTAAAAGTGCCCAAAACCAGTATTTAAAAGTGACACACTTCACAAAACCAATCATCTTGGGTTAAGCTGTTATTCAATGGGATATCTATATAATTTAAGCTTGAACTAGAAAATCCGGGTTGGGAAAAGATTATGTCAGAAGAAATTAAGAAAAAATTTGGCCACTATGAAGTGGTGTCAGAGCTCGGTCGCGGCGGTATGGGCGTGGTTTACAAAGCCTGGGAACCTTCTTTAAATCGCCATGTTGCGATCAAAGCCTTGGGCGAACACCTTTTAGGCGATGAAGGTTTAATTGAACGGTTCACACGCGAAGCCAAAAGTATGGCAGCCATCAACCACCCGAATGTGATTCAGGTTTATTTCATTGGCATGGAAGAAAAACAGCCCTACTTCGCCATGGAATTCATTGAGGGCGTTTCACTGGATGATTTGTTACGTGGTAACCAAGTATTGACCGTTTCACATGCCAAAGAAATATTACGCCAGGCCTGTGCAGGTTTAGCCATTGCACACGATCGTGATTTGGTTCATCGCGACATCAAGCCCGCTAACCTGATGCTGTGCGATGATGGTACAGTCAAAGTGGTCGACTTTGGTATTGCCCAAACCCGTGAATACGGCGATAAACTCACCAATACCGGAGAATTTGTTGGTACTCCTGGCTACCTGTCACCAGAAGTTTGTACAGGAAAAGATGTCGATGCGCGCTCGGACATTTTTGCTTTAGGTATTGTGTTTTATGAAATGTTAGCCGGTAAAGTTCCCTTTGAAAATGACAGCCCACTGGGCTTGATGCTCGAAGTGGTTCAAGCCGATATCCCAGACATCCGTGCCATCAATAAAAAGGTTGACAAGAAAACCAGTTACATCTTGCAAAAGATGATTGCTAAAAACCCCGAAGAACGTTTTCAATCATGCCAAGAAGTGATCAAACATTTGGGGCCATCATCAATTGAATTAAGTTTGTCTGACATCCAAAAACAAGCCATCTCTGTTAAGCCTGAGAAAAAAGCACCTCACATATCACAGCAAGAAACCTTACCCAATGCCAGTACATTTGATACAGTGGTGCCACCAAGCCGAAAAAAATCCAGTAAGGCTGTATGGGGCGTTCTGGCTTTAGCTGTTGCTGTCGGTTTGGGCGCAGTTGGAATTCACGAAGGGTTCATCCCATCACCATTTAAAGATAAAGAATACCAGGCCATGACCTTATTGGGCGATGATAAAAACAAGGGCATGGATCTAGGGGATGTGAACTTAAAATCATCAGAGGAGTTGGCTGTCATCAGTGATGAAATCAATCAGAAAAATGCCACGACTCACAACCCAACTATAACCAGCGACCGTGCACAATTCACCACGGATGACTTAACTAACAAAGCAGCCTCAGGTGCTGACCCCACGTCCAAAACAGCAGAACTTGCTGACTCAAACAATCAGGCCACAACTGACATGGTGATTGATGTTCCCGTTGAGAAGCAAACCACATTACCAACCCCTGATGCAACTCAACAATCAACCATCAATCATGAAAAAATTGATCAGGCCCAAGCAATCATTACTGAAAAAACCATTGCTGCAGTTGATAATAAAGCCACTGTGACTCCTCAAAATATCGAACAGTATGTTGAAGAAAAAACCAAACCAGTGGTCAGAAAGTCCAAAGTGGTGAAAAAAGACAAAGGCATTGCAGTGTTGGTTTTTGGTGACCCTGCCGTGGCAAACCCCATTGAAAAAATTCTTGAGTCTGAATTAAAACGTGACAACATCAAAGTTTTGAATGAGCAATTTGTGCCAGGATTATCACAAGTGATGGCACAAGGTGTCGATTTAGCAGCCATTAAAAGCAAACTCGATGCCTATGGCGGTGAAGCCATGATCATTGCCAATGTCAATTATGTGGGTGAACAAACCCTTGAGTATTACGGCCGCCAATCACAACTGGTTAATGCCCAACTCGACATCGACAGCTATGATTTAGCCACGGGTGATTCTATTGGTAATGGTTATGGCAGTGAATTAAGCTACACCAGCTTGAATGCCACTGAAACAGCTCAAGATGCAGTGATGACGTTTGTTGATCGACTCAAACAAGATCTGAAAAACAAATAACAAACCCATAAATAATTAGGTGCAAAAACAACAAACCCTGCTGTTATCAGCCTATGATGCCAAATCACATCGCTATTGGCATCAACAATTGGTCTCTGGCTTACCCCAGTTTCAGTGGCAGGTGTTGGCATTAAAAGATCGGTATTTTTCCTGGCGCATGGGTGGTAATGCCATGAGCTTTCAACAACAATTCCACAGCGAACTGAAGGCTCCATACGATGTGGTGCTGGCTACTTCCATGACTGATTTGAGCACTTTACTGGGGCTTTACCCACACTTGAGCCAAGCCAAAAAACTGCTTTACTTTCACGAAAACCAATTTGCCTACCCGCTAAATAAACAGCAACAAGGCCTGGCTGAAATCCAACTGCGCAGCATTTATGCTGCAATGGTCGCTGATGCTTTGATATTCAACTCAAGGTTCAATCGTGATACTTTTTTAAATGGCCTCAAAGCATTCATCAATAAAATGCCTGATGGCACACCCAAAGATTTGGCTCTTTTATTCAAAGAAAAATCCAAGTTGTTACCCGTCCCGATTAAAGATGATGTGTTTAGTCAAAACAGAAACCCCATCAATAAAGGTCACATCGAAGTGGTATGGAACCACCGCTGGGAACATGACAAAGGACCTGATGTATTACTCGAACTGTTACACTTGTGCCACAATCAGCCGAACATTAAATTCCACATACTGGGACAACAGTTCAAACAAATACCACCAGAAATGCAATGCATCATTGATCAACACAAAGACCAGTGCCTCACTGTAGGGTACATCAAAGAACGATCAGCCTACTTAGAAATTTTACACCAGGCCGATGTCGTCTTATCTACTGCCCATCACGATTTTCAAGGCATTGCCATGCTGGAGGCTGTTGCTTGTGGTTGTTTGCCAGTTGCGCCCAATCGTTTGGTTTATCCCGAATATTATCCACTTGAAAACTTGTACCCAACTTCAAACACCAAACAAGAAGCACGGGCCATACTTAAACTGCTACAAAACCACAAAAATTTAATTAAAGCGGAACTTAATTTAACCTGGCACTGCCTCAAGCCAACATATGAAAACGTATTGAGTACACCAGATGTTAAATCATAAACAGAAGTGGCTAAGACTGATTGGTTGGCTGATGGTGCTGGCTTTGATTATTTTGTCACTGGTAAAACCACCACCAACTAACACCAACATACCCAACAGTGACAAATGGCTGCACCTGATCAGCTACTTTACACTGAGCTATTGGTTTTTCCATACCTATGATAACCACAAAACTCCAGTCACCGCAGGTTTTTTGTTTTTGGGTGTCACTCTGGAATGGTTGCAATCACTGACCCCGCACCGCTATTTTGAATGGCTGGACATGTTGATGAATGTGGCTGGTGTTTTGCTGGGGTTACTGGTCTTTCAATTGCTCAAGCTCCGCATCAAAGCACTGATTGGCTGACCTGACTTGCCTACTTTGTGCTAACATAATCGACAGCCTATTTTATGAAAGCCAAATGAGTAAAGTAACCCTGCTGAAACCAAGTGGAACTTATGCTGATATACCTTTTTACTCAGGTAAAGTCTCAGCTGGTTTCCCCGGTGTGGTTGATGAGCATTTGGAAGACTCACTGAGTCTGGATGAATTATTAATCAAAAATCCGGCGAGTACCTTTTTGGCTAAAGTGGAAGGTGATTCGATGATTGGTGCTGGTATTTTCCAAAATGATGTGTTGGTCATTGACCGTTCAGCAACGGCTGCTGACCGCGACATCGTGGTGGCTCTTGTTAACAACGAATTCACTGTCAAACGGCTGTGTACCCAAGGTCAGCTACGTCTACAAGCTGAGAACAGTCATTACAGTGACATTCCCATCACCGGTGAAACCGAACTGGTCATTTGGGGAGTGGTTACAGGCGTAGTCAGGGCACTTAAGTGAAGACTTTTGCACTGTGTGACGTGAATGGCTTTTATGTTTCATGTGAACGCATCTTCAGACCTGAACTAAACAACCAACCTGTCATCGTTCTGAGTAACAATGACGGTTGTGTTATTTCCATCTCCGATGAGGCCAAAAAACTGGGCATTGATATGGCAGTGCCTTATCATGAGGTCAAACACCTGGTGAATAAACACAACATCATTTGGTTCTCATCCAACTATTGTTTATATGGAGACATTTCACAGCGCTTTAATCAGCTGTTAGAACAGCATTGTGATCAGGTGGTGAGTTATTCCGTTGATGAGTCATTTTTGTGTTTTGATGGAAATCAAGAGAACCTGCGCGATACAGGTTTGAGGATCAAAAACCACATACAAACTTGTTTATCTCTGCCTGTTTGTGTGGGCTTTGGACCAACCAAAACTTTAGCCAAGCTGGCCAATCATATTGCTAAAAGAAACAAGCAGGCCAGTGGTGGTGTGGTTGATTTAAGTATTAAAAAAACCCGAGAGTATTGGTTACAACGCACCCCTGTGAATAAAATTTGGGGCATAGGGCGACAACTGTCAAAAGCACTGATTCACAACAACATCAACACTGCCTGGGATTTGCATGAAGCGAACCATGCTGTTTTGCGGCGCAAATATTCAGTCAATATGGAACGCATGATCAGGGAGTTACAAGGCATGGCTTGTCTCGAATTTGATCAGGTGCCAAGTGACAAAAAAAGCATCCTTAATTCTCGCTCATTTGGCCATACCATTACCGAATACCAAGACCTCAAAGAAGCACTTGCTTATCACGTCACTCGCTGCTGTGAGAAGCTGAGAAACCAAAACTCTTTGGCCAGCGTGATGGGGTTGTTTTTATATGGTAATAAAAAAAACAAAGCTTATTTATACCGACCTTCATTAACCGTGAACCTGAGTGAACCGACTGATGATACCGGTATTTTTATTGCAGCCATTGAACAAGGGTTAAAAAGTATATTTCGCGAAAACACCGGTTTTAAAAAAGCGGGCATCATGCTTAATGGACTGGTATCAAAAAACTGTTACCAACCAGACTTATTCACAACCAAAAAAACACGTCCTGCTTTGATGCAGTGTTTGGATCAGGTTAATCAAAAATACGGTAAGGACTGTCTCAAATTTGCCAGTTTGGGTTTTGCAAAAAACTGGGCAATGCGCGCCAATGCGAAATCACCTAACTACACCACGCGCTGGACTGATTTAATCAAAGTTCGCTAAAGCTCAAAGCTGTATACCGACCCGTTTCAAACCCTCAATAAATGCGCCAGGTCGCCAGTGCATCCAAACACCTTTGGCTTGACCGATGATGTTGCGCTCAGGGATCAAACCCCAATCCCGACTGTCTGCACTGAAGTCACGGTTATCACCCATACCAAAATAATGCCCTTCAGGCACCACCAAATCATTATGTGTATAACTGCGCTTAACCAAGCTGGAATGTAAGATGTGGTGCTCAACATCACCAGTAATGGTGGTTTTTTGATTCAAACCGTTGGGGTTGATGTCATCGTGAAAACCCAAATAAGGCCCATCAAATGTTTCCACCATCACCTTACCATTAACGAATATTTGTTTGGTACGTTCATCATAACGAATGTGATCACCAGGAACACCCACCACGCGCTTGACTACATCAGTGGCCGGATCTTCCACCGATCGAAACACCACCACATCACCACGCTGCGGTGTGCCCGTTGCAATTACTTTATTATGCAAAACCGGTAACTTCACACCGTAAGCACTTTTATCAACATAAATAAAATCACCAGTCAGCAATGTCGGCATCATCGAGGACGAGGGAATTCTGAAAGACTCATAGGCAAAAGAACGGAACGACAAGATGACGAATAACAAAGGAAAAAAACTGCCCACACCAACGATCACCTGTATCTGTTTATTATCGCTGCGGTGGCGTTTTTTAAACTTGCTCCACAACCAGGCAGTCATCGTCACCACCACACCAATAAATAAAAAAACCTCATAATCCCAATGGAAATCACTCATAGCACCACCTCCAAAATGAGCCACCAACTCTATTTTTTAGTTGATATATAAGAATTAATATCAACCGATGAGATATTTTCATCGGCTTTTAACAAATCTTTGAGAATAGCAGTGTGACCTTGACCAGCAATGGCAAAGACCCGTTTGTTTTTCAAGGCTTGGCGCTGCAGCTTGGCATACATCCTGAAATTTCGATGCCACCAGCTGGCTGCTGCATCCGCTCCCACAAAATTGTTTTCATCTCCAGCCGCATTGGTCATCAAGTAAAAACCTTTGTTCACTAAATCTGCGTCATCACTGTTGTGTTGATGCAACAGTTCAGCCAGCGTCATGTTGCTCTGGTCATGGTTGGTACGTTCGGTATGCCACCTGATTTTTTCTTCAACTTGAGCATTTAGTTTTGAGTCATTTTGCTTGATATAATCAAACAACTCTGAACCCTGCCAGCCAATTTCGCGCTCATCAAATCCATGCACTTCTTTTAAACCCGCCAACTTCGCCACGCGAAAACCAATTTGATACATCTCATTGACCGGCAGTTCAAAATCACCAGCCAAGTATTGTTGGTATTCTTGATTCATTGTTACGTGATCTTTCGGCTCAAACTCCAACATCACAACTTGTGGATCATAAGCGGCTACTCTTTTGCTGAAAGACACCAAGTAAGCTTGGTTTTCTTTAGTGGTCACATCCAGTACATCTGACTTGACCACATCCAGCCCTGGGTTATTAAAATGAAAAGTGCCCAACAACATAATCTGGCCAGACTCTTTGGCGTAACTGCCAGCTATGGTAAATACAACCAACCACAAGGTAAGAAATTTTTTCATGTCTGATAGCTCATTTGAATTATGATTGAAACGACCAAGACCTTGAAATGTTACAGCGGAAAGCTGCTGAGCTGGTTAGGCCGACCATTCCTTATTTAAAGTCTGATGGCTTTCCAGTAACTTTTTTGCCAATAGTTGTTAGCCAAATTTGAAATGGTAACCCCTTTTGAGGTTGAGGCGTGGACAAATTGATTGTTCTCAAGATAAATGCCGACATGTTGTAGTTTGCCACGGTTGGCTATTTTAAAAAACACCAAATCACCTGCTTTTAACTCATCGCGCTTGACCAGATAGCCTGTTTTAGATTGAGCTGTGGTGGTTCTGGGTAGTTGTTGATCAAATAAGTCTGCATATGTTCTGGCCACAAAACCAGAACAATCAATACCACCTTTGTCATACCCGCCAAGCTTATATGGTGTGCCTTGCCACTCCTGATGTTGTGCATAGAGCTGATCCAAAACATTGTTTGAATGGGGTGGAACACTGTGACCACCACAACCAACCAACATCAGTATAACAATGAATGGCATAACCTTGTAAGGCTGGTGATCAGCCTTACCGGCGCTCGCGGTTGGCGAACGAAGTGAGTCAGATCGAGCAAGCCCGAGGTTGCAAGTCATGCTAGCCGTGGTTGCTTTCATTTTTGTTCCTTACAAAAAACGGCGACTTGCGGTGTTGGGTGTGTTGTTCATAAGCATAAACCATGGGTACTGTGATTTCACCTACCTGCATCATTTGAAGTAATTCACTGACACTTCTTTCATGAGCAGGTTTGCCCTTCGCAACAGTAAAAGACACCAACAACAAAAATAAAAAGGCCCTTTTCATATCACAACTCTCACAATTAACTATCAATGAATATAGCTGTTATTAATACCAAAAGCAAACCGAGCTGACTTTAACAAAGTTAAATTAATTACTTTGAGGGTGTTGACAAAAAAATTAAGCTTCATTAACATGCGATACATGAACACAAGATTTGCACATACCCATCACCATGCGTTAATTTTCAACGGGGTGGTTTAGTGCCAGTTTAAAAAAGAATTCTTTTAAAAAGCCCCGTCATCAAAACGGGGCTTTTTTTTGGCTGTCTAACAGCCGATAAACTTAAGACTGACGAGAACACAATGAAAATAAAAATGGCCATCCCCAAAGGTAAACTACAAATCGCAATTGACCAGTTATTGGCTGACATCGGCATCAACGTCATGGGCAGCGATCGCAATTACCGTCCAGGTTGTAACGACGAGCGTTTTGAAATCAAGTTATTGAAAGGTCAAAACATCCCATCCATGGTTGAATTGGGTCAGCACGACATCGGTTTTGCAGGACTTGACTGGATTGCTGAACAAGGTGCTGATGTAGAAATCATTAAACCTTTGGGCTTTAATCCAGTACAAATTGTGGCCTGTATTCCAGAAGACTGGGATTATGAGTCATTGAAACAGCGCAAAATCATTGTGGCCACTGAATACATGAATCTGGCCCAGAAGTTTTTAGACAAAAACGGTTTTGATGCCCAGTTAATTCGTTCATATGGTGCAACCGAAGTGTTTCCACCTGAAGATGCTGATATGATCATTGATAATACCAGTACCGGCACCACCATCAAAGCCAATCGCCTGAAAATCTGTGATGTGGTTTATCAAAGCGCCACACAGTTTTTTGCCAACAAAAAAGCACTACAAGACCCTGAAAAGAAAGCCATCATTGATAACATGTCATTGTTGATCAATGGTGTCATGAATGCACGCCAAAGGGTGCTGTTAGAAATGAACTGCCACAGTGATAATATTGAAAAAATCGTGTCACTGTTGCCAGCCATGCGCTCACCTACTGTTAGCCAACTGTTCAACTCAGATGCTTATTCAGTGCGAGCAGCCATCTTGAAAAACTGCACCAAAGACTTGATTCCAAAACTGAAACAAGCCGGTGCCACGGATATTTTGGAACTACCCATTCGCAAGGTGGTATAAATCTAATGTCCAGACAAACCCCAAAAAAACCAACATTAAAACTCGATTTTAATGAACGGGCTGATTCACAACCGGCTTGGTTAAAATCTTTCCAGTTGGATGTTGATCACTTGTGGCGTTATCCCAATCGCGAACAGCTGGAACAACAAATCGCTTTAGATTTGGAACTGGCTCCTGGCAGCGTTTTTTTGACCAATGGTGGCGATGAAAGCATCGAACTGTTGTACAAAAACTGTAAGCTTAACAACCAGTCACTACTGGTACCCGAACCCTGTTTCAGTCAATACACCTATAATCAAATGGTGTGGCAAAACGACACCACATTTACCCCAGCTAAAGCTGATTTATCGATTGATGTCGATGCACTGAAAGCCGAACTTAAAATGAATCAATGGTTGATTTTGACAAGGCCGAATAACCCCACTGGTGAATACCTGGAAACGGAGGTTCTGGTTGATTTGATCCAATCTGCTGCCGCCAAAAATGCCTGGGTGTTTTTAGACGAAGCCTATGTTGAATTTGCGAATGAAACGGCTCCCATAAATTATGCAGCTTTTGACAATTTAATCACTTTACGAACCTTTTCCAAAGCTTTTGGCTTGGCTGGTGCCCGCATTGGTTACATTTTTGGTCAACCTGAGTTAGTTGGCCAATGGCGTAAAATTGCCATGCCGTTTAATGTTTCAAGAGCCAATTTACAGCTGGCCACAGCAGCATGGTCAGCACGAGAAGAGACCAAAACTTATTGCCAAAACATTGCAACAAATCGCGAAGCAGTCGCATCCTTCCTGCGTGATTGTGGCTTAAAGCCATACCCCAGCCGAGGCAATTTTCTGTTGTTCGAAACCTCATTGGAACAAAAATCCTTGTTGCATCGAGTGATGGCAAAAAATGGCATCCAAATCAAAACCGAACTGGGTGGGCTGCCGGCAGCTGTGCGATTAACCATTCCTGAAAACATATCCCGATTTATGGCTGTTTTGAAAACCATTCTACAGCCTGAATTAATTGCTTTTGATATGGATGGCGTGTTGATTGACACTTCCCAAAGTTATGACCAATGCATCATCGAAAGTGTCAAAACCCTCACCGGAGATTTGGTCACCACTGAAGATGTCGAAGCAGTTCGTGCTCAAGGTGGTTTTAACAATGACTGGATTTTAACAGCAGAATTAATCAAAAACCAAGGTCATAACATCCCTTATGAGCAAGTGGTCACTACTTTTCAAACCTTGTACTTGGGCGATGACACCACGCCTGGCTTGGTCAAAAAAGAACGCAACTTACTACAAACACCACTGAAAGACCAATTGTTCAATGAAAACAGTCTGATCCAAACCGCTGTGGTCACAGGACGCCCGCGTCAGGAAGCACTTCAAGGAGTGAATCAATTAAACATCAAACCTGCGATGACCATCAGTGCTGATGATGTGGCACAACAAAAACCAAGTCCCGAAGGTTTGTTAAAAGTGATACAACAATTGGCCGTTCAAAGGGCATGGTTTTGTGGTGATACTGTTGATGACATACAAGCCGGGACTGCTGCCGGTTGCATTTGTATTGGCATTGGCATCACCCCCGCTGCGCGAATAAATTTATTAGACGCCGGAGCCGATGTGGTTCTGGAAGACATCAACCAACTGAAGACATTGTTATGATAGAAGTCAAAAGAGCCACCAAGGAAACACAAATTGAACTCAGCCTGGACATCAATGGTGATGCCAAGGCCACAAACATCAATACTGGCTTGCCGTTTTTTGATCACATGCTGGATCAATTGGCCGCTCATGCAAGCTGGAACTTGCAACTGCAAGTCGAAGCTGACCTTGAGGTCGATGACCACCACGGCATTGAAGATGTGGCGATCTGTTTGGGCGAAGCATTTTATCAGGCTTGGCAACAAGCCATGCCGACACAACGCTATGGTCAACGCCTGCTGCCCATGGATGAAGCCTTAACCCTGTGTGCTGTTGATTTATGTGGTCGGCCATATGCAGTCATTGATTTGCCTTTCTCGCAGCCTCAACTGGGTGGCATCAACACCGAAATGTGGGAGCACTTTTTCTACACATTCAGCATCAACAGCAAGATTACATTGCACCTGAAAAACCAATATTTTCGCAACAACCATCATTTGGTTGAAAGTGCTTTTAAAGCCTTGGCCTATGCCCTCAAAGAAGCCTTAATACCAGTTGTTGGCGAACGCTCTACCAAAGGTGTGCTGTGAATATTTTGACCCGCAGAACACTGTCGCGAGTGGCCATTATTGACCTTAATTCAGGCAACTTACTCAGCTTACAAACCGCCATTGAAGCGGCAGGTTGTGAATTAACGACGGTACAAAAACCCGATCGTAAAATGCTCAATGAATTCGATGTGCTGGTGATGCCTGGACAAGGCAGGTTCGCTTATGTGATGCAACAAATCAACGATTCAGGCTGGCATGACTTTCTGCTTGAGTGGGTGCGCAACGGTAAACGCCTGGTAGGTATTTGTGTCGGTATGCAAGTGTTGTTTGAAGGCAGTGATGAAGACCCTGAAGTCGCAGGACTTGGTTTGTTTAAAGGCCGCTGCCACAAGCTGCAACACCCCAAAACACCCATGGTTGGTTGGGCCAAGTTGAGTGGGTTGAAACCAAGCATGCTTGCAGTTGGTTCACCAGGTGAATCAGAGCAACATACAAATAAGACTGATACATCGAGTGAAGCCGGTTTTTTGGCGCAGCCAAAAAGAAGGGAAACGAGATTCGATGCTTACGCCTATTTTGTGAATTCCTATGCCATCACTGAATGTCCCTTTGTTACCGCCAAAATTAATTATTGCAACAGCTTCTGTGCTGCTGTGCAGCGGGGTAATTTGTATGGTTTTCAATTTCACCCAGAAAAATCAGGCCAATTTGGCCGGGAGCTGATCAAACATGTATGCCAATGATGAAAGCTCAGGCACAGTTTCTGATTTATGTGCCCGCGTTATTCCATGTCTGGATGTGGCTTATGGTCGTGTAGTCAAGGGTACCAACTTCAAAGAGTTACTCGACATGGGTAACCCTGTTGAGCTGGCCAAACTGTATGAACAACAAGGTGCCGATGAGTTGGTGTTTCTTGACATCAAAGCCTCGGTAGATGGTCAGGACTCAGCATTAGAAATGGTGCGCCAAGTGGCTTGTGAGCTCTCCATTCCCTTTGCGGTTGGAGGCGGCATCAAAACCTTAGATGATGTACACAAGTTCTTTCATGCTGGCGCAGATAAAGTTACCTTGAACACCATGGCGGTTGAAAAGCCTGCTTTGATCAACGAAATATCAACCCAATACGGCTCACAAAGCATCGTGGTGGCAGTGGATGTGAATCATGAAATCGATGGCAACCTGGCTATTTATACCCACGGCGGCTCGAGACGGGTTGATGTTGATTACCACCAGTGGATAAATGAGGTGGTTGATCGCGGTTGTGGCGAAATATTACTAACTGCCATGCATAAAGACGGCACTGGTAGTGGATTTGACACCGATTTACTGGCACAATTCGGCGCTGACTTTCCAGTCCAGGTCATCGCTTCAGGTGGTGCCAAAGGACCATCAGACTTTTTAGATGCCATTCACGCCGGCGCTGATGCAGTACTGGCAGCAGGCTTATTCCACCGCAGTGAATACACCGTTGGTGAAATTAAAGAATATTTAATTAATAACAACATTAAGGTCAGAAAAACCACACCATAAATAGAGTGGTTTTAGCTGGTAAGCAGAACAAGGCATAAGTGCACCGAGAATGTGCGTGTATAAACTTATACGTGACCATTCGAGCACATTTATAACACTGTTATGCCTGCCAGATGAAAGCACTGGAGAAAATATGTTAATACCAAGTATAGACTTAATGGACGGTAAGGCCGTTCAACTACAACAAGGTGATAAAAAAATCATTGAGCGTGAAGATGTGTTCGACTTACTGGATGAGTTTACCATGTATGGCGAAGTGGCCATCATTGATTTAGATGCAGCCATGGGAAAAGGTACAAACCTGGAACTCATTGAACAATTGCTGCGTCGCAGACCGTGTCGCGTTGGTGGTGGTATACGTGATTTAGAAACCGCAAAAAACTATTTAGCCGCTGGCGCCACTAAAATCATCTTAGGCACCTCTGCCAGTGAAGAATGGGTTAAAAAACTTCCCAGACAGGCACTGATTTTCGCAATTGATGCCAAAGACGACTACTTAACCACACATGGTTGGAAGAAAACTCTGAATGTTAAAGTGTTGAACATCATTACTGATTTGGCCCAAAACTGCGGTGAATTTTTATACACGCAAGTAAACAAAGAGGGCATGATGCAAGGCATCGATAAAGAACGCATTGCAGCCGTTGTTAAAGCCGCTCCGATTCCAGTCACAGTGGCTGGTGGTATCACCACCTGTGAAGACTTACAATGGATCAACACCAAAGGTGCCAACTCACAAATCGGCATGGCCATTTATTCAGGTAAAATGTCTTTGACTGAAGCTTTCATGTCTCTGGTCGATTTTAATAAAATGAGCCTGATTCCGACTGTGGTACAGGATGCCAAAACCCAAAAAGTGCTGATGATGGCATACTCATCCAATGCGTCCTTAAAACATGCGCTGGAAAACCGCACTGGAACTTACTTTTCACGTTCACGTAATCAACTGTGGACCAAAGGCGAAACCAGTAACAACACACAAAAGCTAATTCAGGTTGACGTGGATTGTGATGGTGATACCTTGCTGTTCTTGGTAGAACAAACCAATGATGCTTGTCATTTCGATCGTTATTCCTGCTTTGCCAGCCAAACCAAGAATTATTCACTGAGTTATTTGGATGAAGTGTTTGAACAACGCATGATCACAACAGAGGGCCAATCCTTTACTCAGAAATTATTTGCCAGCAGTGAGCTTCAAATTGAAAAATTAAAAGAAGAATGCGATGAACTGATTGAGGCCACCGATCATAACCATGTACGCTGGGAAGCGGCAGACTTGTTATTCTTTACCTTGGTCATGGCCAAAGCCAAAGGAGTCAGTATTCATGAAATTGTGAATGATTTGAGGAGCCGCAACAATGAACGATAAATTCGAAACTGTTGAATCGTATGTTCGCCCCAGCTTTAATAACCAAAGCAAAATCGAGGACATCGTAGCCAAGATCTTAGACAAAATCAAAGTTCATGGTGACAGGGCCATACAAGCCATCAGTCAAAAAATTGACCAACAAGATGCTGGTTATATTGATCTGAAACCTTTTGACGATTATGAGCTTGAGACAGGACTTAAAGATGCCATCCAAAGCGCACACATGCGCGTTAAAAAATTCTGCCAATTTCAGATGAAAGCACTGAAGAACGATTCATTCAGTGATGAAATGGGTGATTTTGGATTTTCCTACCAGCCCATAGAACGCATTGGTGCTTATATACCGGGCGGCCAGTTTCCACTGATTTCAACCGCGTTAATGACTTTGACCCCTGCCCATGTTGCAGGTTGTCCACAAAGGGTGGCTTGTTCACCTTCAGATCATCCAGCTTTGTTGGCAGCAGCCAGTTTAGCCGGCGCCACTCAGTTCTTACATTTAGGCGGTGCTCAGGCCATTGGAGCTTTGTCTTATGGTTTTGCTGAAACCGCACCAGTTAATCTGATCGTCGGGCCTGGAAATGCTTACGTCAGCCAAGCCAAAGCACAGATCCAGCACCGCACTTTGATCGATACCCTGGCTGGGCCGAGTGAACTGTTGATCTATGCCAACCAAGTGAAACAACCTGAATGGCTGATGTTTGATGCTTTGGCCCAAGCGGAACATGATGCCAATGCCATCAGCATTGTGGTCAGTGAGTCAAAGGGGCTGTTGTCTGGTTTACAACAGCTGATCGCGGAACACCCAGATGGTCAAGTTTTGTTGAATAATAACAACATTGTACTGCTCCATGCGGTTGATCAAGGTCAGGCCATTGCATTCATCAATGATTATGCCCCTGAACATTTGATGGTGTGTGATGAGTCACTGAAAAGCTCTTTGTTTACCAACTATGGCTCGTTGTTTATTGGCGAGAATTCAGCAGTGGCCTTTGGAGATTATTGCGCTGGCCCCAACCACACCCTCCCTACAGCGGGTGCAGCCAAGTTTTCTGGAGGACTGAGTGTACATCGATTTCTAAAGGTTTTATCAACCCAGAAAATCAACCACACCGGTCGCGGTGTTTTGGCCAATATTTCTGCAAAACTCGCTGCCGCCGAAGGGTTGACCTACCACCAAAAAAGCGCCGAAATCCGCAAGCAATTGGAAGGGTAGCGAATTCGGCGCATCGGTTTGATCTTGACTGGTAGAAGACATGATATTAAGAGGAGAGCGTAAAAGGTCACCATATCCTTAAATCAGTCAGGGTCACTTCTATTAACGCAGCTGTTGAATAAAAGTTACTACAACCTCTGTTTATGTTTTAAAGAAAACGACAAGTCTTTCACTTCAGACAACTCATGTAAGGGTAAGGAATATAACAAAACTTATGCAAATTGGTTAAAATACCCCTTTTTATCACTGGTTGAAGCATGCCATCTATTGACATTATTGTCCCGGTTTTTAATGAACAAACAGTGGTCCCACTGTTTCAGGAACGCATCAAAACAGCCATGCAAGACTGTGATGTACAGTGGCGAGTGATTTTCGTGGATGATGGCTCATCTGATGACAGCTTAAAGGCCATGAAGCGCATTCATGATGAAGACAACAGGTTTGGTTATTTGTCCTTGAGTCGAAACTTTGGCAAGGAATATGCAGTCACAGCTGGGCTAGATCATACCTCAGCCGATGCAGCGGTGGTGATAGATGTAGATTTGCAAGACCCACCAGAGCTGATTCCAGATATGGTCAAACAGTGGCACGCTGGTTATGATGTGGTTTACGCCACACGCAAAGCGCGCCATGGTGAATCTATAGCAAAAAAAGCAACCGCCAGTTTGTTTTATCGCACCATTAACTCGATGAGCAAAATAGAAATCCCCAAAGACACTGGTGATTTTCGACTGATGTCAAGACGTGCTTATCAAGCCGTTAATAAACTTCGTGAACGCAACCGATTCATGAAAGGGTTATTTGCCTGGGTTGGTTACAAACAGAAGCAAATCTACTTTGAACGCGAGCCTCGTGCTGCCGGTGAAACCAAGTGGAATTACAGTAAACTGTGGCGTTTTGCCCTCGATGGCATCACTTCTTTTAGTTATTTACCACTGCGCTTTGCGACATGGATCGGTATGTTTGTCGCTATATTTGCTTTTTTTTATGGTGCCACGATCATCGCCAGAACCATCATATTTGGTAATGATGTTCCTGGTTACCCGTCCTTGATGGTAGTGATCTTATTTCTGGGTGGCATTCAGTTAACCGCTCTAGGTATTATCGGCGAATACTTGGGACGTATGTTCAATGAAAGCAAGCAACGACCGTTGTATCTCGTTGATAAATTTCAACCACCTGAAACACACACACAATGACAAAGTTTTTCCTACTAATTGTTTTGCTGTCTCTTTCTGGTTGCAGCGATGAGAACAATCAAGCATTATTCAATAGCAACAAAGACACTTTTATTAAGTCTGCCCATTACTTTTCCTCAGCTTGGCCAAAAACATTTTGGCAAGAGTTTGAGGAAGACGATGTCGATGCTGAACTTAAACAGATTAAAGCTGATGGGTTCAACACCATCGTTTTAACTGTTCCGTGGCGCGGTTTTGAGGTTGGGTTCGATAAAAATCAAACTCAGTCAAATGAAAAACTTTATGAGCGGCTGGTTTTTTTAATCAAATCAATAATTGATAATGATCTACTTTACATCCTGAGGCTTGGTTTTCCACACGATTACACACCAAATACGGGAACTGATGGTATGGAACAATGTGTCGGTATTTACACTGATCCAAAGGTGCAGAAGCATTGGGCAAACTACTTGAATAAAGTGTTTGAAAAAATAAAACCTTTCCATAAAGCTTCAGCCGGAATTATAGTTTCATGGGAAGATTTTTGGTGCCCTCATTTTGTTTTTCCAAATTTATCACCTGAAAAAAGATTAGAGATGGGCCAAAAGATGGGTTATGGCGAATGGCTCAAGACAAAAGACCATGATATCGTTAAAGTTTTACTGCAATCAAATGACATCAAATTCGACCAAGTTGCTGTTCCAAAGCCGGCAAACCTCTCATACGTTTTGTACTTGCAATTTATTGACAAAATGCTTGATGAAAAAGTTTTACAGCCAACACAGTCTACTTTCCCCAATGCTGCTTTAGAAATCAGAGTTGATAAATTACCAATCAAACAAGGAGAACAATACACATGGATTGGTCATGATTTATATTTACAAGAAAAGAATCATCGCGGCACTTATTGGGCACCTTTTTGGGGAGCAGAAAATAAAGGCGAATTGCTATCTGCAGAACAAGCTCTTAAGAACTTTAAATACTTTTTAAAAGTGGTCACCGACCAAGGGAAAAACACCAACCATGTCATTGAACAGTTCAACTTTTATGACAACACACCCTATTTCCCGAATAATGCCAATATCAAACCTGAAGACATTGGCAACTTTTTGATTCAATCAGGCCCCATGTTGGCAGAGTATTCCCAAGGCTTTGGTGTATGGACCTACCGTGATTATAAAGACAATGGATTATACAATGCCTCTTTCGAAATGGGGCTAGATGGCTGGGACGTGAACGGGAAGGTTAATGTGGTTACAGTTTCTGAGGATCAACAGTTACACATGGAAAAAGGTGCCGAAATCGGGCTGTCTTTATTGGCAGCGGATAGGTTCATGCTGGCCGGCTCATATCAATCGCTCAATTTGTGTTTAGAATCAAACACTGTTTCAGAATTATTGATACAAATAGATGATACCCTTTCTCACAACTGGCCCCTGACAGAAGGGGAAAACTGTACCCAAATAACAGCTGAGCCTTTCAAGAAAAATACACCAACATCCATTACAATCACAGCACTTAAGGCGGCTGAAATTGACGAAATAAACCTAAACGGGTTTACCCAGAAACTTGGGCTTTATGATGCAGATGGAAACCCTGGGCCGAACCTTGAAGCTTACCGCAAGTTAAACGCAGCTTTTGAATGATACTGATGATTAATTTGAGGTGAGCTCTGATACGTTAAATAACTTTTAAAAAGCAAAGTAATTAGCTATATCTACACTCATATTGATGAGGTCTTCAGACCATTCTACATAACTCATTTTTCTATCTATCATTTTAAAAAGACCCAGGTAAGATTGTTCAGGATAAGCAAACTTTTCGCTCCCCAGCAAAGAAAAAACAGTATTCCATTCTGGAAAACTTGCTGTCTCTGTGCCTTTCTCTGTGAATACCACATAAAGCATGTTTTCTTGAGGTTTTTTAAGCATAAGTCTATCGAAATAATCTATATCCTTTGAGTTGTATTGAAAAGCGTTGTAACCATGAATCCTTCGATTTTCAATATCATAAACAAGTACATATATATGGTTACGATATTTTCTTTCTAGCAAGGTGACAGGGTAACCCTCAGCCATAAAATAAGGCATAACTGATTGTTGGTTGATGACTAAATCCACAACTGTATGGTTTTTGATAGCCTTTGTGTTTATTTGAATTTTTTCTAATTGAGTCTTTTCTTTATTTTCATTAAAAGTTGCAGCATAACCCCAGCTCTTTTGCACCAACCGTTCATTTTCACATGGATCAATGGGTGGTTCTATTTTGTCATTTTCGTTACATCCGTCAGCCATTTTTAAATTTTTGTTAAGCTTATTCTCACGTAAGATAAACCTTTCTGGTGATATTTCATCTGGTGACCTACCATTAATAAATGAAGCATTGGTCTCAATACCCATTGATGCCAATAATATTTCAGGAATATCATAAAGTGCAAATGGCAGCGACTTATTAAAATCATGACCATTGATCAAAATACCCAACAACTGATTTCTATCGAAACCCTTTCCAAATAAGTTTTTAATAAGCTCAACCGGGAAAACACCGTGGTCAGAAGTGATTAAAACCGTGGTGTCGTCTAAAACACCTTTTTCGTCAAGCGAATTGATGAATTTCCCCAGAAGATAGTCGGTACAGTGAATACCTAATATAAACTTATGCGCTTCTGGTACAGCCTTGTAATCGGGGCAAGTTGGGTCTGGATTACCATCTAAGTGGGTTGACAAAGTCAAAATACTTAAATGAAATGGTTGGTCTTGTTGCATAAGATATTCAACCCGCTCCAATGCAAATTGAAACAAATCACTGTCTTGCAAGCCCCAGTCATTGGTCTGATAGTTTTTTGGTTTTTGATAGTCAAGCCACCCCCAGACAGGGTTTAAACCTATTGAGTTTAAAATAGCTTCTTTATTCGCAAAACTTTTTCTTGCCCCACCAACAAACTCTTGGTTATAGTTCAGATGATTCAAAACATGTGGTAAACATATAAGACTCTGATATGGAATATCATTAGAGCTGATGTTATTTCCTGTCTCTAATTTTGGTATCAATCCACATAAACTAGACAGAATACCTTGGATTGTGAAGTTTGCTGTAGATTGATAATCTTTGAACTGGCCATGCTTTTTAATAAGTTGATTAATCTCAGGTGTGAGCTCAGGATACCGTTCACTGTTGTGAAAAACATGACTGAAAGACTCTAAATAAACTATGATCAGGTTTTTTTTACCCACAGTGAATGATGCTGAAATTTGTTCTTTTTGAATACCTATGGGCCTGATGCCAAAGGCCTCGTAAGGCAAGATTTCTTCCGCACTTTGCAATTGAGTATATTGTTTTTGCTTGTACTGTTGAAAGTTTGCGATTAAACGACCCATCGAAGACCCATAATGGAAAAAACCAATCACCACAAGTGAAAATAACGCGGCTATGTTTTTTCCTTTTGTTGGTTTGATTGTTAAAGTATATTTAAGTAACAGCAAACTAAAGAGGGCTATCAACAAAATCACAGTGACATATTTAATCGGATAAATTGAGAACCCAACCATGAGCGACTGTGGCTCAAAGTGAAGAAACGTTTGATCTACAAATGCAACACCCGAATATTTATAAATTAAGATTTCACTGAACGCGGTAAAAATAATAATAAAGAGAGTAAGCCAAAGCAGTATTTTTAACCAGATTGATTTAGACTTTTTTAGTACTCCCAGAGCGTATATAGCTAACCAAATAAGACCAATATGAAACCATAACACAGACCAAACTGAATAGTTTTGTTCATAGAATTCCTCATTAATGAAATAATTGCTGATTGACATGAGCACCAAAGTCAAAGCCAACCACAGTGCTGAAGAAAATAAAGTTCTCATCACACTCCTTTGTTTCAATTTGGTTAAAATCAGATGATAACACCTTATTATTTTGCTGTATATCAAAAAGCATTATTACACTTATTTAAAGAAAAATAATCTTGACTGTTTATAAAAAGGAATGTCTTTGGATCTTCGGTCTCTGTTCCAAACTCGACGCTACCTCCTGCATCCTTGCAGTCGTCATTCAAATTTGCGTTGCACTGAGCTCAGTC
>JANQRW010000022.1 GCA_028284365.1 Marinicella sp.
GGCGGTGGTTTCAGATGTTACATTACCCACAGCATCGTAGGTGTAACTGGTAACCTTGCCAAGGGGCTCGGTCTTGGTGATGAGGCGGTTGGCATCATCATAATCAAAAGTGGTGACGTGTCCACCAAAATCGGTTTCGCTGAGTTTGTTACCATTGGCATCATACACATAACTCATGGTATCGCCGCTGGCGTTAAGCACGCTCAGTAACCTCGCTTGGGTGTCGTATTGGTAGGTGGTCTGGTTCCCATTGGGGTCGGTTTCAACACGGGTACGGCCACCATTGGTGTGACTGTAGGTCCAGTGGCGGCTGTTGAGCTTTTTACTCAACATCCGATCTGCTGCATCGTAGGTGAATGTACTCTGGTGACCTTTGGCATCGGTGCTTTTGAGTTTTTGGCCACGGGCGTTGTATTCGCTGGTGATGGTTTCACCGGCGGGATTGCGCACGGTTTTTTGATAGCCGTTCTCATCATAGGTATATCCGCTCACCAGACCTCGCCCATCGGTCTGTTCGGTGATGAGGCCTTGTTGGTTGTAGCTGTAGGCCATTTGGATACCAGCGGTGGTTTCGCCTGTTTTGTTGCCTTTGGTGTCATGGTTGTATGTACTCTGGATACCGCGCCAGTTGGTATGGCTGGCTATTCGGTCCTTGATGTAAGGTGGATCGAACTGATCGGGAGCCACATAGCTGTATAAGCTGACCAGTGTACCCAGTTGTTCCCTGGTAATGTTACCATACTGGTCATATTGAAAGCTGCGAATGCGGTTATTTTCATCGGTCTCGCTGAGCAACAACACATCGCTGTCGGTTTCCCACACAAAGCTGCGTGTACCTGCCGGTGAGGTGACCTCATCAGTGGCACCATAGCTGTTAAGCTGATACTGACTGAGCTGGCTGTTCTGATTCACACTCACTGCGCTGTTATAACCAGTGGCGGCAGTGTAACTGAAACTGATGCCACCTGAATCTGATTCGCTGAAAGCGGTTACTTCAATGCTGGCAATATCGGGTATGGCAGGCATCGCTGGTGGCAGCTGAATGCTGTTGTTCTGGTAAGTCCAGCTTCTTGTGCTACCGGTGGACTGATCGCTGACACTCAGCAACAATGACCTGGATGGGCCTGTGACTTCACCTGAATAACTCAGGGTCTCATCAGTGGCCCGCTCACCACTTTGGCCCTCACGCTGAACACTGATCAGGTTACCGATCTCATCATATGCAAAGCTCATGGCAATGCCATCAGGCCCGTTAATGCCCGTCAGCATCTCCTTGCGATAAAGACCAAAGTCCATCAACTCATAGGAAAACAGCAGACGCCTGCCCACCGCATCAGTCACTGTGCGTATGATCGGCGCATCATTGCGTCCAATCAACTCAACTGACAGCCGATTGCCATTGGGGTCTTCGATATACTCCAGCCACCAGACTTTTTCCTGCATCCCCACATAATGGTGGCGCAGCCCGCCTTTGGGGTAATAATCAAAGGTACCATCTTCATTTAACACCAGTGCTGAGTGATAGCCTTTTAACGGCACAAAGGAATCACCCTCAATACGAAAGCGCGCACCACCACTGTCAGCACCAGTGACCGTTACCTGACCACAGTTACCCACAATCACCCGTGACATGAAATTATACGACCAACCATAACCCAGCGGCCCCAGCTCATGTCTCGCCTGTGATGAATAAGTGCGCACGAATTCAAGGTCCACACCCGGTGATGACAAACCAATGTCCTTTTTAGAATAAACCATCGAACCATCGGCTAAATCTATGCCTTTGACATTGGCGTGTCCAATCGGTAAGGCGTTACTGATGTCATAGGTTGAAATCAGGATACCTTCGACAGTTTGTTCATCACCATTGTCTTCAGCCACAGCGGTGATTCTCAGGGTGTAATGATGACTGCCAAAGGTTTCGGCTGTTGCACTGATCTGGTTTTCACCGGCTGACAGCAGTTCGTTGTTCATGATTGTGGTCACTTCATCGGTGGGCAGACCATCAAAATCATGGCGGAAAGCTTCTATGGTGACCCTTGACTCTGTTACCAGATCCAGGGCAAAACCTTCGTTGCGACAAACCGATTCATTGGCAAAGTCAACAGCTGTGGACAAGCGCACCGGCGAGGTAAAGCTGTTGTTAATGATGCGGCCACCACAAGTACCAAACAGGTTGTTCTCATCTTCACAATTAACCGCTGTAATCAATGGGCGGGTGATGCCTTCCAATGGTTGTCGATCGTAAGTGATTTCAAGGGGTGTGCCTTCATTCAGCACCACTTCGATAAAATAGTCATCAGCAGGATCCAGTTCAATACCGCTGGGCAACTGGGCTGTCAGCAGTCCTGCTCCGGGGTAATCGGTTTGGTACTGATAGATCAGGGTGTTGTTTTCATAGAAATTGGCTACCAGGCTCTGAGGGTGGTAATCTGATGGCGTCAATGACACCGAAAACCGGGTGCTGTGAGTGGTGAGCGATTCATCATCAAGCACGAAGGTGTCAGGCACCCGCGCCACCACTTCAGCCAATACCGTGACACTTTCAGCCTGATAGGTGATTGAATTGTAAAGTTCACCGGGATAAATGCCAACACCATCAAACACCACATCAGTGGCTGTGACTGGGTTTCGGTTATGACCACTGGCTGTACCTAAAATGTAATCAAGTGACCATTGTTGTGGGTGGTTGCTACTGGTCTCATCGACCACAACACTGGCATCGCCATCGGTAACTGATGTTTGGAAATCAGCCACTTCTCCAATGTTCTTCTGTACCAGCACACAACCATCCGCGGTACCATCACTGGCATAACTGATGTAAACCGGTTGGGTTGTTAATGACAATGTGTCATTGCTTTTCCCGGCAAACAGGTCACCGTTAGGACCATTAAAATTATCACCACCGTAAAAAATACCGGCACTGGCATAATGACCAGGTACCGTTTCAAAACCGTTATAACGGTTGATGATCACATCAGCCAGTCCGGGGGCACTGATTTTTACCGGGAAACGGGTCGCTGGGTAACCATGACCGTTGTATAAACTGAACATTGACCAGCTGGAATTGGAAGCGATCTGGCCTTGTGACACGGCACAAGCAGGCACATTGAGTTCACCAAAACTGGCACAGCTGCCCAGTGCTATTTTCGATGGGGCGTATTCATCACAACGGCCAGTAATTTCACCGTTTTTCAAAGCCTCATCATCCAGAGTCTGACGTGCTTTTTCAGCAACCGCCAGAAATGAACCGGCACCAGATCGTTGGCCTGTGGTGACAGTTTGTTGTGGCCGTTTATCAGACAACAAAACAGGTTCCTGTTTCTGGCTGTCAGTCGGATGAGTCTGATTAGTGCCCGCTTTATTGATGCTGGCTGGCGGTACCGGACTCAAGGCTTCAAAGCTCAGTGGCACATTAGCCACCGGGTTGAAAAACTCATCAACCACCGTAACATAGGCATTACCTGACTGCATGTCCTGATGACTGGAAAAATGTTCACAACTGCCCCAAATCCAGTTACATTCATTCACCAGAATTTGTGTCGCCTCAGCCGCCATGGCATAGTGGTCAAAAGGTTCAGCCAACCCGATGGTGCCCAAATCAGTCAGTACACTGGCTTCCAGTACGATGTGTCCCAGGTGTGTGGGGTGCTCATCAGTGGGGTTCAGTAACACTTTAATGCCTGAGCCTACCTGAGTGCCGAGCTTGATGGCAACCTGAGCGATGCCACGCACATCGGTTAATGCCTCAACCGTTCGGGTTGAGCCATCAAAAATGCCATCCGAGTTTTTCAAGCTGGCATCACCCTGAGTCAAGGTGAAGCGCACCAGGGCACCAGCCACCGGGCGGTTATAACTGTCGGTCACACGCACCGCACTGGGCTTACCTAACTCGCTGTCAACTGCTGCAATCTGCACGTCAGTGGTGTCGATTTTATTGATCAGGCGGCCGCTCAAGGGGTTGTCATTACCGCCTTCTGCATAGGGGTCAAACAGCAACTGTAACAACTCTTGTAACGCCCAATCATCGGGTGCTTCTGTGGTTTGACCACCGGCATAACCACCAGCAATAAAATAGCCTGAATTACCCGATTCAGGTTGCCAGATATGCCAGGTGGAACCTTGCCAAATACCTTGACTGACCTGATTCTCAGGCACCAAAGCTTCATGGCCACTGCTGACCCATTGGCGAATGTGGTTTTTCACATAGTCGGGATGATTAAGCAAGGGCAACTGGGTGGTCAGATTAGTCGCTGTCAAGTGATGAATGACATCGCCCGACTGTTGCTGTAACCTCAAGCCATGATCGGCTGAGACGGCTTCGATCGCCCACTGTGCCTCAAACACCTCTGATTCCAACCACGATCCCTGTAATGCAGCCAGCCTCATCCAGTCTGACTCAGGCGCATCACCACGACTGATCACATCAACCGTGCGACTGATGGCATCAAGGGAAACACCACTGAATTGCATTTGAAGCGGCAGTCCTGATGACTCCAGAACAGTGAACTCAGGTGCCAGTAACAGCACCGCAGGCAGTGGTCTGATAATCGCCTGATTCATGATGGCAGCCAGTTCGTTTTCGGCTTCACTCCAGGCTTTCAGGTATTGTAGCCCGAGGTTGTGGATCAATCTGACGGGCTTGGTTTCATCATTGTTTAAGTTGCTGGCTTCTGTGTTCGCCGGAAAATCATCATCCTGAGTTCCAAGTACTGCGCTGAAATAGGTACCTGCCAACAACTGCCTTTCCAGAGCCACCGCATCACCAGTCGGTGATACCAAGGTAAGTTGTAGCTGATGCTGACTGGCCATGGGTAAACTGGCACTGTTGGTCTCAATTTGGCGCCCATCAATCTGAAACACAGGTCGTAAGTCCACCAGATATGGCGGCACCTGAGACATGCCTCCGGCCTGATTGATCAGATTCAAGTCATCAACGGTTGCTGGCAAGTATGAAAGGCTGAGGCGCTGGCCAGTCACTGTTGGTAAAGACAATTCAATTGATGAAATAACTTGTCCCTGATGAGTTAATTCCAATTGAAGTCGATGGACATCAGCAGCTGGTAAACTGGCTGACTCTGCGGTTGTTGCCACCACTTCATAAGGCAGTGATGCAGGTAATATCTGATAAGCTTCGCTGTGGTTAACAACACCTGTCAGAAAGTCATCATAATTCTGTTGAACTGTTGCTGGTAGTTGACCTTGCCAGTAAATCATGGGAGATGAGCCAATGCTGTGATCAGTCAGGTAATTCATCACCAAATTAGCGGCATCCAGATTGAAATCAGCATAACTGAATTCGGGTGGATCAAACGTGGTTGATTTAATCGCTGGTGCCAGTGGAATCCACACGGGGTCATTCTGGTCATTGGCAGTGCCTCGATAATGCGCATAGGGCAAGTAGGCACTGACCCAGGTATATTGCTTTTCGATGGCTCTGATTTGTCCTCCCTGAATCACTGGCTGATGTGCAATCCCAGCCCGGTTCAAGGCGGTCAAAACCTGATTGACATCGGTCAACCCCAAACCATTCATCACATCTGCCACTGGCTGTCTGATTACCCCTTTTACAAAACGGGCCGGTACATTTGATGCCCGTAACAGGGCGATTAACAAGGCCGCCTGATCCACATCATTACCCGCATAAGACAACAAGGTGGCATGTGCCCCTTTCATGCTACCGGCATAGTATTGTTCTTTGATTTGTTTTCTGACAAAGTTATAAATTCTGATGTAGTCATGATCCAGACTGGCTGCCAATTGGTAAATTTCGGGGGTCAGATTCACCACTTCATCAGCAGTCAAATCAGCAGCTTCACCTGCTGTGGCGAATTCGTTGGCATAGCTTGGTGTGATCTCCGGGTTCATCACCAAGGGCGGTGCTGAAAAATTTCGGTTGTTATAGGGGAGGTAATCATTACGCAAGATGGTTTGGTGTATCTGACTGCTGATGACGCTTTTATCATGGCTGATTTGCCGCATGGTCTCTCGGGTCAAACCAGTCCATTTCGCTACTGGTTGGTTCATGGCCTGTTCAATGCTTTGCCAACGCTGATGATAATCGGCGGTTAGTTCATTTAATTTGTCATATTTACTTGCGGCAAGTGTTTGTTTTGATGACGGATTTTTCCCCAAACCAGTTAACCAGCCATTCATTGCAACATAGCTGCGTTTTAGTTTATCCAGGCTGTTATCGATAAAGACCTGATGCTGGGCTGTTGGTTTACGAGCCATTTGCAACAAGCGGTTTAAGTCGGCCATAAAAGCCTGCTCTGCCTGTTGGTATGCAACCAGCGGGTTATGCGGTGTCAGTGGCAGGCTTTTATTTGCATTCTGTTCTGCCGAAGCAGTTGCCAGGCTGGCTGAAACCTGACTCATGTCTTTACCAGCAAGCAGACCATTGATCCATTGTTGTTTGATACCAAGACCTGAATCGATGTCGATTGGTTGTTGTTCTGCGGTTTTCACCCAGGTACCAACCAAAATCAGCACAATGCCTGTCAATAAAGTCTTGTAGTTCACTGAGTATTCCATGTTATTTTCCCTCCGTGGTGAAATAGGCCGCACCAGCCGACATACATTCAAACCCATCTTTAAACAGGAATGGATAAACCTGGTCAATATCAATGGCATCATTATCAAATGGGTTGATATCGGTGGCCTCATCTGGCATCACCACCCTGGCGCTGACACTGATGTTATCAATCGGCTGGTGAGTAGCAACTTGAGCGGTGAAATAATAACTCACAGTGCTGCCAACTGGTAAATCAATCACTTGACCCAACAGGTTACCACTGCCGCTTGCAGCACCGCACACAGCACCGGCTGTTGCACTGCACTGCCACTGTGGGTTCAGTAGTGTAGTTGGCAACCCGGTATAAGCCAGGGCATTGTTGATATGGGTGTTACCGTTGTTGGTGATTTGGTAGTGGTAGGTCAACTCTTGCTGTGGCTTCACACCTGTCACACAATTGCTGATGGCAGCTGTCAGATCTGGTTTTTCACCAGCAATCAAGGTTAATTCCAGCGTTTCGATAACCTCAACAGTGTGATCCACATAAACATCAGCCCTCAAATCAGCAGGAGAATCATTAACTTCAACCCAAAATTCAAATTCAAGATGCTGATTCTCTGCCAATTGGTAGACAAAAGCAAAACCATCTGTAGCCGTGGTCACTGTCATCGGTGCATAAATCAGGTTCACGCCAGGTGGTAACAACACCTGCACATGACCATTCACCGCCAGACTCTGGTTTTCCAGACTCAATCGAACAGCTCTGGCCCGACCCAACTCAGTGGCGAGACCCAATGGGTGCGTGTATTCAAGGACTTGTTGGATTAACTGAAGATAGGTATTCAAGCCGGTTGACTCGGTGGCCTGTAACAACCAGTCAAGCCCTGAGAACACAGCCTTGCCACCGACAGATTGTAACAGTGTCAGCGCCTGATTGTCAGGATGTTCGATATCAGCACCACGGAATACACCCACAGATTCGGCCCCTGACAAGCTGGCTTTGAGGGTATGTTCATTGTGTCCAACCTCCAGTGTACCGGCATTGGTCATGGCGGTGTTAAACAATTCAAATTCAGTGGCATTCAAGTGACTGCCAGTAACTTGCACACCCATGGCTGAGTAGAACTGAGTGTTCAGATTGTCGTGACCACTGGAAACCACCAATGCAGCACCTTCATGCATGGCTGTGATCAAGTCATTCTGTGTTTGATTGGTCAACTGGACATTTTCAGCCAGTAACCAGTAAGCCACATATTGGTCAGTTGCCATGGCTGCAGAAAACGCATTGGCATCAGTCACTACTTCATAAGACCAACCACCTTCACGCAGCAAGTTTTCCAACAGAACGCGCTGGCTGCTCATACTTCCCATTGTGGTTACACCATTGGGCTCATCAGAGACTAATGGTGGATAAACACGCACATCTGTCAATTGTAAATCGCCGATGTCTTCACCAATCTGGTAAAAGCTTTGACAGTTGTTACTGACCACTTCACCTGACCATTCGTTTTGCTTGTTGCCGCTTTGCAGACTCAAGATCAGGCGATAAGCTTCCGGTAATATCGCTGGTGCTGCCGTACTTGAACGAGTCACGGTGGCACTCAGGTATGGGCCGGTAACTGGGTGTAGCAGCAGATTGAAATCCGTGGTCTCACCCTGTTGGTCAATCACCTGATAACCATTGTTAATAAAGTCCTCATAACTGGCAGTTTCTGTTTGCAACAAATTCCCTTGGACATCGTACAACCTGGCTGAAACCACATCACCAGTAATGAATTCATGATTCATAACAGCCTGCATTCGCCATTGAGAAACACCGAAGCACTTATTGGCATTAATTTGGGCTGTGGCCGGATCAAGCAACATCAACAATCGACCTCGTTGGCTGTTGGCTGTTAACTGGCCGTTGATTTGGCTGGGTATTCGCCGGAAACCAAAATCGATGTTGATGGTTTGGTCCGCTTCAACCTCAAGCTGTTGTATCAGATTGTCGGTTGTCTGTTGCCAATCATTCAACAAAACTTGATCAATGATTTCAATGGTGTAGGCACCTACCGGCAGCTGCTCAAAGACATAATAACCCATCATGTCTGTGGTAGCCTTCCATTCCTGATTCTGGTCGTTGGTGATTTTCAACCAAACCTGATTAAACCCAGTCTCTGTGGCATCAATGATGCCATCACCATTAACATCTTGCCAAATCCGTCCACGTACCTGGCCTGACTGGATGAACTCGACCTCCCGTGTGATGGTGTTGCTGTTGTTACCGGCCTGATCTGTGGCTGTCACTTCAATGATATTCTGCCCCAATTGTAAGGCATGACCAACTGAAATAAAGCGACCATCCTGGTCTGTCTTGACTGTTGTTTCTGTACCATTAACCTTGATTAAAACCTGATTTCTTACTTCAGATAAGCCAACCACATCCACCACGCCCTTGGTATTTTGTTCACCATCAAGCGGGTTGCTGACTGTCAGTACAGGTATTGTCGTATCAATGGTAAAACTGTGCCTGACTGTGCTTTCGTTGTTCACTTGATCAGTTGCTGTCACATCCAACAAGTAAACACCTTCAGCATTGATGGTATGACCATTGTTAATTTCATTGGTATCAAGCTGAGCTGCCACACTGAAATCATGATCATCACTGACCACAAAATCCACAGTCACTGGCTGATTGGTAATCAAGCCGTCAGTTGGTTGATTGATCTGGATGTCAGGGGCCATTGTATCGATATTCACTGTAACCACAGTTGACTGGCTTTCATTGTTGAAGTCATCAATGGCGCGGAACAACAATTGATGTGATCCATGACTTAATTCCAAGGAAGCCGTGTAGTTGATACCATTCCAGTTCATCGGTTCCCAGATGTTACTGTTATCCAGTTGATAAGCAACGACAGCAACATCACTGTGTTCATCAACAGCCTGGACCAACAACTCAAGTTCGGTATTGCTTAACTCACCATGCGTTGGTTCTATCACCGTCACCACTGGGCCTAACTGGTCTTGCATGGTAATCAGACTGTCATCAAGGTTTTGCCAACCCTGTTCAGTTTGTACACTGAGTTGTAAACGATGATCGCCTGTCATCAAGGTATCTGTATCAAGAACTGAGCTCCCAGCATGGGTCCCAGCAGCAATTATATCAATGGTTTGTTCATCACTACCCACCAGTTGATTATCGACAACTTGAAACAGTTCAACTTTAACTGGCAATTGTGAAACCTCCGAATCATTGAGGTTATTAAGCTGCCAATTAACAGTTAAATTCTGACCCAATGGATGACTGCTGCCAGCAGTGAGTGTGCCAGTTACGCTGATGGTATCCACCAACTCAACAGTAACCAAGGTGGGCACACCTGGGTTACCAGCCAGGTCAACAGCTGAAACAGTGATGAGATTAGCACCGCTTATCAATGGCACATCAGCGAAGCTGAATATCCCAGCATAATCGGCTGTGACCGTATCGGTGTAACTACCTGTCTGCAAGGTCAACGTCGCACCAACTTCTGTTAGGCCACTGACCAGGGTGGTTGGCTGGTTGGTTTCGCTGTTGTTTTGCGGATAAGTAAAATTAACCACTGGAGCGGTTAAATCCAGGTAAAAAACCAGTCTTGTGGTACTGGTGTTACCAGCCAAATCTGTGGCAGTGACTTGTAACAAATGACTGCCCTCTGAGTTAATCAGCTCGCCTGACTGGTAGGGCTGGCCGTTTAAAGTCATGTTGATCGTGTCAAGATAGGTGTCCGTGACTTGCACGTGTGCCTGAACCTGACTGTTATACAAGCCATCATCAATAATGCCCGTTACTGTAATCAAAGGCGATGTGGTATCAACAATAAAGCTTCGGCTGACATCAGCCTGATTGCCTGCTTCATCCCAGGCACGGACCCTGATCTGATGGACACCTTCTGCCAGCTCTGTTAACCACCTTTGATAGAGGTTGCTTTGGGGTGCTGAATACAAGCTAATAGAGCCTTCACCAGAGCCTGCCCCTTGTGCATCTATATCTAACAGGACTTGCTCAATGTCATGCCATTGGTCGGTAATGTTTGCAATCAGGTTCACTGACGAAGGATAAAATCCACCCTCAACTGGCGATTCAATTTGAACCACTGGTGGTTGAGTGTCCATTGTAGTCAAGGTCTGGTTAGCCAATATTTGACTGGCGGAACCACCGTATTGGCTCAAGTCAGCAGTCAAGGTCAGGACATAATGCCCTAAATCCCAAATATTGCTGGTCCAGTTGACTGATAAGTGTTGGGTATCACCTCTCAGCAATGAAACTGTCGCGGCTTGTTGCTCAACAACTTCTGTTAACTGGTTATCCCAGAGGGTCAAGGTAACTGGAACATTTGGAGTATCTACCGTACCGGCATTGCTCACCTGATAGTTAATGGTGGCTGTTTGCCCCAACTGAACAGCTGCTGGCAGGTCTTGAATTTCGCCTCTAAGATCCAGAATGGATGCTGGCGGAACCACCACAAAAGGCCACACTGCATGGGCTGTATCCAATTCTGTTTCCAACCGTGCCCTGACCTCAAAAGTACCTTGTTGCTGACTCAACCAGCTGTTCTCAAACACAGTCTCAAAACCCGGCAGCATGTCATCCAATGGTTCGCTTTCGCTCCAAACCAACTGCTCACTGACATCATAAACTTCCCAGTGTAAGGTCCCCGACACATTGGTATTACCAGAAGCATAATTCAACAATAGCTGTAACCCAAGTGCTTCACCCAATTCGACTTGTGCCGCATTAGCAGACAAGCTCATATCGAAATCAGCAAGAGCACTGATCGAAAAATCATGACTTTGCGTTTCTAACTGCTGTCCATTTTGATCAAAAAGCTCAGCATGAATCTGATAGTTTCCAGCAAAAACAGTTGCACTGTCCCAGTTAATGTCCTGCTGCCACAATGTGGCATCTGACAACTCATTGATGGTATATGTTTGGGTAAAACCAACCGGATAGGCGGTATCATCAGTGATTTCCAGGTTAACAGTACCATCGAATGAACTGCCAGGGTTATAAACCTGTATTTCACCGGACAACTGCTGACCTGGATACAACAGATCATTATCAATCACCAAATTCAAATCGGGCAGCAAATCTTCTACTACCCGCACAGTTTTCACCACACTGTTGTTGTTTTCGTTGATTTCTGTCACCTGCTGATTTGAATCAGCCACCACTCGAATGGTGTATTCGCCAGTCTGACTAAGGCCAGTGATCACAAAGTTTTCTCTCAAAACTTCATTAGCTACCAGACTGAAATCAATTGGAGTAGGTGCCAGCACCTGCGTTGTAAGATCTGGTGCCGTCAGCTCAATCACAAAACGTGCTTGCTCCACATCTTGAGCGCTTGAGTTTTTGATTAACACCGAGCCAGTTACCTGATTATCAGGAAGCACTTGTGAAGCTGAAATTTGTAAATAATCTGGTTTGATCTCCAGATCAGGCAGTGTGTTCTCATTCAAGATAACTTCAATGGTCTCTGAAACAGGTGAAACCAGTCCGTTTTCCTTTCTGGCAACAGCGTAAAACTGATTCAATCCAGCTTGTAGGGAAATGGCTTCGAAATTAAACACGCCAGGCAAATCAAGAAACACCAGCTTATCACCACCCACCAGCATCGCTCGGCTGGCATCAAGCCATACACCATTGGATCTACTGCCTATATCATTGAAATGATGGATCACTTCTCCCGTTTCCATGTTAATTAATTGTTTACTACAACAGTTAACACTAACAAGTATGAGGTCGATATCATTATCCACCACCGGCAAGGAAACATCACTGTTTTCGATGGTGTATGTTTTGGTAGCACCATCTGAGATGTTGTATCGCCTAACAGAAACATCACCGTTTTCTCGAACTGAATAGTAAAGGTGTGTACCATCCTTTGAGGCAGCTAGTTGACTGGTGCCATAAATGTTGCTCTCAAGTTCCTGGAGCTGATCTGATTGTATGTCGTATAGCCACAAAGAATCAGAGTGAAAATCAATGAAAGCCAGGCGATCAGAAGATAACCAGCTCACGGCATTGTTTTTAATGTCAACAGCCCCGTTTGTATCAATCTTATGGTGGGTGTTGTCAGCCAAGGCATATAACCACAATCCACTTTCACTTTGGCCTGTATCAGAATTGATACCATCGCCTTCATAAAAAAGCTGGCCGGCATCAGGTGAACGTGTGACATCTCTGATGACAAATCCTAAATACACTGAATCTATTTCTTGTCCATCCAACCCGAAAGTTTTTAGCTCGCTGTTACCATAGCTGTTATGGATGGCATACAAAACCGTACCGGCTTCATTCCAAAAATGATGACTGAGGTTATCACCATTCAGTGGGGTAAATGTTTCTTGATCAGGATCATAGATAATAATTTCTTGATTGATATTTCTGTATGCAAATAATCCACGTTTGCTTAATTGAACTTCCCTCATATTGAGTCGCCCAAAGTCATGGTTGTCTTGAGAATAATCCACAGTAGACCTGACAAAACCAATCTGGTTGTCGTTATGAAATAAATCTATCAAAACTCCCGGCGAACTGTATCCGCCAACATCTGTGTTGTTTTCATTAACTGTGATGGGTAAACCCACATCCGTAGGTCTGGTGATGACTGGTTTGGCTGGAATGATTAAATCCTTTGGCGTACCTACTGCCACTGTTGAAGGCAGACTCTCATTGCCCAACTCATCAACAGCAGTCAAGTAATAGTAATAACTCACACCATTGGTCAGGTTCGTATCTATCAGCACAGGTTCTGATAATTGGGTAATCACTTCAAAACTACCATCACTTTGTAATGAACGATATACCTTGAAATAGGCAAATGTAGGGGCTGTATGTGCATTCCATTCGAGTCGTAAAGTACCACCACGCTCTGGCGCACTGATGCTCATTCCGGTTGGCGCAGTCAACACCTGCTCACTAACCTCAATAGTGACCTCATTTGACATTAAGGAAACATTCCCAACCACATCAACAACTGCCACACGATAAGTATAATGACCATTAGGTAAGTCAGTATCAAGATGGGTCAGGGTGCTGGCATCTGGACTGATGAAAATCAGTTCATTGTTTCTGAACAAACGGTAGTGGTTCACATCTGCTGAAGTACTGGCAGTCCAACCCAAAGTGACCTGATTACCATTTTGAATCTGGCCATCAAGCACCACCGGATCGGGAGGTGTTGTATCACCAACAGCTCCATTTTGGACTGAAGTCAGATCACTGGCAAAGCCATAACTGTTAACCGCGCTGACTTGTAAATCATAATTACCATCGGTTAATGTGGCTATATAATTGAGCTGGTCTGTGAGCGGCTGGTGCCAGATTTTAACTTCACTCAGTTCGAAATTTGGTGTGTACGTACCCACAGGAATCAACACCCGTATTTTGTCAGTGAGATACGGCTGCTCTCCGCTGAATGAAGCGGTCACATTTTCATTGCCACTGAAATCAGCCTGTGTAATCCAGCCCACCGGTGATGAAAACTGTAACAAGTATTGATCAGGCTTGTTAACACCATAAAAACCTTGATTCCAAGTGATATCTACTTGTGTGATCCATTTGGATTCAGGTAACTGAATTTCAAAGAATACAGGAATACCATCAGATCGATCACTGTAACTTGGGCTCCAATAGGTGTTCTGCATTCCATCAAGTGCGAGATGAGCTGAACTTGTGTTAGAACTCGCTGTAGCAATTAAACCACTGGTATAAGGCTCAATCACAAAAACCGGCTGTTGATTGATGTAAGGCAAATACCCAAAAACACCTGGTTCTGGTTGTTCCCAACTGAAATCCACGTCATAACCATTAACAGAAACAGTTGGATTACTGGGAGTCAATGGTACTGGACTTAACTGCACAGCAACAGATTCTGTTCTGCTCCGATCTCCCTGAGTGGTTTCTTGATAAGCCGTCATTTGGTTATCACCTACTGTTAAGGTGAGGTTGCCAACTGTAAAGCCACCATCAGCATCGGCTAAAATTGTGGGCAAATCTTGGCTGCCTGAAGCATTGATGAGCTGTAACTGAATCTCACCCGCATGTGCAGTTTCACCGCTGACTTCAAGAACCACAGGAGCCAACAACGGTGAATATGGTTGTGCCAGCTTAATTGAGAACACTTTAAAGATTTCTGAATCAACAGCGACGGACAAGTTATCAAAGGTGTCCACCGCCTTGATTTGATATTGGTACGTACCATCGGCTAAATCACTGTCCAAATACTGATTGGCTGTTGTTGCTGAACCAGTCAGAACGGTATATTCACTCTCAGGATCTGGCTCCAAACGTTTTCTGGCCACCAAATAACCTGCTAGATCTGCTTCAGAGTTGGCTAACCAGTTCAGTTGAATTTCACCGCCAGTGACTGAGCCACTAAGGCCCATAACAGCAGCAGGCGGTGTTAGATCGGTGTACTCAACCATCATTTGAGCGGGTGTTGCGTCAGTTTGTCCACCAAGGTCTGTTGCGGTCGCTCGTAAATACAACACATCGCCAAAACTTAAATTTAAATCCTGGGCATTAACCAATACTTCGTAAGGTCGTTGAGTTCGGGTTTCCAATACTTGCCACACCACTGCATCGGTTGAGTAATCGAAAACAACTGACGCGACATCCACATCATCAGAAGCAGCAATTACAATTAAAGGTGCCTCAAACTCGTGACCATCTGCTGGCGTAACAAACTGGACATCAGGTGGTCGTTGATCTATGTTCACTTGTACGATGTTACTGTTCGCACTGGCATTGTTTGCTAAGTCTACAGTTACAATAAAATATTCGTGATTACCGTCAACTACGTCTTCATCAAGATAACTGATGTCAGTGATGATGGAAGACTGAATGGTTCCATTACCTGAAATAATCTCACCATTGCGATAAACCAGATAGCCAGCCAGGTCAGTTTCACTGTTGGCCTGCCAATTCAGGGTCACGTCATTGCCATTGGCTAACTGATAAGTCAGGTTAACCGGAGCCGCCGGTGGTACATTATCAATTCGGATGCGGCGTTCCACTGTTGCCAAATTCCCTGATAAATCCTCTGCTTCCATACGAATCAGATAATCTGCTCCCTGGATTAATGATGAAGTATCCAGTTCAGCCAGTTTTTCACCCGCCACTGGTAAAGTCGACTGTGCTATAAGTAAGCCGGGTGCCGGATCAGTCGCCAGTCGGTAATACAAACGCATCACTTTAAAATCATCAGTGCTATTGACTGTGCCAACAACATCAATGATGCCACTAGCCAACTGACCATTGGTTGGCTTAAGTAAAAATACTTCCGGTGCTGTGGTATCGACCACCACAAGTTGACTGTTACTGGGATGACTGATGTTATTTGCTCCATCAACAGCCAACACCCAATAAGTAAATTCACCATCTGGTAAGGATAAATCCTGGTAACTGTTTTGAGTAATCAGGTTCTGGTTCAGTAGATGATTGTTGCGGTAAATTTGATAGCCAATGACATCTCCAGAGACTGATGGCTGCCAGTTTAACTGTACATCATTGCCATTAACCCGCTCGGCATTGAGGTACAATGCTGGCTCAGGTGCCGTGGTATCCAGCATAAATTCAACCACAGTTTCAGCACGCAAACCAATCTGATCCTGAGCCAATAGTCGTATCTCGTAATTGCCGGAATCCAAGCCATGTGTCCAGCTATATAAAGTGGCATCGTTTATTTCATCTATTCCAGAATGAATCAGATGCCATTGGTTATCTGGGTCGTTATTTCTTCGATAACTGAGATGATAGAAAGATAAATTAGGATCTGTGACTGTGCCCTTGATTGTTATGGTCTGTCCTTGTAGTGATTGATTAACCGGATGGTTGAGTACTACCACAGGTGGTTGTGTGTCCAAAGTAACCTGGTGAACGGCTTCAGTTTCCCAGCCAGCCTGATCTACCGCCAATGCCCTGAATAGATACACCCCATCATTGACGGTGATTGGCCAGTCAAACATAAACTGGTCTTCAATCAACTCATCACCGGTGGTTAATTCCTGCCACACAGGCGGCTCAACATCTGGACTGATGAATAATTGGTACTCATGGAAGTTATCATCAGTGATGTTACCAATGACATGTAACTGACCGTCCATACCTTGAAAACTGATGTCTTTAGGGTATTCAAGATTAAGCACCGGCGGGTTGTTATCCACTTTAAACTGATGCGTATGCAACAACTGATTGCCTGCCTTATCCTGTACCAAAACCTTCAATTCATAGCTGGTCTCTTCCAGTTCTGTCAGCAAAAACAGGTTAAAGTCACCAACAGCATCAGCGTTCAAAACCTGGATCTCTGGTACAAACAAATCAGCAGGCTGTAACCACGCGCTCAATTGTGCTGGGTTATTTTCAAGCAAGTTCAATGCCATTGACCCTTGACCTTTGATGACTGAATTGCTGGGTGTTACTGTAACCACTGGTGGTGTTGTATCAATATACGCCTTCAGACTTAAACTTTGTGAATTCCCCACATTACCAATTTCTGTTGCTGTGGCCACCAAATGATATTCACCATCAATAACCACCTGGCCAGAATTATCTGTGCCATCCCAAATAAGCTGATGCGCTCCCTCAGGCAAGGATTCATTTAACAACAGTTGCTTGACCTCATTTTGATTCACATCGGTTACAGTTATGCTCACTTCGGCATTCAAATTCAAACCAAAATCAAGCATCAACCGGTCTTGTTCACCATCGTTGTTAGGAGAGACGTAGCGAGGTGTTAACAAATAACTCCAGAAAATGTTCTGTTGTTCAGTTAAATTAACTGAGATGGTTAGTGTATTTTCATTGCCTGCTAAATCCTTCACTGTAAGCCTCAGTGGGTATGTGTCATTAATCAAGCCACTCAGATTCCACAACCCAGTTACAAGATCAAATTCTGGCCGCTCAACAATTGGCTGCACTTCTGTCACAATCGGAGCCCAACTGCCATTCACCTGATAATCCAGTTCAACTGTGTCGATATTCCCCTCAAGCACTTCAGCTTCTACTTCTGTTAAAGTCGATACACTCTGACCGTTTACTGGTTGCGAGAAAGATAATTCTGGTGAGGTGTTATCCACCACAATCTTATTTTTTAGTGTTTTAACCAAGCCACAACCATCTGTTATCGTGAGCACAATAAAGTAAACACCATCAGTAACAGGAGTACCATTGACCATACCATCCCAACTTAGACCGTGAACAACGCCTGCATTGGCAGTAAACGTTTGTATGTTTGTGATGTGGTCATCCAATGCATTGCCCTGGCTGTGGTACAGATCAACTTCAACCGCCACCTGTTCATTGGCTGTTAGTTCGTTGTATTCAGCTGGTTGTATACTGGAAACATAAGTGGGTGGATAACTGATCGCATTTGAATCAATGTTTTCACCAGTATTATCACGTACCACAACATCAACCAATGAATCAATATTTACCGCAACCACATCACAACTACTCACACCTGTGGAATTAATCGTCTCAAATACCAGTGATGTTTGTCCACTGAAGTATGGCATTGAAAAACTAACCGATGAACTCCCACCAGAATAAGTCAGTTTTGAAACAAAATCATGGTCGTTATATACGAAATCATCAACACCACCCACAAGCTGATTGTTGGCTACATTCCTGATGCTTAATGCATGACTGGCATTATTGGACAGTGCCAATTCATAGGGCACACTGATACGTGCCGTCTCATCGCCCTCAGCAGCACAGTAGGAAGCCATCGAGTCAGGACTTATCACCTGAGGACTGATGTTTTCCTTCTGTACCAGAAAAGTATAAGACTCAACCGCCTGATGCCCTTCAAGGTTGGTATACCTCACAAAATACTGGTACTCACCTTCAGCATAATCTGCTTTGTTCAGTGTAAAAGTATCACCATAAAACAAACCATCCTCACCAGGTTGTGGTGTTGGATCTGTTGTGGCATAAAGCAGCACTTCCTGCCCATCAACCAGTCGATAAGCTTCCATAGAAACCAGTTGGGAATCTGAAAACCTGAAAGTACCACCCAAATTAAGCCTGATCAGATCATCCTGTTCAGCTTGAGGGTTACAATAATCCTGAGTTTTAAAATACTGCTGGTTATGGTCATCCAACAGACAGATACCAGATGAATCATTAGAACCCAGCTCTATCGATATATCTTTCTGACTGCTTAACCAAGTGGCCTCACTGGCAACATAACAGCCTTTTTTGTTAAAAGCATACAACTCAGCAAAGCTGGTACCATCGGTTTGCCTGCTGAAAATTGGTCGTAAATAATCATCTGAAATACTTTCAGGATATTCAACTCTGATTTGATGGCTGGATGTTTCATATTCATCAAATGGCCCATAACGCCATAAATAATAGTCATATTGATCAAGACTGGCCTGTTCTATTGCATCACGAGCCAGGTAAAATTTATCAAGGAAATCATCACTCAAGACTTTTATACCATTGCTTGAGGCTATAGCTTGTAAAGCTGCTTCAGGATCATCAGAGAGAATGGCAGATTTTACTGACGCAAAAAAGTTAATGTTAGGTACTGCCGGGGTGAATTGAAAAGCCAGTTCGTGGTTACCACTTCTGACATAGTTAACAAATTTTGCATCAACCTGAATGAGGTCCGGTACAAAAGGAACCTGACTGACAAAATCAAGCAGCATGTTCTGATCCACGATCAAGACATACGCGTGAATCTCATTCCTTTCCGACCTGAATTTAACCATCCCCTCTGGCAATCCTGCGGTTGTTAATTCATCCGCTTCATCAAAGTAGTCACTGACGGCAACCACATCGGCAGGTTCTGTTACTACCTCTATGGTGTGTACTTGCTGATCTACACCTTGTCCCTGAACGTAATTAAACTCAAGTACAACAGAGCCAACTTCCTGAGGTGAAAAAGTTTGTACCACAAAAGCCATCTCCTGATTCACTTCCTGATTGAACAAATCTTCATCAATCTGCTGAGTGAATTTATAGAACTCCTTGTTACAAATACGACCATGAATAACAAGAGCGCAATCATCTATTTCAGCCTGGGAGGATGATGCTTCACATTCTGATTCTTCGGGATCACATGCTTTGAGGACTCTTTTCTGTACCGTCTTTGAATCATCTTTTTTTCTCAATTCACCGACATATAGCTTGTCAACAGTAAAATGATAGGCCTCACTCACACCAATATTGCCCGCATAATCGATGACTTTGATTCGATAGGGCCGATTGGTAATAATTTCATCAACATTGAAAGGTGTGACCCTAACAAACTGCTCCCTTCCCAAACTGATCCAACTCCCGGTATCATCATAGTATTCATAAGAATAATCCAGTCCATCAATACCCCCTTTTATCTCCCAGGGATCTTTATAGTAACTTAAGGCTTGGCTTAAATCGAAAGTGATCCAATTACCAACTTCTTCATTAACAGAGTAGTCTCTTACAAATGCTTGTGGGGGAGAAACATCAAGCACAACCGAAAAACGATAACCTGAGAAAACAACCTGATATTGGCCTGAAGGCAATGCCTCACCCGCATCATTTAAGCCATCCCACACCAACTGTTCATGACCGCTGTTTAGGTATTGGTTCAGGAAACTCCGTACGACCTCACCGTTGCTGTTGCGAATCTGCACAGCCAACTCAGTGGTTCCCACCACATCAAATTCAATCAAAGCCTGATCTTTGATACCATCACCATTGGGCGAGAAAAACTCAGGGGACACGGCCACATTTCTGATACTGATGTTACTACTGGGAACAAAAACCTGAGCAACATCTTCAAGCTGATTTCCGGCCAAGTCATAAACCGTTAACCGGATGAAGTATGAACCGCTCACAACTGGTGTCCAGGTCTGAAATAACTCATCAATTTTAGGAAATTCGCCAGAATTAATGGGGTGCCATGTATTATCAGCGGCATATTGATTCTTGTATTCAAGTCTATAATGTGAAAAGTTTTGATCAAAAGCCGAGCCTGATATATGAACTTGATCATCAGAGAACTTTGCACTCACAAACGCTGTTAGATTCGTTGTTGGTTGATAAAAACCATCTCCATCCTCACCAACAGGAGTACAGCGCAATGGTTGGTTCAAACCAGAATAATTCTGTATCCTTAACTTTTTAACTATTGATGTGGTTTTTTCAAACCGTGGGTGACGATTGCCTGGCGAATCCAGATGATATGAAAAGCCCTCTGGGAAATTCAACTCCAATGGTTCAGCCTCTCCATCAGCACCTTTTAAATAAATTTTCTCATCGGCAAGAAAATAATAACTGTCAGGTTCAATGAAATCGTTACTCACTTTACGTATACGATCCAGTTCAGTTATTTCAATAGTATGCAGGTTAGCATAATCAATCTTGATATACTCGGGTGCTGGACTTTCAAAAGAAATTTCCGCACTACCAAAACGCTCAATTTGCAACTTACCAACCAATCGAGGCTGGTATGACACATAAACCTCGGTAGGACTGACCCAGGCCACTTCCTCAACCAGACCTGGATTAATCCTCAAATCAGTCAGATCATCAAAATCATAAACCACCCTACCTGATTCACCATTATTGAAAACCAAACCGTTTAATGATCCATGACGTTGAATAATCAAATCCTGAAAGTACTGGAGATTATATGGGTTTGAATGAGTAAATTTTACATTACCTAAATCATCATATAGAGCAAGCTCACCATCGCTGAAGATCAAAAGCTCGTTGTAAGGAGATAAAGTTGGTTTTTCATCAGTTATGGACTGGTTATTTTTAGTCAATCTCTTAATTTCCCTGAGATTATCAGCCTCACTGCCATACCAAACGATGTCTTCAAAACCGTTGATAACAAAGTTTGATGCATCTTTGGAAATTTGGTGTTCTGAGTAATGACCCTCTCCACCTTGAGGTGTTAACAACACTGCATTCTCGATATCATATTTAGGCAGGTAGTGGTATTCATAACCAGAAGCAGAGGTCAAATCTTTTCGCAACAACCAGCCATTATCAAGCTCAAAAAAATTATCATCATGGTCGTGATCCAAACCAACAGCCATTTCCTCAGCTGGCCTTAAGGCATCATAAAAAATTTGGAAGTGGCCTTCATTGCCAATAGTTTGAGAAAACACCACAGCAGAATCTCGACCATACGTTTTAGCCTGAAATTGATCCAAAGGATGACTCAATAAAGCTTTAGTTTGCAGGCTATTTAAATCCAGTTGGTACATTTTCTGTGAACCTAACTCGTGAGCCAGAAAAATAACCTGACCTGAATTAATAACTCTGAATGAGCCTATTGTTCGATTCTGTAAAAATAAATCACTTAACAATGGCACAACTTCACTACCATCGGTTTTTATTTTAAACAGTCCTTTTCTGACGAAGCCTTGTTTATCATCATACCTGCCTACAATCAGATATTTTCCATCCTCAGAAAACGCTCCTGTATCAGCATAGTTGATAACACAACCCAGATCATAAATATGCCCTTTGCCCTGACTCATGGCACTTAGCAAACCACTTCGATTGGTATCTACATACACATTCAGGAATTTTGTGTACCCAGAGCTTAATCCATCCAGTCGTATAAGATACAGACCATCCTTTACAACTTTACCTACATTATCTCTACCGTCCCAAAGCCATTCACCATATGTAGCACTTGTGGTCAAGGTTTCATCAAATGCTCGCACCAACCTTGAATGAGGGTCGTAAATTTTCATTTTATAATCATCAACAACATCAAAATTGAACGCTATTCTGGTCGTGTCTTTTATCCCATCACCGTTTGGTGAAATGTATTTTTCTGTCAGGTAAAATTGGCTGTCCTGTCTATCAAAGTTAATCAATGTTTCATTATTGAGCTCATTGCCTTCAGCCACATCATTTAGCTCATCAACAACAACTTTTAGCTGTTCTGTGGTTTCAGCATCACTCAAAACAAAATTGAACTGCGTTACCCGACTTTCTCCAGGCGGCAACTGAGCAAGCTGGTTTTCTGCCACAAACTGTTGACCACCTGTATCTTCATCAATGGTATAGAGCTTGACCGATAGGTTATTGATGTTTTGCTCACCAAGATTATCCACTGCAACAGTAACCATCAAAGGCTGGCCTGGTACAGGTTCAGAAGGAGACAGACCAACACCAGCATTGATCACCCTGGCATCAGGTAAACTCAAGAACCGTATGTCTGGTTTTATGGCTATGTTGTCATTTTCATTAAATTCATTAACAGCATTATCAGGATCCGCATGAATAATCAGTGTCGCTTCCCCATTCAGTGTTAATGGGTCTATTGTCCATTGCACTTCTCGGCTCGAATTGGCGGCAAGTGACAACTCAGTTAATGATTCGATTAGCGTAATGGGTTGGTCCGGATATTGATACGATAAACTGATATCAAAACCTGGGCTGGGAACACTCGAATCATTAACAACATCAACAGAGACAGTAAATGGTTCACCAGCAAGCCCTGGCAACGGCAAGAGCATGACATCATCGACGTGCACTGACAGGTTAACCAGACTGTTGGCATTGACAGTAACAGGAATACTTGCCTGATTATTTGACTCATTGGTTTCACTGATCACGTTACCATGATCGACAATGAACCTCATCGAGTATTCATCTATGCTTTCTGGAGTCCAACTAAAACTGCGGGTCAAGGATGCGCCTGCTTCCAGAGCCACAACATGATTTTCATAAAGCAGCACTGAGTCATTAACAGCATGATCCAGAAACACTTGAATATTAAAAGGCGGCACATCTGCAGTTCCGCGATTATTGACCACAAATGAAACTTCCTGGTCAAAGCCTTGTGTCCATTGTGAAGGCATCATCACATCTGCTGCAGATATAGATAAGTCAATTGATAAATTACGTTTGATAACCAAATTGTAACTGTTATTAAGCTCGTTTCTTTCCAGATGAGAATTTTCTTGATCAACATGGACACTCAAAGAAACATCACCTTGTGAAAAACCTACTTGTCCACCAAGGTTAAACAAATGCTCCTGACCAGGCAAAAAATCAGCCACTGTTGCCGACAACACCCCAACTGAACCATCTTCGTTGTTTTTAACCAGTTGCAGTGGAACAGCTGTTAATGCCTGACTGGACAAATTAGCTACTTTGAAATCTACAGAAACATCAAAAGGCAATCTATCGAATGAATGAGGCTGATAACTGACTGAACCTGCTTGTATGACCAATTCTGGAGTTGCTGTCACCGGTAATACTTCGATCGAAATATGGCCCTCATTGTCATTTTCATTGGACTCAACGATCAGATTCTCGTGGTCAACTCGTACAGTAAGTCCTAATTCACCGCTGTAGTTGGTAGTGTCCAAAATCATGAAAGTGTTGGCTGTGCTGTTGGCCGCAAAAACAGGAATGGTGGCTGTTGTCAGTAATTCTTGGTTGTTATACAAGCCAATTGTTACCTCGGTCTCATCCGATTCACCCAGATTGCTGACAAAAAATTCTATTGATACCTGCTCCCCTGCCACTGGTCGATCATTTGAAGGAGTGGCTGAGTCCAAACTGACATTTATGTTTTGGTCATTATGTAAGGCTTCTAATGCCAATGCAGTTGAGTAGAAACTACCTTCAAATGACCCATCCAAACTCTGCATGGTGGTCAGTTTGGTTTGTGCATCTGCAATGGCTTGGTCGTAGCTTTGGTTGCCTGCTCCTCGTAGAGCACTAATTGCCAAAGCTGTTTCATGTACTGTAACTTCACCGCTACCAAAAGCACCATTAACATGCTGTTTGGCCACAATAAACTGTCCCAGGTTTTCTTTAATTGACTGATCCTGAGTGATGTAATCTACAATGGTCAATAATCGTGCGCTGCTTGAAAAAGCACTCTTACCGCCAACACCATATCCCACACCGCCATCACTGTTGATGCTGTTCATTAAATACAACTTGCTACTGGCTGCCACCGAAAACGCATCACCTGCCGCAACCTTTAACGATTTAAGCACCAAAACAGTATCCATGACTGACGACTCAGAATCTGGGGCCAATCCCCAGCCACCATCGCTGTTGATGTTATTCAATAATTGATCGATAACTTGTTGTTTCTTTACAGCATTAAGCTTATCACTCAATATTTGCCAGGCCAGCTCGTCATTATTAACAGCCTGGTAATCATTCAGCCACTGGGTGGCCTGCTCTACAAAAGTTGTTTCTCCCAATTGAGCCATTGCTCTCACAGCCAGAGCTGTATCTCTTACTTTTGAACCAGATTTATCCTGCCAGTGGTTGTTAGCTATCCCCGCTATAAGAAAGTTCTTGGCGGTATCCAAATTAACATCAGAATTATTAGAAGTAGAATAAGTTAAACTTTCAGGATCACCGGCCCCTGCGCTCAACTCAATTTCTGGATAATGAACTTCTCCAAGACCTTCGGTTTCAGCAAAAAAGCGTTTCTTAAATTCTCTTTGCAAAACCAACAATGAACCAAATTCTGTTGAATTAAATGGCTGTGCTGGATCTTGTAGTAAGACAAATTTAACATTGAATTCATGTTGGGAGTTAATGTGATCAGGAATCCTTGGTCCTTCAACAGCAACGATGTCATCAATAGAAATATCTAACCTGTTACCACTCACTTGGGTGCCAACAGGTGGCGGTATATCCTCTCGATCTCCTGGTAGACCGTTTTCAACCAAGAAAAAATCAGGAACTGCTGCCGGAGCCAGAAAACCCATCAGATATAAATCGAGCGGGCTTAAGGACTTTCTGGTCGCTTTGGTTTCAAACTGTCCTGGATTTACCTCTTCCCACAACGCGCCATACATCACAGATGCATTTGAGCTCATAAAATAGTTCCAGTGTATGTTGTCTCGACCCAGTAACAAGTCACTGGGTTGGTTATTGTTGTCCTGAAACCTCACTGCAACGCCCCAACGATGCATCATTTCGTGGATAAGCGTATCTAACGTGGTATCAAATTGGCTCTTGCCAGAATTTAATTCCCAATCAGTGATTTCCGTCATATCAATGGTGGCTTGCAACTTTTCACTGCTCATCAGCGAACTGTTGTTAAAGACAGGAAGCCCTATACCTTGAACATCGTTTTGATAACTGATGGCAAAAGCATCAGCATTTCCCGAATCAACAGGAAAATCTGTGAAAATAACAATAAAATCATACTGATCAGGTAAGTTCTGGTATAGCTCCTGAGTAACAGCCTGGCGTGCTTCTGTATTAATCACACCACCAATTTCCCTGTCGTAATTACCAACAAAATCTAATACCGATACACCAGAATTTTCTCCTCGATAGACCACTTCGAATGTAGCAGACAACTTGTTGATTTTATCCAAAGTAACATACGTAGAATCAGTGGCCCAGCTCTTTTCAGCAACTATTGATAACACCACGGCGAACGAAAGCAGAATTAGACTTGTCAATTTTTTTTGATAAGACAACTGCTTTTTTTCAGAACAGTCAAGAGTCAATTCCCTCTCAGCCTTTTGAAACGTTACACAACGATTATTTTTGTCTTTAATTTCCATTTTTATGCTTCCATCACATTCCATACAAACTCACTATCCAGTGAAAGTCTTGTTTTAAAGTTCAGATTATTTGCTAAAAGCGGTACACAATTGCACTTAATCAACCTCTACATTTCCCTATTGACTAAAAGCAATTAAATACCAGAAATAAAAAATCATTTAAATTTTGTTTAGGCCGGTTGATAAAAGACGAGATGCCTGAGTCAGCGCAATTCACTACCCACAACCAGCTATTTAACAAAATTGGAATACAGACCGATGATTTTCTTCCGTAAACAATTTTCCTGAAACTTTAAACTGTAAGATAAATCAAGTGACTTTGAAATGTCAAACGAAAATTAACATTTATATACTTATTTGGCCATTTCTTCATTAAAAAACATCACAACAAAACTGTTTTAATTTTCTGAATCCATACTCATCCACTTTGTAGCGTGATAACTGAGATGAAAACATCATGATCACATAATGTTTTCACCGTTTTTGTGGATTTAAGCAGAGATTAACTATTAATTAACAAAGCTCAGTTGATGATAAGTTTTCTACATATCTCAGCACTGGAAAACCACCCATCAAACCAATAGTGCAGGCAATGGAAGTTAGGCGGTTTTATCGAAGGTAAAGAAGCCTGACTGGAATGCCGTAGCACGTGCAGGCAATGGAAGTTAGGCGATTTTGCCGAAGGTAAAGAAGCCTGACTGGAATGCCGTAGCGCGTGCAAGCAGTCAGAGCATGGCGATTGCCTCAAGATGCCATGACCGCTGGCTGAGCGGAGCCGAAGCCTAACCTGAAGATGCTACCACCTCCGGCTGTACTTAATTGAAACCTTTATCAACCAAAATCAATCTTTACTTTCACTTCGGCTCCGCTCAGTGAACGTATATGGTTGTATTTGTGGAGAACTGGTGATCAAGTTCGATCGGCACAACGGTTCAGCGAATCCACAACTGGGCTATCGGGTATGATGTTACGGCCTGTAACACTTACAAGGAATGCTCTTTCTGATTGGCCTACATGGATGTAGGTCTGTTGCGCTAGCTTGGAGCGATAGCAGCCGCTTCGCTCACGACTGATCATTCATTACATTAAAGCTTCTTTGCTTTGCAAAACCGCTTTAATTCCACTCTCTGCCTAACCAAGAGCGCCGGTCGAGCCAATCATCGGCTCTCCTTGGACGATGGACAGGGCAATTAGATAAGCTGAAAAAAAGATGAGGAAGGTTTGGACAGCACCACCGTCCACGGCTTTACTTGGTCTGAATTGGAGATTTTGATGATTGAAGGAGATTTTTTGATAAAAAAGTGAGTTTCTGTGATTATTTTCGAGGGTTTTGAAAGTTCAGGGATGATTTGGGGGTGAACTTTGCTAAAAAATCACCCAAAAATCATTACTATTACTTGTGTGGACGGGTGTACAGGACAGGTATTGATTTTTCATTTGACTAAAATTTTGGTTATTTCTGAAAATAACCAATTGCACCAACTATCATTAAACCAATACTAATAACCAGCAAAGAAATGACTATAAAAGAAAGTAGTTTTACATATATGGCATAGCCTGGATATTGTGAACAAAACACCCGAAATGCTTCTTCATGTTCTTTTTCTTTGTAGCCTGTATGAATATAGAATTTATCATTAGCAATAATACTATAAACAAATATAGTGGATGCAAACAGTATCAGGCCATTGTAAAGTAAATCATTAAAACTATATTCAAAAAAAAGTAATAAAAACCAAATAGTACCGAGTGATAGAAACGAACCTATCTTAGTTACTTTTACTTCATTTAATCTTTCTTCTTCTGAATTCATCTTTTGATTAGTTCTTTAGTTGTGGTTTTAATTATATTACTGATAGTAGTTTCTTTGATGCCTTGTTGAACAATTTGTTGTGCAGTTTGTCTTCTGATTTCAATTACAAAAGCTTCTTTTACAGCCTCGCGAGCTACTCCACCTGCTGCAATGCTAATTCCATCGACAGTGGCTAATGATATTTCTGCTTTAGCTGCTCCAGAAAGCCCGGAAAATTGTCTTGAAAGACCTTTTGAAAAAATGCCAACTTGCCTACCAACAGCATTAGCCCCCTGAATACCAATCCTACTACCTGCCGCCAAACTAGTACCCACTTTACTGGTAATACCAAAACCAACATCAGCCAATGTGGTCGAAAAGGCCAATAAATCTCTGGCTTGGTTAAATGCCGAGGTCGCCTCATTATAAAACAAAGCCGTGTCATTAAGTTTAATTGCCACCTCCATTTTATTGATCAAGGCATCTTCTGAAAAGTCACGCCTGAATTCCTCAGCCCAATTAACCGCTGCCACACTGGTAATTGCACCGGTTATCAAGGCATCAAGCAAGGCTTCCCGATTAACAAAGCCAACCAAATCGGCTTGTGCATTAACTGCTCCAAAAGTACTGTCTAAGTCCAACACATCAGTACCTGTACTGACATTCTGACCAATATTCTGTCCCACATATTCACCAGCCGAACTACCACCGCTTTGAGCAAGAGATTCCAGTGCTGAACCCGAGGATGATGAGACTTCTGTTACTGCATTAGTTGCTGCTTCCGATGCAGTAGTTGTGGTAACATCTTGCGCACCACCCTCAATGGGTGCGGTGGTATCACCCGTATCCGGTGTCCCTTTCCCAAACACCGCATCCCCAGCAAAGACCAAAACACCTGCTTTGTTGTTGGGCTTCGCAAGTTCAGCACCAGCCTATAAAAATGTGTAACCTACAGCGCTAATCCAACTTTTCTTGGTTCTCCTCAACGTGTTCCAAAAACAAATCTTGTAAATCACCTGAAATAGTACTTTTAATTTGAGCTCCATATTTCAACTCAAAATCACCATCATTAAATCCTTCTAAATAGGATGAACCATCGATAATGCCGAATAAATTAGAAATAGTATCAATCATAACTTGTTTCATATGTGCATGAAATATAGTTTTATTTTCATTACTGAGTGATTGGACAAATAATATATCAGCTTTGGTTTCTGCTGGGAGGTCTTCTGATATTTCTAAATTGTCATATGCTGATTTGTAATAAGTCAGGTTGTCATCAATCACCTCTTCATATATTTTCCTGACAAACTTTTCATCTAGTTTCTTCATATTTACTTCACTCTCAATATTGGATACATCTTTTTATTCAATTCTATTAGTTGTTTTAAAGCTGAGTTTGGTATTCCTGAGTATACCCTTCTAAGTTCCATGATGTCACGAGCAATTACTTGACGAGCATTAGTAAAACCTTGAGTACTTCTGGAAACAACACCTTTTCCTTTTAGGGCTAAAGTATGACCGTGTTTTGGAACCAATATTGATGGTGCAGTTTTAGGGTCATATCCTTGAATGAATCTTTTCATGACAGCTTTTTGACCTACATGGTGTGCATCGTATCCTGCTATCTTTCCTGCTAAATCCTTATATCTGCCAACAGAGTATTTTTTGAGTACATTTGTTGCTGCACCTCTGACAAACCCAATCGGCGTAAACATCGAAGCAACAGAAACCACTGTACCAATCCCAGATAAAACTGCTCTGGTAGTCGCTTGATCTTTGAGGATATTATTGGCCATTCTGGCAACATCACGAATCTGTAGCGCAGTTTGATTAAAGTTGGTTCTTGAAACACTGCCTTCAGCAAACTCAAGGGCATCTTGTTCTATCGAGTTGGCTGCGTTGGTTAAAAATGCTGTGGTTCCAGCAGCCAACGCCATCTCAAACCAGTAACCAGCTGCAAAATCAGCCAACAAGTTACCAGCAACAGCAGGTGCAGTAACTGTGATTGTGGATAAGGTTTCACCTACTGTGCTACCACTTGCTGAGCCTGTTTGTATAGCAGTTTGTTCAATGCCATTGCCTGAGGCACTGGATACATTGTTGGAGACTTGGTTAGTCGCCTCCGATGCCGTAGTGGTACTGACATCACCAGCTCCACCACCTACATCAGCACCGGGATCACCCGTATCCGGTGTCCCTTTCCCAAACACCGCATCCCCGGCAAAGGCCAGTGCGCCGGCTATGATGCCTGCCTTGATCGCTGATTTAAGGTTGCCGGTGATGATAATACTGCCGGTAAAGCCTGCGACAAAGGCTGACCAGAAGACATTTAAAGCAAAGGGATTAAAGAAGCTGAGTAAAACACCAGCGACAATTCCCACCACTTGTCTCAGCGTGATAAAACCACTGGGGTCAGTATAGGACAGTGGATTATTAAAGACGTAGGTGTAACGGTTGTAACTCTGCGAATTGATGGGTTCCTGCACAAAGGGGTCGGCTTGCAGGAGTTTGCCCAGTGCGGCATCGTAGATGCGACCGCCCATGTTAATAATCCCAAAGGTGTCCAACATCTCGTGGCCCGTAAATCCTCGGGTGGTGTAATCGGAAAGATAATCACGCATGGTGGGCAGTGACATGTCCTGCCAGCTGCCCGGTAACCTGCGCTCGCCCCAGGCGGAGAAGCTCATCTGTTGTAATACTCTGCCTTCCTCATCGGTGATCACATCAACTGAACCTAAATGGTCATTGAACAGGTAGGTTTCTTGCGTTGAGATGTAACTGGATGAGAAGGATGATTTGGCCTCGGTGATGACCGCATAATTACCGAGTTGACGTTTGTAGGCCACTTGTCCGTTGTGGTTATACTCAATTTCAACATTACCGATAAAGTGAGTAACGTTGGTTTCGCCATCGGCATTTGTGTCCGTGCGTGAGAACCTTTGCTCTGAGGTGTCATAGCGATAGGTACTTTCCTCGAATGGGTTGAGGCTGCTGCCTGTGTATATCCTTTGTATCTTATCAAAGGCGGTGTATTCAATGTGTCTGCTGGTTGTGATGCCGGAGCCACCCGTAAAACCGGTGGTCAAGGTGTTGTTGCCGTTGGCATCATACTCAAAGCTCATAGCTCCTTTGAACTGTATCTGATGGGGTGATGCGCCGATGCTGTTCTGGTTGGCACTGTTGTAGCTGTAACTTTGGCCGTCTTTGGATGTGATGTTACCGCGACCATCATAGCTGTATGAGTCCTGATCGACATGGCCTGTGGTGTTACTGCAGTTTTGTCCAAAGTTATTAAAGCGGTAGGTGTCGGTTAAACGGTTCAACCGATCATAGAAGAAACACTCTGAGACATTGTTATTAATGTCTGCTCGTTTGGCCAGGTTACCCAACACATCAAAGTCATAACTATAAAACTGTACTGATGATGAAACCACATTCAGCCAGCCTCGGTCAGTGTTGTAGGTGTAATTAGTGATGAGGTCATCATTGCCTGCTCGGCGGTCTTGACTGATGTTACCCCATTTATCGGTTTTGCGTATCTGGTAGTATTCCTTAGTACCATTTGTAGCATCTGTTATTTTTTCAAGGTAGCCTTGTGGGCTATAGTGGTTTTGTATGGCTTTACTCGAGGCATCCTGCTGGTATTTAATCCGTGAGTGTGTATCGTAGTAAATGCGGGCGTTGTACACGCAGTTAAGTCCGCCACAAACGGTGTCCTTGAAGTTCACTTGAGTGTTCGATGCACGGTTAAAGGCATCGTAAAAGTGGTTGAGTGAGTAATCCGGGGTGTTCTGTGTACCCAGGAACTTGCGCTCTGATACCAGTAAACCATTAACTGCATTAAACTGGCTTTCGCTGGTGGTGAGTAAGGTGTTACCATCCCAACTCTCGGTTTGGTAAACCCGCCCCAAGGTATCATGGTAATTCTTGAGGATTTGCCCTTTGGCATCTTGTGTTTCTATGGCTTCGCCTTCGGCATTGAACAGCGTGGTGGTTAAGCCTGAGTCGACATCATCCATGCTGTATTTACGTCCGGCAATGTCATAATCACTCTTTGATAGCAGTTCAGTTAATGGCAGGCCAAAGGCAAAGGTGGTGCGTCTGATATGGGTGACCAAGCCTTGGGAGTTGTAGGTGTAGGCTAAGGTATTTTGATAGTTGGGATCGCTACCTGCTGTGTCAAAATCTTTGACTTCTGTTAGCTGACCTAAAGCATTTTTAGTTTCCTGCTTTCTTTGCCCTTTGCCATTGGTCATGCTGGTGATTAAACCATCGTATGACATCTGCTCGGTGCTGTTATCTGGCAGGGTTACTTTCGTTGGTCTGGAATAGCGGTCGTATTCGGTGGTGGTTACCGGTGTGTCATTACTGCCTAAAAAGTATGGTCCTTGTGCCTTGACTTGCCTACCAAACTGATCAAAGAAGACTTCATTTTTCTGCCACCTCTCGTCACCTGTGGTGCTACCATCATTGGTGGCATTAAAGGTTCTGTTAATCGAAGCCACTTCCCTGCCAAGAACATCAAGATAGGTATAGCCAACTGACCCACCTGCGGCCAGTTCCCTGATTCGGATCACAGCATTTTTACCAGCTGGGCAGGCCAAATCACCAGTGAGACCAGCACACAAGCTTCGTGAGGTTTGTGACCATTCGCCGATGGTATTCCTGCTTGAAGTAAGTCTGCCGAAGACATCATAGGTATTGGTGGTGGTTCTGCCCAGAACATCGAGTGTGGTTAACGGATTACCATAAATGTCACGGGTGATGACATCAGAGATTTTTTGTTCCAGAGTGTTGTAAGTTGCATCGATGTACCTGCCGTTGTTGGAGTAAGTAAGGCGGTTGTAGCGGTGTACATGATCGGGGTTGGTCTCATCGGCATTTTGTGGGGTGTTGTTGGAACACTGGTTACTGGTCAAATCCTTGGAGCAGGAAATAACTTTGGTCTCGTTGCCATAGACATCGTATTCATGCTTGATGCGAAGAAACATATCATCACCTTCGTTGGGATGGTGTCGTTCTTCGATCAACAAACCATTGTTGCTGTTATAGTCAAAAGCGGTTTCGGTGGTTACGGGTATTTGTCCTGTTCGGTTTTTGGTCAGGCTGGATGTTTCCAGCAAACCAATAAGCCACTTACCACCTGTGGTGATGTTGGAGTAGGTATTGGTAACCGTGTCCGTTTGCAGGGTTGTTCCAGCTCCGTCTTTAACCACCTGGGTGGTGGTCAGTGGATTACCGAAGGTATCATGGGTTGAGGTTTGTGTAACAGATTTAAGTAACACACCTGTATCAGGGTCATAGGTCTTTGTTTCTGTTGAGTCAATATAGGCAAAGGTACTTTTGACCGTTGGGTTGGTCGAATCTACGGTATTGGTAACCTCTGAAAGCAAGGTGCTGCTGCCTGCCAAACGTGGGATGATGGTACAAATATCGCCTGGCAAGCAAGGGTCAGGAAAGCAGTCATCTCCACTGCACACAGGAGGTACATTCTGGGTGGCATAAAAATCCTCATTTAACTGTCTGACCGTGGTGCTCACCGGGATGCCGTTGTAAGGGAAATCCTGTCGATAGGTGGTGGTGCTTTCAAGTATCTTGGCATCGGTATCACTGGCTGCCTTAACAGGTGTTGAAGTAATGATCTTTTCAAAGCCCAAAAAGCCACGTCCACCTGTCTGGATACGTGCATTCTCATAAGCATATCGAATGGTGTTTTGAAAAGCCTCATCACCCTCAACAGGTGCATCCATGTCTACCTGTCTAACTACATAAACCGCTCCCATTACATCCAGCACGGGTGAGCCAAGACCATAGTTTAATGCTGTGGTGGCATGATCGCCTTGTTTGTAGGTACTGGAAAATGTGAGTGGTCTATAGAGCACTTCAGTACTTGCGCCAAGACCATTGGTAAATGTCGTGATTCTATCAGGGCCTTGGTAGGTATCTATGCGTGGATAAAGCTTTTGTATGCCTGAATTATCGACCCTTAAATGATCAACTGCGCCATCACCATCGAAATCAATGAACAGATTGATGTTTTGATTCAGGTTTTGTGCATAAGCACCAGTAAAAACACCATTACTGGCAAAACCATTACCTGCCCAACGCTTGAAGTGATAGCTGTTATCAGTGAAGTTGGTTGGGTAAACCAAGTCCAGATAACCATCCAGATCATGATCAAATATTTGTAAATCATCTTCGTTGGTTATGGCGGTGATACTTTGATAAGGTTCAAATCCAATGGCGTTGCCAAGACTGTAACGCCAATTATTGGTTGAAAATCTGTTGAGGATATCAATCAGACCATCGGCATTGATGTCAACAAACTTGTAATTATCATCAATAAACGTGTCATTAGGGCCCAAAGTGGCAGTACCAATGAGGTAATTTTCTGTTTTGTAGTCAATCCGCCCAGTGCCATCAATACCGTTGTTAACGAAAGCCACCCAATTGGATGAAAATATTTCATCTTCTGGCTCACCTCCGCCTTGAGCACTTCGAGGGGCTTCACCAGCTGATATAAACTCATAAGCAGGCTCCTCTTCATTGGCACTGTTACTACTGGGGAAAACGGTATAGATCACGTTGGTTCTGAGAATTAAATCAGCCACACCGTCACCATTGACATCCGGTGTGTAGAAATTCAAACCATCATCCTGATAATAACTGTAGCTCATTCTGACAAAATTAGTTGGCGTACTTATCCCCGCAATTCCACTTGGGTTAATCGGTAATGCCAAACCAATGAGCGTATCGGAGAATTCATAGCTACTGCCCACGCGCTGTAAATACCGAACCGACAAACCAGCCTGAGGGTACAGCAAATCAGACAAACCATCGCCATTAAGATCAACCACTTTAAAATCACCGCCGGATACAGCTGTGATACCAGTCGGTGCTGGTGTGCCACTGAAACCTGAAGATTGCGCCAGATGTATGACCCACTCACCACCTGATTGCCTCATCAAATCCTGCTTGCCATCGGCGTTGTAGTCAATCAGATGCCATTTATTGTCTATCTCATCACCACCCGGCGCAATGATGCCGGTCAGGGTATTCAAAGTAAAACCTGAATGTCCCTGGGCATAGCCAATCTTGAACCTGTTCTCACTTTCATCAACAAAAACCAGATCAGCTCGTCCATCACCATTAACATCACCCAGTTTTGAGCTTTTGATATCATCTGGGAACGACCCTGCACCGGTGTTAGAAGCCCTGAATTGACGGTCAGGTTCTGACCAGGTAAAGTCTGTTGGTCTAAGACAGTCATTACCCCTGCATTCCTGGATTGATGTGAGAATGGAACGCGATGATGTGCTGGATGTCGCATAGGCCAGCGTGTAATCACGTACCAAAGTGCCATCAATTCGTGATTCAATCATTGCCAACCTTTGAGTGGTATCAAAAGCCACACCGCCTAAATAGCTGGTAAATTCATCACTCCTGGCTTCATAAGTGAACCTCAAGTTATTATAGGGACTTAAACTTTGATCGACATTACCGGTGTAATCAATGTCGGTGAGCACAAATTCACTGTTAGCTAATTTATTGTAGGTGTAGTCTATGTAGTTGGTCAGTGAGTCTTCATAACGGCTGATGGCCCAGGCGTAAGTCTTACCGTTGATGCCCACATCAGATGAAGAAACAGTGATGTTTGAATCAGTGGTATCACCATAATAGCTGATTGAGCCGTCCTTGCGCTCGACTGTAAATGAATCAGGGTTATTACCAGAACCACCGATTGAGGTGATGCGGGCAAACTGTTCTTTCTCGGTGCGATACTCCGTGCCATCAGCACCATAGGTGCCACCGTTTGAGACAAACAGTCGTTCACCGTTTAGACAGAATTTATCGGCCACACCGTAAGTGATGGGTGATGGTGTGAGTGTTCCCACCACGTCTTTGGACTCAGCCGTTTCACGACAACGGGATATCAGGGTAATGCCAGCAATGCTCCAACCCACACCTAAGTGACCATTGTCACCAGCTGATGAGTATTGCAAAGACACCTTAGGAGCAACACCAGCCGTACCTACACCTGCAAAAATCGGTATGGAATACATCGCCTGACCCGTTTGATCCACCATAAAATCACCAGCGGTAAAGCCAACTTCCTCATGACCCGTTTCTAATGCTGGCAATGCGCCTGTGAATGGCGTCTCTGAAGTCAATGTGGGCGTGTTAACAAGTGTCTCAAAATCATTGGCAAAGATAATGTCTATGCTTTTGAGTTGATCTCGATCATATGTAATATGATTCGATTTGATGCCTGCGCTTACTGTGCAGATGGCTGAAATAGTTAGGATGATTAAGACTTTGACTGTGCGCATAATACGTCCTTATGTTGGCTCTGTGTTAAAATATTAAGAGAATAGATGAATGACTGAAAGTGCAACCAACCAAGTGCCAAATGGTGTAACGAAAGTTTCAATATATCGTACTTGTATTGAGCATCAGTAATAAAAGCACCACAGCTTTTTTGATACTGGTTCAGTTTCTTTATTTTCATCTTTATAACTCCGCTGAGTAAAAGTACATGGGCGGTTAAGCCCATGTAACCAAGTGGCTGGATGAAAGAGGGAGGAATCCAGCCTTTACTACTATGGATTCTGTTTTCACAGAATCTTTTTTAGGTCTTGCCAGCAGTATCGGTTAGCTCATACTGCTGGCAACCTTCCACACACACGGGAGGGTTTTATTGTTACTTATAACCGACTCACCGTTTTTCTCTGATGATAAGTTCATCGAGGGTCGGAACGTTTTTCGGTGTGTTTATTTCAGCCCACTCAATGATTTTTATGAGTCTGTTAGCTAAAGGGGTTCTCTCGCCTTGACCGTATTTGTACAGGTAGGACAGGCTGGTTCCCAAGTGTTTAGACAGACTTATTTTTTGTTGTTTATTAAGTGTAGAGATGTATTTCATTTGTTGTAACATCATAATGATGCATATAAGATATCAACATGGTGTACTTAATGCAAGCTTTACTTGATGTAATTGCTATTCTGTTGGCGGTTCTGTATCATGATGGTGTATTTTCTGAGTAATTCCTTATGACAACTAAGAAAACCGCTCCTAAAAAATCAAACAAACCAAGGCATCTGGACTCGCTGGAGTGGCAGAGAAGGGCTCATAATATACTGGCTTTAAAAACCGACTATATGTTATTGACCGGTGATAAAGCATGTAAAGACGAAGAGTTTTCCAGGTGGCTTGGGTTTGCCAGTAAAGGTACGTACAGAAACATCATCAATGGCTACCGCAAGGTCACTGAAGATACCATGATCTTCATTGAGAAAAAACGGGGTCTGCAACCCGGTGAGCTTGATCGCCCCTTGGACACCCCTAAAGACAACAGAAAATTAATTTTGTACTGTGCCAATCTGGTTTTTAATGACATGAAAAGTAAAAATAAACTAGCCGATGACATTGGTGTTATCATTGAGACTGTTTTTACCATTGCATTGAATGAGGGGAGTGTATCTGATGCCACTGTTTCAGCGATTGTGGATTCCCATCTGAATTAGGTTGGTCTTTTTTTTGACGATTTCTCCTTTTTCGTTCAGCTCATACTCCTTGGCCCATGCTTTCATGATCGACCTAATATAAGCACGTCCTTCCTCTTCCTGTTGTTTTAATGACTTGACGTCCTTTACTAATTTTAAATGCATGCTCTTCCTCTATATTTATGATTAGAAAATTACGCACACTTACGAACTTACCCATGTTACCTAATAACTTTAGGTAAGTTCGTCACACAATTTCAATTATGTGTAAAAAATAACAAAAAACTATCGAAAAAATTTGCGATAGTTTAATTTATTTCCTATTGAGTGATACATTCAAGAAATTCGGCATACTTGATTTGATCCGTTTTATTTCCTGATTCAGTGCCACCACCTGAACCTTCACCAACTCCTCTGGTTTGGTTTTCTGAATCTTTATTGTTGAATAAAAGATGTTGGCATGCAGCTATGTTTGCTGAGTCGCTGCTGGATGGTGAGCCACCAGTTCCTTCTTCAACTCCGGCTACTGTGAGTGTTGATACTGTTAAAAAAAAAATCCTGTTAATGTGTGTGATTTCATGATTTATTCCTCATTAATGGTATTAAATATAAATGTTGATACGCCCAGCTCCAGGCCGAGTTTCTCAATCTGTCGTTTTTCAAATTCCGTTTCAACCTCGTTGCGGTCAATAACCTCTTGACATGCTTCGATATATCTCCTTGATAATTTTTTAAGTTCAGCATTTGTGCTTTTAAATCTTGATAAAGGAATGTGTTTAGAAAAATAGGTGGTTTGTGTTAGCTGTTGTTCCTTATCTGATTCTTTGAAGTTAGAGATTAGTGTTCTGGTTAACCTTTTCACTGCATTATTAAATACCATGATTACGTGTTCTTTTGTGTTGTCACGATGGCTAGGTAAAGATTGAACAAAACTGATGGTTTTATTTTCGTTCTTCTTGAGAATCCCCTTCTTTATCAAGCTATCAAGCATTGATTGTGATGAGACCATTCTCATTGGGGTTTCAAAAGAATAAAATATTTTTGAATAAGATTTATGGCCTTTTAACGGGATACTGCCATCTGGTGAGTTTTCGCATGCATCCTTTATTTTTAATACCAGTTCAGAATAAAAGCTATTGATTGAATCACTCTCCATTCTAATATTCTTATTTAGATATTTATCAATTTGATAACTTGAAAATCCAGTACTAATGATCAGGTCACTTTTGCGTTCAGTTTGTCTCTCAACATAATTAATAAAATTAACAATAAAATGGTCAATAAACTCTTTGCCATTTATGTTTAACTCGTAAAAAAGCTCTGAGACAGCAAGGTAAAAATCTTCTGTGAGTTTTTGACTTTTGAACTTTTTATTTAAAAAATCTATTATTACGTCATTGCTCATGGCTGTTTATAAATTGTGTTATATTTTGGACATAGTTTATCATGGCTTAAGTTCTACATGACAGGCAGGGTTGAGAGTGACAATTTATTGCCTGACAAAAAAGTACGCAGATAGCAACACACGAGGATATCTGAAAGTAAGAAGGCTTACTTTGAGAAAACGTCCCCCCTGCCAAATTTTTATAATCACATAATTACAAATAGAGATGATCTCTATATAGATTTATGTAATTGATATAGATGTAACGTATGAAATTTATGACATATTACTAAATTCAAACAAATAAGGTAGAAAGGAATATCTTTGGGTCTTCATTCAAATTTGTTCCCGACTAATTTGAAAGCGACCACGGCAGACATGGCATGTAACCTCGCGCTCTTCACCTCTGATTCGCTTCGCTCACCAACCGGCTCGGCGGGTCGAGCTGCTCAGCAGCTCTCCAATGGCAAACTATAAATAGCCCACCATAAATAATTCCAAGCAGTCCCAAAACTTAACATCACTTAAAGTCATTTATATTAACTAAGGAGAGGGAGCATGAAGAGGGTGTAGATATACTTGGGAAAGCTGCTGAGCATCTTGACCCACCGAGCTGGTTAGGCGGGCCACTCCATTGAGTGACCATTGACCTAAAAAACACAATGAAGTAGCCACCACATTATTCTATAATCATTTTTTTCTTTAAGAAGCTGGTGATATGGTAATTACTCATCGTCAATTCCTGTTATTGTCCCTCACTTATGTGGCTTTTATGTATTTTATTCAGCCGTCTGGCTTAATGATGGATGAATTGGCACATGTGGCTCAAATCAATGGTTTGTTATCAGGCGACACTACCCACCTGTCCAACATCACCACATTCATTTACATTCATAAGGTTTATGCTGGTATTTTTGGGGCTTTGGGCATCACTGACCCCCTGCATTTTCGCCTGCTTAACTTTGTTGTGACTTTCACACTCATTTGGGCTGTTTTTAAGGTGTGTCAAAGCAGTGTTCATAAATTAAATGGATCGTTCAATGGGTTGTTAGCTGCGCAACTGTTTTTTCTACCAATTGCCCTACCTTATTACCCTTTGATTTATACCGATATTGCGGCGCTTTTGTTTATCCTTTTAGGTGTCTTTTTCTGGCAACAGGATAAACACTACGGCACAGTCGCCTGTTTGACTTTGGCCGCATTGATCAGACAGCCCAGTTTGGTCTGGTTTGGCTATTTTGCCACCTTAACCGCCATGAACCAGCTGGGGGAGGAAGGCTTATCAATCACGGTAAAAAGGATTTTGCATTCAGGTTTAAAAGCCTGGCCCTATGCTGCTGCAGTGTTGGCTTTTTTGGTGTATTTTTACTTCAATCAAAGTATAGCACTCGGTGACAAAGGATATCACCGAGTCACCTTAAACGTCACCAACATTTACTTTATGGGTTTGGTGTTCTTTCTGGTCTTCTGGCCACTTTTAATAAGCCGATCCCATCACATCCTCCAACTACTTAAAAACAAGCCATGGATAGTGGCAACATGGTTACTGGTGCTGCCTGTTTATGTGATCAGTTTTGCTGTTACGCATGATTACAATGCTGAGTTCTTGAACATGTTTTTAAGAAACTGGCTGCTTAACCACATAGGTGATTCTATAACACTAAAAGTGGTTTCTTATTTGGTGTTTTCATATACAATCCTTGCTGTTTTTACCATTGATTTCAAACGGGCTGTTTTTCGGTGGATATACCTGTTTCTGCCTTTATCAGTTGTTGCAATGCCGCTCATCGAACAACGCTATTACATCGTTGGTTTCACCCTCTGGCAATTGGCAAGATCACCTTTATCTGGACACATGGAACTGCTACAGTTGTTATGGATGATAGTCGGTGCCACAACCCTTTACCTGGGATTGGTTTACAATTGGTTCCTCATTTAAAAAGACATAAGTATCATGTACAACAGTTCAACAGATAAACACCATGATTTCATGCAACGAGCAATTGACTTGGCACGTCAAGGTATGGAGCAAGGCGCAGGCGGACCTTTTGGTTGTGTGGTGGTTAAAGGTGACAAAATAATAGCCGAAGGCTGGAACCAAGTCACTTCAACCAATGACCCAACAGCACACGCTGAAGTCACTGCCATACGCAAAGCTTGTGAGAAACTGAATTCATTTCAGTTAGATGAGTGTGTGATATACACCTCTTGTGAGCCTTGTCCCATGTGTCTGGGGGCTATTTATTGGGCCAGGCCGAAAAAAGTTTTTTACGCTTGTGATCGCCAGGATGCTGCCAGCATTGCTTTTGATGATCAGTTTATCTACGATGAAATTGATGCGCCCATTAACACCAGAAAAATACCTTTTGCACAAATCGGTCAAAACCAAGCACTCAAAGTATTCAAAGCCTGGGCCACAAAAGCGGATAAAACCGAATATTAGCCATCACAAGCATCAAACACTTTGTATGTAGTTGCTTTACTTTGACAGCGCCAATGTTCGGCTTTTTTTGGATTCTTCATTTCTTTCTTGCATGAGGCCACACCCTCATTCACCAAAGCTGGATCATTGAGCATTTTCAAAACCTCATTTGCCGAGCTACCATATTCTTTTTTGGCATTGGCTTTCATGAAGTTAAGACCTTTTATCACCACAGCCCTACAATCGAATGAACCAGCATTATTGGCTGGCTGACCTGTTTTATTCTCCTCAAAAGTTCTTTTCTCAGGTATGCCTTTTACTTTCATTTCTGTCACTTCCCTGTCAGGCTTTTCTTGTGAGTAATGAGTGACACCATTTTCATCAACCCATTTATATACTTTTGCTGACACATCACTAAAGACAAAAAATAAAACAAACAACAGCACACAAAATTTCATGGTTATATCCCTTTCAAAAAAACTGCTATTGTAGTGTATACATTTAAAACTGATGTTGTTTTTTGTCGAAAATTCATGAAGAGCCAACTACTCAGTACATTTTATCGCTTGAACCACAAAAATTTAAAAAATGCCAACTGGCTTTTTAGAAATCCATTGTGTTTGGGCAAATCATCATCAACATCGGCCACCCGCTTCTCATAAAACATATGCGCCGCTGGGACTGGCAAATCTGCACCATCTGCAAACATGCCTTGAGGCACCATCGTTAATTTTGGCATTAAGGGAAAGTTAAACACTTCAATTGCTGCCTGACCACATTTAACACAACTGCCACGCTGTACATTGGGAGGTGCTTTGTAAGTTTTAAACGTCACAAATTCATCGCTGGGTGTCTTAATGTTCTTGCTTTTGTAGACCAGGATATCGGCATGACTGGCCTGATTAAATTGTTGGCAGATGGTACAGTGACAGAGCATTCTTAAACGTGGTGCTCCCACCACTTCGAATTGAACATGGCCACATTGACAACTGCATTGTTGCATGGCGTTTGTTTTGGCTTGGTTCTCACTCATATTAGTTCTCATTAATTAACAGGCTTTGATGGATCTAATTACTGAGCTCATATGATTCTACCAACCACTTTCTCCATATTTTTTCCGGAACAGGAGCTTCCTCAGTAAACCTGACCGTAGCCCATTTAGTTGAGCCAATTTGATATCGACTGGGTTCTTCTGCGGCCATTTTTTTAGCCTCCTCCACTGACGCATCAAGTTTAAACATGGCTTTGTAGCCAACTCCCTTCGCTCCTGGGCCAATAAACAGAAAATTGCTTTTTTTTGCTTTGAATGATTTTTGGTTACACGATGCACCTGTTGTCACATTATCAAACTTCAACGCGGCTTCGCAAATGGCTTGAGTTGGGTCATTCATATCACGCTCATAGAATGTTATTTAATCTTAGCTATTCTAACACCATTAACTGCTGGATGAATTTGTAAAAGACAATCAAAGCAACAAGCCTTTGGGCTATAATTAGCACATACCCATATTACGATTCAAAATGTACCCCAAGCCTAACCCTGAAATGACCCAATTCATGCTCAATCGCCGTTCAGTGTTGATTAAAAACATGTCTGAGCCCGGCCCTTCAGCTGATGAACTCAATACCATTTTAACCATTGCCACACGAGTACCTGATCACCGCAAGCTTCAACCATGGCGGTTGTTGGTATTACAAGGCGATGCTCGCAGTGAGTTTGGCCAAAAGCTAGCTACCGTAAAAGCGGAGAAAGGGACTGTACAAGAGGTTCAAGTGGACATTGAACAGCAGTGTTTTATGCGTGCACCTTTGGTGATAGCGGTGGTGGCATCTCCCGTTGAACACAAAACACCCGAAGTTGAACAAATATTATCAGCAGGGGCAGTCTGCCAGAACATCAACATTGCAGCTGCCTCTTTGGGTTATGCCAGCCAATGGGTAACCGGCTGGTCATGTTTGGATGAATCAGCTCAACAAGCCATTGGCTTGGAAGAAAAAGAGTTCATTGCCGGCTATTTATACATCGGTTCCTGTGATGAAAAACCAGCAGACAGACAGCGGCCAGAATTAAAGGATGTTGTGACTCATTGGCAGGGTTCATGAAAATTCTGGGCATTGAATCTTCCTGTGATGAAACCGGCATCGCCATCTATGACACAGAAGTTGGCTTAATCGCCGATCAACTATACAGCCAAATTGAATTACATGCCCAATATGGTGGTGTCGTGCCTGAACTGGCTTCTCGAGATCATGTGCGTAAGATCGTGCCATTGATCCAACAGACCTGTGATGAAGCTGGGCTCAAACTGAATGATCTGGATGCAGTGGCTTATACCGCCGGACCTGGTTTGGTGGGTGCCTTGTTGGTGGGTGCTTGCGTCGGCAAGTCGATTGCCTGGGCTTTGGATAAACCAGCGGTTGAAGTACACCACATGGAAGGTCATTTATTGGCACCTTTACTTGAAACTGAGAAACCGGAATTTCCTTTTTTATGCTTGTTGGTCTCTGGTGGCCATACGTTATTGGTCGATGTACAGGCGTTAGGCCAATATGAAATCCTGGGTGATACTCTGGATGATGCGGCGGGTGAAGCTTTTGACAAAACAGCTAAATTATTGGGCTTACCTTATCCAGGAGGCCGTTACATTGCAGAATTAGCAGAACAAGGTGATGATCAGCGCTTTAAGTTCCCACGCCCGATGATGAATCGTCCAGGTTTACAATTCAGTTTTTCAGGCTTGAAAACCCATACCCGGGTGACTTGGGAACAAGCCAAAGGACAATGCAACAGCAATGTAGAAATACAACAACTCAAGGCCGATATTGCGGCTTGTTTTCAATTGGCTGTGATCGACACCCTCAGCAAAAAATGCCTGCGTGCGATCAAACAAACTGGTCACCAGTCACTGGTCATTTCAGGCGGTGTCAGTGCCAATGCTGCTTTGCGTGATACCCTTACGAAGATGGGGCATAAACACCGTTTCAAACCATTTTTTCCATCCTTAAAATACTGCACAGATAATGGTGCCATGATCGCTGTGGCTGGTGCCTTGCGTTTCAAGCACAAAGGCATTGAGCAAAACAACCTGATCAAAGCCTATCCCAGATGGAGCCTTGAACAACTGTTATGAAATCTGAACACTTCGACCGATGATATGCTGAGCCGGTCGAAGTGCTCAGTGATCTTGCAATTTACATCCTTGCTCGTGGTGCATTTGGGGCAGTTTTAATGATTATTTAACCTTTTTCAGCAAAAACACCCGATTTTCAAACAGCTTTTTAAAGCTTTTTACAATGGATTACCCGGAACCCATTTTCAAGAGGCATATGCAAAAAGATAGTTGGCTAAATCACTATAAACATTTAAAGAAAAGAGTCATTGATTTCTTATGGTTTGGTGTGCAAATTGATACTTCCTTGGCAGTTTAAAGGCTATTTACAATGGATCTCCGAATCAAGTTCGAAGATGACGATAAGGAAGGCAGATTTTAACCGGACAGTAGTGCGATCAAGTCGGGTAATGACGTATGTTTTGGATGTTTGATGATGAAACCAAGTCCTAAATGCACCATGAGTATCCTTGCTTTGATAATCAAATCATCGATACCATCACCATTGATATCTCCGGCGGCACTGACTGAAATACCAGATTGGTCACTCGCTGCCACCCCATTGATGGTAAAACCATTGACACCATTCAAGTCTGACAGTTCAAGGGTGCTGTCAAATTGTGCCTGAGCTGGTAATTGTACCAGACCCAAGGCCAAACAAACTGCTGTGGTCAACTTTCTGCGTTGCATAAACCCTCCCATTCATTGGTTGTGGTTTTATGGATGACCATATCAAATAACACCAGATAATATCAACAAATAAATGTACAGAAGCTCATTTGCAGTGAACATGAGTTTTTTTATCAGGTAAAATACCAGACATGACTATAGAACGAAATCCAGGCATGGCACTGAATTTGGATTGGATCGAGTCCATTCAGGTCAACAAAAGTGCCATTGAACGACGTGCAGCGACTCTAGGTACCAGACGCAGCGTCAAAAAACAAAACCAGGTGGCTTGGTTGTTAAAAGCCATCACTTTGATTGACTTAACCACTTTAGCTGGTGATGACACTGAACAACGGGTCAGGCGTTTGTGCGCCAAGGGTAAAACACCCCTGCGCCACGATCTGATAGAAGCATTAGGCATCGCTGATATGCAACTGACCACTGCTGCAATCTGTGTCTATCACGACATGTTAACCACGGCTGCCAAAGCGCTTGAGGGCACTGGAATTCACTTGGCAGCAGTTTCCACCGGATTCCCTGCTGGCTTATCACCCTTACACCTGAAAGTCCAAGAAATTAAAGAATCAGTTAAAGCCGGTGCTGATGAAATTGATATTGTGATCACCCGCAAACATGTGTTTTCAGAAAACTGGCAAGCACTTTACGATGAAGTAAGCGCTTATCGAGAGGCTTGCGGTGAGGCGCATATGAAAACCATTTTAGCCACTGGTGAAATCAGCACCTTACGTAACGTCGCCAAAGCTTCAATGGTCTGTATGATGGCTGGGGCAGATTTTATCAAGACTTCTACCGGGAAAGAGTCAGTCAATGCCACCTTGCCTGTTTCCTTAACCATGATCAGACAAATCCGCGAATACCACGAACGCACTGGCTATCAAATTGGTTACAAACCAGCTGGTGGTATCAGTAAAGCCAAAGAAGCCCTGGTGTATTTATCAATGATGAAAGAAGAACTCGGTAACAACTGGTTACAACCTGACCTATTTCGCTTCGGCGCATCCAGCTTATTGGGTGACATTGAACGTCAATTAGAACACCAGATCACTGGACACTATTCCGCTGCTCATAGACATGCGATGGGTTAAGCACACAAAACAATCATGAACATCAAAGACATATTCGACAACATGGACTACGGCAAAGCACCTGAATCACCTGAGACCGCCCTTGATTGGCTGGCTCAGCACAACAACAAATTCGGCCATTTCATCGACGGTGAGTGGGTTAACGGCCAAGGCCACTTTGACAGCAACAACCCGGCCACTGCTGAACCATTGGCTAAAGTTGCACAGGCTGGCAAAAAAACAGTAGATAAAGCAGTCAAAGCAGCGGCACAAGCTCAAACCAAATGGCAAGCCAAATCTGGTCATGAACGAGCCCAATATTTATATGCTGTTGCTCGCTTGATTCAAAAAAACTCGCGTTTATTCGCAGTACTTGAAACCTTGGATAATGGCAAACCCATTCGCGAAAGTCGTGACATCGATGTGCCACTGGCTGTTAGGCATTTTTATCACCATGCTGGCTGGGCACAATTGTTAGACACAGAAATGCCTGAACATCAAGCCATCGGTGTGGTCGGTCAGGTAATCCCATGGAATTTCCCATTGTTGATGCTGGCCTGGAAAATTGCACCGGCCATCGCCGCTGGTAATGCTGTGGTGATTAAACCGGCTGAATTCACTTCCTTAACGGCATTGTTGTTTGCAGAAATCTGCCAACAAGCCGGCCTGCCCAAGGGCGTGGTCAATGTAGTGACTGGTGATGGAAAAACCGGCCAACTGATTGTTGAGCACCCCGAAATCAAGAAAATTGCTTTCACCGGCTCCACCGCAGTCGGACGATGGATCAGAAAAGCCACTGCTGGCAGCGGTAAAAAATTATCCTTGGAACTGGGCGGTAAGTCGGCTTTCATCGTCTGCAGCGATGCCGATTTGGATGCAGCTGTAGAAGGTGTGGTCGATGCCATCTGGTTTAATCAGGGCCAGGTTTGTTGTGCTGGTTCTCGCTTGTTGGTACAAGAAGCTGTGGCGACACGCTTCCACCAAAAACTCATCAACCGCATGCATAAATTACGCATTGGTGATCCTTTGGATAAATCCGTTGATATGGGAGCCATCATTGACCCCAGACAACAACAAAAAATCGCCACTTTGGTCCAAGCAGGTGTCGATGCCGGTGCTTGTTTGAACCAATCTTCTGCTGATTTACCTGAGTCTGGCTGTTTTTATCCACCCACTTTATTAACCGATGTTTCACCCTCTGATCAGGTGGTACAGGATGAAATTTTTGGCCCTGTTCTGGTATCAATGACATTCCGCACCCCTGCTGAAGCAGTGGCGCTGGCAAATAATTCCCGTTATGGTCTGGCGGCCAGTATCTGGAGCGAAAACATCAACATGGCGATGCATTTGGCCCCACTGGTACAAGCTGGTGTGGTGTGGATCAATTGCACCAATCAATTCGATGCAGCGGCTGGTTTTGGCGGTGTCAAGGAATCAGGCTTTGGTCGCGAAGGCGGCAAAGAGGGCTTGTATGAGTATCTGGAATTAAAATCAGGAAAACCAACAAACAAAAGTAAAAATAAAGCAACTAAGCACAAATTGTCACCCATCGAAGGCATGGATAAAACCCCTAAAATGTACATCGGTGGTAAGCAGGTCCGTCCAGATGGGGGCTATTCCTATGCCATCCATAACAACAAAGGTGAAATCATCACCCACGCTGGACTGGGTAACCGCAAAGACATCAGGAATGCGGTAGAAGCAGCCGCAAACAACAAAGCCTGGACACAAATGAATGCCTACCAGAGACAGCAAGTGATGTATTTTATGGCTGAAAACCTGTCTTATCGTGCAGCTGAATTCACCGCTCGTTTAATGACTCATGGGCACAGCAAAAAACAAGCCGAAACCGAAGTTGAGACAGCCATTGAACGCCTCAATTATTACGCGGCCTGGTGTGATAAATACGATGGACAAGTTCATGGCGTGCCCTTGCGCGGTGTTGCCATGGCCATGCATGAACCCATTGGTGTGATTGGTATTCAATGCCCTGATGAGGCACCCTTATTAAGCTTCATTTCCTTGTTAGCACCGGCCATGACCATGGGTAATCGGGTGGTTATCACTGCATCAATGTCTTTTCCATTACCAGCTTTGGACTTTTACCAAGTACTTAATACCTCAGATGTGCCAGCCGGTACTGTTAACATCATCAGTGGTGAACAAGCTGAACTGGCCAAACCGCTGGCAGGTCATATGAATGTTGATGCTGTGTGGCACTTTGGTGAACATGCTGAAATGATTGAGCACGAATCAGCAACGAACCTCAAACGCACGTGGACAGAAGATACTTCCAGAGACTGGATTAAACACGGTCAGGGGCAAGTATTCTTGCGCCAAGCCTCACAAGTGAAAAACATTTGGACTCCTTATGGCGAATAATTCTATCGATAATAACCAAAAATCCATTGATTTCATCCAAGGTATCCAAAACCTTTTGCCCAAACCATTCAAAGCAAAAGTAGCAATGATTCTGGGCTCAGGTCTGGGCTCAGTCACCGATCAGGCTGAAGTATTGGCAGAAATTTCATACAGTGACATCCCTGGTTTTCCTGAAACAGGCGTTGCTGGTCATTCCGGCTCGGTGTTAATGACGCTGATGAATGGTCATCCTTTGATCATCCTTAACGGTAGAATTCACTTTTACGAACAGGGTGATGCCAGCGCCATGGCACCAGTGATCGCCACACTGAAAGGGCTGGGTGTTGAAACCCTGATCCTTACCAATGCTGCTGGTTCATTACTCAACGCTGCCCCAGGTTCAGTGATGATGATCAAAGATTACATCAACTTCACTGGCCAGTCACCCTTATTTGGAGTGAGCGATAACAACCGCTTCACCAGCATGAGTAAAGCCTATGACGCCCAATATAGGTATCAGTTGCGCCAGGTGGCTGAGAAAAATGACATCCATCTGGCGCAAGGTGTTTATGCCTGGATGGTAGGCCCCCAATTCGAAACCCCAGCTGAGATTCGTGCCATTCGCATGATGGGAGCTGATGCCGTTGGCATGTCCACTGTACCCGAAACCATTTTGGCACGATACCACAACATGAAAGTCGCCGCCTTATCCATCATCACCAACTACGGCGCAGGCATGGAAGATGTACGCCTAAGCCACGAGCAAACCCTAGAATACGCACCAAAAGCCGCAGCCAAAGTACATGTACTGATCAGTGGCTTTTTGGACTATTTGTATTCGCAGCCCAATGCCAGGGGTGATTAACCACTGCCTGTCATTCCTGCAATAAGTTAACTGAACTCAATTATTAAAGTTTATAATTGTCTTAAGAAAGCCGATGATTGGCTCAACCGGCGCTCTTGGTTGGTGAGCGAAGCGAATCAGAAAGAGCAAGCCCGAAGTTATAAGTCATGCTCGCCGTGGTCGCTTTCAAATTTGTCGGGAACACTTCGACTGAGCTCAGTGCAACGCAAATTTGAATGAAGCCCCAAGAGCATTCCTTACTTATTGGAACAAACATGCTTGAACAAATCAGTCCACTCTGGCCCATACTCAAACAACACCAGGAAGCCAACAACCCTCTGGTGCTGGTCACTTTAGTCAAAACCTCAGGCTCGAGCTATAAGAAACCAGGTGCCATGATGTTGGTAGAAAAAGATGGCACAGCCCATGGTTTGATCAGTGGGGGTTGTTTAGAAGCTGATGTGGCTGAACATGCCAAGAAAGTTTTTATCAATGGACAAGCCATCACCCTCACTTATGACATGAGCGATGACTCCATTTTCGGCCTTGGCGCTGGCTGTGATGGTATTTTGGTATTGGTGCTGCAGTTATTAGCAGATGACTATTTGCCATTGAGTGCCATGAATCCATTTTCCAAGCAGGCCGGATCATTGACATTAATGATCAATGACTGTGAACAAACGGGCTTGGCCATTGGTGGCTTTGCCATCAAGAAGCACAAAGTCATTGAATCTGAAAAGGGTGCTTATGAAGTGTTGAAAAAAACTTTAGTGCCCTTGCACTTTCGACCACCACCCAGAATCACTGTCTGTGGAGCAGGTATTGATGTTTATCCCTTGATTCAAATGTTGCAAATCCTGCAGTGGCATGTCCAAGTTATTGACCACCGCAGAGGTCGATTGTCTGTGCCTGATTTCAGCCAGATTAAAACCACTTTGGTTAATCCATCAAACCTGCCATCAAATCAGTTTAACCAAGGTTCAGATGCTGTTGTTATCATGACACATAACCTTGAACATGATGCAGCCTATCTGGAGCACTTTGGAAATTCAGAAGTTTCTTGGATTGGCTTATTGGGACCAAGAAAAAGGCGTAACAAAGTTTTGGAGTTAGCAGGAATCAAAGCTGAGGCACTTAAACATAGATTGCATGCGCCAGTTGGTCTAAATATTGGTGGGCACATGCCTGAAACAATCGCTGTATCGATTGTTGCCCAGCTGCAACAATTCTTTACTCAGTCATGAAAATCAATGGTTTAATACTGGCAGCAGGTAATTCCAGCCGCTTGGGACAACCCAAACAACTGTTACAACACCAAGGTGTTTCTTTATTGAGGTTAATTGAAAAAAAAATATCACCTCAGGTCGACACAGTATTTTCAGTGTTGGGATTTAAATCAGAACAAATGGTCAAAGAGCTCAGAAACAGCACCCCGGTTCACAATTCAAACTGGGCTGCGGGAATTGGTGCTTCAATACGTTTAGGTATTGCCAAAGCTGGAAATGATGCTGATGCCATCTTAGTGGCATTGTGCGACCAACCTCAAATATCCACTGAACACTATGTAGCTTTGGTTAAGGCTGCAAAAAAGCACCCAAAAAAAATCATCGCAAGCGCCTATGATGGGATCAACGGTGTACCAGTGGTATTCCCACAGCGGTTTTTTGATCAAATGAGGGATATCAGTGACCAGCATGGTGCTCAGGTTTTGATCCAAAAAAACCACAAACACTTAAAGTCAATTCAATGTCACGCCGCTGCATTCGATGTTGACACACCTGAAGATTTATACCGGCTAGACTAGTGTACTGTCCTAAACTTGATTATAAGCCTCAAGGACAATGACTTTATTAGGCTGATTGAACATCAATCCATAACAATGAATTTCAACATCTCCTAGTAACTGATTGTCATTTTTAGCCACTGCCTCAAATTCAATAGTGATAGGCACACTACTGAATCTGCGACTGTAAATTTCAACTTTCTCACCAGCTTCCAACTCAATTGTTTCTCTGTCTACGGATTTCATTTAAATCCCCAAAATTACGGTTGTGCCGAAGGTTTAAATTTTTATCTTGAAAAAAAACCTGAAATTTATTTGAAATCCACATCCTGAACAATCACAACTTCTTCATAGAACGTCACTTGATGCTGTTGACAGAGGGCCTTGGCCTGCTCAATGCTGATGTCTTTTAATTTCACCACATCACCAGACTTCATTAACAAAACAGGGATTTCATTACCATCTTCAGACCAGATTTCAACTTTCTCAATGTCATGCCAAGGGTAATTCAATACAGTTCGATCCACTTGTGAATAAGCCGCAAAACCAAAAGGAGTCACAAAAGTTTGGGGATTTTTATTGGGAAAAAACTTAAGCTTGAGTAAATTAAATATAAGGACAAGTGGTAACAAAATCAGCATGATGATGAGAATTGGAATCATGATGATCGAAACCAAAATAAACGGAATCCAACTCAATGGATTTCGTTTATTCGGCCTATTACTGAGTATAACTTGAATCAGTTTCATTGGACACCTAATAATGCTTTGGTTTCCAGAAACTCATCAAAACCTTGTGGTCCACGTTCCCGACCATTACCAGAATGTTTATAGCCACCAAAAGGCGCTGTGCGATCCATTTGTGCGCCATTGAGGTGAATCATACCAGCACGAATTTGTTTGGCCACCCGGTTCACACTTTCCCGATCTGCGCCCGAAACATACCCCGATAAACCGTAATCAGTGTCATTGGCCAAAGCAATGGCTTCGGCTTCATCTTTGTAAGTAAGTAAACACAAAACCGGGCCAAATATTTCTTCCTGAGCTATCCTCATGTCATTGGTGACTTTTGAAAATGCAGTTGGTCTCACATAAAAACCAGTATCAAGGCCTTCTGGTTTGCCAACACCACCAACCAATACTTCAGCACCTTCATCCATACCAGTTTGAACTAATTGCTGAATCTTTTGCCATTGGTTCAATGAAACCACCGGGCCAGCAAAAACCCGTTCTTCATCAGGCTCACCCACAGTGATTTTTGACATGGTTTTTTTAACAATTTCCTCAGCCTCTGACAAACGATTCTCCGGTACCAACATGCGTGATGGTGCATTACAGTTTTGTCCAGAGTTAACACATAAAGTCTTCACACCGCCAGCAACAGCTTTGCCAAATGCTTCTTCAGACAAATCACCAAGAATGACATTGGGTGATTTACCACCTAATTCTTGCGTCACCCGCTTGATGCTGGGAGCAGCGTCTTGTGCCACAGCGGTACCAGCTCGGGTTGAACCAGTGAATGAAACCATTTGAATCTCTGGATGCGACGATATGGCCGAACCAACTGTCAACCCATCCCCATTGATCATATTGACCACACCTTTTGGCACACCCGCATCATGCAAAACTTCCATCAACAGGTAAGCTGAGAATGGTGCTTCTTCTGAAGGTTTCCAAACCACGGTACAACCAGTGGCCAGAGCCGGTGCTAATTTACAACCAATTTGGTTTATCGGCCAATTCCATGGTGTAATAAAACCACAAACGCCAATCGGCTCTTTGCGAATGATTGCAGTGTCTTGTTGGAACTCAAAATCAAAACCTTCTAAAACCTTAATCGCAGCTTTAAAGTGCAGGTAACCCGATGCTGCCTGATTAGATTCACTGAGCCACTTGGGCGCACCCATTTCTTCGGTAATGGCTGCCGCAATCTCCGGTGAGCGTTTTTTGTATTCAACGCAAATCGCACTCAATAAATCATGCCGCTCTTGTTTGCTGCTTTGTGAGAACGTTTGGAACGCGGCTGATGCTGCCTTAACTGCCTCATTTACGTCATTCACTGTACCCAATGAAATATGTCCAGCAACCTGCTCTGTGGCTGGATTAATGACTTCCAGCTTGTCTCTGCCATCAGGGGCCAACCACTGGCCATTGATGTAAAAGTCGGTATAGTCGCGCATCAGTCAGTCCTTTAAGTGTTTTATGAAATAGTTGGCAATGGTGCTGTACACATGAAACTGAGGTTTTTGCCCACTGATGCCATGTTTACCACCTGGATAGATCATGGTATCAAACAAAATACCCTCATCCTGTAGCACCTTAATCATTTTGGTGCTGTTCAAAAACAACACATTATCATCAGCCATGCCATGTATGAGCAACAATGGCTTACTGATGTTTTTGGCTTGTTCAAACGTGGCTGTCTTGCTGTAACCATTGGGGTTCAGTTGCGGCGTTGACATGTAACGCTCGGTGTAATGGGTGTCATACAAAGCAAAATCAGTTACTGGGGCCACTGACACCCCTAAAGCATAATCCTCAGGTGCATTGGTCAAAGCTTTAAGCGTCATAAAACCACCATAGCTCCAGCCAAATATCCCCACTTTGTTGGCATCAACATAAGGTAAGGATTTCACAAAGTTGGTACCAACCAATTGGTCTGTTAATTCAGGCGTGCCCATTTGTTTGTATAGCGCTGCTTCAAATTTCACACCACGACGATCACTGCCACGGTTATCGATCACAAAAACCACAAAACCCTGTTGTGCCATGTACTGTTCTATCCAACGCCCCCAGGCTTTGGTTACGTATTGCACATGTGGCCCACCATAAACATATTGAAACACAGGGTATTTGTTATTGACATCAAAGCCAGCAGGCTTAATCATACGATAGTGCAAAGTTTGTCCGTCAGCCGCTTCTAAAGTGCCAAATTCATTGTCCAAATGATTTTTAGCATAGGGGTAATACGGATGATCTTGGTTAATCCTGTTTTCATTCAGCCATGCCAACTGCCGACCATCAGCTTGATGTAGTGATGTTTGTGGTGGGTTATTTCGGTTTGACCATTGCGCAATATAAAACTGCGCCTTGCCATCCATAGTTATGTCGTAAAAACCTGCTTTGTCAGTTACTTTTTCTGGCTCACTGGCAGTAGTATAATTCACTCGATACAGCTGCTTTTCCAAAGGCGAATCCAATGAACCAGTGAAATAAATCAATTGTTGCTGTTCGTCTATTCCCTCAACCGCATCGACCACCCAATTGCCCGCTGTCAATTGCCTGATTAATTGGCCCTGAGTGTCATACAGGTAAAGGTGTTTAAAACCACTGCGCTCTGAAGCCCAAATGAACTGATCGTTACTTAAAAATCGCAGGTCATTGTGTAGATTGATCCAAGTTTCACTCTGTTCTGTGATAGCGGTTTTACCAGCTCCATTCAAATCAGCAAATCTAAGTTCCAGGGTTTGTTGGTTGCGGCTTTGCCATTGGTAACTGACTTGTTTTGAGTCAGGTAGCCAGTCAACCCGCGCAATGTAAATGTCATCATCCTTACCTATGTCAATCCATTGAATTTCTGATGAAGCCAAATGGACCACTGCCATTTTAATCTTGACATTAGCCTCGCCAGTGTAAGGGTAACGCTGTTCAATCACTTCAATGTCATCAGCATTGATTTCATAACGTTTGGTCACTGCCACAGGCGCTTCATCAACTTGTAAAAAGGCAATGTGCTGTTCATCAGGCGACCACCAATAACCAGTGTCTCGATCCATTTCTTCTTGCGCCACGAATTCGGCCATACCATTTTTGATCAGGCCACCACCATCCTGGGTGAGCTGCTGTTCTTTACCAGATTTAATGTTCACGACATAGATGTTTTGGTCACGAATAAAAGAAACAAAACCGCCTTTGGGGGAAAATTTTGCATCGGTTTCAAAAGCATCACTTCTGGTTAATTGGCGTATTTTTTTGTTATCCAATTGGTACACAAATAAGTCACCATTCATCGGAAACAACAATGTATCCCCAGCGTCAGACCAGGCATAATCAATGATGCCTTTAACGTTGGCCAATCGTTGACGTTCTCTTCTCGCTTTTTCCTCATCCGAGAGCACTTCTTCGCCACTCAGTAAATCATCAGAATCCACCAGTAAGCGTTTCTCTGCATCGCCGATGTGATATTCCCACAGGTCATACTGATCCTTGTTTTTTTTCTTGCCTTGCAAATAGGTCACGCGAGAACCATCTGGAGACATTTTCAAAGCACGCAAACTTGGACCAGATAAATCCGGACTGGCAAAAATGCGTTCCAAGGTGAGTTTTTTAGCAGCTACAAAATTCGTTGTCATAATTAAACTGATAATCAGAAAAAAAGATTTCATGGTGGTGGTCATCATTGAGGGCATACAGTTATACCAGAATCAACGTAAAAAAACATGTGAAGGAAGGCTATAATTTACGGTTGCATGAAACATATCAAACACAATCACAGCAACTTCCAGGATATTCTGTTTAAAGAAGCCTCCGGACTGAAAATACTCCATCAGGTCATCAACGCCAATCACATTGAAATCAGTGTTCCAACAGTCCATGATGTCAATGAGAAAAAATTGGTACTGGATCACATCAACCAATCACCACCAACCCATCAACAATGGCAACAATTTGGCTATCAACTGGCTAAACTACATCAGCTACATCAAAGCAGTTACGGCCACACTGAAAACAATTACATCGGACTTAATCCACAGCCAAACACCACCAACAATGACTGGGGATACTTTTTCTACCAACAACGATTGATCTTTCAAATCAACCTGATTAAATCACAACCCATTAAGAATGATTTTCGCAACAAACTCGATCGGGTAGCCCCTGCATTGGTGGCATTTCTTAACCAAAATTGCAGTCATTCAAGTGTATTACATGGCGACCTGTGGTCAGGTAATGTGATGTTTGATCAGAATAATGTCTGGTTGATTGACCCTGCTGTTTATTGTGGGGATGCCGAAGCAGACCTGGCCATGACTGAGCTGTTCGGCGGCTTCCCAAATACGTTTTACAATGCCTATGTTGAGCTTAAACCACGCTCTCCGGCTTATTCAGTGAAGCGCTTGATCTATAACTTTTATCACCTGCTGAATCACTACAACCTGTTTGGCTCAAGTTATTTCAACAGCTGTCAGCAGTCTTTAACTGGCATCAGCAATCATTTTTTTGACAACTAAATTTGGCTTTAACTAAGACTTCGACTCCGCTCAGCCAGCGGATAATCAGGCACTGAGCGGAGTCGAAGTGCAAATCTGTTGCTTGCGATGGGAGCGGATGCGTACGACTGTAAGGATGCAGGAGGTAGCGTCGAGTTTGGCTGCAATTGCTCCTGGCAATTTTCTGCATTCACCCCATCCATGGGGATTGAACAGAGGCCGACGCCTATAGGGATATAGGTGTTAGAGTCGAGTCTGGAACAGAGACCGACGCCTATAGGGATATAGGTGTTAGAGTCGAGTCTGGAACAGAGACCGAAGACCTAATAGTATTCCTTTATCATGACTCATCTCGTGGCAAATTTTCATCGACCACCATGTCTCGACTGGCAGCCCTTTTAAGCCATTGTTTACGAGCATAGACCTGCATATCTTGCACCTGATCCAACTCATCAACAATCTCTAAACCAATCAGGGTCTCAATCACATCTTCCAATGTAACCAAACCACAAATATCGCCATACTCAGTAACCACCAGAGCAATGTGTTGTGCATCATTCATCAATGATTCCATCAGCTGTGTTAAGTTCATATCTTCAATCACCACACTGATTTCACGTTTCAAATCTTTCAGCTTAACTTGATCGTCATTGGCATGGGCTAGCAACACATCAGATTTGAGTACAAAACCATCGCTGTCATCCATACTGTCTTCATACACTGGAATCCGAGAAAAACGTGCCGTTTTCAGTGTTTCCATGGCTCCTTCAACTGACATGTTTTGAGACAATGAGGTGATAACACTGCGTGGTGTCATGATATTTTTTGCTTTGACCGAACTGAGTTTGAACAGGTTATTGATAATGCGCGATTCTTGCTCATCAATTAAACCAGAACGTTTCCCTAAACCAGCCATCGCAATAAATTCTTCGCGATTAAACATGTGGTGTTTCTTACCTTTTGAGATCAACTTAGTGATCATTTCAGATAAAATAATCAACGGATATAACAGTTTAATCAGCCAATCCACAAAGGTAATGATGGCACCAGTCAACGACTGCCAATAAACCGCTCCAATGGTTTTGGGAATGATCTCAGAAAACACCAAAATCAGGATTGTAATCACCCCAGAAAAAACACCAATCCAGGCATCACCAAAAACATGAGTTGCTTTGGCACCTGCCACAATTGCTCCCACTGTATGTGCGATCGTATTCAAGGTCAAAATTGCCGCCAGAGAACGATCCACATTATCAAAACGCAAGCGCTTCACACGTTCTGCTTTTGTTGGGTCGGTTTTTTTCAGCTTTTCAACATAAGATGGCGTAATACTCAACAACACCGCCTCAGCTATCGAGCACAGGAATGAAAAGAACAACGCCAAAAAGACGTAAATGAGTAATAAGAACATAAATTTTTAACAAAAAACCAGCTGATAATTATAGCCTATGGGCAGTGAATTCAAGCTTTGTACAAAAACAATACCATCAGAACATCAACAACAAAGCTTGGACAAGTCATTGAAAATCACGTTAATGTCCTTACTTTTTCCTCTTTCCTGCCAACATGCGTTTAACGCCTTGAAGGATGAAGCCACGCCGATCGGCTTTAATGGCTCGTTTGAGTTTGTGCAAAAATCGCTTACGCATGCGCAATTTACTTTCAACATGGGCCAAATCATTAAGCCCTAAATAACCAGTGGCTAACTCTTGCGCAACAGACATCAACTCATCAGGTTCTACCACCTGGTCAATAAAACCAGCACCAACCGCTTCATCAGGGTTGAATACTTCCGACAATAACATGGCTCGATGTACATGCGAGGGATTTAAACGGTATTCACACAAAGCCAATGCACAATGCGGCATGGTCAAACCATTTTGTATCTCATTAGCGACAATCTTATAATCACCTCTGACACCAACGCGATAATCGCCACACAATAAAATAAACGCACCCAAAGCAATCGCATGACCATTACAAGCCACAATCACAGGTCGCGGATAGGACATCATGCGATGAGTCAACCAAAACCCACCCATCAGCATTTTAAAAGCATTGTTCACCCCTGTGCGCAATACCCGCAAATCAAAGCCCGCACAAAACACTTCAGCACGCCCTGTCAAAATCACAACAGCATTGGCTTTTTCTGCGGCATCAAGTGCATGATTCAATTGCTCCAGAAAATCAGGTGACGCAACATTGGACTTCCCATCATCCATGGTGATGGTGGCAATGCCTTCGTTAATGGTATAAGTGACGAGCTGTGTCATGTTAGGCTTGTATAAATCGATTTAACTTATTCTATCCGAATTCACTGCTCCTGTCATACAGAGGCTACTTACAAACCGTCATACCGGCGCAGGCCGGATCAAACGGTAGGAAAGCCGTTTTACCATGCGGAGCACTCGAAGAGCTGATGACATGGAAGTCATCAGATACATCCAGTGTCTTTAATCTATCAGAACAGTTAAATCAATCCGCTGTACAAATCTCTCCAGTAAGGATTATTCTTTTCTATTAAATTGATTTTCCATTTTCGTTTCCACTCTTTAATTTGCTTCTCTCTGGTTATAGCTGCTTCCATGCTTTGATGTTGTTCGAAATAAACCAACATGTGTGTATGATATTTTTTTGAAAAACCATCAGCTAAATTATTTTTGTGCTGATAAATCCTTTTTATCAAGTCACTGGTGACACCCACATAGAGCGTGCCGTTGCGTTTATTAGTTAATATGTAAACTGTTGGTTGTTTCATCCTTGATTCTATAACTATTTACAAAAGCACCTTCCAAAAGACGCTGGATACCGGCCTGCGCCGGTATGACGTGTTTTTTTGTCATCTTTGGCTAGACCCGGAGATTCATTTCTTGATGACGGCAGTAAGGGTGTTATCTGATTGTGACTCAACCCGCCTTTTTCAAATAAACCAAAAGCAATGATACGGCAGCAGGAGTCATGCCTTGGATGCGACTGGCCTGACCGATGGTTTCGGGTTTGATTTGGTTGAGTTTTTCGGTGAGTTCACCACTGAGGCCTTTAATCAGGCTGTAATCCAAATCCTGCGGCAAGGGTTTATTGGCATGGTTTTTGGCTTTATCTATTTCCTGTTGCTGGCGTTCTAAATAACCTGCATACTGAGTTTGGATTTCCACTTGCTCAAGCACTTTTTCGGCCTGAGATGGCAAGCTGATTTCGTCCAGTTCCAACAACATACTGATGTTGACTTCAGGACGGCGAAGCAGGTCATAGGCACTGGTTTCTTTACTGATTTCAATGCCTGTTTGAGTGGTGAATTTCTTGCCTAAGGTATTATTCGGGCTCAACCAAATCGCTTTGAGGTGTTCCAACGAACCTTCAACGTGCTGGCGTTTTTCACTGAAAGCTTGCCAACGCTCATCATCGACCAAACCAACTTCACGCCCTTTTTCGGTCAAACGAAAATCAGCATTGTCCTCGCGCAACATCAGGCGGTACTCAGCACGGGAAGTAAACATGCGGTAAGGCTCATTGGTGCCTTGGGTGATCAAATCATCAATCAAAACACCCATATAGGCTTCATTTCTGGCTGGCGTCCACGGTGCTTTTCCGGCCACTTTCAACGCCGCATTCATACCAGCAATCAAGCCCTGTGCGCCAGCTTCTTCATAACCGGTGGTGCCATTGATTTGGCCAGCGAAGAACAAACCACCAACGTATTTGGTTTCTAAAGATGACTGCAAACCACGCGGATCAAAAAAGTCATATTCAATGGCATAACCAGGTCTGGTGATGTGTGCGTTTTCAAAGCCTTTGATCGAACGCACCAGATTGATCTGGACATCAAATGGCAATGATGTAGAAATACCATTCGGGTACAACTCATGGGTACCTAAACCTTCAGGCTCAACAAAAATCTGGTGCGAATCCTTATCCGCAAAGCGCATGATTTTATCTTCAATCGAAGGACAATAACGTGGGCCTTTGCCTTCAATCTCACCTGAATACATGGGAGAACGATCCAAACCAGCCCGGATGTGGTCATGGGTTTGTAGATTGGTGTGAGTGATGTAACAACTGACCTGATTTGGATGTTGATCATGTGAGCCCAAGTATGAGAAAACAGGCCGCGGGGTATCACCGGGTTGTTCTTCCATCACTGAAAAATCAACGGTTTTACCATCAATGCGTGGTGGTGTTCCGGTTTTTAAGCGTGCCACTTCAAATGGCAACGCGCGTAACTTTTCGGCCAACACGGTTGCTGGTGGATCACCGGCACGGCCGCCTGAATAATTGGACATGCCAATATGAATTTTTCCAGCCAGGAATGTGCCAACCGTCAGCACCACGGTTTGGGCCATATAAACCAGACCCATCTGTGTCACACAACCTTTAACCTGATCATTCTCAATAATCAGGTCTTCCACCCCTTGTTGGAACATGTGTAAATTATCTTGGTTTTCGACCACAGAACGAATGTGAGCACGGTATAAGGCACGGTCACATTGGGCCCGTGTGGCACGCACGGCCGCACCTTTGCGCGAATTTAAGGTGCGCCATTGAATGCCAGCATGATCAGTGGCCGCAGCCATCACCCCGCCCAAGGCATCAATCTCTTTGACCAAATGGCCTTTACCAATCCCACCGATGGCCGGATTACAACTCATCTGACCAATGGTTTCGATGTTATGAGTCAGCAATAAAGTTTTGGCACCCATGCGCGCAGCAGCCAACGCGGCTTCCGTACCGGCATGCCCACCACCAACAACAATTACATCAAAAACTTGGTCGTATTTCATTTTTTTACCAAAAATCAAGGTCAACCCCTGATTTTACCTCATAATTTACTGGCAGCAAAGCACTGTCGCCATTGACTAGGATCTGTTAACACTAATGGAGAGCCGATGATCGGCTCGACCAGCGCAGGTAATGAAAGATTGGCGGTTTTATCGGAGATAAAGAAGCCTGTCTTGAGTACCGTAGCGCGTGCAGGTAATGAAAGATTGGCGGTTTTATCGGAGATAAAGAAGCCTGTCTTGAGTACCGTAGCGCGTGCAGGCAGTGAAAGCATGGCGGTTTACCTGAAAAGTAATAAGCCCTGCTTGAATGACCACTGCAAGGATGCAGGAGGTAGCCTCGAGTCTGGAACAGAGACCGACGCCTATAGGGATATAGGTGTTAGAGTCGAGTCTGGAACAGAGACCGAAGACCCAACAGTATTACTTATTGTAAAACAGTGCATCGCTTATTTTCGTTGCACTGTTTTATGTTCGAAGTCCAGTAAATATGCCCACTGCCAGCTCAGCCCATACGTATAAAAACAATAACAACAAAACGACTAAAGAAAAAACTCGATACTTCACGTCATTTTTTTCTAAAATAAATACAGCCGCACTGCCGGTACAGAATAAAAGCAATCCCATAACAATGAAGTCTCCTATCTCCCAATTCACTGCATCAGTCAAATGCATGGCAATGGCAGGAATAAGTAAAATTAAACCAACGGCTGCGGCTATCCAGAGAAAGGTATTCAATGAGTATGTTGATGATCCTTCAAGGTCTTGCTTATTCATGGTTTTTCGTTTCCTCATGTTGATTGTATGCGAACTGCTGTCACCTGATACCGCAGATCACCACCAGTTTGCAGGGTGTTGAATGGGTAGCAAGTGGTGAGAATCAATTCGTCTGTTTGGTTAATAAGGACTCGTTGTTTGGACGAATCGATGACTTTCAAATCTTGTACACGGTAAGCAAAATTACCATCGACAGTCTCCACATGAATCAATTCACCCAATTTAACTTCTTTTAGAAAACTGAAATGCGAATCATTGTGGGCGCTGATGATGGTTGATAACTGATCGCCCGGCATACCTCCGACTATCGTTCGCGCTGGCCCAAAGGCCATGTTGCGACCATTGGCGCCTTCCAAAACATAGCTTGTTTCGTCCAAATCAGGAAAAGACAGTTTAGCAATGGGGTGGGTATCAGCCCAATCCCAAGGTTTATGCTTTTTACCATCTCGCAATGTGGCTTGCCAAGCATCGGCGATTAAATACTGAGCCAGTTGGGCCTTTGCCAGCAAGTAGACGGAGGAACCTACCTGCCAGCTGCCCACAGTTAACACAGCAGCAATGATGAGTTTGATCCACATACGACTCCTTGATGTGTGTTTTGTGGCTTTAGCTCCGAAAGCCAGTGATCGAGAGTTAGAGGTAATCATCATTTGCTCCTGTGTCAGTTGTTTGGTCCAGTTTATGTATTTCGAAATGTGTTCGAACCCACTTTGCTATGGAAAATCATTGTTTATCAATAAATTCGTCGGGCCATCAGTGCCAATGTCACCATCAACATACCGATCAAAAGGTTCCTGCGCCAGCCAAGCGAACCTTGAGGATAAGCTGCTGATTGTGCTGCTTTTGCCTCAGCCATGCGGCTGGCATCTGGATTCCTATCCACAGCTACCATGGCAGTGAACTCTGTAATTAAGCGATGCTTTAAAGCCAAATCGATGATTTTTTCTTTGAGTAGTTCATGATCACCACCTAACATCAAATCATCGGTCATTTCTTCCACTTTATTGCGTGCCCACAACCTTGAGATACCAGTGGTGCGATCATCATCATTGAGCTTTATTTGTTCAGACCAGGTATTCTTTTCGTTACCGTCTGATGAGAGGCCACTGACCACAAAGCTTGGAGCTCCGGTGGTTTTGTTAACTGGAGTCTTACTGGTTATGATCAATGGTTGGTCCAGGTACAAATCTGGAATCACGCTGGGACTTTGGATCACATCAGAAGTATCCCATGTGATTTTCACATCGGTCAAAGCCGGATGCTGCAACTGTGCAAACAGATGACTCATGGATTCATTGACCTGATCCAATGCGGCAATGTGGGTGTATGTTCCACGCCCGAACATAGCGGCTTTATTCATAAAATAATTATTGGGGGCAGGTCCAATGGCTATGGTGAACAATCGAGCATCACCTATGTCTTGTGCGATTTGATCAAAAATTTGCGCCTCATTACCAACCGACCCATCAGTCATAAAGATAATTTGGTTCAGATACCCAGATTTAATGTTCTCACGTTGCATAGCAATTTGTAGTGCTGGAGCCATATTGGTGCCGCCATCTGAGCTGAAAGTATCAACAAAATCCAGTGCTTTTCCAATATTTGCTGGGGTGGCTGGCATGGATGAAGGAAACAACGCTTTGGCCGTTGAGTCAAAATCAATCACATTAAAATAAGTACCGCTATCCAATTCAGATAATGCAAACAACAACGCATCCTTGGATTGTTCCAAGGCCATGCCATGCATGGAACCTGATGTGTCCATGATATAGGTCATGTTTCTGGGTTGGCTTGATTTTTCTACCTGGCTGGGAGGCATCACCATCAATAATGAATATTCAAAACCACCTTTTTGTTCTGAAAAATAAGCGGCTGTGGGTGTTTGTTCCAATGTTGGATGCCAACGCAATACGAAGTCATTGTGGTCATACAGTTGTTCATCTTTGAGGTTGATTTGTTGGGTGCTGAAATTTTGGTTAATTTCCACATTGTGGTGTAGAGAACGGATTTCATCTAATTCAAAACCGACATCCAGGTTGATATCAATGCTGCGATACATTTGGTCTTTAACACCATAGGTTAGTGGTAATTTAGCATCAAACCCTTCAGGAATATAACGTTCTTTGATCGCCATGGGTAAACGCAACTCATAAAAATCTTGCTCGTAACGCAAACTCAATTGGTAAGTGATTTCTACGCTGATTGCTTCCTGGGGTGCGATATTGGCAATATCAGCAGTGAAAATATTAGGTCGATATTGTTTCACCATGGTGGCAGTTAAACCATCTGATTTAGCCTGTTCATAAATCTGCTCAGCTTGTTTTTTCTCATGAATTTCTCCCTCAATGACCCGCTCACCCAAGATCATCTTCAATTCATAAACAGCAGATTTATCAGCCATGGGAAAAGCGTAAACACCTTCGGTGATCCAACCATCCTGATCATTGAAAAAAGTTTGTTTGAGTTTAATGGTCGCCAACAAACCGAAGACATCAACGTCATATTCTGTTTGTACTAATTTTAATGAATGGTACTCACCAGTGGTTTTGTTAAACTCCATCATCATGCCGCTGGTAATTTCATCGAAATTCACAGCTTGTAAGCTTGAATCTGATTGGGCATATGCATTGACATGGTATAAAGTGGTGTAGAACATGGCCAATGAGAAAATCACCACATCTTTCCAATTCAAACCCAACTTATGGTACTTCTTCGCAGAAGGGTGGGAAACTTTTTTTTGTGTCGCCTTTTTTTGCGCCAATTGCTCTAACTGCCACCGAATAGATTTGTTCTTTGTGACTTCATGCTTGCTTTGCTCTGTATTCATACCGTATCTCAAATAATTAAAAGGAATATTATTGGGAAAGTATTTAAACAAGCAGATATGCCATTCTCATGCTGAAGATATGATGAGTTGTGTTGAATTATGGCAAATTTATGACAACAAAAAAAACCAGCATCAGATTGCTGGTTTTCAATACATAAGGGGCGCCGCCTGTAGAGATGTAGGTGTTAGAGTCGAGACCGAACACCTAATAGCATTCCTTATTTCTTGCTTACTCAGAAAGCAGGGCATGTGGGTGGCTGAATGACGCCCTCAAAATCATTGGCAAATATCAAATCACTCTCAAAACCATTGCTGAAGATAAAATTACCTGCACCAGCCTGAGCTTTTGCTAACCGACCCGACAGCGTGAATGGCAAACTGCTGCCATCACCAAAAGGAAATGGGTCTATGCTGTCTGTTAATGTGGTTATATTTCCGGTATTCACATCAATCCAGCGGCCTGTGTTTTCATTCGCAAAAACCGCCACTAATTTATTTTGTTGACTGAACATCAAACTGGTTAATACACCTGTTTCACTGCCCAAATCATCAAAATTAGTACAGCTGGCTTGCATGGTCTTGCTGTCTACTTCAATCAATACATCGGTGGTGTCGAATGAAGTAGAGTCTAAAGCGTAGTAATTACCGTTGATTGGACTCACCGCAAAATCATGGATACCATAATCCAAAACACCGGTGCTGGCTAAACAACTTTGTAAAGCACCATCCTCATTACCGTTAGTAATGTAATCAGCCACCACACATGCTGAGAAGGCATTGGTGCGGTCTCTGAATTGGTCCATAACAGCCGCGCATGTTGCATCGTTGGTGGTGTTGGCTTCTGACCAATTTGCCGGAATGGTTGTGCCATTGGCTACAGTTAAGTTAGCTGCAGTTACTTGACCAATCATGATTCGTGGCGTTTGGTAAAGCACCTCTCCTGTTCCCGCCATAACATCAGCACTGGAAGAATAATTAGTCTTATATCCCAATAAAAAAAGATTACCGAGCTGATCAAATGAGGCGGCGGTGTGTACGGTTGGTATCACCTGGTGGGTGCCATTGGGTAAACCACCCTCTTCAGGCGCTGGATTGATTTGTCCAATGTTCTGATAACCACCGTCATTACCAATTCGGTAAACATTGACTGGGTCTGCTTTCATCATATCGCCTGGATTGCCAGGTGACGGAAAAGGAAACAGATCAAATTCGATGTGCGCACCAATACCCAAAGTATCGGTCGGCATCAAACCATAAAGGAAATGATCTATTGGGCTTAAACCCAAACCATCAATAGGGTTTTGTAAAGCACCACATGTGGCAGTATCCAACACATCAATCAATACCTGATTGGACATGTTGGTGCATTGTCGATACAAGCTGTTCTGACCCAAAGCATCATAGCTGATACTGAAAGCCTGATTCTCAAAATCCTGAAACGATGTATTTACACCAGGCGTACAAACAGGGGCTCCTGCATCAACACCAACTGAAAATAAAATTGAAACACACAGCAACTTCTTCATACAACCCCTAATAAAACACACAGATGCTGATAATTATCACTATTTTCGATGCAAAATGGTAAAAAAGCGCGGATTTACTAATTTTGTAAGACAAATAATTATTTTTACAACTTAACAATAATAACGACTTAATAGAAGTGACATTTTTTTACATGTAACAGAATGTTAAAAGCGGTGAGTTAAGTTTGACCTCGAACAAATTCGTTGATAAGCTTTATACATTCGTTTAATTAGAGGATAAATTATGGGATTTTTTGATTTTTTAGCTGATGCAGGTTCAAGGGTTTTTGGTAAGGATGATCCAGAGCCAGAAGCTACATTACCAGTTATCAAGCACATTGAGAACAGTGGTGTGGATATCAGCAACATAAAAACTAAACTCACTCAAGGTGTGGTCACACTTTCAGGATATGTACCTAACCAGGAACAAAAAGAGAAAGCCGTATTGACTGCAGGTAATATAGCTGGGATTTCACGCGTTCAAGATAATCTCATCTTAGGCGCGCCTCCAGCCGATGTAGCGGAGGTCGAAAAAGCTGAAGCTGAAGTGGCAGCAGCCGAAGAAGGTAAAGCAGGTGAAGAAGCCTGGGAATCAAGAACATATACAGTTAAGTCTGGCGATACTTTAGGCAAAATTGCCAAAGAGATTTATGGTAATGCCATGGAATACCCAAAAATCTTTGAAGCCAACAAGCCAATGTTATCCGATCCGGATAAAATTTATCCTGGTCAGGTTTTGAGAATCCCTGAATAATATAGATAAGCCACCTTTAAAGGGGTATTAGATAGCCACTTGGTTAGGAATCAAGTGGCTTTTTTTTTTGCTAACTCACGAATGACCACATCAGCCGCCCTGATACCAAAGCTGCTGATCACCATTGGACTGGTACCATAGCCTGAATCACAGTCCAGTTGGAATGATTGATTTTTACTCATATCACAAAAAGGCAGGATCATTTGTTGATCAGAGTAGACTGCCTGAATATTGAATTTCTTTTTGTTTTTCAAACCATGGTGTTTACGCAATTCATAGCGTACTTTTTTCAATAAGCGATCACCGCTACTTTTAGCCAGGTCATTGGATTGGATTCTGCTTGGATCAGTTTTACCACCAGCACCACCACAAGTAATGACAGGTATGTTTCTGCTCAAACATTCCGCCAACAGCAACACTTTGTGCTTGACTGAATCAATGGCATCAATCAAATAATCATAGTCTGCCAATAATTCATCTGCATTACTGGCCATAAAAAAGGCTTCAGAGTAACCAACCTGGCAATCAGGATTGATCTCTGTAATCCGCTGCGCCATCACATGCACCTTCGGTTGACCTATGGTGCTGTCTAAAGCATGGATTTGGCGATTGATGTTGGTGACACACAACTCATCGGCATCAATCAAAGTGATCTTGCCTACACCGCTGCGAGCCAGCATTTCAGCAGCCCAACAGCCCACACCACCCACGCCAATTATCGCCACATGGGCCTGTTGTAATCGTGATAACCCACCCGCCCCAAATAACCTTTCTATACCACCAAAACGCTCTTTCATAGTTTAAATAAATGTTTGGTATTAACTGTGGTTTGTGCAGCCAATTGGTCTGCCCCAATACCTTTGATTGAAGCAATCTCATGATTAACCCGTAATAAATCAATGGGCAAATTACGTTTACCAGTACGATCATGAAAGGGTTGATCAGGCGCATCTGTTTCTAGCATTAAACGGTCCAGAGGAACAGATTGAACCATTTCTTGAAGCTTTGTTGCTTTAGGGTTACAGACAGCAGGACCAAAGCCTAGGTAAACACCTGCACCAGTAATTTGTCGAGCTTGTTCAACTGACCCGTTGAAACTGTGCATGACGGCTTTGAAATAATCATGCTTTTTCAAGGTTTTAAAAACATCATCAATTGCGCCACGGGCATGTAACACCAAAGGTAAGTTAAAATGCTTTGCCAAAATCACTTGGGCCTCAAAGACTTTCCGTTGTTTCTCACGATCTAAATCTTTGAGGTAATAATCCAAACCACATTCACCAACACCTACGGCCCCAGAGCCTTGCAAAGACTTGGCTAAAAATTCTAAATCTGTGGCACTGTGCTCATTGATATAATATGGATGTAAACCTAGAGTATAAACCACTGATGGGTAATCTTTTGCCACCTTCAACACTGCGGGGAATCGGTTAACGGTAACAGCTGGTACCACAAACCTACTCACTCCAGACAGCGTTGCCATTTTGATTAGCGCTTTGCGATCATAATCAAAACGCTCGTCATCTAAGTGAATGTGTGAATCTATCAAAACAGTCAAATGATTGGATCTACAAACAAACGTGGCATCACATCTCCCCAATGAACATAATGATCCACTAACAAAAAAGCAAACAACAACATCAGATACCAAATCGAATATTTAAAAGTCTGCCAAGCCAGCAAGGGCGATTGCGTTTTTTTCAGTTGCAATGCCATCCACAAAAACCTGGCTCCCAACAAGACCGCACCAGTGAAATAAATCAAGCCGCTCATGCCCGTTAAGAACGGAAAGATGGTCACTATAATAAGAATGATCGTATATAAAATGATGTGTAACTGCGTGAATTCAACACCATGAGTTACAGGTAACATGGGAATATTTGCCTTGGCATAATCTTCTTTGCGATAAATGGCCAATGCCCAAAAATGTGGCGGAGTCCAGGCAAAAATAATACCAAACAAAATTAACGCATCTGCCGTGACATGGCCTGTCATAGTTGACCAGCCCAAAACCGGTGGCGTGGCACCTGCAGCACCGCCAATAACAATATTCTGAGGCGTGGCCCGTTTTAAATAAAAAGTGTAAACAAAAGCATAACCAATCAATGATAAGAAAGTTAAAACTGCCGTTAAAACATTAACAAAATAGACCAGAACAGCCATTCCAATGAAAGTTAATATACCAGCAAATAACAACACTTTAGTGGCACTTAACTCGCCACTGGGTAAAGGTCTGTGTTGGGTTCTTAACATGATCGCATCAGCTTTTTGATCAGCCCAATGATTGATGGCCGCAGCTGCACCAGATGATAAACCAATACCTACCATGCCCCATAAAATCAGCACCCACTCAGCGGTCGGGAAATTACGCATGGATAACAACATGCCAACAAACGCCGTGAACAAAATCAACAAAACCACTTTGGGTTTCGTTAATTCAAGGTATTGTTTATATTGACTCATTTAATTTGGCTCTCAAGATTTACGGGTTTTATACAGCAACAACACCATATTAACCAATAACAATGCCGCCACACCATTGTGCATGGTAGCCACCACTAACGGCAATGAATAAGTCACATTAATAATGCCTAATGCAATTTGCGCCACCAGCAACACCAACAAACTCAAACCCAACGGCATCAGCTCACGGTTTCTGGTTAATTTGAAAATCAACCACCCAAAATAAACAGTCACAATCACTGCACCCATACGATGCATCATCTGAATCGCCATTCTTGCAGGACCATCCTTGACACCGAATTCATAATTTGGGCCGTATTTTTTAAAAATGTCCAATGCTTGCACAAAGTCCATTTCTGGCCACCACACACCATTACACTCTGGAAAACCGACGCAAGCCAAGGCAGCATAGTTAGCACTGGTCCAACCACCCAAAGCTATTTGCATCACCAATAAACAAGTACCTATCACCACCATCCATTGTTTCACATGGCCGGCATATCGATAAGGGGTGATACCAGATGAACGAGAACAGGCCAGCCATACAAACAGTGATAACACAGTCAGGCCACCAATTAAGTGACTCATGACAATACTTGGATGTAATTTCCATGTGACTGTCAACATGCCCAACAAACCCTGCAATATAACAGCAATCAAAATGATCAAAGGTAAGGTGTATGACTCCAAATGCCTTCGCATAAAGGCCCATAAAAATAATATAACTGCTATTGCACCTAATGTTTTTGCCAAATACCTGTGAACCATTTCTTTCCATGCTTTGTCCACTTCCACTGCTCTTTCAGTGAATGTTTCATTAGCCTTTGCAATTTCATGGGCTTCATTAGGCCAAGCCAAATGGCCGTAACAACCAGGCCAATCTGGACACCCCAGGCCAGCATCGGACAAACGCACAAAGCCACCAAAAACAATGACACATAAAGTAAATCCAACTGCGATCCAAGCCAAATGTCTGTATTTCATGTTATTCTCCTTTGCGCTTAACCAGTAGTGATAAGTCGCGAATGATCTCGGTTGAAGTATTTTCAGCTGTGAATGCCATCATCAAGAAACCTTCCGGGGCCACCACATACATACCATGGCCCTTTTTTAATGACACCTCTGATAATTGTGCAAAAACCTTTTGTAGCTCTTTGTTCTCACCTATGGCTATTTTTTTAATGTGTGTGAATGGGTCAGGGGTTTCAGAACTGTAGCCATCCGCCACCAACATCAGATTTAATTTTTCTGCACGATGACCAAGACTTAACCGGTACTTATGCAAATCATTCTCCATATCAATGCATTGCTTATCACAGACTTCCGGTACACGCCTGATTAAAGTCCAATGGCCATTTAAATCATTGACCCAGCTGTGCTTGGAATGATCAGCCAGCTTCACCAATGGTGACACAAAATGGCCGTTGTTTTTCTTTTGTTCAGGTTGATACTTAATCAAGCCTGAACTGAGAACATAAGCAATCACAACCGGCGCTGTAAAAAACAATACGGTTAAGATGATGGTCAATCTGTTTTTGGTTTTGGTTTGCATAAATATTATTCTTCAACCCTGTTGAAATAAGTTTTCTTCAGAAACACGCCAAACAACAAACACAAAACTGCTGACATGGTGAACCATTGTGCTGCGTAGGCGTTGTGTTTTTCTACTGTCATCCTCGGTAATTGCCAATTTCTGCTAAACCCTGATGACATACTGGCATCAAGCTTCAAGACTTGGGCAAGGATTATACAACCTTCACCCGAAGCTTGCTGACAATGCCGCTGACTCAATAATTCTGAAACCTCTTTTTGAGGCATATATGTCAAGTGTTGCCTGCTTTCATTTTTTACTTCTTGCTCCCCCAATTGAAACCCTGGCCTGGGCCAATCTGCAACCAACGCTGTGATTTCTTGCGGTTTGATCTCAACATTAAAATTTTGCTGAGTATCATCTGTCCAGCCACGATTGACCCACATCAATTGGTCGTTATTGGTTTTAAAAGCTGTGAACACAAAGTGACCCACTTGCCCATCCATAATTTGATTATCCAATATCAAATGGGTATCTAAATACACTCCTAAAACCCGCACTTGATCGAAAGCTTTTAATTGTTGCCACTCGGTCGTTGTTTGTGGGGCATGAAACTGCTTTTCTGCCAGTTTTTTGTTGATCTCAGCTTTCTCTTCAGCACGCCCCAACTGCCAAAACCCAGCCCACAACATCACCGACAAAATAGCCAGCCACAATACACTGAATATCCAAGGAAAACGATTCATGTTGCCATGATTACTTAATTAGGTGCTAAAAATGGAGGTTGTTTTGGTTCTATCCAACCCATATATGCAGCAAAAATAATGAACAAAAACAACAACACACTGATGGCAACACGAACAGTTAAAAAACGAACTGTATTTTGACTTTGGCCTTTCCCCTTAACCAGGTAAAACATGGCAGAACCCAAGCTGAATACAATGAATAAGAATATAACAATGATGAAGTATTTCATAAGATTGTGGGTATTTATATGATCGGCGTTATTTTAATTGATTTCATGTAAAAAGCCCATCAATGATGGGCTTTTTGAATCTGCCTTAATGCTTTTTAATCAGAGTATGTAGACAAAAATAAACAACCCTAACCAAACCACATCCACAAAGTGCCAATACCATGCCACTGCCTCAAAACCAAAATGACTCTCTGGTCTGAAATGTCCTCGAATCACACGAATGGTAATGACACTGATCATAATCGCACCTAAAGTCACATGCATACCATGAAACCCTGTCAACATAAAGAATGTAGAACCATATATGCCTGAGGATAATTTCAAATTGAACTCACGATAAGCCAGCACATATTCCTCGGCTTGGAAGAAGATGAAGATGGCACCCAAAACAACTGTGGCAATCAGCCAAATAATGGTTTGCTTGCGGTTATTAGCTCGTAAAGCATGATGAGCAATGGTTATGGTGACCGAACTTGCCAGTAACAATAAAGTATTCACCAAAGGCAGGTGATATGGATCAATGATTTCAAAGCGGCCATTCAGATCACCTGGGCCATTGGTTGGCCACACACCCTCATAACCACTCCATAAGGCTTCGTTGGTAGTAAGACCAATACCCTCACCACCCAACCAGGGCACAGAAAAAGTCCGGGCATAAAACAAAGCACCAAAGAACGCGCCAAAGAACATCACTTCTGAGAAAATGAACCAAATCATGCCCATTCTAAATGAAGTATCAACTTGGGTATTGTAAAGCTTTTCTTCACTTTCTTTAATCACTTCACCAAACCAACCAAACATCATAAACAGAATAATACCTATGCCCAAAAACATAAACCAGGGCGTGATTGAAGTTTCGCTATTAAGTGCTTGGATGGCACCTAAAAAAGTCACTGTTAGGCCAATTGAGCCAACAATTGGCCATTTAGCCAAATGTGGTACGTAATATTGATCTTTACTTGCTTCTGACATGATAGTTAAGCCTCTTTAAATATTATATTTTTTCATGCGCCTTCGCTGCAACTGCTTGCTGCTCTGCTGTGAGGCGACTTTTATTAAAAAACGTGTATGACAAAGTCAATACATTGATGTCTTTGGGTATATCTGGACTGACAATAAAGGTAACTGGCATATTTTTTTCCTCGCCAGATGTCAGCAACTGTTCAGTAAAACAAAAACATTCTGTTTTACTGAAATAAATCGATGCCTCATTAGGAGCCACACTGGGCACAGCTTGACCAGTGATGTCGACCTGAGCAATATTCCTCGCAATGTATTCGGTTGAATAAAGTTTACCCGGAACCACTTCCATAGAAAATACCTGCGGTTTCAGCGACCAAGGCAAATCACTGTTTACATTACCATCAAACTGAACGGTAATGGTGTGGTCAATGCCTTTTTCCTGAACTTGTTCAACTGCTAATACACCGGTTTTTCCGTTCAAACCAGTAATATCACAAATAATGTCATACAAAGGAACAAGCGCGAAACCAAACCCCACCATTAACAGCGAGCCGGCCACACCTAACTTCAAAACCTTTTTGTTGTCCTTTTGCCTGTTTTGTTTATCTTGTTGCATGATCAAATACGATATAAACGGAATACGCAAAAACAGCAAAAGCCACAAGCGCCAGAATCACTGCTGTTTTTCTGGCTGCTTTTCGGTTAGCAGCAAGTTGCTGCTTGTTTTGATTTTGATTATCGCTCATTGAGGTCATTAAATATCAATGGTTTTTTCCGTGAGCCATTTTATCCAGATCAACTGGCCCGAATTCTTCAAACGTATGATGTGGCGCAGGTGATGGAACTGTCCATTCCAAACCTTTAGCACCCTCCCAAACTTGTGCAGTGGCTTTGTCACCACCTTTAACTGTTTTCCAGACGATATAGATGAAGAACACTTGTGCCAAGCCAAAAGCGAAACCGCCGATGGATGACATCATATTGAACTCAGCGAATTGTGTCGAGTAATCCGGAATACGACGCGGCATACCAGCCAAGCCCAAGAAGTGTTGTGGGAAAAACAACACATTAACAGAGATGGTTGACCACCAGAAATGTATTTTCCCTAAACGCTCGTTGTACATGTGACCAGACCATTTTGGTAACCAGTAATAGGCACCAGCGATCAGGGCATAAACTGCGCCAGTCACCAGTACATAGTGAAAATGCGCCACGATGAAGTAAGTGTCATGGTATTGCAAATCAACAGGAGCCAAAGCCATCATAACGCCTGAGAAACCACCAATGGTAAACAAAACAACAAAAGCCAATGAGAACAGCATCGGTGTTTCAAAGGTCATCGACCCTCGCCACATGGTTGCTACCCAGTTAAAGATTTTCACTCCAGTTGGAACTGCGATCATCATGGTTGCATACATGAAGTACAAGGAACCTCCAAGTGGCATACCAACTGAAAACATGTGATGTGCCCATACGATAAATGACAAGAAAGCAATACCAGCAGTTGCATAAACCATCGAAACATAGCCAAACAATGGTTTGCGTGCGAAAGTTGGAATGATTTCTGAAATGACACCAAAAGCAGGCAAGATCATGATGTAAACTTCAGGGTGTCCGAAAAACCAGAAAATGTGCTGGAACAATACTGGGTCACCGCCACCAGCGGCGTTGAAGAAGCTGGTATCGAAATAACGATCAGTTAACAACATGGTCACCGCACCAGCCAATACAGGCATCACTGCAATCAGCAAGAAGGCTGTAATTAACCAGGTCCAAACAAACAGTGGCATGTTTAAATAGCCCACATTGGGTGCGCGCATGTTCATAATGGTTGCGATAACGTTAATTGCTCCCATGATTGATGAAATACCCATCATATGTACAGAAAACACCAAGAAACCGACATTATGCCCACCCTGTAACACCAATGGCGGATACATAGTCCACCCGCCAGCTGGTGCACCGCCAGGCATAAACAGTGTTGCTGACAACATGGTGAATGCAAATGGTAAAATCCAGAATGACCAGTTATTCATTCTTGGCAAAGCCATATCCGGCGCACCAATCATCAATGGAATCATCCAGTTAGCCAGACCAACAAATGCTGGCATCACCGCACCAAAAACCATGATCAATGCATGCATGGTGGTCATTTGATTAAAAAATGCGGGTTCTACGAATTGCAATCCCGGCTGAAACAATTCCAAACGAATAATCATTGCCATTGCACCACCAAGGATAAACATGGCAAAAGCGAAGACTAAATACAAAGTACCAATGTCTTTGTGGTTCGTGGTCATTAACCATCGCTTCACAAAACCTTTTGGCTTATGATCATGATCGTGGTGACCGTGAGCTACTTCATCATGTGTGATATCTTGACTCATAATAAATCCTCTAATTTATTGTTTCATGCTTTTGACAGTAGCAGGCTGTACGACATCGCCAGCAGTATTGTCAAAAGAATTACGGGTGTATGTGATGGCAGCTGCGATGTCCGTTTCAGACAAGATGGCGCCAAATCCTTGCATGGCGGTTCCAGGTTTGCCATTAAGTACCAAATCAATCTGGGCTGATGCTGGTCCATTGACTACCTCACTGCCTGCCAGCGCCGGGAATGCCGGTGGCATACCTGCTCCTGTTGGTAAGTGACAAGTTGCACATTGGGTGTTATAAACCGCTTCACCTTTGGCCATTAACTGTTCTTTAGTCCATTCAACATCTACCATTTGTGTTTCGGTTTCTTGTTCGCCCTTTTGATCGGCCATCCACTTGGCATAGTCTTCCTTGCTGACAGCTTCTACCACTATTGGCATAAAACCATGATCTTTACCACACAGCTCAGCACATTGACCACGATATGTCCCTGGGGTTTTGACATTCGTCCATGCTTCATTCACGAAACCTGGTATGGCATCACGCTTCCAACCAAAATCAGGCACCCACCAAGCATGAATCACATCATCAGCTGTTAGCAGGAACCGAATGTTGGTATCAACTGGAATAACCAGCGGATTATCTACTTCCAACAAATAGTTTTCAATGGTACTCACATCTATGCCAGAACCCTTTTGACGCGCAATATTGTGTTCACGGGCCAAAGAACTTATGAAACTGATGCCTTCATCCATGTAATCATATTTCCACTTCCATTGATAGCCGGTAATCTTGATGGTCATATCCATCGGCAAGCGTTTACCTTCCTCAGTGGTTGGGTTCTCCATCTGAATCAACGCTGTGGTCGCTGGAATCGCAATCACTATCAAAATAAGGATAGGAATAATGGTCCATATAACCTCAGCTGTGGTGCTGTGACTGAACTGCTCAGGGTTATAGCCCTTAGACTTTCGGTGTTTGAAAATGGACACAATCATGGCACCAAATACAGCGATACCAATGAATATACAAATCCACAATGTGAACGTATGCATACCATAAGCTGTTTCACTGAACTCGGTAACGCCTTTTCTTAAGTTCATCCCATATTCAGCTGCCGCAATGGTTGAAGCCAGTAAGCCACCAATCAGCATCATGAATTTCAATTGCACTTTTTTCATAAATTAATACCCTAATGAATTTTTGAAAACCTAACCTTGTGAACGTGTGGTAATGATTACTGAATTCCTCTGATGGTCGCACACATCAACAAACATTGCGCTGTCACTTTACTAACCACCAATCAATAAGCTAAGTTTTGACGGTTTTATTATCATCACAATCGATGCGACCAATTGTCGCACAGGTCATGGGCGGCAATTCTACCACTCTAGAAAGAAAATATCCGCAAACAATATTATTTTTTTGTTAACAATTACCGGAAGTCTATGCTGTGACCGATTGTTATCATATTGTATGCTGTGATCGGAATACTTTGCATTGTTCAAGTGAGTTTCATTATAATCCACGCCTGTTGTTTTAAACTCTTGGGAAACCATCATGACTCAAAGTGCTCTGCCCTTTTCAGCTCATTATTTGATTGACGAAGAAACTTGGGTTAACCAGTTACTCGATTACGCCAATCCTGGCGCTGTCAAACGCCAAAAAATCAAGCAATTAGCTACATCTCTGGTTAAGAATGTGCGCAGCAAGATTGACGATATGGATGGCGTTGATGCATTCATGAAAGAATACGATTTGTCTTCCAAGGAAGGTATTCTATTGATGTGTCTGGCTGAGGCCTTACTGAGAATTCCAGATAAAGACACCGCCGATAAACTTATTAAAGATAAAATCCTAGAAGCTGATTGGAAATCACATTTAGGAAAAAGTGACTCAATGTTCGTCAATGCCTCGACTTGGGGTTTAATGTTAACCGGGAAAATCATCGACATAGATGAGACCAAAGGCGGCATGAAACGCGCTTTGGATAAATTCATCAACAAAACCGGCGAGCCAGTCATTAGACAAGGCATCCATCGTGCCATGCAAGTCATGGGAAAACAGTTTGTGATGGGTCGCACCATAAAAGAAGCCATCAAACGCTCTGGCAAAAAAGGTTTCAGGGATTACCGTTACTCTTATGACATGTTAGGCGAAGCCGCACTGACACAGGCCGATGCTGATCGCTATTTTGATGCCTACATGTCATCGATTGGTAGCATCGCGGAGGCCAACAAGAAGCGACACATCAACGATGCCTCAAGTATTTCGATTAAACTTTCAGCCCTACACCCCAGATATGAAGTAGCGAACGTCGAACGTGTGATGGCTGAATTGACACCAAGGATTTTGAAAATTGCCAATCATGCCAAAAAACTCAATGTAGCGGTAACCATTGATGCTGAAGAAGCCGATCGACTGGAAATCTCACTGAAAATATTCCGAGCCGTATACGAACAGCTCAATGATTATCAAGGTTTTGGCTTGGTGGTTCAAGCATACCAAAAACGCGCGTTAAAGGTTTTGGAATGGCTGGCTGATTTATGCGATCAGCACAAAAGGTTGATTCCTTTGCGCCTGGTTAAAGGTGCCTATTGGGATACTGAAATCAAGCGTGCTCAGGAACAAGGTTTAAGCCATTACCCAGTGTTTACTCGCAAGGTTAACACCGATGTATCCTATCTGGCATGCGCACAGTTTTTATTGAACAACCGTGCACGCTTTTATCCACAGTTTGCCACTCACAATGCCAACACCGTTGCAGCCATTAAAATTCTGGCCGGAGAAACCGGTGGTTATGAATTTCAACGCCTACACGGCATGGGCCAAGCCCTGCATGCCCAAACCATCAGCGAAAGTGGCTTGAGTCGTCCTTGTCGCATATATGCACCAGTGGGTTCACACGAGGATTTACTTCCCTATTTGGTGCGACGCTTGTTAGAAAATGGAGCCAACACATCATTCGTCAACCGTTTAACCGATTTGACATTAGAAATTGATGACATCACTCAAGATCCCATCGAAAAAGTCCGCAAACACAAAACCCACAAACACCCAGGCTTACCTTTACCCAGTGAAATTTATGGCTCAAATCGAGTTAACTCAGCAGGTATCAATTTGGGAGACATGCAAACGGTCGAAGACCTTTTAGGTCATGTAACAACGGAGTCAAAACTGAAATACCATGCCACTTCATTGATCCCAGGTACGCAAAGTGCGGGCGAATTGATTGAAGTGTATTCACCTGCTAACTTGGATAATTTAATTGGGACATATAATCGCACTGAGGCCGCCGAGGTTGATCTGGCCATTGAAAATGCCCAACAAGCATTTCCTGCCTGGCGTGATGGCCAGGTTGAAGTTAAAGCCAACTGCTTATTAAAACTGGCTGACTTGATGGAGCAGCACAGTCACACCCTCATCTACCTGTTACAAAACGAGGCAGGAAAGACTCTCGGCGACTGTATTGCTGAACTTAGGGAAGCAGTGGATTTCTGTCGATACTATGCCAACCATGCCATTGAACTCTGTAGCCATGGCGAAAAAATGCCTGGCCCCACTGGAGAAAACAATTTCCTGTATCACCAAGGCAAAGGCGTGTTTGTCTGTATCAGCCCATGGAATTTTCCTTTGGCTATTTATACCGGACAAATTGTGGCGGCCTTGGTGACCGGTAATTGTGTCATCGCTAAACCAGCCGAACAAACCAGCTTGATTGGGCATTTTACAGCTGAATTGATTCATCAGGCCGGGGTGCCTAAAGAAGTGTTTCAACTGGTGCTTGGGTCTGGCAGTCAGATTGGTAATCAACTGTGTCAGCACAATGCCATCACTGGGGTGGTTTTCACTGGCTCCACCCAAACTGCACAAATCATCAGCCTGAATCTAGCCAATCGTAAAAATGCTGCCATTGCCACCTTGATTGCTGAAACTGGCGGACAGAATTGTATGATTGCCGATTCATCATGTTTACCTGAGCAATTAGTGAAAGACGTGATTAACTCTGCCTTTTTAAGTGCTGGCCAACGTTGTTCCGCACTGCGTGTACTTTATATCCAAGACGATGTAGCAGATAAAGTCATTGAAATGCTACAAGGTGCTATGGATGAATTAAGCATTGGCAACCCACAACTGTTTGCCACTGACTTAGGTCCAGTGATCGATACCAAAGCCTTGAGCATATTGCGCGCTCACAAAACTCGCATGGACCAAGTAGCAAAGCCAATCAAATCTTTGCCTGCACCAGAACTTAATGGTCACTTCTTTGGACCAGAGGCCGTTGAAATCAATGACATCAATGAACTAGAGCAAGAAATCTTTGGCCCATTCCTACATGTAATCAGGTACAAATCAGAACAATTGGATCAAGTCATTGATGCACTCAATGGCACGGGTTACGGTTTGACTTTTGGCATTCATTCTCGCATTGATGACACCATTGAGTATGTAATTTCCAAAGTACAAGCGGGTAATTGCTACATCAATCGCAACATGATTGGCGCAGTGGTAGGGGTCCAACCTTTTGGTGGCATGGGTTTATCAGGCACCGGACCCAAAGCTGGAGGGCCTGGTTATCTGCGACAATTTATGACTGAAAAAACCATCACCAATAACATCTCTGCTGTTGGTGGAAATGCTGACTTGTTGGAATTGTCTGATGATGAGTGAAATGCTAACTTGCGAAGTTGTAAACATCAGATGATCACATAGATCAGTTCTATTTTACTTCATTAGCCATTCCCTATTACAATTGGCTGTTGGCAGTTGAACCTTTTGTTAACTTTTGTGCCTGAGAACCCATGTATTTAGAGTTTTTTGATTTACAACAAGCACCTTTCTCAATCACGCCTGATCCTGAGTTTGTGTACTTGAGCGAAAAACATCAAGAGTCATTAGCGCACCTAATCTATGGCGTGACCCGGGGCGGTGGTGCTGGGTTCGTACAACTGACTGGCGAAGTAGGAACGGGTAAAACCACTATCAGTCGTTTGTTTTTACAAAAATTACCAGAAGATACACAAGCTGCTTTGATTTTGAATCCTAATATCACACCAGTTGAACTATTAGAAAATATATTCAAGGAACTAAAAATTTCTACCCGTGGCATCAAAGGTAAGCTCAATGCCATGGTCGATAAGTTGAATGAGCAATTACTGCAGTGGTGGTCGATGGGTAAAAACACTTTGGTGATGATTGACGAAGCACAAAACATTCCGCGCGATACTCTGGAACAATTGCGCCTGTTGACCAATTTAGAAACCGACCAACAAAAACTGTTACAAATCATTCTGATTGGCCAACCTGAATTGAAACAATTGATGCAACGTAAGGATCTGCGCCAGTTATCACAAAGGGTTACATCACGCTTTCACCTCCAACCACTTTCTCAAGCTGAAACTGCCAGTTATATCAAACACCGGGTTGCGATCAGTGGCAGCCATAAACAACTATTTTCTCACAACGCGGTAAAGAAAATTTATCAGCAAACCAATGGCATACCACGATTGATTAATGTGTTGTGCGACCGAGCTTTGCTGGTCGCTTTTGCTGCGGAAGATCAAGCAGTCAAACTCAAGCACGTCAAACAAGCCATTACAGAAATTTATCCAGATCAAAAGCAAACATTCAATCCTTACTGGCTATTGTTACCATTACCATTGCTGTTATTGAGCCCCTTCCTCTGGCAACAACCAACAAACACATCAGATGCCAGTCAAACTGAACAAGCTGCTGCTACAAATATGGTGACGCCAGTGATCCAAATAGACCAATTGGCTTTGCCCAGCAAAGCAGTCAGCTGGCAACAATACCTCTCACTGTGGAACGAGCCCAATGACTTCATCTGGAATCAAGCCACTTGCCCCGATCTCGAGATGATTGGCATGGCTTGCCTACTCAAGCAGGGCAACTTAAACAAGATCAAGCAATTAAATGTGCCGGTGATGTTGCAATTGAGCAGTGGTACACTGGTGCTGCTTAAAGCCATTGAAAACGATAAGCTGATTTTGGTGACCAACCAAGGAGAGATACCAGTTGAGCCACAACAACTGAACAGCCAATGGTACGGTCACTATTTTATTTTGTGGCCGCTGGCAGTAGAATTGTTAGGTGATACAATGGGCACAGCAACTCAAAACTGGGCATTGAATATGGCTCAAGTGATCGCTGACAACCCCAACCTCGACCAAGGTGAATTAAATCAATGGATCATTGAGTTTCAACAATCCAATGGCCTATTGGCTGATGGCATCATCGGGAAAGAAACTCAAATGGCGCTGTCTCTTATGGCGTACCATGGCCCCAAATTAACAGAGTAAATCATGTCTTCGATAATTGACGCTTTAAAAAAATCAGATAACGATCGCAACACGGGTGACAAAGCCACAGTGAACCAAATTAAATTCAGTGATGAACCCCCACAAAAAAGCCGCAAAGGCTTTTGGATTTTGGTTATATTTTTATTGTTAGTAGCCAGTGGTGTTTTTGCCTGGCAACAAGGCTGGCACCACAGCATCATAAACAAAGTCAATAACATCCTAAAACCATCAGAACCAAGTAACAGTGCTCCAACCAACCCAAAAACAGTCGCAACACCCAACAATAAGAATCTTAATGAGGCTGAGAACAAGACAAGTGCTAAACCTAATAACAAGTCAGCCAATAAGCTAGTACCACCCAAGGCCAACGACATCAAAGCCAAGACAGCTGCTACAAAACAACAAGCACAGGATAAAGTCAAAAAACAAACCGATGCAGCGAAAGAACAAACAAATACTGACACAATACCAGCTGTTGAAAAAGTTACTGATAGCGAAGATGTGAGGGCAAATGGCGCTGAACCACAAGAAGAAATCGTGCCCATAAAATCAACCAAAAAAGCCACTGAACCAACTCACAACAAAGCACTTGAGCCTGAATTGAAACAAAATCATTTGCTGGTACACCAAATCCCGTTTGAAATCAGAAAAAATATTCCACCAATCAAACTAAACATTCACATTTACGACCCTGAACCAGAGAACCGTATGGTGTTGCTCAACGGTGTAAAATACAGTGTTGGAGACTTGATAGAACAGTTAGTTGAAGTGAAAGAAATCACACAGGAAGGTGTGGTTTTGAAATTTGAAAATGTGGAATTTTTAGTACCTAAGTGATTAATTTTTCAAACCGTAAACCCAGTTATTTCCCCTATATTTCCATGGTGATATTTCTGGTCTTTTTACTGTTCTTATTACTCAATGAGTTTGCAACTTATCGGCCTCAAATCATGGAGCTCTATGCCATTCGCACCAAAGAGTATTGGTCACTGGTTGGAGAACAACCTTTTGAGTTGCTGCGTTTAATCACCGCCCTGTTTTTACACGGGAACATTGTTCATTGGGTGATAAACAACAGCATATTCTTACTGCTTGCTTTTACTATAGAACGCGTGATTGGCAGCCAGAAATTTTTAGCCGTCTTTCTACTTTCAGGCATCATGGGGAATTTATTTGCCAGTTATTTTTTACAAGATCAAAACAACCTTTTGCTTGGAGCAAGCGGTGCCGTTTCCGGCTTGATTGGTTTGTGGCTGGTGATGTTTCCACACAAAAAAATCAATTTCATTCTACCCATAGGCCTGTACCTACAGAAAACTTCAATGCCCATTGCTGTGGTGATTATCCTGTGGTTGTTGGTACAACTTATCTTGCAGTTTCAACCTCACCCATCCTACGATATTGCCTGGATCAGCCACATCATGGGCTTTTCAACTGGTTTTTTATTGGCGTGGTTTGTAAAATAAGCCACCTTCGTATCTTTTTTGATCAGCCATGAAACAAAAGCGTTTGTATCGCATCAATTACATCACCAACAAAGAAGTTTACGAGCTTTATGCCGAAGGTGTTAACACCCAAGACATGTTGGGTTTTATTTCTATTTCAGGACTGGTATTCGACCAACAATCAAAGGTCGTCATTGATCCCATTGAAGAACGTTTAAAAACCGAATTCAAAGGCGTTAAAACCTTGCATTTACCGCTACAAAACATTTTAAAGATAGAAGAAGTCGAGCAGAAGAAATCGTGTAAAATTAAATCACTGAATCACGACAGTAACTTAACGGTGCTACCCAACCAACCAGGATCTAAGCCATGAGCCAATCACATATTTTAATTGTTGATGACGAACCGGATATTCGCAACCTGATCTCTGAAATCCTGACCGACGAAGGGTATCAGGTATCAGTGGCTGATGGTGGTAAAAATGCCAACCAACAACTACAAGAGATATCACCAGATCTGGTTTTGCTGGATATTTGGATGCCTGACATTGATGGCATCAGTTTGTTAAAATCCTGGAACCAAAGCCACAGCATGCCATTTTCTGTGGTCATGATGTCGGGGCATGGCACCATTGAAACAGCAATAGAGGCCACTAAAATGGGGGCCAAAGATTTTGTGGAAAAACCCATATCTCTGGCCAAACTACTGCAAACCATTGAACAAACTTTAGCCATTCAGCCCAAAAGTCAGGCGCAGGCATCAATCAATTCAGAATGGCAAGTCCTTGAACCCATCGGCAGTTCAGTAGCAGCTCAAGAACTGCGGGATTGTATAGAGAAGCTGAGCAAAACCAACAATAACACTTGTTTCATTGGAGACAGTGGCAGCGGTAAACTTACCTTGGCCTTGTGGCTACACCAATTGCGCCATCAAGACCAACAGGCTGCTGTGATCATCGACAGTTTAGCTTTGGATGACACAACAATTGACACAAAATTAGAACAAGCATACCAACAGATCATCAGTAATAACAGCAGTGGCTCCACTATTTTGACCAATGTAGATTGTTTGACTGGAACCCTGCAAAACAAGTTACTCATTCACCTCAAACAATGGCAAAAACCACACCAAAACAACACCATTCAATTACTCAGCACGACCCAACAGGACCTCAAAGTGATGGTCAACAACAGCGAATTCAATCGAGAATTATATGATTTTGTGGCAGAGTTTCCCGTGGTGGTTTGTTCCTTGGCAGAACGATCGGAGGATGTTCCCGAATTACTGAACTTCTATGTTAATTATTTACCAGATCAGGAACAAACACCCTACCGAAAAATTTCTTTTGCAGCTCAGAATCATTTACGCAACTACGCCTGGCCAGGCAACCTCAGAGAGTTGAAAAACCTGGTCAGACAACTACAGTTACAACCTGGCGATGCCGAAATTCAACTTGAAGAGGTGACTGAATTATTGCTCCAAACACAAGCAGAGCAAAGTGCCAGTTCACACAGCACACGTTATGATTTGAAGTTGCGTGATGCCAGAGAAGAGTTTGAACGCGATTATTTTTTGTACCACCTCAAACAAACCAAAGGCAAAGTTGGAGATGTGGCCAAAATATCCGGTATGGAAAGAACCAACCTTTACCGCAAACTTAGGGCATTGAATATTAACTTTAAAAACAGTGACAAGTCATGAAAATCATCATTTTAGGTGCTGGCCAGGTAGGATCTTCAATCGCGGATCATTTATCACAAGAACACAACGATGTCACCGTGGTGGATACCGATGCCGAGCGTTTAAGTGATTTACAAAACAAATTTGATATCAGAACAGTCCATGGTTACGCATCTCATCCATCGGTGCTGATTCGCGCAGGCGCTAATGATGCCGATATGGTGGTGGCACTAACCAATTCTGATGAAGTTAATATGGTGGCTTGTCAGGTTTGTTACAGCATTTTCAACACCCCCACAAAAATTGCCCGCATCAGGGAAGCAGAATATGCTTCACACCCGGAAATGTTTGAGCATGAACATGTACCCATAGATTTTCACATTTCACCTGAACAGTTGGTCACCAGACACATCAAAGGCCTGATTGAATATGCTGGCGCTTTACAGGTCATGGATTTTGCTCAAGGAAAAGCTCAATTAGTTACCTTGAAAGTGAAAAAAAACGGTCCCTTGGTGGATCAACAACTGCGAGAATTTGACAAGTTACTACCAGAAGGTGTCGATGCACGAGTGGCTGCCATCTTCCGCAACAACAAATCTGTATTCCCAGATGGCGATACCGTACTTAAAGTTAATGATATGGTATTCTTGCTCGCTGCGCGCAAGCACATCAGCAAGTTGATGGATGCCTGGCACCGAACTGATAAAACCAGCTATAAGATCATTTTGGCTGGCGGCGGTAACATCGGCTTTAATCTGGCTAAAGCATTGGAGCGTGAACATTCAGTTAAGATCATTGAGTACAGCAAAAACCGCTCCAAGTTTATCGCTGAAGAGCTGACCAAAGCATTGGTGATACGAGGCGACTGTACTTCAGAAGAATTACTTAATGAAGAAAACATCAACCATACTGACATATTCTGTGCTTTAACCAATGATGATCAAGCCAACCTGCTCTCTGCGCTGATGGCTAAAAAGATGGGCGCCAAAAAAGTATTAACCCTGATTAACAAACAAAACTATGCGCAGCTGATTGAAAAAGACACCATTGATATCGCGATTTCGCCACAACACATTACCATGGGAGGCATTTTGGCTCATGTGCGCGGAGACTACACTGCCCGGGTTCATTCACTGCGTTCAGGTGCAGCCGAAGCCATTGAAGTTGAAGTGACCGGAGATAGCAGCACTTCAAAAGTGGTGGGGAAAATGATACAAAACATTAACCTGCCACCAGGTTGTACGATTGGAGGCATCGTCCGCAGCGACAAAGTCATCATGGCTCACCGCAACGTAGTCATTGAAAACGAAGATCACCTCATCATGTTTGTCACTGATAAACGCAACATCAATGACCTCAAGCGTCTGTTTGAAGTTGATGCCTCTTTTCTTTAATCACATGGACATGCCGTCATGAATCCTCGTCTGATTGCAAAAATTATTGGGTTACTGTTATTGGTTTCAAGTTTCATGATGATCCCCCCTGCACTGGTGGGACTGCTCTATCAAGACGGTGACGTCTGGCCTTTTCTGGAAGGTTTTGCCACCCTCGCTTTGATTGGTGCAATTCCTTTTTTCATGTACCGCAAGATTGATGCTGAGTTGAAGATTCGCAGCGGTTTTCTGGTAGTTGGTGCTTCATGGTTAATAGTCGGTTTGGCTGGTGCTTTGCCTTTATATCTCTCAAATTACATGAACTTGTCGGTTACAGATGCCATATTTGAGTCCCTATCTGGTTTAACCACCACAGGTGCAACCATCTTGACTGATATTGATGAATTGCCACATTCAGTGAAGTATTACCGCCAACAATTACAGTGGTTTGGAGGCATGGGCATCATTGTATTGGCTGTGGCAGTACTGCCCATGTTACGTATCGGTGGTATGCAGATCTTTCGAGCTGAAACACCTGGTCCAATGAAGGATCAAAAACTCACTCCTCGCATCACTGAAACAGCCAAAGCACTCTGGTATATCTATTTAGGTATCACGGTGGCTTGTGCCTTGAGTTATTACATGGCAGGTATGAACATATTCGATGCCATCTGTCATGCCTTTACCACCATTTCGATCGGTGGTTTTTCGACTTATGATGCCTCAATGGGCCATTTCAACAACTCATTGATTGAACTGATTGCTGTCATCTTCATGCTGATTGCTGGCATCAATTTTGCATCACATTTTTTGGCCTGGAAGTCAGCCTCGATTCGCACTTATCTGGTGGATACTGAAGTGAAGGTCTTTTTGGGCTTCATGGCCGTAGCCTCAGCCATCACAGCTTTCCAGTTATACACCACTGGCACTTCTGACTCATTGTATGAATCCATCCGCCAAGGCACTTTCCAAGCTGTTTCAGTTGGTACCACCACAGGTTTCACCACAGAGCCTTTTTACTTGTGGCCTGGTGCGCTGCCTTTGTTATTAATCCTGTTCAGTGTTATTGGTGGTTGTGCCGGTTCAACTGCGGGTGGGTTTAAAGTGATTCGAATGATTTTATTGTTCAAGATGAGCATGCGTGAGTTATACCGTTTGATTCATCCACATGGCAAGTACCTGGTCAAAATCAACGGCAAAACCGTCAACTATCGTGTGCTTGATTCGGTCTCCGCTTTTTTTGTACAGTTTTTATTTTTGTGGTGTGTGTTCACCCTGCTATTGGCCGGTTTTGGAGAAAACATCACCACTGCTTTTTCAACTTCACTGGCTTGTCTAACCAACCTGGGACCTGCCTTAGGTGATGCTGGCGCCCATTATGCAAACGTATCTGATGGTGCCAAAACGGTGCTATCCATTGCGATGATTTTTGGTCGTTTAGAACTGTTCACCTTATTTATTCTGTTAATTCCTGCCTATTGGGAGTTTTGATACGACTCAACTTTTCTTGTCAAAACACTGGCTGAGCGAAGTCGAACCCCCTTTGATGTTCACTTCCATTCCGCTCAGTGAACAGGGAAAGATTTAACATCATAGCTCAAGCACCAGAGCGCGCAAAAACAGCAACAATCACTTCTTTAATACCAGCACCAGCCAAACACTTGGCAGCCGAGCGCATGGTCTGGCCAGTGGTCATCACATCATCGAGCAAGATAACCGCATCATGTTCAATGGGTCTATCGATTTTAAAAGCCGCACGTACATTGGCAGCACGTTGTTTTTCATGTAATTCGGCTTGCATGGCAGTATTTTTGGTTCGTACCAACGCATCACCAATTAGCTTTCTGCTTTGAGCCTTGGTGATGATTTTGGCTATTTCATAGGCTTGGTTATAACCCCTTTTGCGCAAGCGTTTTAAGTGCAATGGCATTGGGATGATGGGGATTTCCTGAGCAACCACCTCTAACAAGGGTATCATGGATTCGGCTATTAATCGCGCCCGATCCAAACGTTCACCGAATTTCAATTGTTGTACCCAGCTACTCACTGGTGATTGGTAAACTGCGGCACATAGGGTTTGGTTAAAAGCAGGTGGTTCGCTGCGACATTCCCCACAAAAACCATTTGCCTGGTTCAATGGTTTGGCACAAATCAGACAAGGGTTTTCAGGTGCTACAATCAAGCTTTGGCACCCTTCACATAAGCTGCTTAAACTGTGAATGTGGCAATGGGCACAGCGTTGCATCTGTCCAGAACGGCTTTATTCAGCAGCCAACTGCGCCGCTTCCGCCAGATCAACACTAACCAAACGTGAAACACCCGGCTCACGCATGGTCACGCCCATCAATTGGTTGGCAATTTCCATGGTTACCTTGTTGTGTGACACAAATAAGAATTGCACCTTTTCTGACATCTCGGCCACCATCGCCGAGAATCGCCCTACATTGGCATCATCTAAAGGTGCATCAACCTCATCGAGCATACAAAACGGCGCTGGATTCAAGTTAAAAATGGCAAACACCAATGACACAGCAGTTAAGGCTTTCTCACCACCAGAAAGCAACTGAATACTGGAAACGCGTTTACCTGGCGGTCTGGCCATAATTGAAACACCAGTGGTCAACAAATCATTACCTGTTAATTCAAGGTAGGCATGACCACCCCCGAACAGACGCGGGAACAATTGTTTGATGTTGGTGTTTACTGCCTCAAAGGTTTCCTTAAACAAGGTTCTGGTGTCTTTGTCGATGCGGGCAATGGCATCTTCTAAAGTTTTCAGCGCTTGTTCCAAATCATCATTTTGTTCATCCAGATACTGCTTGCGTTTTGACTCTTCTTCGAATTCATCAATCGCTGCCAAATTCACTGGCTCTAACCGCACAATACTGCGATGCAAACGTTCGGTTTGTTCTTCTTTTTTCTCAACCACCGTCGGCAATGATTCAATGGTCACTTCACCAATGGCCTGCAACAGCTCTTTGGCATCATGACCCTGGTCTTGTAATTGTTCGGCAAAACCATTGGCCCGTAACTCATTGGATTGGAAAGCCAACTTGGCTGTTTCCAGAGCATTGCGTGCTTCATCTATTTGATTTTGGTGCCGGTGGCGCAATCGTTCCAGTTCATCCAGTTTACCCTGTGATGCAATCACATCCTGGCGCATCGCATCGCGCGCTTTCTCAACACTCAAACGCTTACTGATTAAGCCATCTAATTTTTGTTTTTGTCCCTCAACGGGGTTCATGTCATCAGTCAGCTGTTTCAACAAATCATCCTTGCGAGCAACTAATTCTGTTAGCAATTGTTCTGTTCTCTCGATGCTCTGTTGTAAGGACTCAATCTTGTTTTGTGTCGCCGATAAACCCATCTTATGCTGATAATATTGGTTTGAAACATCATTCAATTGGGCTTTGGTTTGGTGGTGTTGTTGTTGAAAGGTTTGTTGTTGTTCCAACAATTGCAGTTTAGCTTGTTCAAACTTGGCCAGTTCATTCATAGCCGTTTCCAAAGTCGCACGGGAAGTTTTGACTTGTTGTTCATCTTCCGCCATCTGTGCTTTGATTTGTTCAGTTTCAGCAGCTTTTTCCTGGTTTTGTTGCTGTTCTCTGGTGATCAGTTGTTGTTTGTTCAACTGTAAACCATTTAACTCAGACAGCTTCCGGTGCGACATGTTCACATCAAGCTGCAACTGTTCAACACCGTTAACCAAATTCACACGCGCTGCCTTGAGGTTTTCGAGTTCTTCTTGCAGTGTTTGTAACTGCAACTCATTGGTTTCAATTTGTTGTTCCAGCTCTTTTAATTCTCTCTGGCGTAATAAGAAACCTTCAGCCTGTTCTCCGCGATTGATGTGCACCCAGTTTTGACCAAACCATTCACCATTTTTAGTCACCACTGATTCACCAGAGGTAAGCTGACCGGTTAGCTTTTTAGCCGTTTGTACATCATTACAGATTTTAATTTGGTTGAACCATTCAATCACTGCATCAGGACCCTTGACACATTCAGCCAGAGTGCCTGGCTTGGCTTTGACCTTACCTTGACTGGAATGAACCATGGTCATGCCACCGAATAACCATCCTTCGGTCACATCATAAACGTCCTGGTTATTGGTCACCCAAGCCTGTAAGCGCTCCTGCAACACTGTTTCAACCGCAGTTTCCCAACCTGATTCAACATCCATCAAATCAGCTAAACGCTCATTACTTAATTGGGTGGTGTTTCGGATCCACTCTTTAAGTTCATCCTTATCTTGGGATTGGGCGGCTTGTTGTAAGGTTAATAATGAACCTCTGCGACCTTTAGCCTGATGCAAATCTTGTTGCACTTGATCAATCTGATTGCGCAATTGTTGGGCGCGTTCAGCACTGAGTCTAACCTGATCTTTTTGTTCAGCCAGTGCTGTTTCCAAAGAATCATGCTTGGCTTGTTGGGTCTCAATTTGGGCGGCCAACTCAGTCAACTCAGTTTCGAGTTTTGTAACCAATCCATCAACATCACTCGGTGCGACTGATTTGAGACGTTTGGCTTGTCGCATCATGTGTGATTCTAATGAAGTAATGCGGGTTTTTTCCACTTCCACAGTGCGATTGTGTTCAGCGATTTGGGCGTTGTTATTATCCCATTCCTGGCGCCAAATCTCTTGTTGTTCTTCGCTGTTTTGGTTCAATTCTTGTGCTTGTTCCAATTGTAAGGCCAACTCTTCTTCTTTCGGTGTCGCTTCTTTCAATAAAGCTCGCTGTTCCTGTAATTCTTTTTGATCTTGTTCTAAGCGCTGTTGGGCGCTTTTCAAATTGACTTCAGTGTTACTCAGGTCTTTTTGATGTCGTTCAGACAGCGATTTTGAGTGCGCTATGGCCTGTTCAATTTTGCCAATTTCACCATTGATCTGGTACAACTGCTCTTGCAACTTGTTATTTTCATCGGTCAAGGTTTGGTGTGCAATGCGATGCTGTTCAATGGTTTTTTCACCATCAGTCTGACCGGCTTTGGCCTTCTCAACTGCTGTTTTCAACCTGGCCACTTCGCTTATGCCTGTCTCGGCTTGGCTGTGCCACTGTTGCCACCTCAAAGCCAAAACTTCAGCTTTGATTAATTTAAACTGTTCTTTCAACTGGGTGTATTTTTCAGCATTTTTGGCCTGCCTTTGTAGATGCTGAATGTGCTTACCCACTTCGGTACGTAAATCATCCAAGCGTTCTAAGTTTTCTTTGGTTCTCTTGATGCGTCGTTCAGTTTCTCGACGTCTTTCCCGGTACTTTGAAACCCCAGCTGCTTCCTCAATGTAGCCACGCAAATCTTCTGGCTTGGATTCCACAATATTAGAGATCATTCCTTGCTCAATAATGGAATAGCTGCGCGGCCCCAAGCCTGTACCTAAAAACAAATCGACAATGTCTTTCTTACGACATTTACTGCCATTGAGGTAATACATGGACTGAGCATCGCGGTTAACCTGACGTTTGACCGAAATTTCGTTGTAATTGGCATATTCGCCTTTGATTTGACCATCTGAATTATCAAAAATCAATTCCACAGTCGCCAATGACACTGGCTTTCGAGTAGATGAACCTGAAAAAATCACATCCGTCATCGAAGCCCCACGCAACATCTTGGCAGAGGTTTCACCCATCACCCAACGCACGGCATCAATGATGTTGGATTTACCACAACCATTCGGGCCAACCACACCAATCAAATTGCTTGGCATCAGCACCTCAGTAGGATCAACGAATGACTTAAATCCTGCAATTTTTATCTTTGATAGCTTCATCTAATGTCTATTTTGCTTGATAAAGTTCCCTTTTTTGGGTATTGTTCCGCACCTTAATAAGAACAGCGTTGAGAATAACATGTCCACACACCCCACAAAAGACCTTGAAACATTTGTTAACCCCAATCAGGAAAGGGATTATACCATCATTATTGATATTCCTGAATTCACTTGTTTATGCCCTAAAACCGGACAACCAGATTTTGCCACCATCAAACTGGAATACCAACCTGATAAAAAATGTGTTGAGTTGAAAGCACTGAAACTATATATGTGGACTTTCCGTGAACGCGGTGCATTTCATGAAGCAGTCACCAACGAAATTTTAGATGATTTAGTGGCAGCAACAGATCCTAAATGGATGAAAATCACGATGAAGTTCAATGTGCGTGGTGGTATCTACACCGATGTTATCGTTGAGCACAAAAAATAAGGAAAAACTTTAAGCTGTGTAATAATAACAGCATCACATGGTCTTATTGAACATGGCTAAAAAAACACAGCTCAATTTTGTCAAACAAATCAAAGATAATGCCATCGCGTTGATCAGTTTATTTATTGCGATTTCAAGCCTGTCATACAACTCATGGCGCAACGAATTAACAGAAGATAATCGCAACCAACGATTTGCCGCTTTTGAAATCATCCTTAAAATCAATGAGTTGCAACAAGTTGTGTTCTACAACCATTACGAAAAAGATCTGGAACATAAAGGCAATCCCAGGTTAGGCTGGACTTATGCTTTGACCATCCGCGACTTGGCAATGGTATTACCAACTAAGCAACAACTTGCTGCTCAAAGTTTGGTCGATACATGGAGCGATAATTGGCAAACACTGCATAAAGATATGGAGAACAAAAATGCCATTGATCTCAGTATCGATGCCATGCGTGATGAAATTGTTGAGTTATTAGCCAGCTTGGATTAACAAATCATTATCTGATAATGCTTATGCAGTGGTTTGAATACTTAACTTAGGTTGGATGACTTGTAAGAAATCAGGGGTGGTTTGTTGTTTGGATTCAATCAGAATATCTAATGCCACATCAGCACAAGAGCCACAGCCACTTGAAGCACCCGTCATTTGTTTAACATCATGCAATGACTGTGCGCCTTGTTTGGCAGCTTTTTTAATGTCTTTTTCAGTCACACCGTGACAAATACAAACGTACATAGATATTACATATTTAATACTTGTCGCAAGTATAAATGCAAATGAGAATGATTGTCAATATGTTTGGTCTTTATTTCTATATATCCATGCGTTGTGCGGAAGACGTAACTAATCTTTGATTTCACCTGCGCCGGGGTCATCGAAAACTCCTTGATCAAATTGGTTTTGTGATTTCGCCACAATACAAGTCACTGCCGCATCACCTGTGATATTCACCGCAGTTCTGGTCATATCCAATAAACGATCAATGCCTAAAATAATACCAATCCCTTCAATCGGCAGACCCACTTGCAACAACACGCCTTGTAACATAACCAAACCTGCACTGGGCACTCCAGCAGAACCAATTGAAGCCAAAGTAGCCATCAACACCACCATCAACAACTGCGAGGTGGTCAAGTCTACACCGTAGGCGTTGGCAATAAACACCGTCGCCACACCTTGCATAATGGCGGTACCGTCCATGTTAATAGTAGCACCGAACGGAACGGTAAAAGACGCCACAGATTTGTTCACCCCCATGCGTTCAGTAACCGTCCTTAAAGTGACTGGAATGGTTGCATTGGAACTTGAAGTACCAAAGGCGAATGAGACAGCTCCTTCCATTTTTTTAAGGAAAGTTAAGGGGTTCAATCCAGAAAGTAATTTCAGTAGCAAAGGATAAACAACCAAAGCATGGAAAATCAACAAGCCCAACACCGTAAAGAAATAACCTGCCAGCGTTTTGATGGCATCCACACCTAATTCAGCAAATACTTTGGCTAAAATGGCAAATACCGCATACGGTGCAAAGTGCATGATCAACATCACCAGCTTCATAATCACTTCATTAAATGATTTGAAAAAGTCAATCACTTGCTCACCTGCTTTGCCAGCCACGGTGGCACTGAGCCCCAACAAGATAGCAAACACAATCACAGCCAGCAAGTTGCCTTCTGCCATCGCTTTAACTGGGTTGTCAATGATACTTAAAATGACTTGGATGAATGACTTACTTTCTTTGGGGACATAATTAATGTCAGTTGGTATCTCTGAACCAATACCAACACCAATCATCAAGGCAAATGACAAAGCAATTCCTAAAGCAATCGCCGTGGTCATCAGGTAAAAGGCCAGTGTACGTCCTCCAATTGAACCCAACATTGCCGGGTCTCTTAAAGCGGTGGTTCCACAAAACAGCGAGACAAAAACCAATGGCACCACCATCATTTTCAACGACAGAATGAACAATTGTCCAATCACATAGAACAAACCATTGATGACATACTGATCAACAATGGCATTGGCGGTTAATCCTGAAAGGTTTATGGTCAGGCCAAGTAAAGCACCGACCACCATGAAGATGATGATTTTTTTAGTTAATGTCATAATTTACTGTGTAAGGGGACCTATGCAGAGGTCTCATAAAAGCCAAGAATGGGTCAATGATAGCTGATTCAGACAAATAATGCACATCACCATCGAGCTGCACTGGCAGCTTGCCAGTCTGCTCTCCAGCTTTCAGGTCGGGTATCATCTGCCAACAGCTCGTTTTTGTCCAAAGTCGGAAACATCTCCTCATAAGACTTAACAACGGTTCCTTGTAGCCGGTGCATGATGTGCCTGGGTTTTAAATCTGATAACGAATTCAAACCAGCAGCGCCTAATAATTCTGCCAAATTATCGGTCATTTGATGGTGGTAATTGGCCACCCTGCGAGCCTTGTCATCCACATCCAATGCCACCACTCTGGCTGGATCTTGAGTTGCAACTCCAGTGGGACAATGATCTGTGTTACACGCCCGAGACTGAATACAACCCAAAGCAAACATCATGCCACGGGCAGAGTTAACAGCATCCGCTCCCAGTGCCAATGCTTTGATTAAATGAAAGGCCGAAATCACTTTACCGGCAGCAATGATTTTTATTTCATCACGCAAGCCTGTCCCAATCAAAGCGTTGTTAACTATGATCAAAGCATCTTTCAACGGGGTCCCAACTGAATTGGTGAACTCTATTGGGGCAGCACCGGTACCACCTTCACTGCCATCGATGGTGATAAAATCTGGTTTGACACCCGTATCCAGCATGGCTTTACAGATGGCCAAAAACTCACTGCGCTGGCCAAGGCACATCTTAAATCCGATTGGTTTTCCACCAGACAGTTCACGCAGTTGTGCCACAAAATGCATCAAACCCAAAGGCGAATCAAAGGCTGTGTGATGAGGTGGTGACAGCACATCTTTACCCATAGGAACATGTCTGATCGCGGCAATTTCCTCAGTGAGTTTAACCGCAGGCAAGATCCCACCATGACCAGGTTTGGCTCCTTGAGATAATTTGATTTCAACCATTTTCACAGATTCAAGTGCTGCTTTTTGTTTAAACAACTCTGGATCAAAACCACCTTCGCTGTTACGGCAACCAAAGTACCCAGTACCAAATTGAAAAATCAAATCGCCACCATGTTTTAAATGATAAGGACTGATCCCGCCTTCACCGGTGTTATGTGCAAAACCATCTTTCTTTGCGCCTTTATTCAAGGCTTCAATGGCATTTTTGCTTAACGACCCATAACTCATTGCAGAAATGTTCATGGGCGAGGCCAGATAGGGTTGTTGACATGCAGTGCCACCAAAATGGACTTTCAAATCAGACGCTTTTAGATGGGTTGGCGCCACTGAATGATTGATCCATTCATAACCATCCTGGTTAACATCCATGATGGTCCCAAAGGGCCTGGTGTCTTTATCACCTTTGGCTCGTTGGTATACCAAAGACCTGAACTCTCTGGGCACTGGTGTGCCATTCAAATCTGACTCAATAAAATATTGTTGAATCTCAACCCGAAAGGATTCCAATAAATAACGGAAATGACCAATCACTGGATACAGCCTCAGAATGGCACGCTTTTTCTGCAACATATCACGCAAACCCAACAGGGCCAAAGGCACAACCACTACAAACAACCACCACGCTGCAGGCCAGTATTGAGCCAACAGAACCACCAGTGCTGGCACCACAAACAGCAGCACCACAAACTTTTGTCTCACCGTCATTTAACTCAAAACTCCTTGATGACCCAACGCACTGGTTTGACACCAGCATTAATTAGATCTTTGCCTGAGCTGGTGTTTTTCTGCCGTTCCAGCGGATCTATATAATAAGGTACACCATCATTTGGAATCACTTTGACTAACACCAACTCTCCTTTTTGTCGATATTCTTCAATGGTTTGTTTCTTTTGCACAATGACTTTAACACTGGTGGCATCATCGGCTGGTTGGGTTGCTTGAGCTAAAAGTTCAGGCGATGTTTTGGTCACTTCCTTATCATTATTAACAGAATCTTTAACGCTTGGTTGGGCTTGTACAGCAAACGAACTTGCTATCAAAATACTCAATGCACCAATTAAAAGTGAGTGTTTCATTGTATTGACTCCTCTGTTTACTTTAATACCAGACCTTAAGTACCCACAAGTCTGACAAGAAATCCAGAATATTTCATTGGATTATCTACATGATACAATGCCAACTACTAATTTAAAATTGGTTTTTTATGATTCTATACAAGAACAAAATTTTTCATACCACAGGATTAATTTTATCTTTTTTACTGCTTCAAGGATGTACAGAAGAACCTGATCTTGATAAAAACACACACCTATTAAATACCATCAAAAACATGGAAACGGCAATTGAAGCCAAAGCTTTGGACGATTTCATGGACCACATCAGTGAAGATTTCACCCTGACCAGTCGCGGCTACAAAAAAAAGGATGCCGAACGCATACTGCGCATCCGGATGATGCGAAACAAAAATATACACGTACACCAAGCCATTAAAAGCATTGAGTGGCTTAATGAGGGCGAAGAACAAGCCACTGTCGAAATTGTGGCGGCTGTCGCTGGCAGTGATTTCAGCCTGACAGATCTGCCCACACTCAGAGGTGACATGGCCAAATTCAAAGTTACTTTCCAATTAGTTGATGGTGAATACATGATCACCCAAACCACTTGGGATCGAGCCACACCTGCAGATTTTGTGTTGTAAAAAACGGAAGCATTAGTTTGTACTATTACAAAGCAAAACACCAATGGGACTCAAAAACAAGCCATTATTAACGATATTCTGAGGTCTTCAAACCCCGTTACTCTAAATTCACAATAAATATCTGAAAGTCAAAAATTCTGAGTTACCAAATGTTCAAGCATGTCTTCATCTCTTGGACTTTTTGCTGTCATAATGTCCGTGAACCCCAGATTCTCAGCTAAGCTTGCGATTCTTTGAGCACCAACAAGCAACGGTGATGACAGCACCTGCGTCTTTAACTCATCACCAAGTTGCTCAACAAAACAATTCAAAATATCACTGCTGGTTGCGGTCAGCACCACAGGGTGTTCTTCTCGATACAATTTCTCAATAGGAGCGCTTTCAATCAGCAAAGGTACTCGCAAATAAGTATTGACTTGGAAGTAGCTGATACCATTATTCATGCAATGTTTTTTTATGACCTCACGGCCATTGGCCGTTGTTAGAATTTTCACACTGTTGGGTTGGTATTCTTGCAGCAATTCAACCACACCTTCTGAATTCATCAGTGGGTGATACTTAATTGGATGCTCAAAATGCAGCCGCCATGCGCTGGCCACGGCTGGCCCCACAGCAACGACCTGAGTATCAACATCAGGCTGTAAGCCGGGTTTAATCTGCAATGCATGCTGTAAGGCATTAACACTGAGAATGGCCCAAACATCAGCTTTAAGTTGTAACCATTGCGGCTGCACTGATGTGTTCGTCTGTATGTCGAAACAAGGTTTTTTTTGCACCTTGAATCCTGCGGCCTGATAAACTTCAGCACTTTTTTCTATGATTGGAAGTGGCCGCGTAACAATGACCACAGCTTCAGACCTGTTGGCAGTCATCATTGACTTAAATCCAAGATCGCTCTGGCTCCTTGTGACAGTAATTCCTCAGCCACATAGTCACCCAACTTGATGGGATCATAACCTTGTTGTTTGGCAGTGATGGTCTGGGTACCATCAGGACTGAACACACCAGCTTTCAATGAAATGGTGTCATCAATGTGGTAGTGAGCCAAGGCACCTATAGCAACTGAACAAGAACCTTCCAACTTTAAATTCAATGCCCGTTCTGCACGAACACATTGCCAGGTTTTATCATCTGCCAATTTCGCCAGCGCGGTCGCTAATTCATGGTTTTCTTGCAAACACTCAATACCCACCGCACCTTGAGCAACAGCTGGTAACCAGTCTGGTGCAGTCAGGCGACTTCTGATGCGTTCATCAAACCCCAAACGCTTTAGACCAGCCGATGCCAGAATGATGGCATCATAACCACCATCATCTAATTTTTGTAGGCGACTGTTGACATTACCGCGCAACGGTTTGACTTTTAAATCATCACGCAATGACAACAGTTGTGCCTGTCGCCTTAAACTGGAAGTACCAACCACTGCACCGGCAGGTAACTCAGCCAACTGTTGGTAATGATTGGAAACAAAGGCATCGCTTTCATCTGTACGTGAAAAAACTGAACATATTTGAAATTCTGCTGGCATATCAGCAGGTACATCTTTCATGGAATGCACAGCGATATCTGCCTCACCAGCCAACATGGCTTGTTCCAGTTCCTTCAAAAACAGGCCTTTTCCACCAATTTTATTCAAAGTAACTTCCAGCCGTTGATCGCCTTCGGTAGTCATCGGTAAGAGTTTGGTTTTAAAGTCAGTTTTTTCCTCAATAATGGCAGCAACGTAATTGCTCTGCCACAAAGCCAAAGCTGATTCACGAGTGGCAATGGTAATGGTATTATTCATAATTCCTTAATCAATTTCTTAACAGCTGACAACTGCCGCCTGCTGATTGTGGGTTGTAATTCAATGTGTTGTAACATGGCTTGTGGAGACTGGCCTGGTATCACATGAATACCAGTTAAATAACTTGGATTAATTAAAGCATTGCGGTGAATCCGCAAAAACAATGGAAATTTGCTTTCAAGTTCTGCCAGACTCTGATCTAACAACAATGTTTGTTCTGACAAGTGTGCAGTCACATATTTATCTTCAGCTAATAAACAAATGATGTCACTAACCGCCAACAACACCACATCGTTACCGCGCTTGACCTGAATTTTACCATGACCACAGTCCAGACCAACTTTTTCAATCGCTTGTTTCAGCCGTTCCAGAGACAATGGTTTCAATAGATAATCTGCCGCTGACAAGTCAAAGGCTTTTAAGGCAAATTCATCATGTGCTGTAGAAAAAATAACAGGCATGCTGGGATGACGACGCTTTATTTCGGCAGCAGCCTGAATGCCATCTAGCTCAGGCATTTCAATGTCCATAAACACCAAATCTGGTAAATATTTACTGGCCATAATCACACCTTCGGTGCCATGTTTAGCCTCTATGATGTTTTCAAAGTTCAAATGCTCAAGCATGGATTTCAGACGCATTCTGGCCAAAGGCTCATCATCAATAATAAGAATATTCATGACTTCACCTGCCAAGTTGCAACAAATTCATCCCCTGCATCTATATGCATCACTGCCTTATCACCAAAAGCTAAAGCCAATCGTTGGCGGATGTTTTCAATTCCTGTCTGTGACCCAGAAGTGATTTCATCTGCTTTATAAGGGTTAGTCACCTGCACTTGAAAACCCTCTTTTGATTCAGCTATTACAATTTTAATCTCTCCTCCATCAGTGAGGTGTTGAATGCCATGAATCACCGCATTTTCAACCAATGGCTGAATCGATAACAAAGGTATTTGCTTGTCTAACAAGTTTTCATCAACTGTTATCTGATAAGACAAACGATCCATCAAACGCAATTGTTCAATGGCTAAATACTCATCAATCCACTCCAGCTCCTTACCCAGAGAGGTCATGTTTTTATCTTGTTTGGAAAATGCTTTACGGAACAAACCCGACAGATTCAACACAGCTTTCTCTGCTGCCACTGGATCCACCGCAATTAAACTGGCAATCGAATTCAACGAATTATACAGAAAGTGCGGTTTGATGCGAGCTTGTAGCGCATTCATTTGTGCTTTCGCTACAGCTTCAACTTGGTGTGACCATTGATCTTGTACATAAAAATAACGCATCAGTGCCAACAGTGTGACACCAGTAGCTAAAGTTATTTTAAAGGTGGTCAACCAATTCTTTTCAATCAATTCAAACATCAAAGCCTGATCAATCCATGCCAGCAATAAAGTATAAGTAGCCGCTAAAACCAAGGTTAGCAGCATCACCAAAGTTAGCCCAATCAATACTGGGAAATGATTAAAAAACTCACGCAATGCAGTCAATAGCAACACCACACTGATGGCAATTAATTGAGCCAACAGACTTAACAGCGCCAATTGATTCAAGTAATCAAAATGAAATTTTAAAAAGCTCAATGAATAGATCAGCACCATCATTTCAGCCACCACGATTACCGTAAATATGCGAATCGGGTCAGAAAAGTCTGCCAACCAAGGGCGGGTAATTTTTATTTCAGTTAGGCTCATCTACGATTAAATTCGTCAATATCAATGAAAAACATCTACTTTTTGTTGATTTATTGGCTATTTTATAGAAAAATTCATCTGGTTAAGCGGTCAATTTATATTTTGTACATGAAATTTGCAGTTTTCTTACTATTACTGACATTAATTATCAGTGGTGGCGCACATGCCAATGATGTTTCCTGCCAGAGTGGTTTAATGAAACCAAACATAAACCCTGTGTTAATCATGGCGGAAGAAGATAAGCCTGCAGATTTAACAGTGGCTGAAGCCAGATTAAGATTGAAAGAGAATCGCACCGTTGCTGCAAACGAAGAAGAACAAGAAAAACAGGAGCCTGTTCAAGCCAACAACGAGAAAGCAAACACCAAAAAACAGTCACGCTTGGGAGGCATCTTCGACATCCTCTTACCTTCAAAACTGAGAAACCCTGTCAGATAGATTCAGGCACTTTTCAAACTTCTATAACAATTTCGACATGTCTGATTTACAGTCATTTCAAGCATTTTTGTACCAAAACATTCCTTTGGTGGAAAATATGCAACTTAAACTACAAAACATCAGTGAACATCAATTAAGTGCCGCCGCACCTTTATCACCTAACATCAATGACAAGTTTACTGTTTTTGGTGGTAGCAGTTCAGCCTTGATGACCATTTGTGGCTGGTCCCTAATCAAGTACCATCTGGAGGCTCATGAAGCTCATCATGATGTCGTCATCCACCAAGCCAAAACCCACTGGACCAAAGCCCAGTCTGACGATCTTATTATTAAGGCCAAATTATGCAACGAACACAACTGGGAGGAATTGGCACAAAAGCTCAACACCAGAAACCGAACCACAAAAATAACAGTTAAATGTCAGGTATATAACCAGAATCACGAAGTGTGCAGTACCATGACAGGCGATTATGTGGTGTTAAAACAGCAGCATTGATGAGCTCAGAGTTATTTTAATTTTTTTTTAATCTTGGTTGTGGCATACTCATTAGCAACAAAAAATCACAAGGATCATCACATGAAAAAAGTCGTTATTTATCTAGTCATTTGTGCCTTATTAACTGCCTGTGGCGGTCGCATGAGCAAGAAACAGTCGCTGGACCATACTTTATACCAATATGCCAAAGTGATCCGATGGGCTGATTTCAATACTGCTTTGACTTTTTTTAGCCCTGACATGGAAAAAGCCAACAAACCTTCTAATACTGACATTGAACGTTTTAAACAGTTTGGCGTGAGTTCGTATGTAGCCTCTCCTATCTTGCCCGGCGAAACTGAAAACCAAATCGTACAAGATGTACAAATTAAACTGTATAACAAACACACCAAGCGCGAAAAAGTCATCGTCGATCGTCAAATCTGGGAATACAATGATGACAATAAATCTTGGTTATTGATCAGTGGCTTACCCAAAATAGTCAAATGAAATCTTATTCTGAACATGTCAGATAAAATCCTTATCCGAGGTCTTAGAGTGGATGCCATCATTGGCATTCACGATTGGGAAAAGCAAAACAAACAACCCTTATTGTTTGATTTTGATTTAAGTCATGATTGTACTGAAGCGGCTCACAGTGATGACATCAACCATGCACTTGATTACTTTAAGGTGTGCCAACAAGTCACACAGCTAGTTGAAGAAAGCTGTTTCGAATTGATAGAGGCCTTGGCTGAAAAGGTGGCCGATCACATACTTAAAAACTTTCCTTGTAAAAAAGTTAAGTTAACCCTGTTGAAACCTGATGCCATAGACGATGCCGAAACTGTTGGTCTCAGCATCACTCGCAAAGCATAAAGGAATGCTCTTTCTGATTCACGGCCTACGGCGTTCCCTCATGCTTTATTTTGCTTCGCAAAAATCAGCAATCGTTCATCACCTATTCCATAATGGCGCAGCTTCCACTCCAAGTTCACGCTAAGCACCTCCGTCCATGGCGGTGTCTTTGCTTCGCAAAGCCACCACCACTTCATGGTCTGCCTAACCAAGCGCACGCGTAGGGCATTCAAGCAAGGCTTCTTACCTTTCAGGTAAACCGCCATGCCCTCATTGCCTGCGCTGGTCAAGCCAATCATCGGCTCTCCACAGTATTCCTTTGTTATGGGCTTGGGCTGTAGTAGGTGGCTGCACCTGGCCCAACTGGCATACCAATTAAAAACACCCAGATATAAAACAACAATGTCCAGCCTACAAAGAATACCATGCTATAAGGCAACATGGTCGCAATCAGCGTCCCTATACCCAGATCCTTCTTATACTTTGCCGCAACCGCCAGAATCAAACCAAAATAACTCATCATTGGTGTGATTACATTGGTAACCGAATCACCAATACGGTATGCTGCTTGAATGGTTTCAGGAGCATAACCAATCAACATCAACATGGGGACAAATATCGGTGCTGTAACCGCCCATTGTGCAGAGGCACTACCCAATGATAAATTCACCATGCCACAAATCATGATGAAGAACACAAAAATAATGGGACCATCCAAACCAATGGTTTGTAACAAGACAGCACCTTTAACCGCCATCACTGTACCTAAATTAGTCCATTTGAAAAAAGCCACAAACTGCGCAGCAAAGAAGACCAACACAATGTACATACCCATGGTTCCCATACTTTTGCTCATGGCGTCAATCACATCACGATCATTTTTCATCGTACCTGCTACCTTACCGTAAACAAAACCAGGGATCGCGAAGGTTATAAAGATGTAAGCAACGATACCTTTTAGGAAGGGAGAGTTTTTCACCAAACCTGTTTCTTGATTTCTCAAAATGCCCCACTCTGGCACGATGGTCAGTGCCAAAATACCGCATATGATCAAAAAAGTTAAACCAGCCATACGCAAACCACGCCGCTCTTGATCAGTTACATCAGCCACTTTTTGTTCACCCAGTTCAACACTGGCTTCATTCTCGTTGTAAGGCCCCAGCCGTGGCTCAACAATTTTTTCGGTAACAAAGGTACCCATCACTGCAATCAAAAACGTGCTGACCATCATAAAGTACCAGTTGACTTCCGCACCCACTAAATACCCAGGATCCAGCATTTGTGCGGCTTCCTGAGTGATTCCAGAAAGCAACGGATCAACCGTTCCAATCAATAGGTTGGCACTGTAGCCCGCCGATACGCCCGCAAAAGCAGCAGCCAAACCAGCCAAAGGGTGTCGCCCAAGTGAATGGAAAATCATCGCAGCCATTGGTATTAACACCACATAACCCAATTCGGATGCAGTGTTCGAAACCACTCCGGCAAACACCACCATCACGGTAACCATACGTTTTGAGGCGCCCATCACCAATGAACGCATCGCTGCTGACAACATCCCAGAATGCTCTGCCACAGAAACACCCAACAAGGCCACCAGTACAGTACCTAAAGGCGTGAATCCGGTAAAGTTGGTGACCAGATTCGCCACAATCCAGCGCAAACCTTCAGATGAAAATAAAGAAACCACTTCAATGATGCCATCAGCTTCACGGCCTTTGGCGCCGACCGGGCGTGGATCTTCTACACTCATCCCCAGCAAGTCAGCCAAACCACTGAACAATACGATAAACACACAAAACAGAGCGAATAAGGTTATGGGATGTGGTAGTAAATTACCCAACCATTCAACTGTGGCTAAAAACTTTGCAAACCAACCCTGCTGTTCTGGGTTGTGCTGATTTTTCTTGGTGGTACTAGATTCAGTGGTCAAAATGGACTCCTCAAATGTGTCATTTCAAAGCATTCATTTTTAACCAATTAACCTTTGTTTTCAACCAACAAATGAGCCCAAACCTTTTGTTCCGATAAAAAATTTGAACAAAGTAAGACCACAAAGGTCAGAAAAACATCAGATCAATAAAAAGAGAGAACGACAATGCAAAAATCAAAAACATTAACCAAGCTGGTTTTAACTTCCACTTTAATATTTTCCACCCTGGATGGGCAAGCCGCAGGTGTGGATTACGAAAAAACTTTGCAGGAGTTCACTGGACAAAACATGGAAGTTGTATCAGTCAAAGATTCAGCAGTAACTGGCATCAAAGAACTGATCCTGGCCAACGGGCCAGCGCGACAAATTATTTATCTCAGCAATGACGGTCAATTTTTATTCGATGGCAATCTAATGAACACCAAAGCCAAACAAAACCTCACCGAATTGGCAGAAAAAAGTATGCGCCATGAACTTTTGAGCGAATTTAAAAAGACCCATAAAAGTATCGATTTTTTACCTGAACAAATGACCGACCACATCACAGTCTTTACCGACATTGACTGTGGTTATTGTCGCAAGCTACATCAAGAAGTTGAACAATACAACCAATTGGGAATCGGTGTCTCCTACCTGTTTTTTCCCAGAACGGGATTAAACTCAAACTCACACCAAAAAGCCATCAATGTATGGTGTGCAACAGATCAAAAAAAGGCCATGACCGAAGCAAAAGCAGGTAAAGAGCTTGCACCATTGATGTGCCCTAATCCGATTGAATCTCAATTCAATTTGGGGTTGGGTATGGGGATACATAAAGCAGGAACACCAACAGTGGTTTTTTCTGACGGTACGCTGATGCGGGGTTACTTACCGGCAGTGAGGATGAAACAAAAGTTAATTGAGATTAAATAACTAAACTGTCATTCATTAATAATGAAAATGGTCACCAAATTCTTAGTTACTTTGTTTCTTGTGTTATGTGGTTGGTCGAGTATCGCTGATGATGTTGGCTTCCAAGACGAATTGGTTAAGCTGCATAACTGTGGCTTAAATTCAAAAGCAATTCAGTTAGCAAAGTTAATCATTGAACACAAGAAACAACAACGACAGCAGTTGTATTGTCACCCGATATTGGCAATAACGGCGGCAAAAAAAGCAAAAAGCATGGCCTCAAACCAACGGGTTGAACACAACCTTGATTTCAAAGCACCCAATGCATTGTTGGAATCGCATGGTTATTTGCTGCCTGATGTTTTTTTACCAACCAGCAACCAAGTTGAATCAGTGGCGGGTGGACCACCAACACCAGAAAAGAGTTTGCAAGGTTTTTTAAACAGTAAAAACCACCGTTCACATCTACTCGGGCTAAGCCAGCTGAATCAACAACAAATTCATATTGGTGTGGGTTATCATTATGATCGAGACACCCCATATGAACACCATTGGGTTGTGCACATAGCACAACCCAGATCTAATCAAACAATCAGTAAAACCACCAGAGATAAAACTGATAACCACCCATGAAACAACCAAAAAGCATCATCATCCAAGGATCATCCCGCAGTAACGGTGACACAGCCTCAGTGGTTAACAGACTGTCATTGATGATGAACGACCAAGTGCTTGATTTGAATCAGATAAACTTTTCTGATTATGATTATGAGGCCAGAAATAAAAACGATGATTTTCTGCCAACAATAAGGAATCACAACACCAAAGAAAAAAGCTCAGGCTGATTGTTCAGGTAATCATTGAAGAAGCCACCAGCTTTCATGCGTTGTACCAAAGGTTCAAAATCGTGACTGTTGTTCAATTCAATGCCAACCACAGCGGGCCCATGTTCTCGGTTGTGTTTTTTCTGATATTGGAAATAGGTGATGTCATCAGCAGGGCCCAGAACCTCTGCCACAAATTCTTTCAAAGCACCTGCCCGCTGCGGGAATCGCACCAAAAAATAGTGTTTTAAACCATTGTACAAAAGTGCTCGTTCACGAATCTCCTCAATGCGAGTGATGTCGTTGTTACTGCCACTGAGTACACAAACCACTCGCTTGCCTTTAATTTTTGAGTGGTATTGATGCAAGCCAGCCAAAGCCAAAGCCCCTGCGGGTTCAACAACAATGGCATCTTTATTGTATAGATTTAAAATGGTCTGACAAACCAAGCCATCAGGAACCTGGATCACATCATCAAGATACTGTTGGCAGATGGCATAAGTATATTCACCCACTTGTTGAACGGCCGCCCCATCAACAAAGCGACTGATCTGAGGCAATTTAACATTACACCCTGATTGGAAAGCTGCCGCCATTGATGCCGCGCCTTCTGGCTCCACACCAACCACTTTGGTTTGTGGCGTATGCTGCTTGATGACGCTTAATAAACCAGATGCCAGTCCACCTCCACCAATTGGTACAAATAAATAATCAATGGCTTGATCAGAGCATTGGGCCAATAACTCAGATGCAATGGTTGCTTGTCCAGCAATGATTTCAGGGTCATCAAAAGGATGAATGAAGGGGTACTGATGTTGTTCACTGAACTCGGTGGCTGCCTGTGATGCCTCATCGAAAGTGTCACCAACCAAACTCACGTTGACATAATTGCCACCAAACATATTGACTTGATCCACTTTTTGTCGTGGTGTAGTCACAGGCATAAACACCGTTGCCTGAAGCGCTAATCGACAACAAGTGTAAGCCACACCTTGTGCATGGTTACCAGCACTGGCACAAACCACGTGCGTTAAATCTGGCTGTTGTTCCTTTAAACTTGCCAATTTATTGTACGCACCACGGATTTTATAAGACCTGACTGTTTGTAAATCCTCACGTTTCAACAACACTTCAGCCGCAAACTGTTTTGAATGATTCAAATTAGGCATCAAAGGTGTTTGTTGGATAACTCCTTTAAGCCTTTCTTCAGCAGCCTCAACATCAATCATAGGTACCAAGGGGTTTTTTAATGGAACTGCAATCATGTTTTAGTCACTGGTGGTGCTCTCTAAAAAATTCCTCGGCACATGTCCGAGGATAACATAGGGAGAATTGAAATAAACCTTAACCATTTTCAGGTCTAAGCTTTCTGACCTGCTGGCCGGTTTGCCACAGTTCAGAGTTGCGCAACACGTCCAACTCCTGATCCAGCTTTTCACGGTAATCAGGTTTTTGATTGGCTTCTATCACCACCTTAGCCTCTTGACCACTGGCCACACTGGCATACAACTCTTCAAAAATAGGCGTATTGGCATCACGGAATTTATGGCGCCAATCCAACGCCCCACGCTGGGCGGTGGTTGAGGTATTGGCATACATCCAATCCATACCATTATCTGCCACCAAAGGCATCAGACTTTGGGTTAATTCCTCCACTGTTTCATTAAAAGCTTCAGATGGTGAATGGCCATTTTTACGCAGTACGTTGTATTGCGCTTCAAACAAACCAGCAATTGCACCCATCAAAATACCTCGCTCACCAGTTAAATCTGAATACACTTCTTTTTTGAAGTCAGTTTCAAACAAATAGCCTGAACCGACCCCGATACCAAGTGCTGTAGCGGTTTCTTTGGCGTTACCTGTCACATCTTGGAACACAGCATAACTTGAATTCAGACCTTTACCTTGTTGGAATAAAGTACGCAGTGAAGTACCAGATCCTTTTGGTGCCACCAACACCACATCCACATCAGCTGGTGGCACAATGCCGGTTTGCTCATGATAAGTAACACCAAAACCATGCGAAAAATACAAGGTATCACCTGCATTGAGGTTTGCTTTAACCGTTGGCCATGCTGCAATTTGACCCGCATCTGAAAGTAAGTACATCACCACATCTGCTTTTTGAGTTGCCTCCGCCAATTCAAACAGATTCTCTCCAACAACCCAACCATCTGCCAAGGCTTTGTCCCATGAGGCAGAGTCCTTGCGTTGACCAACAATCACTTGAAAACCATTGTCCTTTAAGTTAAGGGCTTGCCCTGGGCCTTGTACACCGTAACCCAGTACAGCAATGGTTTTATCTGTTAAATATTGCTGTGCCTGAGTTAATGGATACTCGTCACGGGTCACCACTTCTTCCCAAGTTCCACCAAAGTTTAATTTAGCCATTATTTACTCCTACTTTTTATTTAAATTGAAAATTCTGTTACTGCCTGTTCTTCTGTTTCACAGGTGGCATGTTGTTTAAACATCACAGCATCAGTTGGTGATGCAGCATGCGCAGGTTTACTGATGCTGACTGGGCCTGATCGCACGAACTCAATCACCCCCACTGTTGCCAAAGCTTCCAGTAAAGTTTGATTTTCTGCATAACTACCAGTTTTTTGAATCACTGTAAATTCGTTGTTCATACTCAGCACACTGGCATGGTTTTGGTGAATGATTTGTTCGGCCAATGTTTGTTCCAGCATTGAATGAGTGGCCACTTTATACAAAGCCACTTCTTGTTGAATCAGGTCATTTTCTTCGCTGAAGTCTGCCCGCAAAACATCGATCTGGCGTTCTAACTGTTTGCTTAAACGAATCGCTGTCAGCTGTTCACATTGAACTTGAACACTGTGCCTGAACACACCCGCTTGTTCAGTTTCACAAACAGACAAGGCGTCAATATTTAAATTTATTCTTGAGAACACAGCTGTGATGCGATTCAAAATACCAGTTTGGTCATTAGAGTAAATCGCAAAGTTATAATTCTTTTTCATGTTATGAGTCCTCACTTTGCTTAGTTTCTGGAGACTCCAGGCACATATCGGCCACTGAAGCTCCCGGGGTGATGATTGGAAACACATTTTCTTCCTGCTTGACCATGACCTCCAACACATAAGCGCCCGGATGTGAAAGCATGTCTTGGATACCTTGGTTCAGTGCTTTGGGTGATGCTATCTTTTGGTTGGTGATGCCATAGCTCTCAGCAATCATACAAAAATCAGGGTTACTCATAGGTGTTGAGGCATAGCGTTGTTCGAAGTACAACTCTTGCCACTGACGAACCATCCCCAAAAACTGATTGTTTAAGATGATTAGTTTGACATCCAATTGATGTTGCATCACCACACCCAACTCTTGTATGGTCATTTGTACACCACCATCACCGACAATACCAATCACTGGACGATCAGGACAGGCAAATTTAGCCCCAATAGCCGCCGGCAAACAAAAACCCATGGTTCCCAAGCCACCTGATGTAATCAAACTGCGGGTTTGCTTGAATTTGGCATAGCGACAAGTGGCCATTTGGTGCTGACCAACATCAGTCACCAGGATCGCATCGCTGCAATTTTGATTGATAGATTCGACCACTTCTGCCATGCTTATTTCATCGCCTTGGGCACATAAGTCTGGTTGAATGATTTTTTCATTTTCAATCACATGTAATTTCTTAAACTGTTCAAACCAAGTGTTGTATGTTTTTACTTCCAGCAACTTCATCAATTCTGGCAAAGTCTGCTTCACATTTCCCAATACGGCCACATCAGCTTGCACATTTTTGTTGATTTCACTGGGGTCAATCTCAAAATGAATCACTTGCGCCTGCTTGGCATAATAAACCAGATTACTGGTAACTCGATCATCAAAACGCATCCCCACAGCAACCAAAACATCGCATTCGTTGGTTAATGTATTGGGGGCATAATTGCCATGCATACCTAACATTCCAACATACTGTGGATGCGCTGTTGGCAATGCCGATAAACCCAAAACTGTACTGGCCACTGGCATACCAGTGTGTTCCAAGAAAGTCAAAAACTCAGCTTCCGCTTCACCCAGAATGACACCTTGTCCGAGTAAGACCATGGGCTTTTGGGCTTGGTTAATCAAGCTGGCCGCCTGCATCAGGGCCAATTGGCTGGGTCTGGGATATGGCGCGTAGCTTTTCAGGTTGGTACAGGCTCGATAAGCAAAGTTCAAAACATCCACTTGGGCGTTCTTGGTGATATCAATCAGCACCGGGCCTGGCCGCCCACTTTTAGCCACATAAAACGCCTTAGCAATCGCACTGGGTATTTCTGCTGCCTCAGTCACTTTATAGTTCCATTTAGTCACTGGCATGGATATGTCCAAGATGTCTATTTCTTGAAAAGCATCAGTACCCAACAAATGGGCAAAAACCTGACCGGTAATGCAGACGATTGGCGTTGAGTCTAAAAATGCATCAGCGATACCTGTGATTAAATTAGTGGCACCTGGGCCTGATGTTGCCACACATACTCCCACTTCACCTGAAGCTCGGGCATAACCTTGTGCCGCATGAACTGCACCCTGTTCATGACGCACCAAAACATGTTCAAGTTGATTTTCATAGTTGTACAGCACGTCATAAGTGGGCATGATGGCGCCACCTGGATAACCAAATATTTTCTCAACGCCTTCAGCCAATAAGCTCAAGATGATGGCTTCGGCACCCGGTACTTGTTGAGTTTCTGCCTGTTGCACCGGGTTATGTAGGATGTTGGGGTCGGCAATGATTGAATTAGATTTCATGACTGCACGCCTTTTTCTTTGTAGTTAGCTGCCACATCTTCAGCAATTAAGGTAAGTGGCAAGGCCGCCGGTTTTACATTTTGATTTTGATTGGAGTGAGCCAAAGCATCAGGTAAGTCGGTTAAACAACCGGTTGATGCAGATGAAACCGTGCGGGCATATTTACCCAATGTACCACGTTGTGTTTTCAGTGGCGGTGATTGCCATTGTGCTTTGCGCTGTGCCAACTCAGCCGCCTCCACATGCAGAGTCAATTGGTTTCGCTTGGCATCAATGGTGATCAAATCGCCATTTTCGACCAAGGCAATTTCACCACCTACTTGTGCTTCTGGAGTCACGTGCCCAACCACAAAACCATGCGTGCCACCCGAGAAACGGCCATCGGTAACTAAAGCCACAGAATCTCCTAAACCTGCACCAATGATGGCCGATGTGGGCTTGAGCATTTCTGGCATCCCTGGTCCACCTTTGGGGCCTACATACCGAATGACCACCACATCACCAGCTTTGACCAGACCAGCGGCAATGCCCTGATTCACCTCAAACTCGCTGTCAAAAGTCCGTGCTGGGCCACGAAAAAATTCACCTTCTTTACCGGTTATTTTAGCCACTGCACCTTCGCTGGCCAGATTACCTCTGAGGATCTGTATGTGACCAGTGGACTTGATGGGCTTGTTATGCGGGTAAAACACATCTTGCCCGCTGTCCAATGGTTTCACATTGGCTAAATTTTCAGCGATGGTTTGGCCTGTTACGGTCATACAATCACCCTCTAACCAGCCCAAGTCCAACATATAGCGCATCACTGCAGGAATTCCACCAACACGATGTAAATCCTCCATCAGGTATTTTCCACTGGGTTTTAAATCGGCCAAGAATGGTATTTCATCACTGATCGCCTGTAGATCATCCAAGCTCAAATCAATCCCAGCAGCATCTGCAATCGCCAAAAAATGCAACACAGCATTGGTTGATCCTCCCAAAACTGTAACCAACTTGAACGCATTTAACATGGCCTCTTTGGTCACAATGTCCTTGGGTTTCAGATCCTGTGCAATTAAACAACTGATGGCATCAGCCACTTGTGTGACCTCATCGGATTTATTGGTGCTGACTGCTGGATTCGATGAAGAGTATGGCAAACTCATACCCATCGCTTCAATGGCTGCTGCCATGGTGTTGGCGGTATACATACCCCCACAGGCGCCAGCTCCCGGACAAGCTTTTTGAATCACTTGCTTGTAATTCTCATCATCCATCTGACCGGCCACTTTAGCCCCCCAAGCTTCAAATGCCGAGACCACATCCAACTTTTTACCAGCATGACAGCCTGAAGCAATGGTGCCACCATATACCAACACTGCCGGCCGGTTCAAACGCAGCATTGCCATCATCGCTCCTGGCATGTTTTTATCACAACCCACCACCGTAACCACAGCATCGTAATGCATACCAGCCACTACTGTTTCCATCGAATCGGCGATTAAATCACGTGATGGTAAAGAATAATGCATACCACTGGTACCCATGGAAATACCATCTGAAATACCAATGGTGTTGAAAATCAAGCCATTCAGTGGATACTGACTGACCGCACGTTTGATGTTTTTGGCTAAATCATTCAAATGCATGTTGCATGGATTACCTTCATAACCTGTAGATGCGATCCCAACAAAAGGCTGATTTAACTGCTCTGGTGTTAGGCCAATGGCATGAAGCATGGCCTTAGCAGCCGGCTGGCTATCGTCTTGGGTAACCGCTTGTGAATATGGATTTAATGTTTTTTTCATCAGGCTGCCTTGGTCTTTTTGAATTCAACTTTGCGCATCCGAACATAGTCGTTGAACTGCTGTTGCAGCATGGCACCGAAAGTGTCGCCCCAAGGTAATCTAAACGACTGCTTATTGATGCTACCAATTGCTTGGATCTCAACCGCGGTACCAGTTAAAAAAGCACCATCAGCAACACCCACCTCTTCAGGTGTAAAATGCTTCTCATGCACACGAATATCATTAGCCGCAGCCAATTCCATCACAATTGAACGGGTGATACCAGGCAAGATATTACCTCTGGGTGGAGTGAACAGTTCGCCATCTTTTTGGAAAAAGAAATTGGCTCCACTGGCCTCTGCCACAAAACCTTTTTGATCTAACAACAAAGCATCATCAAAACCATCTTGATGTGCATCTTTCATCGCCAAAATAGAATTCACGTAATGACCAGATACTTTGGCATCAACGTGACACGATCTGGGGTCCGGACGGCAATACGGCGACACTTTCATGTTAAGCTCACCAGCAGCAAAGTATTGGCTCCAGTCCCAAGCGCATAAAAACAGATTACATTTACTTTCAGCCTGTAAACCTAATTTCTCATCGGTATAAACCAATGGGCGAATGTAGGCATCTTGAAGCTTATTTTTTTTCAGTAGTTGATAAGTCAGATCAATCAAATCACCAACGCTGTACTTGACATCCATGTGCATGGTCTTGGCTGAGTATAACAAGCGTTCATAGTGTGCTTTAGCCCTGAGGATCTTAGTGCCCTGTTCAGTGTTATAAGCACGGATGCCCTCAAACACGCCATTGCCGTAATGAAAAGATTGTTGGTACAAGCCGCTGGTTGTGTCTTTGGCCAATTGCCATTGACCGTTCAAATAAATAACTGTTTCATTGTCGTAATACATAAATCGCTCTTTAAGGTTTTTTCAGCTAAAAAAAAAGCCCTTCTTGGTGAGAAGGGCTTTTTTTTGGATCAACCAATTGTTTGCCGAACTCACCACACACGTGGGCCGATAATCACGAGAATGACTGCGACGACGTTAATGAGTTGAATGTTGGCAAATATGTTCATTTGGATTAAATTTTCAGTTTTTGGTTAAAAGTTTTTTGTTCGTTTTGGCATATGTTGTTGCAGCTTAATTTTATTGTCAACAATTTTTTTTTATTTTTTTAAGCTCACACTTTTATACAAAAAAATTATTTCTTTTTTAAATTATTTTGTGTTAGCTTAGAAAAATGCGTTCAATTTTTTCGCTGAAAATTGGGTTAAAAATGACCTGACTTTTTAATAATAAACCAAGAGGAATACCGTTATGAAACGGCCAGATTTTACACAACAACAAACAACACAAAGGCAGCAAAACAACACCTCCAACAACACCCACATCATTCTTCTCGACCTCCTCCTTTTGATTAGAATTTAATTTTCGAATCAAACACTTAAGTCCGTTCTGAAAATCAGAACACATTCAAATTAAAAAATAACACTGACGTGATTTCATTCGAAGATTGAATCTTTGAACACAGGTGAACTGTACCTGCATTTTACGTCATATGAAGAGGTTAAAACCATGAAACACATTAAGATTTTTGACACCACGTTAAGAGACGGCCAACAATGCCCAGGCGCTGGCATGAGTTACAGTAAAAACATTGAGTATGCCCAATTAGCCGCCAAAATAAACATTGATGTTTTAGAAGCAGGTTTCCCCAGCGCCAGTGCTGAAGACTACAAAATCGTTAATCACATTGCACAAATGTATGCCCAACAATCCCACAGCCCAAAAGTTGCTGCTTTGAGTCAATTACGCGAAGAACAGGTCCAAAAAACCACACAGGCCTTGGCACCGCTGATTCCTTCAAAACGTGCCATTTTACATGTTTATTTACCAGTTGCTCCTGAGCTGATGGAAGCTTCTCTGGGCAAGTACGCCGATGACAAAGAACAAATCTTAAAAGATACCAAAACAATGATAGAAAAGGCTGTGGCAGCTGGCTTAGAAGTTGAATTCAGTCCTGAAGCATACTCACAAATGGGTGATAATTTTGATTTCACCACTGAATTAATCAGTACAGCCATTGCAGCTGGTGCATCTACGATTAATTGTCCAGATACCATTGGACGTGCTTGTTACTTACAAGGTGAAGATTACTTTGTAAACCACATGAATCAACATGCGGCCATCATGAAACAACGGTTTCCTGAGCGGGACATCACTTGGTCAGTCCATTGTCACAATGATTTTGGCTTGGCTTTGGATAACAGCATGCGTGCGGTGTTTGAGGGTCCTGCAAGCCAGGTGGAAGGTTGTTTCAATGGCATCGGTGAACGCGCAGGCAATGTCGCTCTGGAACAATGCATCATGTACATCAAGTCATTCAGTAGCGAAAACAACCCTGCAGTAACTCAATGTCAAAGTCGACACATTCGCCAAGTTTCGGATTTTGTGAGCAAACACATGTTAAATCGCCAACCACACTGGCCGATCAGCGGTGATAACGCAGCTAAACATTCCTCAGGTGGCCATACCAATGCCATTTTGAAGAATGCGGAAGTTTACCAGCCCTTCCCACCCAGCTCAGTGGGCCAAAACATTTCTTTTGTATTCGGCCCGCTAAGCGGCAGCAATCATGCCCAATCCATCATTCAAAAACATGGTTATGCTTGTGAAGCTCATGAACGCCAAGAAATCATGCAATACATCAAGGAATACCACAAAAACCGCCGTAAAGGCTTAACTGATGACGAGTTCATGGAGGCTTATTTCAATTACAGAAAACCGATTGACGTGGCCAAGATCGTCTTTGAGATCAAACAGAATCAAAAACATTTTTCTATTGTTGCCAAAGTGTTTGGTGAAACTGAACAATTTGACATCGCTTGTCAACACGATGCCACTGCAACCACTGCTTTACATCGATACCTGCGCGAGCGATTTGGCCAATTTCACATCCAATCTTACCGCAGTGAATCAAAAGAACCAGGACGTCATGCTGAGGCCCATGCCACCATCAGCATTGCTGTTGGCGATGTCTTCTACCAAGGCAAGGCACACCATCATGACATCGAAACGGCAGCTTTGATGGCCTTGATAGACGCTTTCAATCAGCATTTAATCGCAGCACATTACAGCCATAAAAAAGAGCAAGAACCGGCTTTAAAGGTAGGCATGAGGGATTAAATATGTCACAAAATATTGTAGAAAAGATCTGGCACCAGCACCGGGTACATCATCAAGACGGTTTTCCTGATGTACTGGGTATTGATTTTGCCCTATTACATGAAGTTACTTCTGCTCAAGCTTTCGACATGATTGAACAACGCAACCTCAGCATCCATGATCCCACTAAATTTCTGGCCACCATTGATCACAGCATACCAACCCGTATAAACCGCCATGAAATTCATGATAAGACGGCCAAAGCTCAGATCGAATTACTGCGTAAAAATTGTGCCAAACATGGCATCCCGATTTGTGATTTAGACAGCAACCACCAAGGCATTGTCCATGTCGTTGGGCCCGAACTGGGCATCACACAACCTGGCATGACCTTGGTTTGTGGCGACTCTCATACCGCCACTCATGGGGCTTTTGGGGCTTTGGCTTTTGGTATTGGTACTTCAACATTGGCCCATGTATTTGCCACTGGTGCGGTGTTGATGAACCAACCTAGGGTGATGCGAGTTAACTTCAAAGGCGAATTACCTGAAGGTACCTATGCCAAAGATATGATCATGCACCTGATCGCTGAAATTGGCATAGGTGGAGCCACCGGACATGTGATTGAATATACCGGAGCCGCAGTTCATGCCTTGTCCATGGAGCAGCGCATGACATTGTGTAACATGAGCATTGAATGTGGTGCGATTGCTGGTTTGGTTGCCCCCGATCAAACCACTTTCAACTACATCAAGAACCGTCTTTATGCACCTGATGGTGAGCAGTTTTCACAAGCCCTCGTTCATTGGCAAAGTTTATGCAGTGACGATGGCTGCCACTATGACCAAGTGATTGAATTAAATATCAGTAAATTGAAACCCATGATCAGTTGGGGCACCAACCCACAGCAGGCGATACAAAGTCACCAAGTGATTCCTGATGGCTCCAGCGCAGCTTTGGATTATGTTAAATTAAACGCCAATCAAAAGCTGATAGGTACAGCTATTCAATGGGCTTTTGTGGGTTCTTGTACCAATGGTCGAATTGAGGACTTACGCATTGTCGCTGAGATTTTGCGCAATAAAAAAATTGCAACTGATGTCACCATGTATGTGGTACCAGGTTCTGAACAAGTGATGATACAAGCCCAAAAAGAAGGTCTGGATGAAGTGGTTACAGCCGCTGGTGCTGAATTTCGCATGCCAGGTTGTTCTATGTGCCTCGGTATGAATGATGACAAAGTCCCTGCCGGCGAACGATGTATCAGTACCACCAATCGTAACTTTATTGGTCGTCAAGGTACTGGCAGTATCACTCATTTGGCCTCTCCTGCCACAGTGGCCTATAGTGCCTTAGCCGGCTTTATTTGTACCCAATTCATGACTGAGGAGGCCTCATAATGTCAATTCAAAAACAAGGTAAAATAACCATCCAGGGGGGGTGTGTGCCAATGATGATCGACGACATTGATACAGACATCATTATCCCAGCACAACACTTGACCCAAACTTCAAAATCAGGATACGGACAACATGCCTTTGCGCGGTTGAAACAAGGCGATGCTGATTTCGTGTTGAACCAAAAGCGTTACCAAAATGCCAAAGTGCTGCTGGCTGGTGATAATTTTGGCTGTGGCTCCTCTCGCGAACATGCTGTTTGGGCCATTCAGGAACTCGGTTTTGAGGCCATCATTGCGTCATCTTTTGCCGATATTTTCAGCAACAATGCCAGAAAAAATGGCCTGGTGCTCATAGCGTTGGCACCGGATAATTGTCAACGAATCGCCAAACAAGCCACACAAGAAAATCTACATCTAGCCATTGATTTAAAGCAAGCGACAGTCACAGCCACAAACTTTAAATATGATTTCAATATCAACCCATTCTTTCAACACTGCATAACCCACGGTTATGATGAAATTGATTACCTGCTGAGTCACATTGAAAACATCAAAGCACACAAAACCGCTATTATGAATCAATCTTTGTTCATTCAACCCGGACATGCGACATGAATACGCCATCAAATAAACCACACATTGCGATCCTGGCCGGGGACGGTATCGGCCCTGAGGTGATGCAACAAGCGTTGCGGGTCTTAGAAAAAGTTGCTCCAGATGTGAGCTATACCCACGGTTTAATTGGTGGCGCCGCTTATGCTAAATACCAACAGCATTTTCCAAATGCCACTAAAGAGCTGATTGATCAAGCCGATGCGGTGTTGTTTGGTTCAGTTGGTGGCCCAATTCAAGCTGCTGATTCTCCCCAATGGAAAAACTGTGAGGTCAATTCAATCCTGGCTTTGCGTAACCACCTTAACTTAAGTGTCAATGTCAGGCCGGCTAAGTTTTATTCTGCTTTGGCTGATATTTCACCATTGAAGAATCATTTGTTTGATGCCTGTGATGAAATTTTGATCTATCGTGAATTACTTGGAGACATCTATTTTGGAGAAAAACGCACCTTTGAGGTTAACGGACAAATGGTGGCTGAAGACACCGCTACTTATACTGATGACCAAATAAAAGCGATTGCACAGCAAGCGTTTACATGTGCTGCCAATAGATCTGGCAAACTCACTTCTGTTGATAAAGCCAATGTTTTGGACACTTCTAAATTATGGCGGCAGGTTTTTGATGAAATGGCCAAAGACTTTCCCCAAGTTGAGTTGAGTCATATGTTGGTTGATAACTGTACCATGCAATTAATCCTCAATCCCGCACAATTTGATGTCATTGCAACTGCCAATCTATTCGGTGACATCCTATCAGATGCCGCCAGTGCCTTACCTGGATCGCTGGGCATGATGCCATCGGCCAGTTTCAATGATGCTGGTTTTGGCTTGTATGAACCTTCAGGTGGCTCAGCGCCTGACATTGCTGGTAAGGACATCGCTAATCCAATGGCACAATTGTTGTCACTGGCGATGTTACTGCGTCATTCTCTGAACAGGCACCCAGAAGCACTGGCCATCGAACAAGCCATTGAACAAGTTTTAAATTCAGGGCATCGAACTGCTGACATTGGTCATAACGCTTCTGACACGACAGGAACCGTTGCATTTACTGATCAGGTTATACAACAGCTTTGAGGAGAGTTGATGATCAACTTGACCGGCGCACTCGGTTGGCGAAGCCCTGCTGAGTCAGAGAGGGCAAGTGCAGGTAATGAAAGTAAGACGGTTTGGCAGTATGCCAAGAAGTCTTGCTTAAATACCGTAGCTCGTCCGAGGTTATAAGTCATGCTGGCCGTGGTCTCGATCTCTGATCCAGTCTCGATTCTAACACCGCGATCCTTGGCGGTGGCTTTCACTTTTGTCAGGAACACTTCGACTGAGTTCAGCGCAACGCAAATTTGAATGACGCCTATAGGGATATAGGTGTGCTGCGTGAGCTTGGAGCGGAAGCGTAAGACCCAAAAGTATTCCTTTTTAATGAAACTGAATGCTGACTGAAAGTGTTCAGTTTCAGAATCTTGGCCAGTTCTCAAGTTTACAGTTTTTCAATCAAGTAACTTGCCTAAGTCTTGAAGCACCTATATGCTGTCATTGATTTAAGCTGGAACAAGCAATGAGAAAAATAATATTCATACCTACATTATTGGCTGTCATGGTTGGTTGTAATCAACAACCAACCAACACCGGTCTAAATCCTGACCAAGTAGTCATCAGCTATCAAGCAACAATCGATGAACAAGGCGGTTGCCAACCAACTTATGAAGCCCTCACGCAAACCGATGCCGATGGCCTTCCTGTCAATAAAATATACATGATTAATGGCGAAACCTATTACTACGATCAAAAGAAGCAACGCATCGGTAACATACCACTGCAAATAAAAATGGCAGATGAAACCATGAGTTTATTGAACGAAGTGATTACGTGCGAACAGTTACAGATTGAGCTGGTTATTGAAGAATGTCAGTATGAATGGGGCACAGAAAGAGAAGGTTGTCCACCAATCAGCGTCAAAGGACAAGATGCTTTTGGTGGCATTGAGGTTGTTTTTGCTGAATGAGCAAAAACAACATTGGGTTTAATAAAGAGTGGTTAACGCACAGAACAACATCAACCACTCTGATAAACCTGGCCCTGATTATTCGATATAATCACCAATGTCCTCAACTCTACTTTCATCATTAGCGGCTCTTACTGCTGCTAAGATTTCATCCAAAACTTTGCGGCTGTAAACACATCCATTATTAATCACAAAATCAATCGACCTTGTGTGTTTTATATCTATCAGTGGGTTGCCATTTAATAGCAATAAATCGGCCTGATAACCAATAGCAATCTTACCAGTTTTAACCTTCATTTGGTCAGCCGGAGCAGACGTTGCTGCTTGCAACACAGCAGCATTACTCATACCTGCCTTACTCAACGCCGCTAACTCCTCATGCAAGGAAAAGCCAGGTACCATAACTGGCACATTGGCATCTGTAGCAGCCAGTAACTTAACCCCTGCACGTGCCATGGCACCTATTAAAATCCGATTGGCTTGAGCATAAGTCTGCCAGTAAATTTGGTTGTCAGCTTTCCACTCCTCCGGAAAATCATCCGGCAAACGATATATATTAACCTCTGGCAACCAGCCCATGGCTCGAATGGCAGGAATGGTTGATTCAGCAATGCCAGGGTTAACATAGCGCAAAGCCACACCTTTCAGTACTTGATCCAAATCAGCTCGAATTGGTGCAAAACCTTCCATGATGGCAAGCGTTGTTTGAACCGCAATGTCATGCTTTAACAGTTGTGAAACGATTTCATCACTGCGACTTCTTACATGGCTTAAGAAAGCTTCAGCTTGCTTGCTCTGATAACCACCAAACTCCCTGATTAAAGCTTTAACGATTTCCTCAACATGTCCTAATTCGCGCAACTCAGTACCCCAAATTTCATCCAAAGTCATGTTGATTGGTGTATGTCCCAATATTTGAAAATCATGTTTTTTGGCTGCTGTACTAAAAGCCATGAAATGCTCTTTGGTCAAAAAGGTATAGACTTTAATGGCATCAAAGCCCTGTTCAATCAATCCCAATAAATCAGCTTCAATACTGTCAACATCATTGACCGGATTGATCTTGGCCGTTAGACGATCAAACCAACCTTTGAAAAAGCCGTTGCTGTTGTGACGGCGTGAAGCCACAAACATATCAGGACCTGGTCGCCCTTGCCTGATTTCCTGTTTCCATTGCAAGTGTTCTTCACTGCCATTAAGTTCTTTGATGTGGGTGATGCCGTTGGCCAAATACAACAACAAATCATTGGGACTTTGCCACAGGTGTACATGTGAGTCGATTAAACCAGGAATCAAATATTGGTCAGTACCATCAATCACATCGTAACCTTGGGGCACCAAGATGTCAGAGCCCATGTTAACGATAACACCCTTATGCAACACCACTGATTGATTGGGTATCATTCGAGAGCCATCCTGAGATAACAGATTAACATTGACGATTGCCACATCAGCCTGTACTGTTTTAAAAGCTTTTATATCGACTTCCTTGGTGTACTCACCCCATAAACGGTTGATCTCTGTATAAGTGAAATACAGACCCAAAGCGGTTGTGAACAACATAACCAGGGCTGTCCATTTGAAGATTTTTTTGAATTTAACAGAACACATATCAATACCTTGTTTTTGAAAGGTATCAGCATATTAACTAGCTGCGATTCAGTCTGGTCGAAAAGTAAAAAAACCTGAACGATTATTTGGAAAGCTGCTGAGCAGCTTGACCCGCCGAGCTGGTTGGTGAGCAAAGCGAATCAGAAGCGAAGAGCGCGAGGTTACCAGCCATGATCGCTGTGGTCGCTTTTAAATTTGTCTGGAACGAATTTAAATGACGCCTATAGGGATATAGGTGTGCTGCATGAGCTTGGAGCGGAAGCGTAAGACCCAAGATCATTCCTTATTTCAGTACACTTTTTCTATATACAGTGGGTGTTTGACCGACTATTTTTTTAAAGGCACGGTTAAAAGGTGGTAAAGAATTAAAACCATGATTCAAGGCCAAAGTAAGGATCGGTATGTGCTCATTTTCAGAGTTTCCCAAAGCTGCTTTGATGTCTCTGATTCGATAATCATTGATAAAACCAGAAAAATTATCAAAACCCAAATGTTGGTTGATGTGCTCCCTGAGTCTCGGTGCTCCAACCCCCAAACTCTGGGCCAAGGAACTGATGGTGATGTTACTTTGCAGGTAAGCTTGCTCAACATCCATTGCTTGTTTTAGTTGATCATGCAGTTTTTGATCTCTTGCAGAAAGTTCATCTACTTTTGTTATAACATCAAAAGCAAAAACTGTACCTTTGATCTTTAAAATCCAAAAACTCAAAGCAAACAACACCGGCCATAAGCTGATGGCATTGATGGTCGGTTGGAACTCAGGTAATAACACTGAACCCAAAACAATCATGATGGTGGCAGAAACAGCCACCAATATCATCATTTTGATTCGGGTTTGTCGGCGCGCCTCTATTAAGTCATCTGTATGACCGGTCAACGACACATACATCATATGAAAGATAATCAAGAAAGCCGATACATTTACCATGTATGCCCACCAGATAGGCAAAGCATCAAGGTGGCCAAATTGAACCAACCGCTCTGCCAGCATGATCGCAACCACAAACGTACCAAAGCTGATATGCAGCGTATTGACCTTAAAATCTTTTTTAAACAAAGACAGTACAAATAACCAAATCGATACCAACAAACCAACATCAATGATTCTGAATACCTGCCGCAACACTTCAGGTGGATAAAACACGGTGGGGGTAAAACCCAACAAATGAGCCAGTAAGAACAGTTGTGTCAACAGCAAAAACACCATGGGTTTGGCATTTAACTGGGCATGTAAAACCATTGGAATGGACAACAGCAACATACCAATACCAGAAAACCTAAAAAAAGCGTCAAGCCAAGTCATCTATAGGTAATGCACTAGACTACCCACGTTGTCTGACCACTTCAAACAAGGTAATCCCCGTTGCCACCGACACATTGAGGCTTTGCACTGCACCTGCCATTGGGATGTGAATCAAATGATCACAACACTGTTTCACTAAATGGCGCAAGCCTTTACCTTCGTTACCCACAACAATGGCAACTGCGCCAGACAAATCAGTTTGGTAAATGCTTTGACTGTCCTCCTCCAAAGCGGTGCCATAAACCCAAACACCGCCAGCTTTAATCACTTCAATGGCTCTGGCCAAGTTAGTGACTTGAAAAATATCCAAATGTTCAACGGCTCCGGCAGCGGTCTTGTGTGTGGTGGGTGTGATGGACGCTGATTTGTCTTTACTGAATACCACCGCAGTCACGCCAGCCGCATCAGCACTGCGCAAACAGGCACCCAGGTTGCGAGGATCTTCAATGCAATCCAAAATCAGAATCAATGGATTCTCCCACCCTTTCAATGCTGCTTTGAGGTCTTTTTCAGATTTAAGTCGAACTTGATTGATGCTCGCAACAACTCCTTGGTGCCTTTCGCCGCACTTGCGACCCAATTCCTGCAAGCTCACCCGATTTAAAGTAACTTGAGATTTTTCAACAGCAGCCAACAAATTTAAAAGACGTTTGTTCTGGGCATCTTTCTGTAACCAAATTTCTCGGACTTCACCAGCTTTAAGCGCCAGTTCAACCGCATGAATACCAAATATAAGCTTGTTGCTTGGAGCCATCAATACTTACCTTTTGCGACGCCTTTTACCTTTACTGGATTTTTTATTTTTGTCTTTCGCTTTGCTGGTCTTGGCTTTTTTACCTGATTTCTTGGCAGGCTTATCATCTTCCTCAGGCACTCTTTTTAATTCACCTTTGGCATTGATTTTTCCAACATAATCAAAATCAATCTTGCGATCATCCAGATCAACTGCTGCAATTTTAATCATCAGTTTATCAGTCAGGCGAAAACGATTACCGCCACGTTCACCTGTCAGTTGGTGTTTGATACCATCATAATGGTAATAATCATTAGGTAATGAAGTCACATGGATCAAACCATCAACTTGATATTGATCCAATTCTACAAACAAACCAAAACGCGTCACTCCAGAGACGGTTCCGACCATTTCCTCACCTATAAACTGCTGCATGAACAAACATTTCAATCGTGCATCAACTTCTCTTGAAGCGGTTTCAGCCCGGCGTTCAGTCAGAGAACATTGCTTATTGATTTCAACAGCCTGGCTTTCTGAATAACGGTAGGATTTACCTTTGTGATAAAGGATGTGATCAATCGCACGATGTACCATTAGATCCGGATAGCGCCTGATGGGGGATGTAAAGTGTGCGTAATGGGTTAAAGCCAAACCAAAATGCCCAGCATTTTCAGCCTCATACGTGGCTAAAGATTGTGAACGCAGTACCACCTGTTCAATCAGGTTTTTGTCTTCGCGGTGCTGAATTTGATTAAGCAGTTTCGTTAAATCCTTAGGGGTTGGATTGTTACGGAAGTTAGGGGTTACACCCAAACCTTTCAAAAAAGCCGTCAAGTCTTTAACTTTACTTTCTGGTGGTGGATTGTGACAGCGAAAAGATGCTGGCACACCATGTTTTTCAATGAACTTGGCGGCACAGACATTGGCCGCAATCATGAAATTCTCGATCAGTTTATGGGCATCGTTGCGGGTGTATTGTTGAATGTTTGATACCATACCATCTGCACCAATTTCAATAAACACATCCGATGAGTTGAACTCAATGCCACCGCGGGCATGTTTTTCCTGTTGCAGAATTTTAAATAAGTGATACTGGTGCTGTAAAGATTCTGTCACCGCATCAGGCCATTGCTTCGGATTGACACCGCTATCCAAAAAGGCCCATGCTTCATCATAAGTGATGCGTGCATGCGAGTGCATCAAACCTCGATAGAATTCATAAGAAGTCACCTCACCTGCACCATTGATGTGCATTTCACACACCATGCTCAAGCGATCCACATCCGGATTCAGGGAACAAATACCATTGGACAACTCCAGCGGCAGCATCGGAATAACCTTGCCAGGAAAATAAACTGAGGTGCCGCGATTGTAAGCCTCCTTATCCAATGGAGAATCAGACTTCACATAAGTCGACACATCAGCAATGGCTACCAATAATTTATAACCTTGTTCGGTGGGTTCCACATAAACCGCATCATCAAAATCTCTGGCATCAGCACCATCAATCGTCACCAGAGGTAAATGGCGGATATCTACCTGTGGACCAACGCTGGACTCATCTACTTCTTTCGCAATCTGATTGCGGTATTGCTCAACAGCATCTGGCCATTCATGTGGCAGTCCCTCACTGACAATGGTCAGTTGCATGGACAATTCATGATTCAGCTGTTGTCCTAAAATAGCGATGACCTCACCAAATGCCGGACGGTGTTTATCCGGATATTTTTTGATACTCACAGTCACATAATCATTGTGCTTGGCAGCACCCATGCATTCACGCGGAATCATGATGTCACTGATTCGAGAATTATCCGCTTTCACAAAAGCCAAGCCTTCTTCATCGACCAAACGACCGGCCACAGTGGCATGGGCACGTTGCAGGACTTCGACGATGAAAGCGTCTTGTTTACCGTTGCCTTTGTGTGCATCTTGAACATCGGCCAAAACCACATCACCATCCATCACCATACGCATCTGTTTCGGTGTGATAAAAGCATCTTCTTCTAACTCGTCAGAGACTAAAAAGCCAAAACCATCGCTGTGCGCGCTAACGCACCCTTGAATCAGTTCCAACCTCTTCCGCACACCATATCCACCACGGCGATTAACCAGTAATTGTCCATCACGTACCATGGAGCGCAAGCGAATACGCAAACCATCAAACTGGGCATCATTTTGGATACCAATCTTCAGCGCAATGCTTTCTAATTTCAGTAACTTCTTTTCATTCTCTAAAAATTGAATCAAAGCAGTTCTTGAGGGGATGGGGTTATCGTATTTTTTAACCTGTTCGGCAAATTCCGGATCAGGGATATTAAAAGGGTTTTTCATGACGCCATTGTATCACCGCGATAAAGCTAAGAGTAAATTGTTGCTTGCATAACAATGGTGTTAAAATACATTCACTCACCAAACTTTTCAAGCTCATGATAAAAGCAGAAGTCGTTGAAGACATTGTCAATAAAGTTGAACAATTTATTCCAGAAGATTTGAAAACCATCCGGCAAGATCTCAGCAAGAACATCAAATCCATATTGACTGCAAGTTTACAAAAAGCCGATTTAGTCACCCGTGAAGAATTTGAAGTACAAAAAGCAGTACTTGCCAAAACCCGGGCTAAACTGGAAGCGCTGGAGAAACAGTTAAACCAACTCAATTCAAAATAATGCAAATCAAATTTATTCTGGCAACTATAGTGCTTTCACTTGCCAGCACTCAGTCATGGAGCATCAGTGGACAAAATCTAACTGACAACAACCAATTAACTTACCCTGCCATAATTCGAGTATATTTTGAACAAAACTCAGAATTACAACCTCTGGTTAATCACTACGATGTCTGGAATATCAATCGAACCCAAAAGTTTGTCACCATTCAGCTAAATAACAGCAGCGATTATAAAAACCTACTCAAGCAAGGGTTGTCGGTACGTTTAGATCACCAATTAATGCAGCAATATCAGACCGATCTGCAACTCATTAATGCGGTTAAAAAAGCAGGTACTGGTATTCCAGGTTTCGCTTGCTATTCTACGGTGGCCGAAACCTTTCAAAAGATGCAACAACTGGAAGCTGACCAACCCGATCTGGTGGAACTGGTTGATATTGGCGACAGCTGGGAAAAAATTCAAAACGGTACCACCGGTGAAGATTTACGTGTTATCAAAATTACCAATGAAAACATCAAAGCAGATAAACCCATTTTATTTATGGCCTCATCAATTCATGCCAGAGAGTACACCACAGCTGAATTGAATACACGTTTTGCTCAGTATTTGGTTGCCAACTATGGCGTTGATGCTGATGTCACTTGGATTTTGGATAACCACGAAATTCATTTATCATTGATCACTAATCCAGATGGTCGCAAACTAGCTCAAACAGGTATTTTATGGCGCAAAAACACCAACAACAATCACTGCCCCAACAGCAATGCCCGTGGAGTGGATTTAAACCGCAATTACCCTTTTCAGTGGGGAATTGGTGGTTCGAACAATGCCTGTAGCGATGTATTTTACGGCTCCAGTGAAGGCTCAGAACCCGAAGTTTCAGCACAGATGGCATACCTTCGCGGATTATTTGCAGACAAACGAGGCCCTGACCCCAATGATGCCGCACCTGCAGATACACCGGGTATTTTCGTCGATATTCACAGCTTCAGCCAATTAATATTGTGGCCATGGGGGTATACCACTTCAGTGACCCCTAATGACAACCAACTACAAGCTTTAGGTAAGCGCACCGCATTGTTCAATAATTACTTCCCACAACCAGTCAACGACCTAGTCATTACTGGTGGTGGTTCCATTGATGCCGTGTATGGTGAATTGGGCGTGGCTTCATTGGCTTTCGAGCTGGGAACAGCTTTTTTTCAAGATTGTGAGACTTTTGAGAATCAAATTTTACCAGATAACTTACAAGCTTTGTTGTACCTGGCCAGAGTTACAGCAGCACCTTATCAACAACCGCTTGGTCCAGACATTGAGACATTGCGCGTAATTCCAAACGTTATCACAGCTGGCACCACCGTACAAATAACAGGGATAGCAGACGATAACCGTTACAACCAAAGTAATGCCAACCAAACATTCGAAACCATCCAAGATGTTTATGCTTACACCAATGAGCTACCCACTAACAGTGGAAACCAACAGGTTTTAGCTGCCACGGATGGTGCTTTTGATTCGGTTCATGAAAACTTCATAGGCCACATTGATACCGAACAATTGAATACAGGTAAAAACCTGCTCTATGTTCAAGCCACTGATGGCCAGAATCGTGGTGCCATCTTTGCTAAATTTATAGATGTGGTTGAATCGGAACAAGTTGCGCAACTATCAGGCACTGTACGTGATGCAATCACTGGCCAACCTATCGCCAATGCTCTGTTACAAATCAACCAGTCAGAGGCTTTGACTGATGGCACTGGAGCCTACATTCAATACGTACAAGCTGGCACTGCAACATTGACCGTCAGCGCCGATAATTATGCTGACTTCACTCAGGCTGATTTGGATCTGGTTGCTGGTGATAAATTAACCCAAAACATTGAAATGCAGCCTTTTTGTGAGTTGTTATCGGATGATATCGAAAACGGCAACAACGGTTGGCAAGCCGAATCACCCTGGGCCATCAGTACTGATCAAAGCAACAGCCCAACGCATGCCTGGACCGATAGCCCTGGCAGTGAATATGACAACAATGTTGATATCAGCCTCACTTCACCAGCGGTTGATGTGACCGGTGTCAGCACGGCAGAAGTCAGTTATATGAATATTTGTGACACAGAAGCTGGTTTTGATTATGGTATATTCGAGGTTCAATATGACAACAACATGTGGCAAGAAATCAATCGTTGTGACAATCAAAATGTCTGGCAACAAGCCAATCATATATTGAACTTACCAGCCAGCACCACAGAACTAAAAATTCGTTTCCGTCTCGATTCTGATAACTTTGTAACCCGTGATGGCTGGCACATCGATGATGTAAGTATCAAAGCCTCAGGGCCTATTTGTGCACAATTTGTAGATGATCTTATTTTTGCAGATGGTTTTGAATAAAGCTGAATTATAGCTGGCGTTCAATGATGACATCATTTAAAGTACGTCTCCCGCTTTAAGGAGCGAAAAACAGAGTTGAAAAGCTCATGGGTGCGCTGAACAGAATTTCATTCATCTGCTATTGGTCGCACAACTCAGGTGCATATAATGCTGCCAAAATAAAGAGAACCAAATGAAATTCATCGAACTAGGTCTTTCTGAACCGTTGCAACAAGCAGTGGCAGAACAAGGTTATGACACACCATCTCCAATTCAGGCCAAAGCCATTCCAGCAGTGCTGTCAGGTAAAGATGTCATGGCAGCTGCACAAACCGGCACTGGTAAAACAGCTGGTTTCACCTTGCCCATCCTGGAGCTACTTAGCCGAGGTAAAACAGCTAAATTCAACAGCACCAGAACTTTAATCCTCACCCCAACGCGCGAATTAGCTGCCCAAGTTGAGGCCAGTGTCAAAACTTACGGTAAACACCTTAAATTACGATCGACTGTGGTTTTTGGTGGCGTTAAGATCAACCCCCAAATGCAAAGACTGCGACGTGGTGTTGATGTGTTGGTCGCCACCCCTGGTCGATTATTGGATCTGTACAGTCAAAATGCGGTGCGTTTCGATGATTTAGAAGTGCTGGTCTTGGACGAAGCAGATCGCATGTTGGACATGGGCTTTATCCACGACATCAAACGCATCATCAAATTAGTCCCAAAAAAACGTCAAAACCTGATGTTTTCAGCCACCTTTTCACCAGAAATCAGACAACTGGCAAAAACCATCCTGCACCATCCGGTTGAAATCACCATTAATCCAGAAAAAACCACTGCAGAAAGTGTGGCGCAGAAGGTGCACCCTGTGGATAAAAAACGCAAGAAGGAATTGCTATTACACCTGGTTGCTCAAGGCCAATGGCAACAAGTGCTGGTATTCAGTCGCACCAAACATGGCGCCAATAAACTTTCAGACTACCTCAACAAATTTGGCGTGACTTCGTTGGCTATTCATGGCAACAAAAGCCAAGGAGCAAGAACCAGGGCCCTGGCTGAATTTAAACAAGGTAAAGTACGTGTCCTGGTCGCAACTGATATTGCGGCGCGCGGCATAGACATTGACCTGTTACCACATGTGGTTAATTTCGATTTGCCTAATGTACCTGAAGACTATGTACATAGGATTGGACGCACCGGACGTGCGGGCGCTGAAGGCGAAGCTGTTTCATTGGTCAGTGCTGATGAATTTGTACAGTTGTTCGACATCGAAAAATTACTGGGTCATCCGCTACAGCGTGAATATGTGGATGATTTTGAACCAGATCATGACGTGCCTGTTTCTAAACAAACCATGCGTCGAGAACTGGCCAAAATTGCAGTTAAGCCCAAGCAAAATAAACAAAAACCAAAGCACCGGAATCACAAAGGTCAGCATAAGGCTCAAAAACGACATAACGGCAATCGCTCAAATCAAGCCCAAAACCCTTATGGTAACACTGAATATAAGGGTAAGAAAAAACCTAAAAAGCCGAAACAAAGCCCATTTGTAAAAGCAGCGGTGAGAGAAAAGTGGGCCAATAGGACAGAAGAAGAAAACCAACTGGCCTTTGCACGCAGTCAAATGGCTAAAGCAGGTGAAGGTAAAACTGCACACAACCCCTGGAGCTCAGATCAAGACAGCGATGGTGACAACAGAAGACCACGCAAGAAAAGCAAAGCAAATCACAACAAACGTGGGACGGCTAACAAAAACAAGTCAGGCCGCACCAACAAAGGCTTTAAAGGTAACCCAAAAGCCAAACGCGCCAACCCAAATTTCAAACGCAAACCTGGTAACCAAGCTTCAGGGAACCGCCGCAACAATCAGAAGCAATCATGAAAATAGGTATTTTCGCTGATGTACAAAACATTTATTACACCACTCGTGAAGCTTTTGGGCGCTCCTTTGACTACCGCAAGTTCTGGCAACACCTTGAGCAACAAGGTGACATACAAGTAGCCAATGCCTACGCCATCAAACGCAATGTAGACGATCAAATCAAATTTCAAAGTGCATTGCGACATATAGGTTTTAATGTGATCCTCAAACCCATGTTACGAAGAGCAGATGGTACCGCCAAAGGTGACTGGGATGTAGGCATGACCATTGATATCTTAGAAGCTGCTGAAACCTTAGATCAAGTCATTTTACTGTCTGGAGACGGTGATTTTTCAATCCTGTTACAACACATCATGAAAAAACACAACGTCAAAACCCAAGTTTTCGGGGTTCCAAAACTTACTTCAGACTCATTGATTAACGCATGCACTGATTTTGTTCCGATTGATGGTATTTGGTTACAAAATTTTTAAGTATCTATAGGCATACATATTGAAAGCGCCTGCGCTCTGGCTGCTTGCTGAACTTCTTTGGCCAACGCTGACTCGGGCAATGTCCTGGATAAGACCATACCGCCCACACAAGTCGCCGCCAAAGCCAAAGCCCGTTGTCGTGAATGACTCTTATAAGTATCACTTAAACTGCTCTCGAACAAGTAAACCATGCCCTCTAACAGTTTTTGATAAGACAGCTTAACTTCATCATTACCCCTGGCGACATCTGAAGGCAGTGCTATCATCGGACATTGACCATCAATGTCATCCAAATGCGCTTGTGAAAGATAAGAATTAATCATGTTAATGGCAGCTTGTTGATCCAACTTTTCCATATCAATACCAGCCTCAGTTCGCCACAACAATCCGCGCCCCATCAAAAACCCCAACACAGCTTCCTTATACAACGTCTCCTTACTGTTGAAATGGTTATAAAATCCACCTCGAGTCAGACCGGCATGTGCCATCACCTGATCGATGGTTACTTTCTCAAAACCATGACGGTTAAACAGTATCCGTGCAGATTCCGCAATACGCAGACGAACCTGAGCTTTGTGTTCTTTACTGTAGGGCATAATAATTCCTCTAAATCAGAACCATAAAATATACGTTCGTTTGTTTTACTTATCAAGAAAACTCCTAATATAAAAAGCCCCTGCAAAAACAGGGGCTTTCAGAAACCTAAGTTTTATCTAACAATAACTTTTATTATCCACCATCAAATGGATCTGGGCGAGTATCCTTAGGAATCACGTCGAACATCGTACTCAGTGCTTCATGAGCACTATTCATCGCATGGCTTGCAAAAATAGCATCCCCTGCAGCAATACCATGCACAATTGAGTTTGACTGTGTGTCACCCAATAATGCTGCTATTTGGAATTGTGATATCGCAGAAACCCGATCACCTTTAGCCAGCAAAACCTCACCATATAATCTATATGGATATGATTGAGATTTGTCAGCAAAATAACCGTTCCTTAAAGCCATTTTACTGGCTGTTTTATTGTCCCCTTCTTCCAGTGCAAGTATGGCTGCAACAGCATGAGCAGTCGGAGATTTTTTAGCTAAAAGTGCATCGAAATCAACTTGCATGCTTGGGTCTTTAGCCATTTCCATCAAAGTCCTTGAAGGAAAGCCTTGTCTCCTCATCCATTCTGCCTCACTCAATGATCTGGCCGTCAAAAAGGTATATTCAGAACAATCACCTTCAGTTTGGTTGACATCAAAACACCCATATTCTTCTTCCCAACGATCATCTAGATTCATCGCTGCCACCTCAGTGAATGGGTTCTTTGGTTCTAATGCGACCGCTGATTGAGTTTTTTCGGTTTTGAGTTTTGCATCTGTGTCTGATTTCACAACATTAGAATCAGCCATTTTTTCAGCTGGAATATTATCGTCAGTCTGGTTCATATAAAATAAAGCAACCGCTGTAAAACAGACAAATGTAAAAATAATTTTTTTCATTATGTTTTCCATTCTTTGTACAAGCCAAGCCGTACAAAGCTGTGTGTTCAAATTTGGGGCAACGAAAAAAGCCAAGTTTGTATCACTTGGCTTTCTGTTTTGTCTTTAGGTCAATATTGCGTGATCTGCTTGGACAAGAGAACTTATCCAAAGTATATTCGCTTGACTCACCGATCCTCTTCATGATCAAAGTATTTGGTCAGTAAATCCAGTTTTTCAGAAAGCGATTTAACCCGGATATGCGTTGCAATAACGCAGTAAAACAGATACAAATTAAACAAGAAGAGTAAAAAGACTGCTCCATTAGGTTCAGAATTAAAATTCATCTTGGCTTAACCACCTCCGAAACCATCTGGTCTTGGATCCTTGGGTAATTCATTCAGTGAAGTATTGAAGGTATTACTGATCACTTCATAAGCTCTGCTGGTTGTGTATTGAGAAAAGATGGTGTCACCCTCAGCCAATCCAATCGCTGTGGCATAAGAGTCACTGTCACCCAGTATTCCTGCTACCTGAAAGTTGATAGAAGCACTTAATCTATCTCCACTGTTTTGCAAAGCCTCTCCATACAACCTGTATGGAAATGAATCACTCCTGTTAGAATATGCCCTAAAAGATAAGGCTAACTGAGATGCTCGTTCACTGTCTCCAGAACGAAGTGCATGGATGGTTGCAACCGCTAACGCAGGCGGGTAATTATTGTCTAACAACCGTTCAAACTCTTCTTTCTTAGTCACATCCAAAGCTAAATCCAACATTTGCCTACTCGGATAACCCTGTCTTTTCATCCATTGTGCTTCTTCAACAGATTTGGCATTCAGGAATTCATAGTCACAAGAGCCAGTTATTTCTGTATTAACATCAAAACAACCGTATTCATCCTCCCACACGAATTCAACATCATCTGAAGCAATCTCCTCAAATATGTTTAAAGGCCTTTTTTGGGTTACAACAGGCTCACTGATGTTAATTTTTTCACTTGAACTCACAACACTGTTACTTACAGTACTTTCGCCCTCAACTCTGTTGTCTTCAGACCAACCAAAGTAGGCTGCTAAGAATATTGCTCCAGCACCAATAATGATTATTGCTTTTTTCATCATTGACCTCCTAATTATTCAATGCAGTTTGCAGCTCTGCGCTGGTCAAACCAAGATTTACATTCTACACGTCGGTAAATGCGGTTAAAAAAATTTCCACCAAAGTTTCCGCTAGTACTACCACTTGAAATAGTGACACCAAACAAACTTAAGCTTCCTGTGGTTATTACATCATCAAATGTGGGTGAGATGTGTTCAAACAAATGATAAGCTCCCTCGACACAATCAGAGCTATCAAAAGTAAGCGGGCCAAAGACATCAAGTGCTGAACCTCTCGCCGGAAAATTAGCAGTACAATAAGGTATTACATTGTCTTGCCAATAAATACGGCTCACATTGTTAAAGTTTTGGGTATTGAAAAATGACGTACCGATGGCAGCAACTAAATTGGTGTATTGAGTACCTGTAAAGCCTTCTATTTGAGCACCCCAATCAACAGACATTGACAAATACAGTGCCCACCTATCAGGTTCCCAATTAAACTGTGAGGGTGGTACTGGCTCTACTATGCATTGATTCGGCCTAAGGGGTAATAAAGCTCTGCACTGAGCTGACCAAGGGTTCGGCCCGCTGCCACCACCTCCGCCAGAACTTCCCCCTCCAGAGTCATTACAGTCAGAATCGCCAGCATAATCACAACCAGGTGTTGGGCCGTCATAACCAGGGTCTGGGGGATCTGGTGGCGGGTTCCCAATAACAATGATGCAATCGTGATCAGAATCACAGCCGCTGTCTTGTGCAAACAAAGCCACAGGCACTGATAAAGTAACTGTTATTGCTGTTAATTTAATGGCT
>JANQRW010000045.1 GCA_028284365.1 Marinicella sp.
TCGAGTCTGGAACAGAGACCGACGCCTATAGGGATATAGGTGTTAGAGTCGAGTCTGGAACAGAGACCGAAGACCTAAGAGTATTCCTTTTTCAATACATGTTCTAGACTGGTTAAGTTAAGCGTTTGGCTAATTAAGATCGCGCAACACTCAGTCAGACCCTAAGTTTTTCGAGTTTCTGGCTCCCAGTTGCTTTAGTTTGTCAGCTTGGGTGATTAAATTGCCGCGACCCGTTTTGAGCTTGTTCTCGGCAGCATACCAGGCACTATCAGCTTGGTCTAAGCGGGTTTTTATTTCATTCAGGTTATCTACAAACCCCACCAACTTGTCATACATTTTGCCAGCTTTATCGGCGATTAGCCGGGCATTTTTGTTCTGATTTTCATTTTGCCACAACACCATCACAGTACGTAATGTAGCCAGTAAATTACTGGCAGAGACCACAAGCACATTTTTCTTATAAGCCTCTTCTAATAAATTGGGTTGGAAATTAATCGCTTCCAGATAAGCTGACTCTATTGGTACAAACATCAAAACAAAATCCAATGAATCAATCTGCTCAATGTTTTGATAGGATTTTTTGGTCAGTCCATCAATGTGATTTTTCATGCTTTGTACATGTTGTTTCAGCTCATTTTGACGTTCATCATCATGCGCCGCATTGATGTATTTTTCAAACGCGGTCAACGACACTTTGGCATCAACTATGATCGATTTATCTTGCGGCAGGTGAATCAAAACATCCGGACGATATCGCTTACTGTCTTCATTGGTAAAAGAAACCTCGGTTTCATATTCACGACCTTTTTCCAAACCCGCCACCTCCAGCAGGCGGTGTAAAACCAATTCGCCCCAATTACCTTGGGTTTTGCTTTCTGAGGTCAATGCCTTGGTCAAATCTTCGGCTTTTTTGTTGAGTTCCTGGTTCAACTGATAGATTCGCTCTATTTCAGACTTCATTGATTTTTGTTGTGCCAAACCTTCAGTGGTATTGCGGTTAATCAAAGCCTGAAACTCTTGTAGTTGTTTTTGTAAGGGTGTGACCACTTGGTTCATTTGTTCTTTATTGCGGTCGGTAAATTTAGCGGTTTTTTCTTCCAGAATTTTTTGACCCAAAGTACTGAAATGATCTGATAAGGTCGTTTGAGCGTTTTTAATGAACTCGGTTTGTTCAATAAAACGCTGTTGTTGGTGTTCAACTTCAGACTTAAGCTCAGTCAATTGTCGCTCTGCTTGCATCAATGCTTGTTGATGTTGATCTGCTAAATGAGCTTTTTTCTGGCTGTATTTGTACTGTTCAGCTAATTTAACGGTCAACTTATTCAAACGCAACACTTCACGCTCTTGTTGTTGGTTTTCCTGTTCAATTTTTTCCAATTCGTGCTGAACTTGGGACAATTGTTGGTCATGTATTTGTTCTGTTGCAAGCCGTTTCTCAGTAATCAAATCATCAAGTTGCTGACGCGCCCTACGCCAGAATAACCAACACAGCAGAACAGTAACCAGAACACCTAAAAATAAACTAATTAACAGGCTTTCCAGTAAATAATTTTCTGCATAACTCAAAAGGTTTTTCATAAGTTATATGCTATCATTTAGTTCATTCAAAACATAGGGTATTTAGAGTGAGCGTTTTTAAATATTTATTTTTCGCACTGTTGTTTCTGGTCATTGCGTTTTTTGCATATGGTTTCTTTTTCTTGGAAGATAAAGTTCAAGTTTCAAGATCCATCACCATAGACCGCCCTGCTAACAAAGTTTTCAAAGCGGTTAACTCAATGCATCATTTCAACAAATGGTCACCCTGGGCACAATTTGACCCCAAAGCCAATTATGAATTCAAAGGCCCCGAATACGGCGTCGGCTCTTTTATGTCCTGGGCAGGCAACGAAGAAGTTGGCAGTGGCAAACAGACCATCATAGAATCCAAGCCCAATGAAATGGTCAAGGCAGAGTTGTATTTTGACGGCCGGGGTGATGATCCATCTTGGGCAACTTATCAACTCAAAGACATGGGTGACAAAACTGAACTGTCTTGGATTTTTGATGTCGATTTTAATGGTGACATCTTGGGTCGTTATTTCGGTATGATGATGGATGGCAAGCTGGGACCACAATATGAAACTGGCTTGAAAAATTTAAAAACTTTGGTTGAATCTCAACCTGTGTATGATTTTTCAGGCTTCAACATGGAAAATGCTGAATCACAAAACATTCTGTATGTCAGTGCATCAGGCAACACCAATGAAGACATGTCTCCGATTTTACGTGATGCTTATGCCAAAATAACAGAATTCATGATGGCAAACAACATCCAGTTCGGTGGTATGCCACTGGCCATCACTCGCAGTTGGGAGAACAGTATATGGGAATTTGATGCAGCTATTCCTGTTGATTTAACCAGTATCGAAGGTGATACAGGGGAAGTTCAACTCGGACAAACTTACGCCGGTAAAGTGGTTAAATACATACAGAAAGGTTCCTACGATCAAGGCGAAGCATCCTATGCTTTATTAGATGCTTATATTGAGGAAAATGAGTTGCAACGAAATGGCAACCCTTGGGAGGTCTACGCCAATGACCCTGCTTCAGTCCCTGAAGCAGAAATATTAACTTACATATACCAACCGATTAAATAATTTCCTTAATATAGCTGAACAAGGATGTTCAGCAAGCAAGGCAAAAAGTCATTTCAAGAAAATTCAGGCCTTACTTCGCGATCCATCAAAGCCGATAAAGCTTCAGTTGTGGACATTTTACCATGCACTACTTTCCATACTTGCTCAGTTATTGGCATATCCACGCCATGTTTGCGCGCCAAACGCATCACTTCATCTGTGGTTCCAATGCCCTCGACGACTTGACCAATGGTACTTTTGGCTTGTGCTATCGATTCACCACGCCCTAAGGCCAGGCCCATACGACGATTTCTCGACAAATCACCGGTTGAAGTCAGTACCAAATCACCCAAACCTGACAAACCCATTAAAGTCTCTGGGCGGCAACCCAATGCTTCTCCTAAGCGCATCATTTCCGCCATGCCACGAGTTATCAATGCCGCACGGGTGTTATCACCCAGCTCCATACCATCAGCTATCCCTGTGGCCAAGGCCAACACATTTTTAACCGCGCCACCAAGTTCAGCTCCTATCACATCGGTTGAAATATAGGCTCGGAAATTGTTGGTTTGCAGTGCTTTGCTGACTTGCATCGCAAAACCTTCATGTTGTGATGCCACCGCCACCAACGTTGGTTTGTTCATGGCCACGTCTTTGGCGAAAGAAGGCCCGGTGACCAAAGCCATAGGTACAGTATCACCAATGATTTCTTCAGCCACTTGATGTAAAAAACGACCCGTTCCAGGCTCAAAACCTTTACTGGCCCATGCCAGTGGTCTGTCACCCAAAAATGGTTTAATTTGTTGCAAAATGTCACCAAAAGCGTGTGACGGACAAACCACCAAAACAGCTTCGCTCTGCTCAATTGCTACAACTAAATCTGTTTCAATAATAAGCTGCTCAGGAAACTGAATACCAGGTAAGTATTGCTCATTGCTTCTGGTTTGTTGCATGGCTTCCATACCTGCATGGTTACGCCCCCAGAGAACGGTCGCATGGTTGCGCGAAAGTTGCATTGCCAACGCCGTTCCCCAGGAACCTGCACCAAGTACAGAAAATTTCATTATTGTTTAGTACTTGAAGCGGCTTGTTCTTGTGCTTGACGCATTTGTTGTGCGTACATTTGTTCGAAATTCACTGGTTGTAACAACAGCGGTTGAAAACCACCAGCTATGACCATGTCGCTTATTTGTTGTCTAACATATGGGAACAACACATTAGGGCAGTAAACACCCAAAGTTTGATGTAAAGCTTGGTCCTCAAAATTTTGCATGCCAAAAATACCTGAATTACAAACTTCAACCAAATAAGCAGTTTTCTCATTAACTGTACATGTAACTGTAGCAGTCAAAGCCACCTCGTAGGTATTTTCATCTAACTTGTTCACTTTTTGGTTCAGGTTTAACTTAATATCTGGCTGACCTTGTTCATTGAAAACGTGGGGTGCATTTGGGGCTTCGAATGAAACATCTTTGGTGTAAATTTTTTGCAAAGACATGGTTGGTCCTTGGTGTCCAGCTTGTGCTGCTGCTTGATTCTCTTCTGTCATAATTTCTTCCTAAGTTTTGGGAGGATAATGATCCCGGTTGTCATTAAATGGTTTGTTTTTTTATGCTTTGCTTAGAGGTAGTTTTTCTGTGATCCAACTGTTGATTCCACCTTGTAAATTGAACACCGATTCGACACCAGCTTCCGTTAAGTTTTTACTCGCTTGGGCTGAACTCTTGCCCATTTGGCAATAAACCACCACAGGTTTCTTTTTTAGCTTATCCAGTTTGGCTTTACCTGCAATAATATCTGCCAACGGCATATTGATGGCGTTGACGATGTGGCCTTCTGCATAAGCTTCCTTTGGGCGCACATCAACGACCTGTGCATTTTGTTGATTCACTAAACGTGTCATTTGGTCAATGTTAACATTTTGGAAAGCTTTACTCTGTTCTTTGTAAAGTGTATGTAAGAACAAGAATAACACCACCAAAAACAATGACACCAAAAAAGGATGGTTGCCAATAAACTCGACCAACTGTGACATGTTTTGTTACCTAAAAATCAAAAGGGACAATATAAGGTAAAAGCACAAAAAATCAAGTTAAAAAGCCCTAAAACCAAGGATATGAGAGACTTTGCCCTGGTTTACTCTGCAAAACTGTTTTTTCTGCGCGGCGAGTTTGATATTATGAGTTGCTATTGAAACCTCAAAGATATTTCCTCTTGATCATTCGCCGTTGTTTATTTGTTCTTATTTGCACCCTCTTGAGTCCTGTTTTATGTGCTCAAGATGAGATGAATGAAGATGAAATCAATGTGAAATTGGTTCAAATTCGCGAACGCTTGTCTGCTTTGAAAAACGAACTTAATCAAGCACAAGGTGAAGAGGCCAAATTATTGAAAGAGCTTGAGGCACAAGACCAAAAAATCAATCAACAAGGTCAAATGATCCGCACCATCAAAGAGAAAGTAGGTACAGCAACACAACAAATAGACCTTCTGAACAAACAAATACAGGAAAAAAGCAGCAGCATCAGTAAACAAAAGGCACAAATGGCCGAATTACTGCGCTTACATATTTTCATCAATCACGACCGCATCTTGAAAATGATGCTGCTTAATTCAAGCACCCAAAGTGCGGAACTTACTCAGCACCAAATTAAATATTTACAATTTAAGTTATATGATTTGATCAAAAGCATCGCCCAACAAATCAAACAACTGGAAGGCTACCAAACCCAAATCAGTCAACAAAAACAGACTCTTGAACTGGAAGAAAAGAACTTACTTGCCGAACAAGAAAACATGTTGGAACAAAAACGACAACGTGCCGTTGTTTTGAGCAACCTTCGCCAGACCATCAAGGCATTCCACAATGAAAATGAATCACTGAATAAAGACAACCAGAGACTCAATGAACTGCTTTTACAGCTCAATCAATTCCTAGATGATTTACCCGAAGACTTAGGCAATAACATTGCCTTTGCAAAACTCAAAGGACAATTAACCAAGCCTTTAAGTGGGAATGTGATTCGTTCATACCGTTCTTTGCGTGCTGGATACAGTCGCTGGGACGGTGTGGTGATTGGTAATCAAGCGGGTGAAAATGTGGTTGCATCGGCATACGGCCGTGTCGCCTTTGCTGATTGGCTGCGTGGTTATGGCCTACTGATTGTGATTGACCATGGCGATGATTACATGACCCTCTATGGACACAACGAAAGCCTCCTGATTGAAGTCGGCGACTGGGTTCAAGCTGATCAAGTGATTGCCACCGCTGGCAATTCGGGCAACATCGACCCAACTGGTGTTTATTTCGAAATCCGGAAAGCCGCAGATCCCACCAACCCAATTCCCTGGTTTAAGTAATTAAGCCGTTTGACTTTGCTGAGTTATGCCAACGTCAATAAGTGCTGCTACTCAGTTAACAACACCCCATTTTTCAACATAATTCACACTGTGTTCAGCTTATAAGGTGTATTATCTGCTGTATTTAAATCCTCTGCTTAAAAATTGGAGCTTATATTATGAAAAACTTCATCTTTATATTGACGATGTTGCTGACATCACAGGCTTATGCGTATGAATTTGCTTCACCGAATGAGGCATCTGGTCAAATTATTATGAGTACCAAAAATCCAGCTAAACAACTGTTCCCTGTTTTCCTACAACAAGTTAACGGAGAAAACACAGACGTTCGCTCAGACAGTGTATGGCTCACTCCAGGGTCTTACGAGCTGGTTCTCGGTGCGCAGGTTGATAGGCAGTATACCAGGGCTATCAACACCATGAAAAAAACCAACAGCAAACACAAGCTAAATATCGATATCGAACAAGGCAAAACTTATTATGTAGCCTTTGATGCATCCAGTCAGTCGATAAAAAAGTGGAAACCAGTCATCTATCGAGTTGAATAAAGCTGATAATCAATAGGCTTAAACTTAATTTTAAGCCTATTGACCATCTTGATCATTCACTCATCACCATAGATTGCGACTTTGGCCTGGTTAGGTATTTTAAGCCCTCGATACATACCTGGTGTATTGAACACCATCACCGGATTACCTTCTGGGTCCATACCAATAATACCACCAGATCCACCCATACTTTTCAGCTCTTGCATGATCACTTCTTCAGCAGCTTGTTGTAGCGGTTTATTTTGGTAACGGACACGGGCGCAGATGTCATGTGCAACGGCATAACGTATGAAATACTCACCGTGACCAGTGGCAGAAATGCCACAACTGCGATTATCAGCATATGTACCCGCACCAATGACAGGTGAATCACCAATGCGACCCCAGGCTTTATAAGTCATGCCACCGGTTGAAGTGCCAGCAGCCAGATTACCATTGGTATCTACAGCCACAGCGCCCACAGTTCCGAACTTGAATTCAGCAGCCAACACATCTTGCTGAGAGGCTTGATCTGCTTCTTTGGCTTTGGTTTTGGCATCTACTTCTTGCCAGGCTTTGTAGCGAGCCTGAGTGTCAAAATAGCTGTTTTCAACTTGCTCAAGGCCTTTGAGTTTGGAGAAAGTATCGGCACCACTACCTCCCAACATCACATGAGGTGAATTCAGCATAACTTGTTCTGCTGCCAAGATGGGATTTTTGGTAAAAGACACACCGGCTACAGCTCCGGCTTCCAGGTCACTGCCACGCATGATGGAGGCGTCCAACTCATGCTTGCCTGGTTTGGTATAGACCGCACCTTTTCCTGCATTGAAGTGGACAGAGTTTTCCAGTACTTTAATTGCTGCAATAACGCCTTGAGTGGCGTCGCCACCTTGCTCCAACACTGCGTAACCAGCATCTAAAGCCGCCTGTAAATCATGTTTGATGGACTGTTCTTGTTCATCACTCAGGTTCTCACGCATGATGGTTCCAGCACCACCATGAATAACAATCCCAATGTTTTGTTTTTTCTTGGCTTGTTGCTGTTCTTCAGCCATTGCAATTCCTCCCAATAAACACACCAGTAATACCAATTTTTTCATTTTTACTCTCAATTAACTTTAACATTCTCATACAATACCAAAAAACAACCGCTTTATGGTCATAAAGATGTCATGAAAAACAACATCAATACCACACAAATCACTCAATGGTTAAACCAACATTACGGTATCACAGGTCAACTAACCCCATTGGTAGGTGATGTAGACCTGAATTTCAAATGCCAAAATAATGCCACAACTTTTACCGTCAAGATAAATTGTTTACCTGATCTCAACAGTTTTAAATTTGAAACTGAGTTATTGGCTCACCTTGCAACCAATAAAAAAAATGGCCTAGAACTGCCTACCCCTGTTAAAAACCAAAGTGGCAACTGGATATCAACTGTTGATACCAATAAGCATGGTGTGGTCGTTATGAGGGTGTTTACATGGGTTGATGGTATTTTATGGTCCACATACCGACCTCACACCAACAGCATGCTAAACCAGCTGGGTAAACAAACTGCCTTATTGGACACTTCACTAAAGGCCTTCACCCATGCCGACGCCAATTATGACTTTGAATGGGATTTGGCACAATCTTTGTGGATCAAGAACCACCTGAAATTATTTCAAAAAGATCAGCGCAATCTGTTACAACGGTTTGTCACTTTATATGAAACACACGAGGCCGAATACCAACACCTGCGCCGACAAGTGATTCACAACGACCTCAATGACAACAACATTGTGGTTACCAACCAACAAGTAACCGGGTTCATAGATTTTGGCGATGCCATTCACACCCAACTCATCAACGAAGTGGCGATTGTTTGTGCCTATGCCTTAATGGGCCAAACTGATCCATTGCAAGCAGCTATTGATGTGATCGATGGCTATAACCAAGTTGTGAACTTAACCGAGAATGAGCTGAAGCAACTGTATCATTTAATTGGCATGCGATTAGCTGTCAGTGTGACCAAAGCCGCCATCGCTCGTCAACAAAACCCAGACAATGCCTATAAAACCATCTCTGAACAACCCGCTTGGGACTTATTAAACCTTTGGTCAAAAATACCTGCAAATTTAGCTCATTATGCGTTTCGTAAAACCTGTGGATATACAGCTCACCCCCATTCTAAAAGCTTAAAATCGCACCTTAAATGTCATGCCATTCAACTGACAGACATGTTTCCAGGTCACAGCCAAAAGAGCCAAATCCAAACCATCAACCTCAGCGTAAGCAGCACTTTATTAGGCGCCGCTGCTGATTACCAAAACCACCCTGAACAACAATTTAAAATAGCACAAATGCAGACCAAATATCCGAACCATTTTTTGGCTGGAGGTTACGGTGAAGCACGTTCATTCTACGCTGATGACGCTTTTAGCTTTGAGGGAAATTCTGGCAAAGAATACCGGACTATACACTTGGGACTGGATGTTTGGTTATCTGCTCAAAGCGCCATACATACCCCTTTGTCCGGACGCATTGTTGGTTTTCAGGATAACAACCACCCGCGTGACTATGGCCCAACCATTATTCTGGAACATGAATATGAAGCGGGTCACTTTTACAGTTTGTTCGGCCACCTCTCACGCCAAAGTCTGACATTACACCAATTGGGTGACGAAGTACAAAAGGGACAGTTATTGGCTTGGGTAGGTGAATCAGATGAAAACGGCGGCTGGGCACCACATTTGCACTTTCAGTTGATGCACGACTTATTGGACCACTGCCATGATTTTCCAGGTGCCTGCCGTCCCAAACAATGGCCCATGTATCAAGATTTATGCCCAGATCCCGGTTGCTTAATCTCTGCTTCAGTTGAACAACAATCAACACAAATGGGAAATCAAGAAATCATGGCCTTTCGTCAACAGCACTTAGGTAAATCTTTGTCTGTCGCTTATTCTGAACCCATTCAAATGCTGCGTGGTGATGATGTGTATTTGATCGATCAATTCGGTCAAAAGTATTTAGACACCTGCAACAATGTGGCACATGTGGGCCATGAGAATTCAGTGGTGGTTAAGGCTGGTCAAAAACAAATGGCAGTACTCAACACCAACAGTCGCTACTTACACCCTGCCATCGTTGGTTTCTCTGAAGCACTTCTAGCAACTTTACCAGATGAGTTATCTGTGGTGCATATGGTCAATTCTGGTTCAGAAGCCAATGAGTTGGCCTTACGTATGGCGAAAGCTTTCAGTGGTGGTGACGATGTGATCGCATTAGAATCAGGTTATCATGGCAACAGCAATGCCACCATAGCCATCAGCTCTTATAAATTTGATGGTCGTGGTGGCCAAGGCGCCCCGAATAACACCCACATCGCACCCTTGCCTGATGCCTTTCGTGGCAGACACCGAGGCACGGATACCGCACCCGAATACTCAAGTTATGTCCAAGCCCACTTAGAAAAATTAGCTCACCATGATAAACAAGTTTCTGCCTTTATCGCTGAAAGCATCATCTCCTGTGGTGGCCAAATTGAATTACCCACAGACTACCTCAAGCAGGTTTATCAAATGGTCCGGGCCGCTGGTGGTGTCTGTATTGCTGATGAAGTACAGGTTGGTTGTGGACGCATTGGCAGTCACTTTTGGGCCTTCGAGCCACATGGTGTGGTTCCAGACATCCTCACCATTGGCAAACCCATCGGTAATGGACACCCATTAGCAGTAGTGGTCTGCACCCAAGAAGTTGCCAAGGCCTTTGCCAATGGTATGGAATATTTCAATACCTTCGGTGGCAACCCGGTATCTGCCACCATCGGGCATGCGGTGTTGAATGAAATCAAAAACAAAAAATTACAACAAAACGCTTTTGAAACTGGTAATTACCTCAAAACCAAACTGGCAGAATTGCAACAACAGCATAAAATTATCAAAGATGTGCGCGGCCAAGGTTTGTTCTTGGGTTTTGAGTTATGTGATGACGATTTACAACCATTACCCAAACAAACCCAGTACTTAGCTGATCGAATGCGAGACATGGGTATTCTGATCAGTACTGATGGCCCTGATTACAATGTGATTAAAATCAAACCACCCATCACCTTCAAGCAGAATCATGCTGATGAGTTAACCCAAAGGTTGGCTACAGTTTTGGCTGAAACCCCCATGCAATATAGAGGTTTTACTTAGCACTGAACGTATTGTGGTAGAATGCCCCGCTACAATAAATCAGGACAAAACATGCAAATAAAAGACAACTGTGTGGTCGCTATGCACTACACACTCACCAATGACGAAGGTCAGGTACTCGATTCATCTGAAGGTCGAGATCCTTTGAAATTTTTACAAGGTGCACACAACATCATCATTGGTTTAGAAAAAGCCATGGCAGGCAAACAAGTCGGTGATGCTTTTGATGTGACCGTTGAACCAGAAGAAGCTTACGGTGTACGTCATGAACAAATGATTCAAAAGGTACCAAAATCTGCGTTCCAAGGTGTCGAAGAAATCAAAGTGGGTATGTCATTTCAAGCCCAAACTGAGCAAGGCCCAGTTCCAGTTAAAATCACTGAAGTGGTTGACGATGTGGTCACTGTTGATGGCAACCACGAATTAGCCGGCCAACGCCTACATTTTAAAGTCAGTGTTGAAGAAGTGCGTGAAGCCACTCAAGAAGAGATGGAGCATAAGCACGCCCATTAAGAAGTTTGTTCCGAGGCCACTTCTTTCGCTTTGCGAAAACCGTAACCTCTACTCAGACTTTAATTGAGTTGCAAACAGGCAAGATTAACTTGCCTGTTTTTACATCGGATGGTTGTAACTAAACACTCTTAATCTGAAAAACCCCTGAAGTTTGTTCCAAGGTGGGTGGGTTAAACTAAGATGTCAAGCAAGCCACAAGACTTCAAACCTTTCACATCATCTTTGAATGATTTGAATTAAAATTCGTTATACTCTAGAAGTACTAAACTCAAACCATGCAACACCAAAGTAACCCAATTCATCCTCAAAACATCGGCGGCATCCACAAAAAAGGCATAAGCATGGGTGAAGAAGCCATGATCAGAATCACCGCTGGCTTGTGTGCCAACCCAGAATCATGGCAAAAAACACCCCAAGAAATTGTGCAGCGAGTCCAAGACATCCATGATGAATTGTTCAGGTATAAGTCTAACGATGGTTAACTATTTGGTTACCTACAAATGAGGCCATAATAAAAAAATGAAAATACTCGCTGATATATTCACTTTTCTGGTCGCCAGCATGCATGTTGGTATCATGGTTTTGGAAATCTTTTTCTGGAGTCACCCCATTGGACAAAAGATATTTGCCATGACACCAGAAGTTGCTGAACTTTCGGAAGTGCTGGCGATGAATCAGGGACTGTATAATGGTTTTTTGGCAGCGGGTTTGTTCTGGGGTTTAATCAGTAACAGAACCGACATCAAAGTGTTCTTTTTGGCTTGTGTGTTGGTCGCAGGTATTTTCGGTGGCATCACCGCTAAAACCAGCATCGTATTCACCCAAGGTTTACCGGCACTGATTGCTTTGGTCTTGGTGCTCTCTGGCGCAAAGAATAAATCATAAGCTAAGGAAAAATGACGATGTATAAAATCTTGATTACACTGTTACTTATGCCAACACTTTCCTGGTCACAAGCCTGTCAGGAAAACAATGTAAAATTACAAGTCCTGGGTTCTGGCGGTCCTGAGTTATTCGATGGCAGGGTGTCATCTTCTCATTTAATTTGGGTCAATGGTGAAGCAAAAATTCTGGTGGACTTAGGTAGCGGCAGTGCCCACCAGTTTGAAAAAACTGATGGCAAATTAAATGATTTGGATGCAATTTTATTCACACATTTACACGTTGACCACAGTGCTGACCTCCCTGCATTCATCAAAGGCTTTTACTTTTCTGAACGCCACAGTGACTTAATCATTTCTGGCCCAGCAGGTAATGAAAAAATGCCCGGCACCACAAAACACGTGGAACAACTGTTTGGTGAAGATGGTGCATATCAATACCTCAACAGTTACCTCAACCCCAACAAAAACAGTTACTACAAAATTAACCCATCAGATGCGCCCCTTGATAAGCGCGACATCCACAGCCTCAAAATCAACGATGAAATAACTGCCAAAAGCATCGCCGTCAACCACGGCCCCATTGCTGCTGTGGCCTGGCGGGTTGAAATTGGCCACTGCTCCATTACCTTTTCTGGTGACATGAGTAACCAATACCGCTCTTTAGCCATACTGGCAGAAGATACAGATTTATTGGTGGCTAACAACGTCATCACAGAAGACACCAGTGGGATCGGCCGTTGGTTACACATGCCGCCCTCTGAAATCGGTTACATCGCCAAACACTCAAATCCCCAAAAGCTTCTTTTGGCCCACTTCATGACCCGCAGCGATCCGGTCAAAGAACAAGCCGTGGAAATTATCCGAAAAAGTTATTCTGGTGAGGTAATGCTGGCAGAGGATTTGATGGTGGTGGCATTGAAAAGCCCACCTAAGCACAACCATGGTATGGCAACCAATATGAATCAGCCCGTTCTGAATCATGGTGAAAAATGGCAAATGGACAAGCACACAAGAAGAATGTTTAAGCTCATGAGTCAACGGGTAGAAACTGAAGGTGAACCCAAAGAACTGGGCAGTAAACTGAATAAAGACCTACAACAATTGATTAAAGGTTGCACCATGACAGGCGCAGCCCATGACCAACTGCATGTGTTTTTGATGCCCTATATGAGTGCTGTGAAGGAGTTAGCCAAATCCGGTTCTAAAACAGCTTTAGAAGAGGTTAAACATGCCTTGCACGAATACCGGATTTATTTTGAATGATGTTAATTTGTCGACCATGAGAAAATTATAAAGATCATTTTTTAAAAGAAAATGGATCAATTAACCCCTGAATAAACTTACTGACCGTCATCTTCGGGCTTGACCCGGAGATCCATTTTTAAACGAAGCTATTGAATTGCAAAACAGAAACTTCTCTCCAAACGACTGATTCTATTTTTAATCAACATTGTTAACCTGCCCATTAATCAAAAAAACCTTTAATGAATAGTTACCAAACCTAGGTGATGAACCATTGATTTGAAACACACCATCTATCCATCGATATGTCACATTTGACCAATTAGCATCAAACTCGATGTGGACGTTATCAGTATCGAAGTCATCTTGAGGTTGTTCATCAAAACGAATTTTTCCAAACTCTTGTGTTGTTCTTGAAAACCACATATCTGTTATTGTATTTTCGACCTTGGTTGTTGACTGAAAAGTTACATCTACATCACGAAAAACAGCATCACCATTCCCCAACTCATCAAAATCATGGCTACTAATTAGATGTCGAAGTGCTTCAGATGATAAGGCATCTAAATTTTCATAACTCATTGATATATCCTTGCTATTTGAATTTGGATTAACGTGCGGTTTAATGGATATAATTCAAGTGTGTCATCACTGAAATGCTTTTTAACCAAGCGTTTAACACAACGCTCAAGCACTGTTATTTTCAATTCAAGGTTGAGCTGGATTTATGTTTTAAGCGATTCATAGAAGATAATTCTTTGATTGTAAAAACACAGCTTCTAACTGATTTGTAATACCCAGCATCTAGTTATAATGGATCCCCGGGTCAAGCCCGAGGATGACAACTGGTTGGTTTAAATCACACAACCGTTAAAGTACGTTATTACTATTAAATAACTAGATAAAAATAGATGGTTTCATTTTTATCTCGAATATATCGAACAATGATACGGAAATAGCCATCAACGATAACCTAAACGAAAATGCATGGTATTCCTTAGCATAATCAAAAATATTAGATTGGTTTTAATTCTTTGGGGTTTGTGAACCTAAAATGCGCCAACCACTCATCTGGCTTGTCCTCTGGTGCTAAATAGCCCCACATGGCAATGGCAGATTGCATCCCAGCTGCATGGGCGGCGTCGACGTCAGATTTGGCATCACCCAGATACAAGGTTTGAGCAGGATTAATTTGCATCACTTCCGCTGCGTGTAACAAGGGTTTGGGGTCGGGTTTGGCAACACCCATTTCATCAGCACAGACCAGCGCTTTTGATGAATTGAGCTCAGTGGTGTTCTCTACAATGGGTTTGGCCAGCCAGGAAGGTTTGTTGGTGACGATGCCCCAGGGGATGCTGTTGTTATCCAAATTCGCTAACAGTTCTGAGATGCCATCAAATAACTGGCTGTGGGTGTTGAGTTGTTGCTGGTAGATTTCCAGATATTCTAAGCGCAATTGTTCCAGTAACTCAGGTGATGGATTATCAAACACTGATTTGACCAAAGCCACTGCACCTTTGGAGATGTATTGGCGATATTCGATCACATTCAATTGGTGATCTATGCCATGATTCTCAGCCAATTGCATCAGGGCGTGAATCATGTCCACTGCTGTATCCATCAAAGTGCCATCCAAGTCAAACAGCACACTCCTGATGTCAGGTGACATCTTGCTTCTTGGCATGTTTTTTAGCAGTCACAAAATAGTTGATGTCTAAATCATGCGAATCAATGCTGCTGGTTTCAGTGATGGGGTTGTAGCGCATACCAGATAGATCCAGAATATCCAAAGTCTTGTCCTGGATCGCTTTAACCAACTCAGATGGTTTAATGAATTGATCAAAATGGTGCGTGCCTTTCGGCACAATTCTTAGTACATGTTCAGCAGCGAAGATACCCAGCATCATTGCTTTGGGTGTGCGGTTTAAAGTTGACAAAAAGAGCCAACCTCCTGGCTTCAAAGCTTCTAAGCAGGCATCAATGACACTTTCAGGATCAGGCACATGTTCCAACATTTCCAAACAACAAACCACATCTTGAGAACCTGGATTAGCCGCCGCAAAATCTTCAATACTTCGTAGCTGGTAATCTACTTTGTGTCCAGACTCGTGCAGGTGTAACTTGGCGGTTTGTAACGATGATTTTGATAAATCCAAACCCGTGACATCAGCACCAGTGGCGGCCAATGCTTCACTGAAGATCCCACCGCCACAACCAACATCCAGCACCTTAAGACCAGCCAATTGAACCTGGTCAGTGATGTATTTCAGGCGGGTTGGGTTGATTTGGTGCAGGGTTTTAAAAGGGCCTTTCAAGTCCCACCAAAATGCAGCCTGGCCATCGAACTGATCGATTTCATGATCATAGTGATTGCTTGTTTGGGTCTCGCTCATTGCAGCTATATGGGTCAAAAATCGTATTGTACACTGCCATCCAGCTGAATGATGTGCTTAAAAGCCAAATCTTTGGAAAGCTGCTGAGCAGCTTGACCGGCGCACTTGGTTGGTGAGCGATAGCGAATCAGAAAGTGTAAGCCCGAGGTAGTAAGACATGCTCGCTGTGGTCACTTTCACTTTTGTCAGGAACAAAAGTGAATAAAGACCCAAGAGTATTCCTTTTGAAAATTCATCAAAAAATGACAACGCAGCGACTGTCTCAATACCATGTTTTTAGCATGATTTTTACTTGCATCACTTGTTAGCTCACAAAATAAACCCATATCTGTTATCATCCAAAATTTGAGTCAATCAATCCTCATATCTCATGCGATCAACTGCTGATAAAATAGGTATTTTCTTGTCTGGTCTGTGCGCCATACAATGCGCCATGCTGCCCATTTTACTCAGTGTCTCGGCTGTGGTACCCAGTTGGGCGCATTTTGGACATGGCTGGATTTGGCTAACAGTCATTGGGGGGATTGCGGCATGGTCATTCAGTCGCGGTTGGCAAAAACATCATGATAAGCGCGTGATAATTTTATTTGTTGTGGGTTTTGGTTTTTTGATTACTGGTACTTTATTGGAAGACAAAGTTCACATCATTGTGGAATCAACGATGTTCGTGATCGGCGGGGTACTGATGGTGATGGCGCACTGGCGCAATTACCATCAGATAAAATGTATCAAACCAGTCATCAGCGGGCAGAAACAGTAAGATTTAAAGGGCGCTGTATTTACAGCTCTTCAAAGTCTTCCTTGGTGACACCACAATCGGGACACATCCAGGTTTCTGGGACGTCTTCCCAACGGGTGCCAGGTTCGATGTTATCATCGGGCCAACCCTCGGCTTCATCATAAATGAGGCCACAAACAACACAGATATATTTTTTGAATTCAGTTTCCATTGGGAACGATTAAAATTTAAGATGCTGCCAATATACGGTCAAACCACCAAAAGTCAACCAGGCAGCAATCAACAGAGCGATTTATGGAACATACCAAAGAACATAACAATCTGGCCATAGACATCAAAAACTTGGTCAAAACTTACAAAGATGGTACCAAGGCGTTAAAAGGTGTCAATCTACAAGTAGAAGCTGGGGAAATCTTTGCCTTATTGGGGCCAAACGGTGCCGGCAAATCAACTTTGATAGGCATCATCTCATCACTGGTTAACATGACTTCAGGTGAAGTGAAGGCTTTTGGCCGAGATCTGGTTAAACACCGCACCGATGTCAAAGCCATGATCGGCCTGGTGCCACAAGAATTTAACTTCAATATGTTTGAAAAACCCATCGACATAGTCGCTAATCAGGCAGGTTTTTATGGGGTGCCACGAAAAGTGGCTTTGGAGCGCACTGAAAAATACCTTAAACAATTACAACTGTGGGAAAAGAAAGACTCGATTTCACGTGGCTTGTCAGGTGGCATGAAACGGCGCTTGATGATTGCCCGTGCGATGGTCAACGAACCCCGCATTTTGATACTTGATGAACCAACAGCAGGTGTTGATATTGAAATTCGCCGCTCGATGTGGTCCTTTGTCGAAGAAATTGCGGCACAAGGCACCACCATCATTTTGACCACGCACTATTTAGAAGAAGCAGAACAGCTATGTAAAAACATTGCCATCATTGACCACGGCGAGATTGTCAGAAACACCACCATCAAGGACTTACTGAAAACCTTGGATATCGAAACCTTTATTTTCGATTTGGATAAAACACCCGATGAGGCTTTGCTGAAGTCACTGGATGCACGTGTGCGTGATGATAACAGCATTGAGTTGGATGTACCGAAATCTAAAAACCTCAACAGTGTATTCAAACAAATTGATGATGCTGGTTATTGCGTCTCATCGATGCGTAACAAAGCCAATCGTTTAGAAGAGTTGTTCGTAAAAATGATTGAAAACAACACAGACCAACCTGTTAAAGGAGGTGCAGCATGAGTTCAGTGACTCTCACCGGCATCAAAACATTGATGCGTAAAGAAGTGACCCGCATCGTTCGCATATGGTCACAAACCTTACTACCACCTGCGATCACCATGACTTTGTATTTTGTCATTTTCGGCAATTTGATTGGCTCTCGAATTGGTCAGATGGGTGGTTTTGATTACATGTCATTCATTGTCCCAGGCTTGGTTATGATGGCAGTGATCACCAGTTCTTATGGCAACATGGTCTCATCGTTCTTTGGGGCTAAATTTGCCAAACACGTTGAAGAGTTACTGGTATCACCCATGCCGAGCTGGGCGATTTTAACCGGCTATGTCAGTGGCAGCTTATTCCGAGGCCTGGCTGTGGGTCTGATTGTGACCCTGATTTCGTTGTTTTTTACTGAAATCAAAGTACACAATGTATGGATCATCATCTCGACTGTGGTACTGACTTCGATTGTGTTTTCATTGGGTGGTTTTATCAATGCAGCTTTTGCCAAAAAGTTTGATGACATTGCCATCATTCCTACTTTTGTGTTGACACCCTTAACCTATCTGGGCGGTGTGTTTTATTCCATTTCACTGTTACCAGAGTTTTGGCAAAAAGTGTCTTTGATCAATCCCGTTTTATACATGGTCAACACTTTCAGGTATGGTTTCTTAGGCGTGACCGATATCAATCTGGCTGTGGCCTATAGTATCATCATTGCTTTTGTTTTAATCCTTGGGTTTATTTCTTGGTATATCTTGCATAAGGGAATTGGATTGCGCTCGTAGCTAATAAGTATGTCAGAACAACAACATCAACATGTGGTTATCATCGGTTGCGGTTTTGGTGGGCTGGCCGTGGCCAAAAAATTAATTAACTCAAACTGTTCTGTCACCATAATTGACAAATCCAATCACCACCTCTTTCAGCCACTCTTATATCAGGTAGCCACCGCAGACTTATCTCCATCTGACATCGCCTGGCCAATCAGAAACGTTTTTGCTCAAGCCAAAAACATCAAAGTCATACAAGACGAAGTCACCTATATTGATAAAAATCGAAGACAAGTTAAAACGATAAACGGTCAGTATCAATATGATCAATTGGTAGTAGCAGTTGGTGCCGAAAACACCTATTTTGGACATGAGGAGTGGCAAGCCAATGCTCCGGGCCTCAAAGACTTATCTGATGCGCTAATGATTCGGGAGCGCATATTATCCGCCTTTGAGAAAGCTGAACAATGTGAGGATTTGAAGTTAAGAGAAGCTTATATGACTTTTGTTGTTATTGGTGGTGGCCCTACGGGAGTTGAAATGGCCGGAGCCATTGCTGAAATAGCCAAATCCACGTTGGCCAGGGATTTTCGTCAAATCAAAACGACTGAAGCACGTATCATGTTGATTGAAGGAGGTTCAAACGTACTAAATGGATTTGACCCCAAGTTATGTCAATATACAGAAAGCGCATTGAGAGAACTTGGTGTTGAATTGGTATTTGAGCGTTTTGTAGAAAACATTAAACCCAACCAAGTTATCCTCAAAGATCAGTGTGTTTCAGCAAATACCATCATTTGGGGTGCTGGTGTTAAATCTAAAGTTGCAAATCTTTTAGACATCAAAGCAGAAGCCAACGGAAGCGTTAAAGTCGATCCATATTTGCGTTTACCTGACTTCACTGATGTTTTCATCATCGGTGATGCAGCTTGGGTAGAATGGAAAGGAAACAAAACCGTTCCTGGCATTGCTCCCGCAGCTAAACAACAAGGAAGGTATGTCGGTCAATTGATCAGAAAACCTTCCAACAAACCGTCGCCGTTCAAGTACAATCACTCTGGTAATCTGGCCACCATTGGCAGGCATAAAGCAGTCGTTGACCTCGGAAAAATGAAATTCAAAGGCTGGCTCGCCTGGTATTTTTGGGGTTTTATACACATCTATTTCTTGATTGGTGTGCGTTCTGCAACTGTGGTCCTATTACAGTGGTTTTGGTCTTATCTAACCAATAAAAAGCCTGCCAGAATCATCATAGGCAAACTTTTTAATAAACGCGATTAACTACTTCAGCTCACCTCTGTGCTCTTAATTGGTTGAAAGGAGTGATGATATATTGATATCTAAACTAATTTCTACTGTAATGCCGCCATCCATTATGTTTTCCTTGGGCGTCCTTATCAATGCCGCTTAAGCCAAGAAATTTGATTAAAGATTGGCTTCAAGTGTGATGGATAAATCATCCAACTTAATCACAGCAGATTGGTTATGCTTGGTCATGATGGCAGGCTCGGCCACCAAATTCAATGCCTGTCCTTGACGCTCAAAAATTTTAACTGAAGTCAGTATCAATCCAGTTTCAGTGACTTGGCTTAGAAAAGTAATTTTAAGGTCTTCACCAATCTTAATCTCACTTTCTTTATTTTGATCATTAAGCATTTGAACATCAGCCAGTTGCTCACCTTGTTCGCTCAACAAGACATTGAGCATAATTTTTTCAGCAGCTGCAGGCAGCATAAAAATAAAACCAGATAGCAATGCAAAAACCACTGGTAGAGGCCAAAATTTAGGTAGCTTGCTTTGGTGTGTTTGTAGTGCAGTCACTGGCATCTCAAGCACAGCAGCCAGCGCTTTGGCTGATTCCATCGAAGCCTGTCCATGTTTCTCAATTCTTTGAATAGTACGCAAACTTAAATCCGAAACTTCAGCCAGATGCGACTGGCTCCAGGTTCGTTCTAGTCGTTTGTCTTTGATGATTTTTCGGTTGAGTTGCATGTCCATAATTGTACCTTCTGATTTAAAAGTAAACAATTTAACAGAAACACATATTCATCGATATGACAACAATAAGACACTTATGCGTCAATGATGAGACAAGAGCACAGTTTTCTTATGCTAAGCCCTGAAAAACGTGATTTTTAATAAAAAACCAAGAATCAAGCCCAAATTTATCAATAAAAATATTTTATATTGACTTGAATTCATTGATGCCAGCCCCACATGTGACACCAACCGAAGCGTTGTTGAATAAAAAGCCAACAACGCTTCTTCACTTTAAATTTATTTTAATACGTATTTAGGGAGTTCGATTAATGAATATTCGTCCTTTACACGATCGCGTTATCGTAAAACGCACCGCAGAGGAAACCACCTCTCCAGGCGGCATTGTACTGCCAGATTCTGCCACTGAAAAACCACAACGTGGTGAAGTGATCGCTGTTGGTAATGGCCGCATCTTAGACAACGGCGAAGTCCGTGCTTTGGATGTGAAAGCTGGTGACAGCGTGTTGTTTGGTAAGTACTCAGGCAGCGAAGTTAAGGTTGATGGGGAAGAGTACCTCGTCATGAAAGAAGAAGACATCATCGGAATCATAGGATAAGAACAATGAGCGCAAAAGAAGTTAAATTTTCAGAAGATGCACGTGCCAAAATGGCGCGCGGCGTGAATGTATTAGCCAACGCAGTCAAAGTCACTTTAGGCCCCAAAGGCCGCAATGTGGTTTTAGAAAAGAGTTTTGGTGCACCTACTGTCACTAAAGACGGTGTATCTGTAGCCAAAGAAATCGAATTAGAAGACAAGTTCGAAAACATGGGCGCACAAATGGTTAAAGAAGTCGCTTCTCAAACCAACGACGTGGCTGGTGACGGCACCACCACTGCAACTATTTTGGCCCAGGCTTTCGTTCGCGAAGGTTTAAAAGCGGTAGCCGCTGGTCGTAACCCAATGGATTTAAAACGTGGTATTGACCAGGCTGTGGCCGTCGCTGTTGATGCAATTAAGAACCAAGCAACTCCTTGTTCAGACTCAAAAGCCATCGCACAAGTCGGCACCATTTCTGCCAACTCTGATGCGTCTGTTGGTGAAATCATTGCTGAAGCGATGGATAAAGTTGGTAAAGAAGGCGTCATTACAGTTGAAGAAGGTTCTGGTTTGCAGAACGAATTGGATGTGGTTGAAGGCATGCAGTTTGATCGTGGTTACTTATCACCTTACTTTGTGACCAATCAAGAGACCATGTCAGCTGACTTAGATGATTCATACATCCTGTTACACGACAAGAAAATCTCAAACATCCGTGATTTGCTCCCAGTTTTAGAAGCTGTGGCAAAAACCGGTAAGAAACTATTCATCATCGCCGAAGACATCGAAGGTGAAGCATTAGCTACCTTGGTTGTTAACAACATGCGTGGTACGGTTAAAGTTTGTGCAGTTAAAGCACCTGGTTTCGGTGACCGCAGAAAAGCCATGTTGGAAGACATCGCTGTATTGACTGGTGGTACAGTTATTTCCGAAGAAGTTGGCTTGCAATTAGACAAAGCCACTTTGGAAGAGTTAGGTTCTGCCAAGCGCATCCAAGTGAACAAAGACAACACCACCATCATTGATGGTGCTGGTGATGTGGCTGAAATTGAAGCCCGTGTCGGTCAAATCCGCACACAAATCGAAGATGCCACCAGTGATTACGACAAAGAAAAACTACAAGAGCGTGTGGCTAAATTAGCCGGCGGTGTTGCAGTGATTAAAGTGGGTGCAGCCACTGAAGTTGAGATGAAAGAAAAGAAAGCCCGTGTTGAAGATGCATTGCACTCAACCCGTGCAGCAGTGGAAGAAGGCGTGGTACCTGGCGGCGGCGTTGCTTTGTTGCGTGCGCAGGCTGAAGTTGTTGGCCTGAAAGGAGCCAATGAAGACCAAAACGTTGGTATTTCAATCGCTGTGACTTCAATGGAAGAGCCATTACGTCAAATCGTTAACAACTGTGGTGAAGAATCATCAGTGGTGGTTAACGAAGTGAAAAACGGCACTGGTAACTTTGGCTACAATGCAGCCACAGGTGACTACGTTGACATGATCAAAGAAGGGGTTCTTGATCCTGCCAAAGTAACCCGTTCCGCATTGCAGCATGCAGCTTCTGTTGCTGGTTTGATGATTACCACCGAATGTATGGTTGCTGAAATTCCTAAGGAAGATGCAGCACCAATGCCTGATATGGGCGGCATGGGAGGTATGGGCGGTATGGGTGGCATGATGTAATCAGTCCCTGAACGTCGGTTCATACAAAAGCCCTGATTTTTCAGGGCTTTTTTGTGCCTGATTGTGAACTTACTTAGTATTCATCGGTTACAATCTTTGCATTCAATATTTACCTCAGATGATGACCAAACCAACCCACTTTGAAACCCGTGCCATCCAAGCCACTGAACCCAAAGGAGATGAAACGGGCTCGGTTGCCAATGCCATCTACCCATCCACAACTTTCAAGCGCGAAGCTGACGGCACATTTAAAAGTGGTTATATTTATTCCAGAAAAAACAATCCAAACCGCAGCTTATTAGAAACTGCTTTAGCTGAAATTGAGGGTGGCGAACTGGCTTTGGCCTTTGCCTCGGGTATGGCAGCAATCAACACCGTCTTTCAGGCACTTAAACCAGGTGACCATGTGATCGTGCCTGATGATGCATACTATGAGTTAAGACGTACTTTAAGCGAGTTATTCAGTGCTTGGCAACTGCAACACACACCGGTTGATATGACCAACCACAGCGCCATAACAGCAGCCGTTAAGCCCAATACCAAATTGATATGGGTTGAGTCTCCTTCAAACCCCTTGCTCAAAGTTTCAGACATCCAACGTATCTCACAGCTGGCTCACGCACATGATGCTTTGTGTGTGGTTGATAACACTTGGTGTACGCCTGTATTACAGCGTCCGTTAGCGCTGGGTGCTGATGCCGTTATGTATTCGACGACCAAATATTTTGGTGGGCATTCAGATTCCTTAAGCGGTGCTTTGGTGCTTAATCAGTCGGCTCCAAAAGCATTCAAGGATAAATTGAAAAATATCCAAAACCTCAGTGGAGCGGTGCCATCGGCCTTTGATGCTTGGCTGATCACTCGTGGTATCAAGACATTGAAATTACGCGTCATACAACAAGTGAAAAATGCGCAAACATTGGCCCAATTCTTTTCAGAGCATCAGGCCATCAAAGCCGTTCACTTTCCAGATTTAACCACCCACCCACAGCACGATCTGGCACAACAACAAATGCCCAATGGCTGTGGGGCCATGATATCCATTCAGGTCGGCAAAGGCCGAGACGTCGCCATGGGCGTTATTGCCAAACTGAAACTGTTCACCCCAGCCACATCGTTAGGGGGTGTTGAAAGTTTGGTGGAACACCGCAAGTCAGTTGAAGATATCAACAGCCAAACACCTGAAAACCTGATCCGAGTATCAGTTGGTATTGAACACATCGATGATTTAATTGCTGATTGGGGGCAAGCACTGGCCTGAGTTAGTTAAGAAATGATCTCTGAACCACAATTTTTCAACGGAAAACTGGTGATCAGTTCTCCTGAGTATCAAACTGTATTAATCTCCTCTAGGCACTTTAACAGCCTCTCTTATTTCATAGAGAAAATTTCCACATTCATCATAGACTTTTTGGATTCTGACTTCATTCTCTATTGTTATAACAACAGAACCACTCCCTTCACAGCCATTAGCGCTTGAATCCTTCGAAAAAGCCATAAAACCAGTTCCAATCACAAAACAACCCAATAATAATTTTTCTTTTATATTCGTAAATAAACCTCATTAACTAAAAATGTCAAAACTGACAAGGTCAAGTGTAACTATTTAACTAAATATCTTTTTTAAATTCAGGTCAAATATTTAAAATATTGAGACTTGTTAATAAAGGTGCAAACTTAAATGGTTTTAATCTAGAATCGATAGTGCCCTTGGATAGGATGTAAAAATAAAATGTCTTCGCTCTTGGGCCCCCAGCCAATGTTGTGAATTATTTCTGGGTTTCCTGAAGTGGCTATCACATCGCTGACGATACCAATATGCGGCCTGTTTGAGCCGTGAAGTCGCCAGCTCACTATGTCTCCAGCTTGATAATCTCTTGGATTATTTGTGACAGGTAAAGATTGACCATATCGTTTGAAAAAAACTTCCAGGTTAGGAACTCGTCGGTGGTCAATATTAGAATCTGGTTTGCTCAAACCCCAAAGCTTTGGGTATTCATCAAAATGTTTTTGCATGTCTTCATGCACCAGTTGTTGTAAGTCTATACCTATGGTGCGATAGGATCGAATGACGACATCTGTACACACACCTTTGTTAGAAGCCACATCACCCATGGGATAGTTTATGGCTTGGTAAGAGCCGTCATAAATGACAAAATGCTGAAGCCGTTCTTGTGCTGCCTTAACCAAAGGGTTGGCCTTTAGCATGAAACTCAAGATCATAAAAGACAATAAAATCAGTATGCGCATGTGATTTTTGACAACCCAGAACTCAATTGATTCGATTCTTAGTTAAGGCCTGTTTCGGATAAAATAACTCATAAAACCAGGCATATTTGGTTTTGATTTCATGACCAGCCCCATCATCATTAGATTCAGTCACATTGAAAGTGACTGCTTGTGGTGTTGGTCACAGCCGCGCAGTTGTTATAGATAGCAAGTGAAATTTTGGACACCAATATTTGATTGGGTTTAATCATGTGGGTTCCTTGTGATTTTTACTTTGAGTTTTGGTGCCAAATATTATTCGATTGATTTACATCCATGCACAAAAAAGCCAGCACAAATGGCTGGCTTGAATGGTTTTATTTTGAATGGTTCAGTCTTTCAAAATAAAAGTGACTTTCATCGCCACACGGTACTCAGTGACTTTACCGTCTTCTACCACTACTTTTTGGCTTTCAACCCAAGCACCAGTGACATTTTTCAATGTTTTAGAGGCTCTTTCCACTCCGTTTTCTACAGCATCATCAAAACTTTTTTTAGAACTTGCGATGATTTCGGTTACTTTTGCTACGCTCATATGAATACTCCTTTGATAATTAAATGAGCAGGTAGGGTATCAAAATTAATATTATATTTCCATTAAACAAGCTGGGATTTGACGTTTGTTTATATTTCTTGAGCACAAAAAAAGCCGATCAATGACCGGCTCTTCAAGTTTAACTCAGACAAGTGTATCTAACTACTTCGAACGGGCTACGGTATTCAAGCAAGACTTCGATCCTTGATCCGTTGAGGATTCTACCTCCCCCATCCATGGGGTCGCCTTGGTATACCACCAAATCGCCTTACTTTCATTACCTGCCCTCACCTTCTCTGATTAGCTGTCGCTCACCAACCACATTGACGCCCTTGGTTTTGTTCATCTAACCAAGATTTCAATGGTGCAAAATAGTCAACCACTGCAGTGGCATCCATTTCACGTGAATTAGCAATCACTTCCATTGCATCTTGCCATGGTTTTTCAGCACCCATTTCCAACACTTTGATTAATTTTTCACCCGCAGCCTTATTGTTGTAGATAGAACAACGGTGCAAATCGCCTTCAAAACCAGCAGCTTTACACAGTTCACGATGAAATTGGAACTGTAAAATATGCGCTAAGAAATACCGTGTGTAAGGTGTGTTACCCGGGATGTGGTATTTCGCACCTGGATCAAAGTGCTTTTCGCTGCGTTCATTCGGTGCTTTGATGCCTTGGTATTTATTACGTAAAGCCCACCAACCGGCATTGTATTCTTCAGGTGTGATTTCACCATTGAATACTTTCCAACGCCATTGATCGACCAATAAACCAAATGGAACAAAAGCAATTTTTTCCAAGGCTTTTTTCATCAACATACCCAGATCATTTGAAGAAGCTGGAATTTCATCAATCAGACCTATTTCCTTAAAGTAAGAGGGTGTAATTGACAAGGCCACGGTATCGCCAATGGCTTCATGGAAACCGTCATTGGCACCGGTGCGATACAGGATGCTCTTGTCATTGTATGCACGCTGGTAGAAGTTATGCCCCAACTCGTGGTGAATGGTTACAAAGTCTTCGTAATCCTCTTTGATGCACATTTTCATGCGAATGTCATCAACATTATCAATGTTCCAAGCACTCGCGTGACAGACCACATCACGGTCTTGTGGTTTAGTAAATAATGACCGTTTCCAGAAAGTTTCTGGCAGTGGTGGCAGCCCCAAAGAGGTGAAAAAACCTTCTGCAGTTTTGGTCATTTTCTTGGCATCATAATCGTGTTCAGCCAACAGCGCTGTAACATCAATGGTTGAGCCAGCATCTTCAGGTTTAACCAAGTCGTAAACGCCAGTCCAGTCCTGTGCCCACATATTACCCATTAAATGAGCAGGAATCATGCCATCATCGCCCATGATTTCTTCGCCATAATGTTCGGTTAACTTGGTACGAACATGACATTGTAGCGAATCATACAGGGGTTTAACTTGTGCCCATAAGCGGTCTAACTCTTGAGGAAATTCACTGGCAGGCATGTCATACCCTGCGCGCCACATGGCACCGGTATCGTCATAACCCAAAGCTTGTGCACCTTCATTGGCCAACTCAACCATTCGTTCGTATTTGTCACGCATATCCGGTGAAACTGTGCGCCAGCCTTGCCATGCTTCTAACAGCTCTTTGTGGTCGCGAGATTCGGCTATGGTTTTAGACAACTGACCTAAAGTTTGACACTGATCATCAAGACAGTATTTTCCTGCACCATACATGGCTTCCAGCTTGGCCATTATTTGGGCCAGCTCAGCATTTTTTTCAGCATCATCGGGGGCCGCCAATGTTAAACTGCCTTTGATGATGTTCAACCGTCGGCGCATGTCATCAGACAGTTTTAAACCATTAAATTTCTTGGCTTCGTTAGCAAACTTGACTGATAAAGCACCCATTTTCTCTATGCTCTTAGCACCCAACCAAATGGTGTCATCTGTGATGAAGTTGGCTTGTACCCATGCCACTCTGGCAGCATATTCACCTTCTTCAATATAGGTTTTCTCAACTTTATCCAAAAACGCCTGGGCATCGGCCACAGTCACACCAGCAGGTGCCTTCTTATTCATGGTGTTGTGCTGGCATGCCATCAATGACATCGCCAAACACAAAGCTATTACATTCTTCATGGTTTTTATTTGTCCCAATAATAAAACGCCGCTATTCTACAACAAACCCAGCCACATTGCCTGAATCAGAAAACAAAATACCCAGCTGAGCTGGGTATTTGAAATGAAACCATCAAGATCTGATTAGAATTATTTACGCCGATTGCGATCCACTGTTCTGCTTGATGAACGACTTCGGTTGTTGTTCTTGCTGTTGCGTGAGTTACTCGATTTGTTTGAACTACTTGGTTTACTGCGAGTTACCCGAGCCGGTTTAGAGGCCTGCCGCGGTGCAGAACGAACCACTGGTTGGCTGCGTTGTGGTTGAGCCACTGATCGATGGGAACGGTTTTGTGTTTGCACCTGGCGTTGTGGTGTATTTGAACCAACTGCACTGGATCTTGTGTGTCGCTGCACCACATTAGCTGGGCGCTGAGTAGTTACGCGCCTTTGTTGCACAGCGGGTTTGCTGTTGGTGTGATAAACCGGTGATTGGCTATTCATCGGTTTGACCCGAACATTGCGACTTCTTAGCTGTGAAGCCACTTGTGCTGGTTTTTGTTGGCGAACAACTGCAGGTTTTTGATTCCTGTTGTTTCGTTGTTGTAAGTTGCGCTCAGCGTATTGCCTTTGTGCATTTTGGCGTTGAATTCGTTGTTGAAGCACCACATCAGAAGCCCGGCTGTTAACCGGTGAGCGTGTTGTTGAGCTTCTGTTAACTTGTCTGTAGCCATCACGACTTTGGTTCAAAGCAGAACTTTGCTGCCTGCTACTGTGTGCCCCTCGAACGGACCGGTTACCAGATGATCTATTGATGGTGCGGTTGCTCGAACGTGTTGCTGGCCTGGTGTTGATAGACCGATTACTGCTACTGCGTCCGCGATTAACAGCATGGGGACTGTTGCGACGATATGTAGAATTTCTTGGTGCATTATTTTTATGCCTTTGGTAATAACGACCATTGGATAATCTTCTCGCTTCATTACGTGCTGAGTAATAACCTCGTTGGGTAGGGCGGTAGTGGTTGTAAGTCCGGTTACGCCAATGGTTATACCACCAATAGTTATCATAGTAATAACTGCTGTAACCTAACCCATATCCCAGACCAAAGCTCCAAGATGGCCACCAACCGGATGCATAAAACCCTGGACGATGATAAAACCCAATACCATAGTTTGGCCCACACCATGATGACCAGTAAGAGAAACCACAACGATTAGATGAGTAATAAAAACCCACCCTTGGGTATCTATATGGGCTGTAATTAATATTGCTGTAGGTAATGCCCCAGCGGTCTGGGTAGTAATTGTAGTTGTTGTAATAGACACCATCCCCTGCAGTTGAGTACTCCGATGAACCATAACCATAATAAGGATCATAATCCCCATAAGCATAGTAGTCATCTTGGTAATAGGTCTCATCTTCAGTACTGTAACGGTGGTTGTGTACACCACAGGAAGCCAAAAATAGTGTTAAAAATGGTATTAATAGTTTCATTGGTAAAACATGGTTTTTCATTGGTTTACCATACTACAGCCGAGACACTGAATCAAACATGAATAAGACATGCTTTTTTCACAGTACCAGGAGAGACAAAACTATCATTCTAAGTCTAAATCAAGTTAAATACGGCTTTTGATGTAGCCACTGAACTGGGGTATTTTATGAATCAAATGACAACAACTGAAAACTGGAAAAAAGGACTGCTTTTTTCGCTGATCACAGTGCTGTTTTGGAGCACTTTACCTGTGGCTCTAAAAATCAGCATGTCAGCAACCGATGCAATGACTTTAACCTGGTTCAGATTTTTGGTGGCGGCTGTATTTACCCTAATCTTGTTATTCAGTCGCAATAAACTCAAAGAATTCAAAAACTTAACAGGTACTGAATGGCTGTGGCTGGGTCTGGCTGCCTTGATGTTGATTGGTAATTATGTGTTGTTTTTAATTGGTTTGGAAATGACTTCTCCAGCTAATGCTCAAGTATTTATTCAAATGGCCCCTTTATTAATGACACTGGGCGGCGTTTTGATTTTCAAAGAGGCGTTCAATCGCATGCAAATGCTTGGCGTACTCTCTATCATCATTGGTCTTAGCTTGTTTTTTAGCGACCAAATCAAACAAATTCTCAGCAGTGATTACACCTTGGGCATTTGGGTGATGTTCGCTGCTGCCCTGACTTGGGCCATTTACGCATTGATTCAAAAGAAATTGGCAGGCACCTTATCCTCTCAAAGCATTTTGGGTTTTATTTATGTGTTTGCCAGTGTGGTGCTGTTCTTTTGGAGTGACCTGGATAGCTACCAAAACATCAACTCAAGCCAATGGATCGCGATTGCTTATGCTTGTATCAACACTGTAGTTGCCTATGGTGCTTTTGGTGAAGCCTTGAGCCACTGGAATGCATCCAGGGTTGGTATGGTTTTGGCCTTAACACCTGTCACCACCCTGTTGTTCATCAATACTTTTGCTCATATTTTTCCACACTTATTAACTGCTGAAACCATTCGTACGATTGGCTATGTTGGTATGGCTTTCATAGTTTCAGGTTCGATGTTAGCTTCTCTGAAAAAGTAAGGTACAACCGAGGGCTGATGACCAAAGCCCAAAAGCTGTGACCTCTGGCACTGTCGATTTGTGCACCTTATCTGTATAGTTATTAAGAAACGAACCAATGGAGCAAAAATATGTCCGACCAAAATAAAAATGATGATGTGGTTGAACCGACAACCGAATCGAAGACCAAAGCTGAAACTGTCATAGAAGCTGAAGCAGAAGAAATCAACAGTAACAAAGAAGCCTCCGATAGCGAGACAAAAGGAACGAAGCTTAACAACGATGTTTTAACCAGGATTTTGGTTACCTTACTATTTGCTTTAATCGGCTGGGTGTCACTGTGGGTATTTGGGGTGGTGGTTTTGGTACAGTTTGGTTTCTTGTTGATAACTGGCCATGCCAACAAAAACCTCAAAGCCTTTAGTGGGGAACTGGGTCAGTACCTATCTGACATCATTAAATATGTTGGTTTTCAAAGTGATGAAAAGCCTTTCCCATTCCAAGGCTGGCATTACGATGATGACCAAAAATCTGAAAACGGAGAACCCGCAAAATAATTTTTTTTCATTTTTCATTGTCTACGCCAAGTTAATCTTGGCGTTTTTTTTGCTGGTGAATTATCAACAATGTTTGTAATATGTCATATCAATACAGGTCTTTAACAAGCATGAAAACATACGACTTAAAAGGATACACTCTGGTCTTGGACAAAGTGGTTTTTGTCAGCGCAGTATTTACTGCTGACCACGAAGAAGGTAAACAATTTAATGTGCGGTTGGTGGGCGACTTACTGAAGTTTAAATTCCCAACCCATGCTGATGCAGTGATGGCCCGCGAATTATTAATCAAAGCAGTTAAGGAGCTGTGACGTGATGGATTTAAATCTTGCTGGAAAAACAGCTGTGGTTTGTGGCTCAACTCAAGGCATGGGACTGGCCATTGCTCAACAATTAGCCAAACAAGGGGCGACCATTGTGATGTTTGCACGCAACCCCGAAGCACTGGCCAAAGAGGTACAAACCTTAACCACTGAACAACAACAAACTCACCACACATTGGTTGCTGACTTCAGTCACCCTGAACAAGTCAAGGACGCCATTGAAACCCACCTTCAAGCACATCCTAAAGCACATGTGTTGGTCAATAATACTGGAGGACCACCACCTGGTTTGGCCAAAGATGCTGACCCTTCCGCTTTTCAATTAGCATTTAATCAGCATTTGATTTGTAACCAGGTTTTGGCACAAGCTTTGGTACCAGCCATGCAACAAGCTAAATATGGCCGCATCATCAATGTGATTTCAACCTCAGTAAAACAACCTTTGCCTAACCTGGGTGTATCAAACACCATTCGTGGCGCTGTTGCCAGTTGGGCTAAAACCCTTGCTAATGAGTTGGGACAATACAACATCACTGTCAATAATGTATTACCGGGGGCTACTGAAACTGGACGTTTATCTGGTATTTTTGAGAACAAAGCAAACAAAACAGGCCTGTCGATTGAGCAAGTAATACAGAACGAAAAAGCCATCATTCCAATGCGACGTTTTGGTACACCAGAGGAATTTGCCAATGTGGTCGGGTTTTTAGCATCCAATGCAGGAGCTTATGTAAATGGGGTTAATATCCCGGTAGACGGTGGACGCACCGCATGTCTGTAAACCATTCAAACCTGCCACAAATCCAAAACTTAATTGATGGCCGGTTGACTGCGCCAACTTCAGGCCTCTATATTGAAAATACTGAACCAGCCACAGGTACAGTCTATGGCCTGACCCCTGATTCTTCGACAAAAGATTTAGATCTGGCTATTGAAGCTGCTCAAAAAGCATTTCCAATATGGGCTAACACGCCCGTTGAGTACAGAGCCAGGATCCTCAATAAACTGGCTGACTTGATTGAGGAACATCAAGATGAACTGGCTCAAGCCGAAGCCATTGATAATGGTAAACCCATTAACTTAGCCAAAAATGTTGATGTCTACCGCGCGGCTACAAACATTCGCTTTTTTGCTCAAGCTTGTACCCAATTCAGCAGCGAATCACACGCGATGGAAGATGTGGCTATTAATTACACTTTACGTGATCCATTGGGCGTTGTGGCTTGTATTTCACCATGGAACCTCCCGCTGTATTTATTTACTTGGAAAATTGCCCCAGCCTTGGCAACCGGCAACTGCGTGATAGCCAAACCATCAGAAGTAACGCCAATGACAGCTTATTTATTTTCCAAACTTTGTATTAAAGCTGGATTACCAGCTGGAACATTAAATGTCGTCCATGGAACTGGTTTAAACATTGGTGCTGCTTTGGTCAAACACCCAGCAATCAAAGCCATAAGCTTTACTGGAGGTTCAAGCACAGGTCTCGCCATCAAGCAAGCCACCGCGAACCATCACAAGAAGCTGTCTCTGGAATTGGGCGGAAAAAATCCAACACTGGTGTTTGCCGACTGTGATTTTAATAACACCGTAAATGAAGTGGCACGAGCTGCCTTTACTAACCAAGGACAAATATGCTTATGCGGTTCACGGATTTACATCGAAGCCAGTATTTATGAAAAATTCACTGCAGCATTGATCAAAAGGGTCAAACAGTTGGTGATAGGTGACCCATTAGATGAAACCACACAATTCGGCGCCTTGGTTTCCAAAATGCACATGCAAAAGGTACTGGACTATATCGCACTGGCAGAAGAAGAGGGGGGGGAGATACTGACTGGCGGCCAGGCCATCAGCCCTAAAGGTCGTTGTGCCAGTGGTTATTTTGTCGAACCTACTATCATTGCTGATCTAGATAATAAGTGTCGCACCAATCAAGAAGAAATTTTTGGCCCTGTGTGCACAGTCCAAAGTTTCGAAACCGACCAACAAGCACTGAAAATGGCTAACGATTCTGAATATGGCTTAGCAGCCAGTATTTGGAGCAAAGACATTAATCGCTGTCATCGCTTAGCGAAACTATTAAACACAGGCATTGTTTGGGTGAACTGCTGGCTACTGCGTGACTTACGCACACCGTTTGGTGGTATGAAAGCCTCTGGCTCTGGTCGTGAAGGCGGTTTAGAAGCCTTGCGTTTTTTTACCGAACCGAAAAATGTTTGTATTCAATACCAACAAGATTGACCCTCAAAAATAGTTTTTTGTAAGCATTTCGTTAATATCAGGTCTTACTATTAACATTCAATGAAAACATCAGGACTTCTGGCACATTAATTGATTGGCTTGAAAGACTAATATAAATATACGTGCTGAGACATCCGTTGAAGAAGTTGACGTACGTAAGACTTAGTAGTATAGTGATTGCACAAAATCGTTCATACAAACAGATAGATTTATAGGAATTTGTATCAACGAAGCAAGCTTGGAGTTACAGAAATTTCCTCCCCTAACGCTTTTTAACTCTCTGATTTCTGTAACTCCACCCTTTTAGATATAAGGGTTAGTGACCTTGTGGGCTAAGGCTCACATGCTTGTGTGACTCATGGTATTCAATGTCTTGGGTTATTAGAAGTTATAACTTGAGGCTCCTCTTTATTATTTTCCACGCTCAATAAAACCATTAATAACCGTCCTTGCGCTTTTTATTATAAACCGAAAACGGCATAATACCTCAACCTGTTTTTTAACTTTTTTTTACATTCGGCATGCCAAACCTCTCTGAAAACATTCGTACAAAACTGATTGAAGTTGAAGATGCTGAACCATTGGCTGGTGCTTTATTTCAAAAGTCTTTTCACAATGAAATTCCTGATTTTCCAAAACATTTTGTGCTCGTCAGTGAAGGAAAACAAAAAGAGGTTACCACTTTAGGCTATGTACACTTCACACAACATGAAAACATTTACCTCGGTGGTGGCATGTGTGTAAACACCCAAGCATTAAGAAAAATACCTAAAAACTTAAGGGCTCAGTTAAATCACCGAGGTGGGGTGGCATACACCATGCTTTCTGAAGCCGTTAAGCAACTGAATGATTGTGATGCTGTCTTTGGCTATGTTGGACACAAAGGCGCATACAAAATTGACCTTGCGGTGGGCTTTGAACAAACCCAACACCAACATTTAATTGTCTACTGGAAAAAACAATTAAGTGAACAACAACAACAAACCATCATTCAAAAAGCACATGAGTTTGGGCCTTTTTAGCAAAGAATTCTTGTCGATAAGGTCTATTCGCCTAAGGAGAGCCGATGATCGGCTCGACCGGCGCTCTTGGTTAGGCAGAGAGTGGAATTAAAGCGGTTTTGCAAAGCAAAGAAGCTTTAATGTAATGAACAATCAGCCGTGAGCGAAGGCCAGGTGATGAACGATTGCTGATTTTTGCCAAGCAAAATAAAGCATGAGGGAATGCCGTAGGCCGTGAATCAGAAAGAGCAAGCCCCAAGAGCATTCCTTTATTTGATTATCATCTAATTATCTATTTGTCAATATGAAGTACAATGTATGTGATTTCAAGCATTGAACCAAATATGGACACCCTGTCTTTCCACAGTGAATACCTAAGTCTGTTTATCTCTTTAATAATTGCTGGTACAGGGCTTAATTTAGCGTTACAAGAACATTCAAACAAAACTTACCGCATCGGCAACAAAGAAATCAATCAACAAAAAGCACACACTGCCGCCATGTTGGCGGTATTGGGCATCGTCATTCAAGTGGTCTCAAATGCAATGCAGTCGTTAGACGGAAGAACTCTACTCCTTGATGAAAAAATCCTGGGAGCGTATGCGTTTGTCTTAGCTGTCATGATTATAAAAAAGTAAACATTCCTCTCATGCACCATTGACAGCATTGATAACACCACACCCACAGTAACCATGTGCTGCGAATACATTGTTAACATAACTATTTTCATCACCTTAATAAGTATACACATCGACAGTTTGAGCTAAACCCTTTAAAATAAATAGAAACCAAAGTCACCAAAGAGGCGTATTGTGGATAAAGATTTAAAAATAGCGATGGTGGTTATCAGCATTATTTTACTGATTGCCCTGTTCGAGGACTCTAAGCCCATGCTAAACAGCAGCTCGATGACCCCCTCAAAAACAACTGGCAAAACCAAAGAAACCAGCCAAGCCAGTAAGCATTCGAGTGAAAAATCCTGTTACCACAATGGCATAGAACTGAAAGGCAAGGTGCAGTTCGTGGACTCGTTTCCTGATTTAAAAATCAAGTACGTCAGCTCTTTTGCTGATATCCATGTGGAGTTCGTATCGTCTTTTCCAGATGATTGTGGCCAATGGCAGGAAGTCTCATCATTCCCTGATTTCAAAGTGCAAGTGGTTGATTCTTTTCCTGATATAGAAGTAAAGAAAGTCAATTCATTTCCAGGTATGCAATAAAAACAGCACCTCTAAAACCAACAAACCTCAAAGTAAGCTTTTAGGAACAAACACCATGAATTCACCCATAAAAAAAGTATATCCGGTAAACCCTGATTTCGCAGCTGACGCAATTTGCGACAATGACAAATACCTACAAATGTACCAACAGAGTATCAGTGACAATGAAGCATTCTGGGCCGAACACGGGCAACGTTTAGACTGGTATAAACCTTACACCCAAGTCAAAAACGTGTCATTCAGCAAAGATGACCTACACATCAAATGGTTTGCTGATGGTGAATTAAACGTCTCTTACAATTGTATCGACCGGCATTTGCCAGAAAAAGCCAATCAAACTGCCATCATTTGGGAAGGAGATAATCCAGACCAATCGAAGCACATTTCATATGCTGAATTGCATCAACACGTTTGTATATTTGCCAATACCTTAAAAAAATTAGGCGTGGTCAAAGGAGATCGGATTACACTGTATATGCCTATGATTCCCGAAGCAGCCTACGCCATGCTTGCCTGCGCCCGCATCGGCGCCATTCATTCAGTGGTTTTTGGCGGTTTTTCTCCTGATGCTTTGGGTGAACGAATCATTAACTGTAAATCAAAACTGGTTATTACAGCAGATCGCGGTGTGCGTGGGGGTAAATCTATTCCCTTAAAAGCCAACGTCGATAAAGCCACTGAAAAACCTGGTGTTAAAGACTACCTCGAATCGGTACTGGTGATTAAAACATCTGACCACGATGTCACTTGGCAAGAACACGACCATTGGTATCACGAAGCCAGTGACGGTATTGATGCAGTTTGTGAGCCTGAAGTGATGAATGCTGAAGACCCTTTGTTTATTCTTTATACATCAGGCTCAACTGGTCAACCCAAAGGAGTTTTACACACCTCAGGTGGTTACTTGGTTTACGCCTCAATGACACATGAGTACGTGTTTAACATTCATTCTGGTGATACTTATTGGTGTACCGCTGATGTTGGCTGGATTACAGGCCACAGTTATGTGGTTTATGGACCTCTGGCCAATGGTACCACCACCTTGATGTTTGAGGGTGTGCCTAATTACCCTGATTTCAGCCGCTTCTGGCAAATCTGTGACAAACACGAAGTCAATGTGTGTTACACCGCCCCCACCGCGATTCGCGCTCTGATGAAAGAAGGCGATGAACCAGTCCAAGCGACATCTCGAAAATCACTGCGCGTTTTAGGCACTGTCGGCGAGCCAATAAATCCAGAAGCATGGAAATGGTACTACGAAGTGGTTGGTGATGAACGCTGTCCCATTGTTGATACCTGGTGGCAAACTGAAACAGGAGGCATCATGATCACCCCCTTACCTGGTGCCACAGATCTAAAACCCGGTTCAGCCACTCGACCATTTTTTGGCATCAAACCAGCATTACTCGATGATGATGGCAATGAACTATATGGAGAAACAAGTGGCAACTTGGTCATCACAGGCTCATGGCCTGGACAAATGCGTACTGTTTTCGGTGATCATGAGCGTTTTTACACAACTTATTTTGCCACTTTTGATAATGTATATACCACAGGCGATGGTGCCAAGCGTGATGCTGATGGCTTTTACTGGATCACTGGGCGCACCGATGACGTATTGAATGTATCTGGGCACCGCATGGGCACCGCAGAAATTGAGAGTGCTTTGGTAGCACATGATGCAGTGGCTGAGGCTGCTGTGGTTGGCTACCCGCATGACATCAAAGGTCAAGGCATCTACGCCTATGTGACTTTGAACAGTGGGGTCAATGATTCAGATGATTTACGCACCGAATTAGTGAAATGGGTACGCAAAGAAATTGGGCCCATTGCGACTCCAGATAAAATCCAATGGGCACCTGGTTTACCGAAAACCCGTTCTGGCAAGATCATGCGGCGAATTTTGCGCAAAGTTGCTGCCAATGAACATACCAACCTGGGTGACACATCCACCCTGGCGGAACCTGAAGTCGTGACCAACCTGATCAATAACCGTTTAAACAGATAGCAGTTCCCTGCTCCACAATTCATTGATTAACTTAAGCACTCACCTGCAATGCTTGAATCAATAGCCACAGACTGACAAAGCTCGTCATGACTACATCTGCCCTTTTACTTTAGAGGATGGGTTCAAATTCACTCTTCTGTTCTTGAAATCAAGTTGGTATGAAATTTCACTTGGTTCTTAGCCAGACTAAAATTAACATCAACAAACCCAGTAAGGTCATTGAAAACAAATCGCCTACAGGAACCTGCCTTACTGGCTCAGAACCGCCACCCAAACTTATATCAATGCGCCCAAATGGACTGGTGGCTAAGGCATTGTTATTCATCAATTGCGTGCCTCCGAACACATCAGATATTTCTCTGGCCAGTGGTTTTAAAGTAAATGGCAAAGGAGAGTTATCTGGAACCGGTTCAACAGATATGACCGCCCTGTGTGAATCAGTCAAATCACGAAGCGGGTTGATAAAGTCCTGACCTGGAAATGGTGGGGTTGGGCCTAAACCAGCCGCAGGTCCTCCAGCATCACTGTCGGGACCATTTTCATCTAAAAAAGTACCTGTTGAAATGGGTGTATTGCTGTTAACATCAACAACCCACCCTTCATAAGTCCAACCAACAGGCAGTGTAGGCAAACCTAAACCAGCATCAGGGGTTGGTGGAACCATATACCAAATGCCATTTTCAAAAGAGCCACCTTTTCCAGCTGAAGGTGCTGCCAGTACAAACCTGCCCGTAGCTGCTGTTAAATCATCACCAATGGCAGCAGCATGCCCAATGGTTACATCAGCAGAACCACCATTGATGTCTCCAGCCAATAAATGCGAATCTGCTGGTGCCACATCCGTATCAGGAAAAGGTTCAATGGTGAGGACAAAACTGCCGGCTCCACTGACAACCGTATCATCCACAGTAAATACAGTTTGGCTCAAAACACCTGAGTCATTTACTGTGAAAACACCCGTCGATACCGGTGCACCACCCACAATCAGCCAACCTTCATACCTCGCCATAGGCCCCAAATCTTCCAAGCCATTCAGGTTAAACGTCAACGTTGCTGAAAAGGCTGGAATGGCACTCAAAAAAGCAAAGACAACTACAGCTATTTTTAAAGATATTTTTTGTACATTCATAGTTAACTCCATCATGTAAAGTTTTGTATTAATTAGAATTTCGGATTTATCAGGTTGATAAAATCAAGGCATCAATCAATGAACTCAAAGCCATTGGCAAAAATCACATCTGTCACCTCATAAGAACCAATGTCACAACGAACCTCAAACCCACCATACTGTGGCCTCGACACATCCCTCATATCAACTCTTAAACAAGCCCCCGCATGCCATCCATTCATTAATGGATTAAGCGCACTGCCCTGATCAATCAATGGACTGTCATCCATCGGAGCTTGAGAGACAAAAAACTGAAAATTGTTCACTGGAGAAAAACCTTTTAATGGGTTAAGTTTTGCATCAGCATTTTCAACGTTATTAGCTGATGGTGGTAAATGGCAGCTCTCATCACTGCTGAAAATATGTGCAGGGTTATCCACATCACCAAGCAACAATTCCCCTTCCAGATCACCACAATTATCAGAGAAGTTATCTGCCAACACAGTGTTACTGATAAATAACCGCTCATTACCCACACCACCCTTGAAATCAATGCCTAAATGCCGGTTTCCTGTGATGTTGGAATTCACAACAAACATGGTCTCAACATCACGGCTTCTGATGCCAAATAACAACGATTCGATGCCATTAAACTGGGCACCGTTATCAGCTATCAAAGAATTAAAAATTGTTACAGAATCAAGATTGATAAAGTGTAAACCTTCACTTAAAAAACCCATTGAAACTGCTTGATTGTTATGAATGGAACTTGAATCCATAAAAAATGTGCCACTGGTTTTGTACACTCCTGCACCACCAGCTTCCAACAAGGGAGCGCCCATAAAATCTGTGATGTTGTAACTGATATCTGAATCGATGATGGCTAGACCATTACCACCGAATTTACCTTCACTATAAATGCCGGCACCTAAATGAGCCTGATTGAGGGCGACATACGATTTATTCAATTCAAAAAAACCCACCTGATCTGACACATAAATACCGCCACCTTTTCTTTCATTAACTAAACTGCCTAGTGCATTCCCATGAATAATTCCAATTCCCAAAAAACGAATTTGTTGACCGCTTGAGAGCTCAAAAACACGATCATTTATTAACTGAGCACTGATAATAGGCCGCTCTTCGAAAGTTCTGATAGGAACGTCAGGGTTTTCAATGCTCAAAGTTAACCTGCCAGTAATATCCAGGTCATTGAACCTTTGGTCATCAAAACCACTGTTTGTTTGGGTCAAAACATAAGATGTGTATCTGGGTAAATAAATGGTGTCATTCGTTGCAAAAGCATTGGTTTGCATGATGGCAGCCCGAAGTGAACAATTACCATTAATATCAAGACACAAACCATCTAACTGATCTACATCCAAAGTGTCTTCTGTGGTGTTCACGGTAAATTCAAGCCCTTGACAAGAGATTGAAACCAATAACAAAATAAGTGCTGTCTTTTTCATCTTTACTTTCCTTCAATAATCATTTTTCAATCAAAAACAAATGGTAAGTAGGGTTTTTACTGAGTGTGGCAAAACCACCAGTGACTTTAACTATCCAAATGTTGGCTCGGCCTGTTGACTCAATTGGAGAGGTGTAACCAAAGGTAAATCAAAAGGCCGAACACAAACCTGTATGTCATTAAAATTAAAATGACTTTTTATGCATGCTTTATTATCAAGATTCAAAATCGTTTTCAAAAATAACATCTGGATTTTCAAACTCGTAAACAATAACTGACCCAGCATCATTATCTCCACCAGAGGAATCATCACCTGGTAGACTGACTGCCAGCTCTCTTCCATTACCAAAATCAGCAACTGTCATCGCATATGCCATTTCATCGAGGACTTCCCCTGAAGCCAGAAAATTGGGTTCATACAAACTATCAGTGGTGGTTATTCCATCAGGTCCGCCAAGTAAAACCAGGAAGGCTCCTCTTGAGTCATTTCTTCTTGGAATCCCCACCACTAAATCAGGATAAAAATCATAATTCAGATCTCCGCCGCTGGCTAAACTGTCACCAAACCGATCTGAATTTTCAGCATCACCGAATATTCCTGCGGTGTTTTGATGAAATATTTGATTTCCACCGGTATTCAAACCACCAAAACCACCATAAATCACGTGTACCACACCTGCATCATTAACCCCAGCTGCATTTAAGTCCTCTCTGGGTGCCGTAACCACTAAATCAGCAAATTGATCAGCATTAAAATCACCTGATATCAAGTTTTCACCAAACCGGTCATGCGCTTCTACAACTCCGGCAACAGCGCCAGATTGAGACCAAATTTGACTGGTGCCATTTTCATCCAAACCAACTGATGCACCATTAAATACTTGAACGGCTCCTGCATTGGTTTCGCCATCTATGTCTTCCCCAGGGATACCGACTGCCAGATCTGAGAAAGAAGGCCCAAGCAGAGAAACACCTCGAAAACGGCCTGCCGCTAAACTCAAACCAAACTGATCATTACTTTCTACTGCAGACTCCGGTATGTCATCTGACTGTTGCGACAGAGAGTCTCGGCTATCAAAATCACCTGATATACCAGAACTTTTGCCATAGAAGACTTCTACCTGTCCACCATCACTTATTTGATCCATGTTGCCAAAATCTTCAAATGGGGCTGATACAGCTAAATCATGACAAAAATTCCCATTCTCCACATCACCATTAAAATTCCCAACCGCCATACTCCAGCCAAACCGATCCCCCGCAGATACTATCGCATCCAAAAAAATACCTGTACCAGTGCCTTGTAACAAAAATGTAGAACCTGCACCTAAATCAGCAAAACCATCAACTGAACCATAAAAGATATTGATTGCACCCACATCATTTCTTGGCACCCCACCATCTCCTGCCAACGTTACACTTTCATTGGGAGTACCAACAGCTAAATCCGTGATCCCATCACAATTAAAATCTCCACTGGCCAGTGACTTTCCAAACTGGTCATTCGCCTCGACACCATTTGAGTTCTCCAGATTGGGTGGATCGGTTACAAATGTTTGAAACAATAACTGGCTGTCATTACTGGTCAATCCATTTGGGCTGCCATAAATAATTAACACTGTTCCAACATTATTAATGGTGCCGAAAAACTCAAAATCATAATTTGGAATTCCAATGGCCAAATCTTGATAACCATCATCATTGTAATCACCGTGAGACACAGCTTCTCCAAGCCTATCTATGGCATCGGGTTCTTGCACAATCCCAGCAGTATCTAAATTCCACACTTTACTGTTAATGATGTTGTTGAACAGTCGCTCAACAACAGTTTTCTCATCTGCAGCATTAGCAACATAAGAACTACTTACAGCTAAAGATAATAATGGTATTAATTTTTTCATGTCTATTCTCCTGATTTTTATAGGGCAGTTGATTCCAATTGAAGCTGTTACTTCACCACTGAATGACGAATTCATAAGCCACTCTTTTACTTATATGATTCTGATCAACCGGATAAGAGGTTGAACAATAAACATAAAATCATGGTATTTGAGACAATCGTTTTTTTTATGATGGATGGTTGATGATTGTGTGATGATTTGCTTTATTTATGGGGTTTAATAAATGCTTAACATTTATTTCCAAACCATCATCGCTTCTGCTTTTTAAGATCAGTTCTCCCTCTGAGATCACACGCACCAATGAATCTGCTCATGCGCAAAAACATGCTTTTTGAATGGGGTTGCTACTAAAGCCGGCTTTGTATCCAACCAGCAATCTGGTACTAGTTGCAGTGAAGCCTATGTGTCATAGGTTGTTTGTTTCAGGTTTTAAATTGAAGCGTTTTGCAAACAACTCATGCCGTTGAATCGCCTGCTCAACAATTTTTTGAAACTCTGGCATTGAATGCAGCGTTTTCATCGCTGGATCAGATAAAAAGTAGTTGGCAGGAAAAAAACCTTGATCAACTGCTAATTGCAAATTGTGCAATGCCCGTACAGTGTCACCAGCCATTGCGAACAATTGAGCTTGTTTATAAGTCAGTTCACCATCTGTATGATTTTTATCAAGCCTTTGTTGCACAATCTTCGCAGCAATTTTCAATGCTGCTTCATTATCATTGTTCAACACATGCAACAATGCCAGTGAAAACCGTCCAAATAAATCATCAGGGGTTTTATCAAGTACAGATTGAAGTATTATTTTCGCCTTATCAGTTTTTCCTGAAACCAATAAATTAAATCCCCGGTAATAATCATGATACGCATTCCCAGGCTCTGCCAACAAGCTCAAATGCTCATCAAATCGATTCAGATACAACATGGTATTGGGTGCTTGGCGGATGGGTTTTTCATTGAAATAGAATGGATCCAACTGCAGCATCCTATAAACGTGTTCACTGGCCAGATTTAAAAAACCAGCATACCGTAAAGCATATACTTTACGATACAGTGCCTCTGGGTCATCCCAATCTGCCTCTTTATCATACTCAAATGCTTCTTCAACCCGATTGGATTCAATCAATATACCATTTCTGGCTATGGCCACCGTTCGGTATTTACCAGGAGCTAATTGTTCAACAATTTCAGCAACTTCGAGTGCTTTTTGATAGTTTTCTGTAGATTGACCGCAGACCCAAACACGTTTGAAATAATTAAAAAACAACTGGTTCCATGCATAGGCAAACTGTGGATCACGCGCTGTGGCTTGTTTGAGTAGTTCTTCGGCCCGATAAATTTCGCTACATGAATCTGTTCGCATGATGTGGTGAGCAGCTATCACCATGCGATATGCTTCTGGATCATTTGTTTCGGTTTCACCATCATCACTGATTACAACACCTGGTTTAATCAAACCAATAATTTCTCTGACCGTAACCCGGCGTTGTTTATATAAATCATTCAAATCTTTAACTGTATGGGGGTAAGTGAATTGAAAACCACCCAATGCATAAGGCGTCAAAGCTGTATCACTTGTTTTTTTATACAATGTTAAATGTATTTTAATGTTGGTTTCAGATACCAATTCTACAAAGCCTTCAATAATGAATTGTGCGCGTGTGGCTTTCTGAATCGACCAGATATCATCGAACTGTTTCTTCATGATAGCCATGTTATCCGGATGTATCACTTTCATTTGGAGATTCAGCGCCAGTTGAGTGGTTAAATAATCAACCATTGATTGGGTCAAGGTTGATAATTCTTCGGTGCCGCCCTCAACATCAATCGGTAATACCGCAACAATCGGATAATTCATATTGGCTAACTTAGTATGGGTTTTGCCGTTACTTTGTGGTTGGTTTTTATATTGTTGATACCAAAACATAAAAACCAAAAAAAATATTAAAACCAACAACAAAGCTTTCGTTGTGCCCCGTCTGGAGTTGTTAGACTCAATGGTTAAATTATTAGTTTGGACATCATCAATGTGTGTTTTTTTATGAACAGCAGTAACGAATTGATACCCTTTACCTCTAACGGTTCTGATGCATGACTGTTTATTTTCAGGTCCATCTATTATTTTCCTGATTTCATAAATGGTCCTGGTGATCACATTTTCAGTCACCAATCGCCCACCCCACACTTCCTGAAGTAACTCATCTTTGGTGACAACGCGATTGCTGTGCTCAAGCAACAGCAACAAAGTTTCATAAACCTGAGGTTCTATTTCTATGGTTCGATTGTTTTTCAATAATCGAACTGTATGTGGGTCAAGGCTGAATGAGCCAAATTCAAAAACCATCATCTGGGTAATTAATTTCGTATTCATTGGATTACATTTATCATCTTATTATATCGACATTCATCATTTATTTTTAAAACCAATTCGCATTTTTCACTATGCATAATTCAGTAATTAGTGTTTCACTTTTATCAACTCATTTGAGAACCAATTATCAGTTTGATTAAACACCCGTTAATTTGATGCTTTTAAGAGTCTGTTTTCCTACCGGCGAATATGACTTTTGACAGATCGAAAAGCATTTAATGTATGATAGATTCATCGCACAATAAAAAAGAGGAACTGACATGTACAAACTCATCAAATTCATGACTATCTGCACCATCCTGGTACTTATTGGTGGCTTAAGCCATGAGGTGGATGCCAAAACTAAAAACAATGACAAACCACACCCACTCTCTACCCTGCCTCTGCGAAATATCGGTCCAGCCATGATATCAGGCAGGATATCTGACTTTGCTTTTCATCCAGAAAAGAAACATGAATTCTATGTAGCCACATCTTCAGGTAATTTATGGAAAACTTCGAATAACACCATCACCTGGGAGCCTATATTTGAACATCAAGGTTCATATTCTTTGGGAGTGATTGAAATAGACCACAGCAATCCATTGATTATTTGGGCCGGCTCAGGTGAAAACAATTCACAACGAAGCGTCGCCTATGGCGATGGCATCTATAAAACCACCGATGGAGGTAAGACCTGGAAAAATATGGGTTTGAAAAATTCAAACCACATCTCACAAATTTGGATTCATCCCAAAGACAGTGACACTGTATTGGTCGCAGCCCAAGGCCCATTATGGAGTGATGGCGGTGATCGTGGCTTATACAAAACAACCGACGGTGGAGCAACCTGGAAGCGCATCTTAAACATCGACAAATATACTGGTGTTAATGAATTTGTGATAGATCCAGATAACTTTGATAACATCATAGCCAGTTCCTACCAACGCCGACGTCATGTTTGGACTTTAATTAACGGCGGCCCTGGGAGTGGCATTCATAAAACCACCGATGGGGGCAAGACCTGGAGGAATATCAAAGCAGGTTTACCCAAAGACAGCATGGGTCGCATCGGTCTAGCAGCAGCACCATCTCAACCAAAAACCGTGTACGCCATCATTGAAGCCAACAACAAAGAAAAAGGTGTTTACCGCTCATTGGATTTTGGTCAGAATTGGCACAAACAATCCAATTACATGACCAACTCTCCCCAGTATTACAATGAACTTGTGGTAGATCCACATAACCCTGACCGCCTGTATTCCCTGAACACTTTCACTAACATCTCTGAGGATGCTGGTAAAACCTGGAAGCCTTTGTCACTTAAATTCCGTCATGTTGATGATCACGCGTTGTGGATTGATCCAGATAACACAGAACATCTGTACATCGGCGGTGATGGTGGTATCTATGAATCCTGGGATCGAGGTCAAACCTGGCGCCACATCCAAAACCTTCCAATTGCCCAGTTTTACCGCATTGAACCTGATAACGCTGAGCCCTTTTACAACATTTGTGGTGGCACCCAAGACAATAACTCCTTGTGTGGACCTTCCAGAACCAATGACATTCACGGCATCACAAATGCTGATTGGCACATCATCCTTGGTGGTGATGGTTATGAACCACAATTCGACCCAAACGACCCTAACATCATTTATGCACAATACCAATACGGTGGACTGGCGCGTTATGACCGTCGCACCATGGAACGGGTATTTATTGCGCCACATCCAGGCCCAGGTGAACCAGCTTATAAATGGAATTGGAACACACCTTTGTTACTCAGTCCGCATAAAAGCACTCGCTTGTATTATGGTGCTGAAAAACTATTCAGGTCAGACGACCGTGGTGATTCCTGGCAAGTCATCAGCCCAGATTTAACTCAGCAAATTGACCGCAATAAACTTGAGGTTATGGACCGTGTTTGGAGCGTAGATACCATCGCGAAGAACGTATCAACATCCAAATATGGTAGTCTCATTGGCATCACTGAAAGCCCTGTACAAGCTGATTTACTTATGACTGGTAGCGATGATGGTGTTATCAGCATAACCAATGACGGGGGTGATAGTTGGCACTCAGTAAAAAGGTTTAAGGGTGTGCCTGATATGTCTTATGTTTCAGATGTACTTTTTTCTAACCATGATGCCAATGTTGCTTATGCCACCATTGATAACCACAAACGCGGTGACTACAAACCATATGTGCTGAAATCTACAGATCAAGGAGGCTCTTGGAAGTTGATCAGTAATAATTTACCAAAGCGTGGCTCAGCCCACACCATCGTAGAAGATCATATGAATCCAAACTTATTATTTGTTGGTACTGAATTTGGCGTGTTTTTCACGCAAAATGGCGGTACCAAATGGATTGAGTTAAAACAGTTACCCACCATTGCTGTTCGCGATCTGGCAATCCAAAAACGTGAAAATGACTTGGTTATTGGCACTTTTGGCCGTGGGGTTTATATTTTAGATGATTACACGCCATTAAGAACGTCACCAGAGGATCTTAAAAAAATAGCCACCGTTTTTCCAGTGAAAGATGCTTGGTTGTATATAGAAGGCGATCAATTTGATGACCGTGAAAAAGGTTCCTCAGGCAGTGACTTTTTCACCGCCTCCAACCCTCCAGGTGGTGCCACCATCTCATACCACTTGAAAGATGCCTTTAAATCATTAAAAGACCAACGACGGGCAGCTGAAATTAAAAAAGAAAAAACTGGTGAAAACACCCCTTATCCCTCTTGGGATGCTTTGCGTAGCGAAGACAATGAAGAGGCCCCCAGTGTGTTTGTGTTAATTGAAGATGACAAAGGTAATGTGATCAATCGTGTGCCAGCGAAAAACAGCAAAGGGTTTCATCGAGTTCAGTGGGATATGCGATTTCCCGCTCCAGACGCCATCACTTTGAAAAAACCAGGATTTGTCCCTTATTGGGTCTCACCACCTATGGGGCCATTGGCAATTCCTGGTGAATACAAAGCCACATTGATGAAACGACAAGGCGGTGAGCTGACCACTTTAAGTGAAGCCAAACCATTTCGACTTAAATCGATGGCTAACAGCCCTGAGATTTCAGATAATCCGGCTGCTGTCTTGGCATTCAAAAAGCAACTGGCTGACCTACAGAGTAAAACCGATGGTGCCAGCGGTAAGCTCAGAGAAATGGACAATCGATTGAAACATCTGTTTAAAGCAATTAACCTAACTACAGCAGCAACTGAAGAACATGCGCAAACAGCCAGAGGTTTGGCACGTCGTGTGAGCGATTTGAAAGTCAACATGTGGGGAGACACAACCATCGCTTCAAGACAAGAAGCAGTACCATGGTCAATCTCGCAACGTGTTGGTAGTTTGTATGGCGGGTTAATCGAATCGCAAGCTGACATCCCTGGAAATTATCGTGATTCGATGAAGATCGCATCAAGCCAGTTATCCACTGCACTGAAAACCATGCACATGTTAGAAACTGATTTGCGCATGTTTGAAGATGAACTGGGAGAACATGGCGCACCATGGACACCAGGACGTTTACCTGTTTTAAACAACAAGTAAAAAATCATAACCACAGCAGCAAAATGAGTTTAAGGTGTTTTGCTGCTGGCTTTTTCTCCGCAAAACCATGATGAAATCACCAACCATCACTGCCAGATATTTATCCTTGCTATGGATACTGGTGACTTTGTTAACTGGATGTCAAGCCAATAAGCCTGATTTAGCCAGGCTCTACCAATCCACTGAAAGAGGCAATTCAGAGCAACCCCCAGTCATACTAATCCATGGCATCATGGGCAGCAAACTCAGGGACATCAACAGTTTGGAAGAAGTTTGGTTTGGTAACATAGCCAAGTTAATTTTTTCAAATTTTAAATCAGTAAAATTAAACTTTGATCCACATACCTTAGAACCAGTTACCAATCAATTAGAAGCTTATGAGATTGCAGATCAGGCAGCCGGAACAGATTTCTATGCTGCCATCATTGACACCCTTCAAAACTATGCCGGTTACAAGATCAACGTCCCAGGTCAACCCAAGAACAATAACAAAAGAAAACTTTATCTTTTTAATTATGACTGGCGACAAGACAACCAAAAAACTGCAATCCAATTATCAAAATTCATTGACCAAATTAAACTAGACCACCAAAACCCTGATTTAAGGGTTGACATCATCGCACATTCAATGGGTGGGCTCATTACTCGGTATTACCTGCGTTATGGTACCACCGATGTCTTGAACAACAATGATTTCCCAATGAACCAGGCAGGTTCGAAAAACGTTCGTAAAGTGGTTTTATTGGGCACCCCTAATTTAGGCTCAGTTGGTTCAGTAAAATCATTTATAAAAGGCCTAAAAGTGGGTTTGAGAACCATTCCAACCGAAGTGCTGGTGACCATGCCCAGTGTTTATCAACTGTTTCCGCACAGCATCAATGAATGGCTCATTGATGTTAATGGTCAAGCTTTGGACTGGGATGTGTTCGATATAGCAACCTGGCGGCATTTTAAATGGTCTATCTTTGATCAGGAAGTGCGTCAGCGAATTCTTAAGTCACATGAGTCCATACAACAAGGCGAAGCATATTTAACGACACTTGAAGCTTATTTTCACAAACACCTTGAGCGTGCCAGACGCTTTGTCTGGTCACTGACTATTCCTGTCGACAATCCCAGTTATCGTCTGGTGGTTATGGGTGGTGATTGTGAATTGACACCAGCCAGACTGGTCTTGGAAAATGATAAAAATAACCACCCTATTCTGAGAATGCGCCCAGATCACGTTAAAAACGCTCAAATCGGCATTGATTATGGCGCACTGATGCTAGAACCAGGCGATGGTACTGTAACCAAAGCTTCACTCTTGGCTCGTGATGCCCTGGACCCAACCATCCCACGACATAAGTACAGTTTTTTCCCAATAGATTACTCTTATTTTCTCTGTGAACCCCATTCAACGCTTACTTCTAACATCAACTTTCAAGATAACCTATTGAACATACTGTTGAGCCGTTAAATCAGAACTCACTTCTCTCAAACTGAACACACTGAGTGTCCAGCTGAGACAACAAATCTAACTTAGGTTTAATCTCTGGCAATTCATAACTCATAAAATATTGACAAGTTTTGATTTTTCCGCGAAAGAAAGCTTGCTCTACTTCGCTACAAGTATGCTGTAATTTTTGGCTGGCTGCCTGAGCTTGTCGCAGCCATTGCCATGCCACAACTACATGGCCCAACGCATCAAGGTATAAAGTGGCATTTGCCAAATAAGCCTCAACACCTTTATCCGATAACTGTTGTTGCATTTTTTGGGTGGTAGCTATCATCTGTTGTAGAAATTTCTTTAATACATCAGCCATTGGTTTCAGTGAATCATCAGAGACCTCAGCAATGGTGGACCCTATGGCCTGAATCAATAATTGTGTCGATTGACCATCGTGCTGGGCCACTTTACGCCCCAATAAATCCAACCCTTGAATACCTTTGGTGCCTTCATGAATGTGGTTCAGGCGGTTATCACGATAAAAGCGTTCAACTGGGTAATCGCGGGTGTAACCATAACCGCCATGTACTTGTATGGCTAATTCATTGGCCTTCAAGCCAAACTCAGAAGGCCATGACTTGGCTATGGGTGTGAGTATATCTAAAAGCAAAGTATGTTTTCTCAAAGCATCCTCATCACCAGCATCCTGAGCAATGCGTTGTAAATCAACCAGTTTGGCGCAGTATAGGCCCAAAGCTAAGCCACCTTCGGCATAACTCTTCTGCTGTAACAGCATGCGCTTAACATCACTGTGCTCAATGATCGGAACCATTGGACTGGAGGGATCTTTTTGTTGTAACAACCTGCCCTGCTTACGATCTGTGGCGTAATTTAGCGCATGTAAATAACCAGTGTATGCCAGTGCAGTGGCACCCAAACCAACACCAATGCGTGCCTCATTCATCATTTGGAACATGTAGGTTAACCCTTTACCAGCCCCACCAACCAAATAAGCCACAGCACCACCATTTTCACCAAAATTAAGAACAGTGTTAACTGTACCTCGATATCCCATCTTATGGTTTAAACCAGCCAATACCACATCATTTCTGACACCTGAGTTACCATCCTCATTAATCATTAACTTGGGTACAATAAATAAAGAGATGCCTTTGACTCCAGCTTTACCGCCAGGGATTTTAGCCAAAACCATGTGCACAATGTTTTCGCTTAAATCATGTTCCCCGCCGGAAATCCACATCTTGCTGCCAGTGAGTAAATAAGAACCATCATCTTGTGGAACAGCCTGAGTTTTAATGTCTGCCAATGATGAACCTGCTTGTGTTTCTGACAAACACATGGTGCCAAAAAACCTGCCTTCGATTATTGGTTTTAGGAACTTTTCTTTTTGCTCATCAGAACCCTGAGTACTGAGTAAATTCGCCACACCGACTGACAACATGGGATATGCTGCGGTTGATACATTAGCAGCAGCAAAAATAAAAGCCATGGCCTGAGTGATGGTGTATGGCAGCTGCATCCCACCATCAGAGTGGTTAAAGCTGGCTGCTTGTAAGCCTGACTCAAAGTAGGCATCCAATGCTCGTTTAACTTCAGCAATCATTTCAACTTTACCTTCTATGAACTGAGGCTCATTGGCATCAATTTTAGCTGCATGGGGCTGAAACAACTCCTCTGCCATGCGCTCAACCAAGTCAATCAATTGCTCAAAATCATCGATGCTGTGTTCTTGGTATAGTTTGTGATGACATAATCGCTCTAAATCTAGAACATCATAAAGCTGAAAAGCCAGATCTCGACGGTTAAAAATATTGGGCATATGGACACATTAAAGTCAAAAGAACATTGTAATAAATCTACATGAAAGCGAGGTAATTATTTAGGGCTTGTTAACAAAGCCTGGTCAGTATTACCAACCGCCACCACCGCCGCCGCCGCCACCGCCGCCAGAAAAACCACCACCTGATGAACCACCACTGGATGATGGTGGAACTGATGCTGCTGAAACAGTTGAGGCCATTCCTGAGCTTAAAGCGCTGAAGCCATTGGATGAACTGGATAAGTCAAAACGCCCACCAGAATACCAGTCAGGACTGTAATTGTGTTGATCGTAATCTTTACCTGACAATTTAAGGGATTGGGCAAATTTATCAGACCACTTGTTTTCAACCCCCAAAGCGATGGCATAAGGCAGGTATTTTTCAAATATCTGTGGTGTCATTTCAGGTGGGTGCATGATGTCCAAACGGTGTTTTTCAGCGGTTGAAAGATACAGTTTAAAGCCTTCAATCTTATCCATTAACTCACGGCCAAATGGTGTTGGTGCTTTGAGCAAGTAAATAAAAAGTCCGTTCAGAACCAGTAAAAAACCAGCCAATATCAAAACATCCGCACTCAGTTTCAAACCACTGCCACTGAACACGATATAAATCATATAACCCACAAATCCCAAATTAGCCAAATTAAACTCACTTTTAAATGAGTGATAAATTTGGTACAAGCCATAACCCAATACACCAACCGCTATACCTAATCCCCAAAACACATGATGTCCAAAGATATTCATATGCATCAAGTAAAAAATTAATATAACCACACTGATCATAATGCCAAAAAAACCCAACATGGTATTGTCCTTAAAACATTTTGCTTTGAACTCTTTTTTTAGATGTTGCTTTAACTCATTATTGGTTTTATTGATCTTTTTATCATAGGATTTGTTAATGGTGATGCTGTCTCGGCCAGCAAGTAATTTACGCATGATTATTTTCTCACCTGATGACATGGGCGCTAATCTTGATGATTCTTTGTGCTGTTTTTCTACTAAATAACCAGAACCTATTTTTTTAAGTTTTACATACCCTTTCACAGCCAGATTAATCAATGCCGCAGTCAGGTTTTTGTGGTTGCTTTGTTCCTCCATGACAAAGCGCATGGCAGCTGGTGATAAATCCTTCGGTGGATAAAACAAAGGTATAATAACTCCAGACTCAGGATCTCGACCATGCTCTCGCCAGGCTATGGTATAAAACATAAGTAAAGACAAAAATGCGGCCACCATCAACACCCACATCATGTTGTCATGCAGGAAGTCCATTAACCAACTTCTGTCATCAATGATGAAACCCTTGGGTACTTCCAGGCTTATTGTCATACCTTGGTATGGCTCTAGAGATTTGGTACTGTTAATACTGATCACATTGTCATGAACCTCACTGTTGTAATCAGCACTGACCTCACCAGCAAAACCAGTCCAAACCTCACTGTTTACCATCGCCATTGAAACACCATCTGGTAAATGAATCTCAGCCGATGCATGAGCAATGCGAAAACGCCAATCGTTGCCAGTCACATTCCAATAAAATCGATCATGGTCATCCATAAAGGCAATTTGTCGATTGGTACGATATTCAATGCGATAAACCTGCTCCCCACGTTCAACCATACGGCTTCGCGTACCAACATAGACCCGCACACCATTATTTAATTGTTCAGTATGATGTGGTTCAGACTCACCATTCCTTTTGACTGATATAACTTCAAAATCGACAGTGGACTTGGTCAACAGTGCTGTTTTATAGATGGTAGGAAAGTCACGATAAATACCACGCTTGATGTTGTTGTGCTCTACTTTCACTGTGATTGTTTCGGTAACAAATACATGACCATCTTCCTGCACAACAATATCACTGTGAAAATGCTTGATGTATTCCTCAGCACCCAAAACACTGCTGAATACAAAGAGCAGTATTGAAAATAGCAATCGATACATTAAATCAAAACTTCACTTCAGGATTTTCTGCATCTTTCGGATTTTCCAATTCGAAGAATTCAGCTTCTAAAAAATCATATCGACTGGCCACCAGGTTAGAAGGAAATGATTGCACGGCGGTATTGTATTCCCGCACTGCACCGTTGTAATAACGACGCGCATATTGAATATCATCTTCAATTTTTTGTAACTGTTGTTGTAAGTCAATAAAGTTGGTATTGGCCTTTAAATCTGGATAAGCCTCAACTTGTACCATAAGACCAGATAATGCATGAGAAAGCTTTTGTTCATCTTTGCTTTGTTCACCTGGTGTATGCGAGCCTCTTGCTGCATTACGCAAGTTAATGACTTTTTCTAATGTATCTTGTTCATGTTCAGCGTATTTTTTAACCACATTTACAATGTTTGGAATCAAATCATGACGGCGTTTTAACTGTACATCGATGCCACTCCAACCATCTTCTACATGATTACGTTTTTTAACCAGTCGGTTATATAGAGCAATCCCCCAAAAGGCCAAAGCGCCAATGATGAGTAATAAAAACAACAATAAATTTGGTCCACGCATGACCTCTCTCCGATGAATCTTAATCAATGATTATAGCTTAAAAAGTGCTGAAACCGATAGTGCCAGAAGTGATAGGCACCCAAGCGTTCTGATATAATTCATGGCATGAATAAAAATTGGACAAAAGGTCGAGGAAAACTGGGTATATTCAAACCACTGCTGGGTATATGGCGCTGTGAAACCGATAGTGAGGTGGGGCCGCTTGTCTGTACCAGAACCTTTGAAAAGACATTGAATAACAAGTATATACAGCTGATTGCTGACTGGAAATTTAACAATAAAAGCTATGTCGAACATTGTTATTTTGGAATTAATAAGCACAAGCAAGTGGCTTTCTGGTCATTCACCAACGATGGCAAACAATCTCAAGGCATAATCACTGATGTCAATGATGTGCATGAAGCTGCGATTGGTTTTGAAGCACAGATGGGTGCTGGTTTAGCGCGACAGTTTTATTGGCCCGCTGAGGATGGTGACTTTCATTTTGTGGTCGAAGCAAAAAATAAAAAAGGCTGGAAACGTTTTTTAATGCACCATTATACCTAACCATTCATATTCATAGTGCCCATAGGAGAGCTGCTGAGCAGCTCGACCCGCCGAGCCGGTTAGGCAGAGTATGAAATCATGGCGGTTTGCCGCAGGCAAGAAGCCTTGATGTAATGCTCGAT
>JANQRW010000048.1 GCA_028284365.1 Marinicella sp.
CCACATCGAACATGGCTTAGTTTTATTGGTTTGTAGCTCTGACATGGCTGTGCCATGCCAACCGCTAAAAACTGTTTTGTTCTTGGGCTTTTTCCCTGGGGGTGAAAGCGGCCGCATCGAACATTCCTTTCCTGTGGTTGCCGCTGGTTCTATAGCAGCTCGTGGTGGTTATTAGATATGAGTGTTTTTGTTCAAAAATTAATTTCGTGAATACCACATTCGCGTTTGAGACCGTGGAAGCGGGTTTGGTTTTCGTCATTGACAGCGGTTAAGGGTTTTGTGGTGTGGACATCACCAATCGAAACATAGCCTTTTTCCCATAATGGGTGGTAGGGAAGCTTGTGTTTTTTCAGGTACAGGTACACATCGCGATCAGAGAAATCAATGATGGGGTGAAATTTGGTTACTTGGCCTTTTTGTTCTACGATTTGGATGTTCTTTCTTGAATTAGATTGTAAGTTGCGCAGACCAGAAAACCATGTTTTTACCTCCAATTCCTGAAAAGCTTTTTCCAAAGGGGAAACTTTCATGATTTGGTTGAATTCGTTAATGCCTGCCAAATCTTTATCCCATAATTTACCGTGTCTGGATTCCAGCCAGGCTGGTGAAAGATCACTTTTATAGACCATTAAATTCAATTGTAGCTTTGCTGTTAACTGATCGATGAATTGATAGGTTTCAGGAAATAGGTAACCTGTGTCAATCAAAATAACTGGGATGTCAGCTTGGTGCTGGGTTAATAGGTGTAAACTAACTGCGGCTTGGGCACCAAAACTAGAGGTTAAAACGAAGTTAGGGTTTAAGTTTTCAAAGGCCCATGCCACGCGTTTATCTATAGAGAGTTTTCTTAGGTCAATCATGTCAACACCTTTATGGGTAAGTGGACCTGTGAGCCATGCGTGACCTCGTCAACATAACCCTGGCGAATGACAAAATCACCAAACCATTCGCCATTCAGTCCTTCATTGGCATAATTTGCAAACAAGGCATCTAGTTCATTGAGAATGGTAGTCTCATCTATGTTTTCACGATACATGCGATTCAATCTTTTACCAGTAAATTCGCCGCCCAGATACATGTTGTATTTATCGGGACCTTTGCCAACAAAACCTAATTCGGCCATGTAGGGTCGGGCACAACCATTGGGGCAACCAGTCATGCGAGTAATGATGGCACGGTCTTGAATGCCATGTTTAATTTGTAATTGCTCAATTTTATTGAGTAAGATGGGTAGGTAACGTTCAGCTTCTGCCATCGCCAAGGAACATGTGGGTAATGCCACACAAGCCATACCATTGAGTTGAGCCAGGGATCTGCTGTTGTTTTCAATAACATTGTATTTATCCAGAACAGCAGTCACGAGCTCTTTTTCTGCTGTTGATAATTGGCCCATCATTAAATTTTGATTGGCGGTGATGCGAAAATCACCAACATTTAATTCAGCCACCTCTTTCAAAGCGCTTCGTAATGGCGAAAAATCAGTGTCAATAACCCGACCATTTTGTATAAACAGGGTGAAGTTCCAGCTGCCATCAAAGTTTTCTGACCAACCAAAATCATCGCCAGTGGTTTTGAATTCAAATGGTTTTTCAGGTGTTAAGTCCCAACCCAGTCGTTGATTGAGTTCTGTTTTGAACCAATCAATACCCCGATCATCAATGGTATATTTAAATCGGGCATGTTTGCGATTGGTTCGACAACCGAAATCACGTTGAATTTTAACCACATGTTCAGCCACTTCGGTCACTTGTTGGATGTTACAGAAACCAACCACTTGGGCCAGTAAAGGGAAGGTTTCTAAATCACCATGGGTAGTCCCCATGCCGCCACCTACTGTGACATTGAAACCGATTAACTGGTCATTCTCTATGATTGCAATGAAGCCCAAATCATGGGCATAAACATCGACATCATTGGTGGGTGGAATGGCCATTGCTATTTTGAATTTACGAGGCAAGTAGGTTTTGCCATAGATCGGTTCATGGTCGGGTGTACCCGCCACTTTTTCTTTATCCAGCCAAATCTCATGGTAAGCAGTGGTTTGAGGTGTTAAATGGCTGCTGATGGCAGCAGCGGCTTGATAAGCTTGTTGGTGCACTGCTGACAGATTTGGGTTTGGCGTACACATGACATTGCGGTTTACGTCACCACAAGCAGCAATGGTATCCAGCAAAGAGGTGTTGATTTCAGCGATTGTGGTTTTCAGGTTTCGTTTGATTACGCCATGCAGTTGAAAAGCCTGACGAGTGGTTAAACGAATTGAGCCACCACCATATTGAACAGCTAAATCATCCATAGCCAACCATTGTCTAGGTGTACAAATACCACCAGGTACCCGTGCTCGAATCATAAAACTATATAAGGGTTCAAGTTTTTGTTTGCGCCGATTAACCACTGTGTCTCGGTCATGCTGTTGATAGATGCCATGGAATTTAGTTAGTTGAGTATCGTCTTCAGCCAATGAGCCAGTGACCTGGTTTTTTAAGCCAGCGACAATACCACCGCGTAAGAAATCGCTGTTGGTTTTGATGTTTTCAACGGCTTCTAATTTGGGCTCTTTCATATCAGTAAACATCCTTCTGATAACGTTTATCTCGTTTCAGTGTTTTTAAATAGTCTTGGGCTTGTTCAGCATCTAGCTGGCCGTGTTGTTCTATCAGGTTAAGCAATTCGGACTCAACGTCTTTAGCCATGCGATCTTTATTCCCACAAATGTAAATATGAGCCCCTTTTTCTAACCACAACCAAAGTGTTTCAGCTTGTTCTTTGATGCGCTGCTGCACATATATTTTCTCTGTTTGATCTCGGGAAAAGGCCAGGTCGATGTGGTTCAAAGTGCCATCAGCTATAAACTGCTGCCATTCCAATTGGTATAAAAAGTCGTGGTCAAAGCTGGGGTTGCCAAAAAACAACCAAGTGTCGCCACTCTGTTTCGTTATTTGTCGTTCTTGAAGAAAACTTCTGAATGGTGCAACACCAGTTCCAGGGCCGATCATAATGATTGGTGTTTGTGGGTTCTGTGGCAGCTTGAAATGGTTGTTGGGTTCAATGAAGACATTAACCAAATCACCTTCTTCAAATTCATTGCACAAAGCGCCGCTGACTAATCCATTGCGACCTTCATTACCATTCACCAGTGCGATGGTTAAGTGTACTTCTTCAGGGTTGGTTTGAAGGCTGGATGCAATCGAATACATCCTTGGGGTTATTTTAGGTAAGTGATCCACCAGTTCTTGAGCAGTGATGACTGCTGGAAACTCTGTGAAAATATCAATCAATTGGCGGTTGCTGATCAGTTGAGTAAATTGTTCGTGATCTTTAATTTTTTTTGATAATGCTTCAAGCCCAAACTGATCGGCATAGTAAGCCAAAAACTTTTTATTCAATAAACTGATTTCCAATACTTCAGTCAGTAGCTTTTCTATGGTGCTGGCTTCTCCCTGATATTGAACAGTTTGCTTTGCATCTAATTGCAAAAGCCCAATCAGTGTTTGCACATCGGCGCTGCGGTTGTTGGCAAAAATGCCTAAGCCATCGCCTGGTTGGTAGCTTAGGTTGGAACCTTCAAGTGAAAGCTCCACATGATAGACCACTTTGATTGAGTGATCCGTGGTGATTCTTTGTAGCGTGAGTATTTCTGCAGCAAAAGGATTGGCACGGTTATAGGTGGTGTCATCATCATTAAGTGCTGAGGTGATTGGCACCACGTTTGAACCATGGCTTTCCGCCTGTTTCAGGTTTTCCTTAAAATAACGGAGTGTTTGTTGTTGCCAAGTCTTGGCTTGTTCCTCAAAGTCAAGATCACAATCTACACGTTCTGCAATCCGTTTGGCACCTAATTTTTCTAATTGTTGATCGAAATCAACCCCAGTTTGACAAAACTTTTCATAGCTGGAGTCGCCCAGAGCCAAGACACTGAAACTGAGATGATTAAGCTTGGGTGCTTTCTTTGAAAACAAGTATTCATGGAAAATTTCAGCATCGTCAGGAGCATCGCCTTCGCCGTGGGTTGACACCAGCAGTACAACGTTATGTTCTTTGGTGATTTGTCGTGGTTTAAATTCTGCCAGAGAAATCAGCTTAGCCGCAATGCCTTGTGTTTTGGCAGCTTGAAAGTAAGTTTGAGCCAAAGATCGTGCATTACCAGTTTGACTGCCATACAAAACCGTCAAGCTGGATTCAGAGCCAACATTGGCTTGAGGCAGGGTGGTTACTGTTGAGCCACTCAGTTGGTCTGTCGTTTGGCCTGCTAAATAGCCAGATAACCAAATTTTTTGTTCTGCGTTCAACGAGGCCAATGCCTCATTCAACTTATTCAGTTGTTGTGCGTCTAGGGGCTGGATGGTGCCAATGTGAGATAACATCATGATTCCAATAAAATGTGTCAGGGAAGTTTAGACGGCTAAATCTTTCTTGTGAAATATCAAATAGACATACCTTTATTACACGTTTGTATGAGGGAATGTTATGGAATGCTGTAAGGTTTTCGCTCTTGCTCTTTCCAATGGAGAGCTGCTGAGTAGCTCGGCCCGCCGAGCCGGTTAGGCAGAGTATGAAATCATGGCGGTTTGCCGCAGGCAAGAAGCCTTGATGTAATGCTCGATTAGCCGTGAGCGAAGCGGCCGCTTACGTTCCAAACTCACGCGACAGACCTACATCCATGTAGGCCAATCAGAGGCGAAGAGAATAGTCGATGAACACATGGCGACTTTGCAACAGGCAAATAAGCCTTGTGAGAGTGGCGTCATTCGTGCGAGGTTACATGCCATGTCTGCCGTGGTCTCGATCTCTGTTCCAGTCTCGATTCTAACACCGCCATCCTTGGCGGTGGCTTTCAAATTAGTCGGGAACAAATTTGAATGACGCCTATAGGGATATAGGTGTGCTGCGTGAGCTTGGAGCGGAAGCGTAAGACCCAAGAGCATTCCTGTATATTAACTGATCAAATAAATCAGCATGCACTTCACCATCCCATGGATGCATCATCATCAATTCTTTAAGCTGCTCAAATTGTTCAGGAAATCTCACGATGACCTGGTGCGGCTGTGGTACTGACTTTTTATCGACGATCAAACCAAATTCAACTTGATCATTATAAGAAAGTATACTGATACCCATGCCTATGGTGCCATTTTGGGGCACCCAAAACATGGTTTTCTCAACTTTGCACCCAGCAATATATAGAGGGACAGCTGGACCCGGCACATTGGTTAACACTGCCGTGGCTTTTTTTGAAAATTGATTCAAGAGCATGGTTTGTATGGCTTGTGGTAACAAACCAATCAGACTTAACAAGCCCAATGACATCAATGCTTGTTTGGATTTTTTTAGCTCGTTCATTTCATGATGAACATAAGCCAGGCGTTTCAATGGATTTTGTTCAAATATGGGTAAGTTCAAAAACACCAAACCAAAATGATTGCCTAACTCTTTTGCATGTTTTAACGGCCTTAAATTGACTGGTACTGTCGCACGAATGACTTTTTCATCAGGATCATCTCCCCTTTCAATCATGTACTCACGCAGGGCACCTGATAAATTTGAAATGAGCACATCATTTACCGTTGTACCAGTGGCTTTGGCAATTGCTTTGACCTCCGGAAGCGGAATTGATTGTGCCCAAGCCACGCGCTTTCGAGTACACAGCTCATTCTTATAAACGGTTTCGGGGTCATCACTTAATTTGAGGGCTGTAAAAAGCTCTTCGGCAATATCAATGGTATCACCCACACCTTTCTCAATTAAACCTGGGTCTTGCAGGATTTTTTTGCCTAACTCAGTGACATCACCAGCCAATTTTACTGAATGAGCAAACTGTTTTTTTGCAGGGTTAATGACTTGTTTCAACAAACCAAGCTTTTGGTGTTTTTCCTTTTTGGTTTCATCACCATTGAATTCAAGGCTTTTTTTACGGCTGGTACTGGTCATTGACAACAACACTTGAATCAAAGCAATGCCATCAGCATAACAGTGGTGAATTCGTGATACCACCACAGGCCCTTTTTCGTAGTTTTCCACGATATGAAAAGACCACAAAGGCTTATTCATATCCAGCGGCGTAGAAGCTAAATTACTGACATAATCCTGCAATTCCTGATAGTCTCTCTTACCTGGTAGGGCCACGCGGCGCACATGAGCAGCCATATCAAAATATTTATCATCCTGCCAGTAAGAACCGCTGGGCGATTGGTGAGCCAGTTGTCGAAAACGCCGGTATTTTAAAAACTTTTTTTCTAACGCTTCAGTAAATTGTGCCAAATCCGGCATTTTATCCAAAAACATCAAACCGGTAATCATCATCAAGTTATGTGGTGACTCCATGCGCAACCAAGCTGTATCAACCTTCCGCATCGGTTCTTTTTTATTGTTTGCTTCATGAAACATAGAAAAAATTATTCGTTTTATTTTGTTTGCTCATCATTATAATGGAATCCATGAATAAATATAGTACCCGCATTTGTTAATGGAAGATTCATTCAACATCAGCATACCTAACTTTATACTTGGTAAAGAAATTGGCCGGGGCGGTATGGCACGGGTATTTTTAGGTGAACAACTGGAACCTAAACGTAAAGTGGCTATAAAAATTGTTACGCCACAAGGCAACGACCCCAAGATATTGGAGGATTTACAAAAGGAAGGTGATACTGTTGCCCAGTTCTCACACCCTAACATTGTGACTGTATTTGCTTGTGGCGTGATTGAACAAAATTACTATTTAGCCATGGAGATTCTTGGCGGTGGTGATTTAAAACAAAAAATTGAATCTGGCATCACAGAATTGGAAGCATTCAACATCATGTTAGACATGGCCAAAGCCCTGGAGCATGCACACAAACGCGGTACGCTACACCGTGACATCAAACCAGAAAACATTCTCTTTCATGAAGACGGTCAAGCTGTACTGGTGGATTTTGGTATTGCCAAAGCACAAAACACTGTCAGTGAATTCACCCGAGTAGGTGCTGTGGTAGGTACACCACATTACATGAGCCCAGAACGTGCTTTGGGTAAAGAAATTGATGAACGTTCAGACATTTATGCGCTGGGTGTTGTTTTGTATGAGATGCTGATGGGGGAAAAAGTTTTTGATGGCGGCGATACCTTTGCCATCAGCTATGCTCATGTGCATGAACCAGTACCGGATTTACCTGAAGAAAAAGCCAAATACCAAACACTGTTGAATAAACTGTTGGCTAAAAATCCTGATGACCGCTTTCAGACCACCACACAACTGGTTTCTCAATTAAAAAAATACTTACGTAGATTGAAGCCAATCACCGATACCACTCATTCATTCGCCCCAATGCCTGAATTGGCTGCGATGAAAAAGAAAAGTAATCCAGTACCATTCATAGTTACCGGCATGGTGGTGATCGCAGCAGTTCTGGCGGGCGTCTGGTTCATGGGCAATAAAAGTGGTGACATAGATGTTAACCTTGAGGAGTTAACACCTGCCCAAAAAATTGAATTATCACAAAAATTAGCTGCTGCTAACAGCTTCTTCAACATGGAAAATTTCGATGTGGCCGAAGAACACTACACCGACATATTGACTAACTACAATTGTAAAGAGGAAGATGCCAGAGGCAGACTTAAAGTCATCAACCCTGAAAAGTTACAACAAATCATAGACGCTTGTGATTAATCATCAAACCACAAAAAAGCGGCTAAAATAGCCGCCCTTCTGTCTCATTGGAGAGCCGATGATCGGCTCGACCCGCCGAGCTGGTTGGTGAGCGAAGCGAATCAGAGGCGAAGAGCGCGAGGTTAAATGCCATGTCTGTCGTGATCGCTTTCAAATTAGTCGGGAACTAATTTGAATGAAGACCCAAAGACATTCCTTTATATTTTTACTTTTAAATCAAATATTCTCTGGCAAGAAATAGAACTCACTGCCCTCATGACCAGCATGTTTAACAGCAGTGTATTCAGGGATTTGTTGAATACCTGATAGTTTAGAACGCAGTTTAACTTGTTGTTCTAAAGCCCTGTAAAGCCTGTATCCTTCCATCACCCCATCATTTTCTTTCAGCACGTCTAACAAGGCAGAGGCAAAAATTGAATGGCCGTCACCACCACTGTCCAATACAGGTTGTAAACCACCAGAAGTCAGCACAGTTCTGGCTTTGACCCTCGAGGTAAACAGAATGTCATTTTCGGCCACATCTTCAGGAAATGGTCGAATGGCCGAACCGGACATGGTACCCGAATAACATGAGTCAGCAATCACCATCACATGTTTGGCATTCATGCTGGACATGAATTCACTGATGACCTTGTTCGGAATCCAGGTTGATTTATCAGCCAGGCTGGCATCGATTGGTATCCAGTAACCGTTTTGACGTTCATCAATCAAACCATGACCGGCGTAATAGACCACCAGATTGTCCAGTTTACCCAATTTTTTTTGATAATCAGCCAGTGCTTGAACAATTTCCAAATGAGTTGCATTTGTTAAAACCTGAGTTTTGTAACCATAATTTTCCTGTAACACCTTAGCTATTTGACTGGCATCGTTCACAGCAGTACCCAGATTATCCAAATCGGCATATTCATTGTTACCAATGACCAGAGCATGATACTCGCCCAAGTCTTTTTTGAAGCGTTTGGTGAATAAATCGCTGAGATAGCGGGGCTTAATCTGTTCCAGTATCTGCCTGACCAGCACAAACCTTTCAGCTGACATGGTCCCATCCTTCTTAACTGCTTCGATACTTACCGGGGTGTCATCGTTTTCCACCAATGGTACCTCAATACTGAATAAACCTGTATCAGTTAACTTATCAATTATATCTTGACTATTAAAAGTCAAAGCGGCCACTTCCGCCGGTGGGTTAACACTGGCCAATATTGAAACTGATTTGTCTTTGTCATTTGGAATCGGAATGGACCTGATACCACGAGTTAACAGTATATCTGGCGTGATGACGTTCACCCCAAATTCATCGTTAACCATTGCTACTTCTTGGCCACTATCAGCTGCAATCTTTTGTACCAAAGTCGAAGCCAACTCTTTGGTTTCTTCATTCTTACTGGTCAGGTCTTTGACTTGTTGTTCAAGCTCAGCGATTTGTTGTTTCACTGCCGTATTGTTTTGGTTTTCACGTAATTCAGCTTGCAAGCGCACCAGTTCTTTATTGGCCGATTCGATGTAATCTTGGGTTTTGCGATAATTTTCATTGACATCAGCCAGTTCATTACGCAAATGAGCAACTTCACGTTCAAGCTTGATGCGTTGAGATTCTTTCTCACGACGTTCACGTAACTCTTGTTCTGTAACCAGTTCTAATTTGGCCTCATCAGTTACCCCAGCTGCTTGTCGATACAGGTTAATGGCTTTGACTGAATCTTGAACCACACCTAAACCTTTTTCATACAAGTTACCGAGATTTAATTGGGCTTGGGAAAAACCTTGATCAGCTGCTTTTTGATACCACTTGGCTGCTGTTTCATAATCAGGGCTACCATTGATGCCTCGCTCAAACAGTTCGCCCATATAGTTTTGGGCCGTGGCATCGCCACCATCAGCTTGTTGTTTCCAAACTTTAGCCACGGTTGCAAAGTTAGATTCATCATATGCCACATATTCACCGCCACGTAATGCACATTCTTTGGCCGTCAGTTTAGCTGGTTTCCGTGGAGGGATATAAGTAAAGTTTTGACCTAATTGACGAACTTGTGGTGGTAATAAACAATCAACGATATACAATTGGTCTGGGGTGATTTGCCCTTCTTTGACCTCCTTTACTTTCTTTGACCGTTTGGCTTCCGCATAACTGATGCCTAAAGACGACAGCACCAGCGATGCGATCACCATGTAAACTGCGGCTTGTTTGACTGTAACGTTTTTCATATATTCACCTTTAAAATTCGAACCTGGCACCCAAATTGATCGTGCCTCTTGTAAACCCTTCTAATCCAAAAATACTGCGGTAATTGATGTAGGCCTGTTTGCCATTGGCACCAATAAAGACCAGTCCCACGCCTGCTGAACCAAATGTTCGATCTGGTTCATCAGTACCAATCCAGAATATTTCATCATCAGGCGCATTGATGAATCGGGCTTCCAATAAACCACCGTCATTCTCTGTTTCGCGACTAAAATTGAAATCAAATTGTGGCGAAATGACACCATTTTTAAGACTGATGGCTTTGGACACACTGGCTCCCAATGACCAAACCATGCTTTTCACTTCTTGTTCACCAAAGGCAAAGTTGAAGCCTCCTCCACCAGACTCTTGGAAAGCATCAATGGTGGTTCTGACATAACGCAATGAAGCATTGGGGGTAATCACCCAGGAATTCTTATTGAAATGGTAACCAGCACTCATAGCTACTGAATATTGATCTGCATCCGTATTACCAACAGCAACACGGTCAATATCAATCTCATCAACAGTAAAATTAATGCGACGTTTTTGTTCAAAATCAGGCCTACCATAACTGATCCTACCATCCACATAGAAATTATCCTTGATATAGAAAGAACCATAACCTGTTAAGGTGAAACCTGTTGATTGCATTTCAGCTTCGCCTTCAATCTCTGAATCAAAATTGGCATATCCCAAGGCCAGACCTGCCACTTTAGTTGGGCTGAATCGATAATCTACACCAGCCGTTAAACCGTAGGTGTCAAAATCAAAACCTAATTCCCTTCCTGTGGCATCACGCTCACCCATTGATATACTGCCATTAACAAAGAATCCCCATGGCGAAACAAAGTCGTTGATGTTGCTTACTGCCTGCTGTTCTTCCTCAGATTGATTTAAGTACGCTAACATACCCAATGGAATTGATTCATTACCGTAACGTGCATTCAAACCAGCAACGCTGAAACCTGAACCTCCGCCACCACGTAATTGCGCCAAACGAGAACCAACGTTACGGAATTGAGAAGTGATGATTTCTGCTGCGGAATTAGACTGTGCTGCCACTTCATTAGGTGTTAGTTCCTCCATTGCATTAATGATTGCAGCACCATTTTCAGGGGTGGCACCTTCGATAAACTCCTCACAAAGGCCTTCAATCGCCATAAAGTAGCTTCTCGCACAATAGCTCGATACATTTCTGATAGATTGGATCACTGTCTCACTGGCCGAACTGCCCACCGCGCTTTGAAAGCGTGCAAATATTTCATCCTCGGTTGGCGTTCGAGTCACTTCGTTGGTAAAACCTACCATGTTGTTAGCTGGCTGACTGTCTATCGCATCAGATGCGATGCTGGCATTGAAAACAATTGGCTGCGACTGCTGAACCACCTGTTGGGTATTAACCCTAAGATCAATGGCAGAATTCATACCAACAGTAAAGTCTCCTGGAAACACACAGGACAAGTTATTCCCAGAGTTTTGACATGTCCAACCACTGGTATTTAAAAACTGAACAGAATCAATCAAACCAGAGACACTGCCTTCAATTCGTGCATTCATCGCTTTGTCAGGTCCCAGGTTTTTAGCCATGAATGACAACTCAAAAACATCACCTTGTTGTACTTGTTGACTGGAAACATTTAACTCAAGTGCTAAATCCGCATTCAAGTTTTGAACAGCTGTCACGGTCACTTCTCTATTAGCTATGTTATTACTGGGGTCTGGATCAATGGCATCTGATTCAACTTCAAAAGTATTCACCACCAAACCTTCAAAATCACTCATGAATCCACCTTCAAGCAAGATATCACTCGACTGATTCACACCCAAAGATGAAATTTCACAAACAAGAGACGAAGTTAATAAGGTACATTCGGCACCATTACTGACTTGTACCGATTCAGCCATAAAACCTGATGGTAGCATGTTACTAAGCCTCACGTTCTCAGCAGTATCTGGACCCAGATTTTCAATGTTAATCTGCCATTGAACTTGTTCTGTACTCACCACATCCGCACTGTTCACTTGCACATCTAACACCAAATCAGCTCGTGCCGTTCCAGTACCTGTATCAGCAACAATTACACTGACTGTTGAACTGTTATTGGCTGGGTTTTCATCAATGTCAGATTTAATCGTGGCTGTATTGCTAACCGAACCTTCAATGTTTGGTGCCAAAACATTTATTTCCAGCAATGTGATTGCATTACTCGCTAATGAACCACTGAAGTTACAATCTAACAGCATTTCACCTGTACAAGCCCACCCCGCTCCTGAGACACTTTGGAAAAGCACACCATCTGGTAACTCATTGGTCACCCCAAAACCACTTTGTGTTTGGCTACCCACATTACTGATTGTTACTTGATAGGTAAAAGCATCATTGAGACCAATTTCAGAATCTGAAGCAGTTAGAGACAGTGCAAGGTCATTTTGTAAATCATTATTAATGACAGTGGTTAAAACATTAGCGGTTTTATTAACACCATCAGCTGTCGCAGAAACACTACCACTGATGAGCCCAGAAAAACTCCCTGCACTTAAGGTAAACTCAAGTTGGGATGATTGCCCAACGCTTAGTGGTTGTAATTTTGTACAACTATATATGTTTAAAGCCTCAACACAGTTAAAGTCTGAAGACACAACACTTAACACAGTTGCATCCTGTGTATTGGTATAAAACACTTCCACACTCGATAAGTCGAAACTACCTGTGTTATCGATGGTTACGATATGTTTGAACCTTTCCCCAACAGCCACCTCTCTGGGGTCGCTGTAAACACCCACTGTATAGTCACTGGTACTGAATGCAACACCCAAACTTTCATTGATGTTATTGGCCAATTCATTTGCTGAGAAGGTACTGTTTATGGAATAAGTTTGGTTGGCTTGTGGGTTTGAAGCGGTTAATTCCAAGTTTAAATTCAAAGCATCATTACTTGCTAATGTACCTGTAAAAACACAATTGACTGTTCCAGCATTTTCAGTACAAGACCAACCTGCAGAACCGCTGAAACCGTTGTATGAGAAACCTGTTGGTAATTGACTGTTAAGTTGGGCACCTGTCAGGTCAGATGAACCGGTGTTAGTAACCAATAATCCAAACGTTACATCTGCCCCAGGATCCACAGGGCTGGGGGTTTGTGTAATTGACAACGTTGCTTGCGGGTTTAACAAAGCCACAGTTGCATCTGCCGTTACTGCCAGACCTGTATTATCACCATTGACTTCCATTTGATTGGTGATTGTAGTTATGGATGTGTCTGTAGTAGCCATTACCTCCACAACTACTTGTGCTGTTGAGCCAGGTGCTAAAGGAGTATCCAATAAACAGTCAACATCACCGTTTGCATTTGATGTGCATGTCCAGCCAGTAGCTGTGGTATTGATCCAGGTCACACCATTGGGCAGAGTATCAGTCACATTGACGTTCTGTGCATCGTTACCGCCAGTGTTTTCAACCAATAATGTATATTCAAAATTCTGCCCATAATTGACTGTACTGGTTGTCACACCTGCGATTGAAGCAGTTTTTGTCGCATTAACAGTTGTTACCAAAGGTCCATTGATGGTAACAGTCATGGCGTTATCTGTATTATTATTTGCGGTGCCGTCCGGATCAGCGGTGGTTTCAACAGTCGCAGAATTATCCACGTTATTATTAGCGGCAGCTGCGGTTACATTGATATCAATGGTGACATTCTCACCTGCTTGGAATGGATCTCCACCAGTATTACAAGTAAATAGACCACCAGTTGTCGCACCATCATGGTTACAGTTTATGGTGGTTCCTAAAGTGGTGGCTATCATAAAAGAATCAAAACTGACATCCACAGGAAGTTGGTCACTAATCACTACATCAGTTGGGCTGGCTGTTGAAGCCGTTGGATTATCAACAACCAAAACATATGTGAATGCATCACCAATAGCAAAATCTGTGCCACTAACAGTTTTAGTGATGCTGAAGTTACTGACTGCTGCATCAATTTGATCAGATTGGCTGGCACTGTTATTGGTCGTGTTTGACTCAGCAGCACTGTCAATTTGTGCACTAACTATAGCAGCGGTAGCTGGCGAATCAGCAATCACATCAACCTGAATATCGTGGGTACTGAATGAGCTGAATGGTACACCGCCACGGTCACAATTCACCATGCCACCGGTTGCAGAGCCATCGTGGACACAAGACCAATCAGGTGCATTGGTGACATCCACACTGCTGTACACCACTTCAAATGGCAAGGTGATATCAATAGTCGCATCAGAAGGACTGGCTGTAGATCCCATAGGATTATCTACTTGAATACCATAGGTTATGGTATCACCTTCATTGTAAACACCCGAGGTCGATGTGAAAACCAATGACAGATCAGCAGCAGCAGCGAAAATAGCAAAACCGACAGTGGCAGTATTATTGGCAGTATTGGGATCAAAATCACTGGTCACCGAAGCTGAAACAGTGGCGCCATTCAAAGTCGGTGAAACCGCATTGGCAATTACTTCAATAAAAGTATTGGTTCCAATAGGTACTGGATTTCCCTGACTGTTACAACTGACATCACCACCATTAACAGAACCGTCATGGGTACATGCCCAACCACCGAAATTAGTTACATCCGCACTCATAAACGCAACTTCTGCTGGTAATGTAATCACCACATCAACATTCGAAGGTGCACCAGTTGATACAAAGGGGTTATGTAAAGTTAAATCCAACGTGATTTGATCACCCACCAGAAAACCGTTAGCCCCAACAGGGTCTGTATCCATACTGATATCCAGATCTGCAGATGGAGGGGCAACAATATCAAAAGATACTGTATCGGTGTTATTTATTGTGGTGCCATCCACAAATGAAGAAGTAGCGGTGTTACTGACAGTTGAATTGATCGCACCATCGACCTGAACTGTGATTCGCACACCATCTTGTGGGCTTGTACTGGGTAAATTAGGCGCATTACAAGTGAGGGTTGGGGCAGCATAAGTACATGCAAAGTTGCTCCCAAGAACAACATGGTTTTGATAAGTAACACCAGCAGGTAATGTATCAGTCAAGTTAACATTAGCGGCATCCACAGTACCGGTATTGTTTACTTCAATCACATAATCAATCTGATTGCCTTGCACCACCTCAGTTAAATCACCATCAATACTCTTGAATACTTCAATTTCCGCCACGCCAACAGGAGTTATCTCAACATCATAATCTTCATCATCATTAGAAGGGTTCGGATCTCCCCCAACATGGGAAACGTTAACATGAATGGCATCCATAATTATCGCAGGTACTGGCGGTAATGTTGGAATGGGGATTGTTAAGTTCAGTTCAGTAACAAAACCAACAGCATATGTGCCAGGGTAATTACAAACGATTTGACCCAACGTTCCTGAACACATCCAGTTTGGATCACTTGCAGCTACAACAGCTGCACCTTGCGGATCAAGAATATTACTGATATCAAAGGTCACTGTGGTTTGATCACCTTCATCATTTGGCCCTTGGTTTATGATTTCAAATGACAAGGTTTGGGGACCACTACCGGCAGCATACTGGATGGGTTCACTGGGTTGAATCAAATTTATGTCAAAATCTGCCACACCATTATTAAATTCAATGTCTACCGTCTCTGTGTTGTCAGTTAAGTCAACCTCAACCCCACCCAAATCTTCTACGCTGGCACTCATAGCTGGCATAAAATTAAAGTCACCACTTTGGGTAATGACCCCGATCTCTAGCCTAATGACTTCAGTCGGATCCAAAGGTGCTTGGTAAACACAGCTGTTACCTCCCACTAAGTTACTACAATCCCAGTCAGCATCACCCATAACAGAACCATCAAACTGTAACATTTGTTGGAATATAGTGAAGTCGATCATGATGCCATCACCTGCAGTGGCATTGCCTTCATTAACAATGGTGAATTCTATAAAGTGGGTTTGACCATCACCCAGAAACAGATAAGGTGAACCACTGCCAATGTCTAAATCTGGTTGTGCCATCGCAATCATGCTAAACACTAAACCAATAACTGTAGATACATACTTTAAATAACTCAACCTATTCATACCTGATGCCTGTCTCCTTAAAAGCCTGCTAGGACATTTAATTGCAATTAAACTATAGATTATTTTGACTAAGAATCAATTATTTTTCAATTGTTTACAGTGATAAATGGACATTTTGAGGCATGTATCACAAAAAGAAATCATTTTTTTTGCTTGGAGCAACAAAAAGTAACAACATTGATAAGACCAATAATCACAAATCATCAAGACAAGCCTCACCAAACAAGACACTCAATCCAAATGATTAAGCCACCATTCAATAGGAATGCTGTTGGGTCTTCGGCCTCTGTTCCAAACTCGACTCTACCTCCTGCATCCTTGCAGTCGTCATTCATTTATGTTCCAGACATATAATGAAAGCCACCGCCAAGGATGGCGGTGTTAGAATCGAGATTGGATCAGAGATCGAGACCGCGGCCAGCATAGCTTACAACCTCGGGCTTGCCCTCTCTGACTCAGCAGGGCTTCGCCAACCGAGTGCGCAGGTCGAGTTGATCATCAACTCTCCAGTGCGACAAGAATATGAAATAAGTGCCAACGGCGTGAATGTCAACAGGTAACGATGATCAGCAACAGTGAAAAAAAGACCTCAACCACCTTTCAAGCAATCAAAGAATACACTCAATTTTCAGTTGTAAACTGAGGCGGCTGCGAAATTCATTAACCATCATCTGATAACATAAATGCACACTTTCGTCTTTCTCAGAAAATTCCTCTGGAAGGTGGTTGAATGCTATTGCCGCAATTTTTTTACTCAAGTCAGGCGTTTGCAAAGTCAATTTAGTATGATTTTCACCAATCATTTTTTTTTGTTTAATAATAAACCAACCATCAAACAAAGGCGGATCAAAATGCTGCCCCCAAGGTCCGGCCTCTTGTATCATTTCAGCCATGCGTAAAGTCAAATCTATCGCTTCAACTGATCCATCAGATACAATGGTCTGATTTAAGCTATCAACAGATAGATGGTGTTTCACATGTGCGTTGAACCGCTCCTTGAACACAGGTAAATTTTGTTGCTCAAGTGTCAAACCAGCAGCCATTGCATGACCACCAAACTTTTTAATTAAACCTGGATTTTCAGCATCGACAGCCACTAACACATCTCTGATGTGCAAACCTTTTATACTCCTGGCCGATCCTTTCACCCAATTTGATTCATTACTTTCTTTAGCGAACGCTATGACCGGGCGGTGGGTGTACTCCTTTACTTTAGAGGCCAATAAACCGACCACCCCTTGATGCCAATGTTGATGAAACAAACACAAAGCATCTGGCAACTCGGATTTACCTTTCAACTCTGCTACCACAGAGTCAGCAAACCGCTGCATATCAGCTTGAATTTTTTTTCGCTGTTGATTAATTTGCTGTAACTGAGCAGCCAGTTGTTTAGCTTCGATTGGGTCATCTGTTAAAAGCAGATTGATCCCAATACTCATATCTTCCAAACGGCCTGCGGCGTTTAATCTCGGTGCCACGTAAAAAGCAAGTGCGTTGGCATCGGCGCTGTGCTGATCAATACCTGACACTGCAAACAAAGCATTCATGCCTTGGCAGCTTCTGGAGTGCATAATTCTTCGCAATCCTGCATCAACTAAAATTCTGTTATTTCTGTCCAAAGGTACTAAATCTGCCACAGTCCCCAAAGCAACCAAATCTAAATATCGGGCTAGATTAGGTGTTGGCAGACCACTTTGTTCAAACCAGTTATCTGCAACCAACCTCGATTTAACTGCGCTCATTAAATAAAACGCCACACCCACCCCAGCCAAAGCCTTACTGGGAAATTCATCACCAACACAATTGGGATTAACAATGGCATCAGCTGGCGGTAACTGATCCGGTGGCAAATGGTGGTCAGTAATAATAACCTGCATGCCCATTTTTTTTGCTTGGCTGACGCCATTAAACGATGAAATGCCATTATCAACAGTAATGACCAGTTCAGCCTGTTGCTGCTTTAATACATCTACTAATTCAACTGTTAAGCCATAACCAAATTCAAAACGGTTCGGTACCACAAAATCCACAAACTGAGCACCCATTTGTCGCAATGCTCGCATAACCAGTGCCGTTGATGTTGCCCCGTCCGCATCAAAATCGCCCACAATAACAATGCGCCGTTGTTGCCTTATGGCTTTTACCACTAGCTCGGCAGCAGTTTTTAAACCTTTGAACCCAACAGGTGCTTGTAAGTTTTTTAAACGGTAATCAACATCACCATAACTAGTTATGCCACGTGCCAGGTAAATTCGTTGAATAAGGTGGTGAAGATGCTCACCACCCTTTAGGGTTGTTTCAGGTAGAGTTCTTCTGACCAGCTTGGCTTTGGTCATGACACAATAAAATAATCAGACGTATTTAATGGACTCAATGAAATAAACCACATCACCACCAGGTGCTTGCACTTCAACTTCATCGTCTTCACTTTTACCAATCAAGGCCCTCGCTATGGGCGAAGATATAGAAATTTTTCCAGCATCAATATCAGCCTCAGCATCACCAACAATCTGATAGGTAACATGGTCACCCGACTCTTCTTCTTCAAGCACCACAGTGGCCCCAAAAACCACTTTATCACCCACATTTAAACTGGTAACATCAATGATCTGTGCATTACTAACGATACCCTCAAGTTCCGCAATACGCCCTTCAGTAAAAGACTGTTGTTCTCGGGCGGCATGGTATTCAGCGTTTTCTTTTAAATCACCATGCGCACGTGCTTCAGCTACGGCATCGATAATTTTGGGGCGTTCTTCAGTTTTGAGCCTTTTTAGCTCAGCTTTCAATAATTCCGCACCTTGTTTGGTGATTGGATCTCTGTTCATGGTCTTATCCTAATTAATCGTGTAACTCTTTCAATGAGTAAATTTCTTGGTGATTCAAATAATCATAAGCAGCAATTGTAGCAGCCGCACCTGCGATGGTGGTAGAGTAGTTGATGCTCTGTTTAAGCGCCTCTTTACGAATGGATGCTGAATCAGCAATCGCTTGAGCACCTTCAGTGGTGTTAATGATAAAATGTATTTCTTTAGATTTAATCTTATCAACAATATGCGGTCGGCCTTCAATCACCTTATTAACACTTTCACAAAACAACCCAGCATTTCTTAACAACTGACAAGTACCATGTGTGGCCACTAGCTCAAAATTCAACTCACGCAACTGTTTAGCCAGCGGTATCAATTTTTCTTTGTCTGCCTCTCTGACACTAACAAAAGCTTTGCCTTGCATCGGCATATGAACACTGGCTGCCAGTTTGGATGATGCCACAGCAGCACCAAAAGTTTTACCAATCCCCATAACTTCACCCGTAGAGCGCATTTCCGGACCCAGGATTGGGTCAACTCCGGGAAACTTAACAAATGGAAACACAGGCTCTTTGATCGAATAATGATTCAAGTCTAAACGAGGCTGCACACCCTGCTCTTTTAAATCAATACCTGCCATACACAGTGCCGCTATTTTTGCCAACGGCAAACCAGACGCTTTTGAAACAAACGGTACAGTTCTTGATGCACGTGGATTAACCTCCAAAATATAGATATCATCACCTTGGATCGCAAACTGTGTGTTCATTAAACCGATGACATTCAATTCCTTCGCCATCAGTTCACATTGTCTGGCTAATTCTTTTTGCATGGCACCAGAGAGTGTGAATGGTGGTATACAACAAGCTGAATCACCAGAGTGAACACCGGCTTGTTCGATGTGCTCCATGATGCCGCCTACCATAAAGTTTTTACCATCACAAATGATGTCCACATCGACTTCAATGGCATGATCCAAGAATCGATCTAACAACACAGGTGACTCATTGGACACCTGCACAGCTTCTGTCATATAGCGTTTGAGCTCTTGTTGTGAATGTACCACCTCCATGGCCCTGCCACCCAGAACATAAGAAGGCCTGACCACCAAAGGAAAACCAATGTCATCAGCCACTTCAACTGCTGCTTCAGCAGAAGTTACTGTACCATTTGGCGGCTGTCGCAAATTCAATTTATCCAACATGGCTTTGAACTGTTCACGATCTTCAGCTTTATCGATGGTTTGTGGCGATGAGCCAATGATTGGAACGCCGGCAGCCTCCAAAGCATTGGCAAGATTCAACGGTGTTTGTCCACCGTATTGCACAATCACCCCTTTGGGTTGCTCGATGGCCACAATTTCCAACACATCTTCCAAGGTCAATGACTCGAAATATAAACGGTCTGAAGTGTCATAATCAGTAGAAACCGTTTCAGGGTTACAATTTACCATGATGGTCTCAAAACCCGCTTCTTTCAAAGCCAGAGAAGCATGTACACAACAGTAATCAAACTCGATACCCTGACCAATACGGTTAGGGCCACCACCCAAGATCATAATTTTATCTTTCTCTGTTGGGTCGGCTTCACAATGATTTTCATAAGTTGAATAGAAGTATGCTGTTGGCGCATCAAATTCAGCTGCACAAGAGTCAACTCGCTTAAACACTGGCCTAACCGCCAAATCATGCCGATAGTTACGCACGTCTATTTCACGACAATCCATAATTTCAGCCAATCGACTGTCAGCAAATCCCTCACGCTTCAGTTGTAACATTTCTAATGCATTTATATCTTTCAGATCTGTAACCTGTAATGCCTGCTCTATTTGTACCAAACGTTCAATATGAGCTAAAAACCATGGGTCAATTTTAGAAATTTGATGAATTGTGTTTAACTCCAGACCTTGACGAAAACCATCGGCCACATAAAACAACCGTTCAGAGGATGGTTCACGAATTTCTTTGACCAGGTCAAAACCATCTTGTATTTGTTGGTCCGAAACGATGGGATCCAAACCTGACTTCCCAGTTTCTAAGCCACGCAATGCTTTTTGTAATGACTCATTGAACGTGCGGCCAATAGCCATGACTTCGCCTACAGACTTCATTTGGGTACTCAAACGATCCACACTATTATTAAACTTCTCGAATGCAAAACGTGGAATTTTCGTAACCACATAATCGATGGTTGGCTCGAACGAAGCAGGTGTAGCGCCACCAGTAATTTCATTTTGCAATTCATCCAAGGTATAACCAATGGCGAGTTTTGCTGCCACTTTTGCAATGGGAAAGCCAGTCGCTTTAGATGCCAGGGCTGATGATCGGGAAACCCTTGGGTTCATCTCAATCACTATCATGCGACCGTTTTCTGGGTTAATAGAAAACTGCACATTAGAACCACCTGTTTCAACACCAATTTTGCGCAACACCGCCAATGAAGCATCACGCATGACTTGATACTCTTTGTCAGTTAAAGTTTGTGCAGGAGCTACAGTGATTGAATCACCCGTATGCACTCCCATAGGATCTAAGTTTTCAATGGAACAAATGATGATGCAGTTATCAGCTTTGTCCCGCACCACCTCCATCTCATACTCTTTCCAACCGAGCAATGATTCTTCAAGTAATACTTCAGTTGTGGGGGACAATTTAAGCCCTTCTGCGGTAATTTCTTCAAACTCTTCAAGGTTATAAGCAATACCACCGCCTGTTCCACCCAGTGTGAACGAGGGTCTGATGATAACTGGATAGCCAATTTCTTTTTGCGCCACGCGCGCTTCGTCCATGTCATGCACAATGAATGATTTGGCACACTCCAAACCAATACTTTCCATCGCCACTCTGAATTGTTCACGATCCTCGGCCATATCAATGGCCTCTCTGGATGCACCAATCATTTCCACATTAAATTGCTGCAACACGCCTTGACTGACCAAGTCCAAAGAACAATTCAAAGCAGTCTGCCCACCCATGGTTGGTAGTAATGCATCAGGCCTTTCTAATTCAATGATCTTAGCCACAGTTTGCCAATTGATGGGTTGAATATAGATGCTGTCAGCCGTTTCTGGATCAGTCATAATCGTGGCCGGGTTTGAGTTAACCAAAATAACCCGGTAACCCTCGTCCTTGAGTGCTTTACAAGCTTGGGTACCTGAATAATCAAACTCACAAGCCTGACCAATCACAATCGGTCCAGCACCTAATACAAGGATGCTTTTGATGTCTGTGCGCTTACCCATTGTTTTGCTCCTTCATGCTGGTAATGAAAGGTTCGAATAGCTTTTTAGCTTCATGCGGACCTGGAGATGCTTCTGGATGCCCTTGAAAGCCATAGGCTGCTTGATTTTTGTGTCTGATTCCTTGAATACTACCATCAAACAAAGAGCGATGCGTTACCTCAAGCGAGTCAGGTAAACCTGCCTCAGCAACAGCAAAATTATGATTTTGGCTTGTAATCAACACCGTTTTCTCAGCACAGTTTTCAACCGGATGGTTAGCACCATGATGACCAAATTTCATTTTTACGGTTTTAGCACCCAACGCCAATGCCATGATTTGATGTCCCAAACATATACCAAACAAAGGCATTTGTTGTTGCAAAAACTCTTTACAAGCAGCAATGGCATAGCCACAAGCAGCAGGGTCACCAGGGCCATTTGAAAGAAACACACCATCTGGCTGCATGGCCAAGACTTCAGCCGCTGAAGTCTGTGCCGGTACCACTGTAAGCTCACAACCTAAATCCCTGAGGATTCTTAGAATATTCCGCTTGATGCCAAAATCATAACAAACAACCTTGTATGATTGTTTTTGCATGGATTGAAATTCATTCTTAGCCAGATTAAAAGTGCCTTCTTGACAAATATATGATGTCTTACAACTCACTTCTTTAGCCAAATCCTTACCTTCCAAACCGGCAAAACTTTTTGCCAGCTCAATCGCTTTGGTCTCATCCAAATCCGGACCACTCATGATACAACCATTGAGAGAACCGTTTTTTCTCAATAGATTAGTTAAAGCACGGGTATCAATGTCAGATATGGCCAACACATCATGCTCAACCAAATAAGCATTCAAATCTTTTTCATCACGCCAATTGCTGGAAACCAGAGAATAATCTCGGATGATCAGCCCCCTGGCGAAAACAGTTGATGATTCATTATCTGCTCCGTTGGTTCCAGTATTGCCAACATGTGGATAAGTCAAAGTCACCATCTGTTCAGCATAGGATGGGTCTGATAGAATTTCCTGATAACCTGTCATGGCTGTATTGAAAACCACTTCAGCGACAGAAGTTCCGGTGGCCCCAAGGGCCTTTCCATAAAACACACTGCCATCTTCCAATGCCAAAACAGCACTGTTGGGCAGACTATGAGGGAATAATAATTGCTGTAGTTTAGACACTTTGTTCAACTCTTAAAGGCGTAAAAAAAGCTGGCGTAAGCCAACTTTTTACTGTTATCGAATTGAAAGCGAATTTTAACTCAATATCATCAGAAACACCACAACACTTGCTGCTTTTTTCATATAATGTAGAAATGCAAATTCATTTGTCTATTTACCACCCTAAACATGCCGGCATTTTAAGTGCTGCGTTGACCTTAAAAGCCGATAAAGTCATCCTGCTTTACAGTAAACAAGATGACATCAGTGGTTTGAAATCCGCAATTCAAGCCCGTGGCATCCAATGCGAAACAGCCTTGATTGAGTTCGGTACACAAATAGCCCGGGAACAACTTGTTCAAATTATTGAAACCCACCAAAACGAAAACATCATATTCAATGCCACCAGTGGTTATAACAAACTTATCCTGCTGGCGTTTGAACAATTTACCAATTACGGCTATCCAGTTTTCCTGGTGGATAAATTCACAGATGAATTACACTGGTTGAATGAGAAGCACACCCACAAAGACATTCACCTAAATCACCAAATAAAACTCAAGGAATACTTAAAATCGTTCAACACACAAATCATTGATCAAGGCCAAACAACACCTGAAAGTGAACGTTCCAGAAACTTGACCAAGTGGATAATTTCACAATTGGATGCGGCTGATAAAGCCATAGGTACACTTAATTACATGGCCATGAGTGCCGATGCCAATCACCGCTATCAATTGAACCAGAATGACCTCAAGAACCACCAACTTCAGGAGCTCATTGATCGTTTTGCTGCTGCAGATAAGCTGACTATCCGTGGAAAAAAACTTAAATTTGCCGATGATGAAAGCCGTTTTTATTGCAATGGCGGCTGGTTAGAAAATCATGTGTTTGCCTTGCTATATGGCATGCGTAAAAACCGACCACAACTGGCAGATTTGGCCAAAGGCATGACCATTGTAAGAAACCAAGGAAAAGTTCGTAACGAAATTGATGTTGCTGCCATTTGTCACAACCGCCTACATATCATTGAATGCAAAACCAGACGTTTTGGAAACAGCAAAGCTGATAAATCGGCAGCCAACTCAGCCATCTACCGACTGGATACCATCAAGTCAATTTCTGGTGGTCACTCAGGAAAAGCCATGTTGATCAGTTACCAACGATTGAACAAGTACACCCTATCCAGAGCCAAAGACCTTGGTATATATTGTTGTTCTCACACCCAGCTTAAACAATTAGAACAACACCTTTATAAATTTATCGATCAAACTGATTAACGCATATATAATGAATTTTCGCAGCGATAACGAAGCACCAATAAACACCACCATTCTGAATGCCATCATCAAGGCCAATCAAGGCTTTGAAGAATCATATGGTTATGATACTTACAGTGATCATTTCACCGCACAATGCCAACAACTCTTTCAATGCTGGTGCGAGGTATTACCGCTGGTCACAGGCACAGCTGCTAATTCCATTGGTATGACTTTGGCCTGCCCTCCCTATGGTTCTATTTTATGCCACGAACAGGCTCATTTAAACGCCGATGAATGCGGAGCACCAGAATTTTTTACTGGTGGCGCAAAACTCATATCCATGCCAGGCGATCATGGCAAGATTGATTTAGATTTTTTAGAAAACTATTTATCTCACACGGGAGCACATGGCGAACATGAATCTTTGCCCAGTGTCATCAGCATCACCCAATGCACAGAAGCGGGCACACTTTATACGCTTAAAGAGTTGAAACAACTGAACGAAATCAAACAAAAATATAACCTGTCCTTGCACATGGATGGCGCTCGTTTTGCAAACGCCGTAGTTGGTCTTGGATGCTCTGCTGCAGAAATGACCTGGCAAACAGGCATAGATATGCTCTCATTTGGTGCCACCAAAAACGGCGCTATGATGGCAGAGGCACTGATTATATTTAATCCACACTTAACCAAACAAATAAAAAGGTTGCGCAAGAGATCAGGCCATTTAATCAGCAAAATGCGTTTTGTGAGCTCACAGCTCAATGCATATGTTAACAATGATCTGTGGTTAGAGTTAGCTCAACATGCCAACCTAATGGCCCAAAAGTTTTTTCAGGCAACGCAATCAACCATTACCTTTGTACACCCAGTTGAAGCCAATGAAGTGTTTTGTCAACTGCCAGTAAAGGTCATTGACAAAATACGCGAAGAAGGTTTTAAGTTTCACGTTTGGCCTGGCTCGAATGACATCATCCGACTGGTATTTTCACATGCAACCGCAGAAGCAGATGTTGCTAAATTAACCCAATCCGTATTGAGCCAACTGAATTAGAACCTGTTAACGCTATGAAAATACTTTCCTTCTAAGGCTGAAAATTTTACTCAGTAACTAATTGGTAGAAATCATAAAATCTCAGGGCCTTTTTAAAATAATAACCTTGAACTTGATCACAGGCTTCAACTTTTAATAAGTTGAGTTGGCTTTCGTTTTCCACACCCTCTGCCACTGTAGTAATTTTCAGGTTTTTTCCCATCGCAATCATGGTTTTAACCAATTCCAAATCATCATTATCACTATCAATATCTTGAATAAATGATTTGTCTATTTTTAAGATATTGACCTGGAAGTTCTTCAAATAGGACAAAGAAGAATAGCCCGTCCCAAAATCATCAATGGCTATAGAAATCCCCATTTCTTTTAATTTATCTAAAATAAATCGACTGTTTTCGACATTCTGTATTAGTGTTTGCTCAGTCAATTCAAGTTCCAAATTATTTGCGGGAAATTGAGTTTTTAGCAAAACTTTCTGCAAATTAATTAAAAAGTCGGGATGCTCTAATTGTTTGGCTGAAACATTAAATGACAAAAATAAATCAGGCTGCTGCTCCAACAACTTTGAAAATTGCTGACAACATCGGGTTAACATTTGCCAAGAAACTGGAATAATTAAAGAAGTTTCTTCTAATAAATCAATAAACTCTGCGGGGTGGATGATCCGGTTATCGGGGCTATGCCAACGTATGAGTGCTTCAGCACCAATGATATGGCCACCAGCCAGATCATATCTGGGCTGAAAGTACATCTCAAACTCGTTTTGTTCATGAGCATTATGTAATTTAGATATTAAATTGATGCGATCTTTGGCTATTTGTTCAATTTCTGAATCATAGATGGCGAAGGTATTGCGCCCTTCATCTTTAGCCCGGTATAAAGCCGCATCAGCATGCGAAAGTAATTCGGTAACATTGGCACCATGTTGCGGATAAAAAGCCACGCCTACACTACCAGTTAACCGAATCAAGTGTTCACCAATTTCAATTGGATATTCTAATGACTTTAAAAATCGCTCAACCAATTTTGTAACATCGTCAGTACTCATTTCTCCAGGCAAATACACAATAAATTCATCACCACCCATTCGTGCAATGATGTCATCATGCCTAAAGACCCGGTTGAAGAGAATGGGTAATTTTTTCAGCATCTCATCGCCCACTGCATGACCTAAAGTATCATTGATGTCTTTGAAATGATCCAGATCAATAAACAAGACCGTAAACTTTTGGCTTGAAGTTTTTGAGTGCTTGACTCGTGATTCAATGAAATTAGTGATGTAATGCCTGTTTGGCAGATGCGTTAAGGTGTCATGATTGGCCAGATATTCTAATTCAAATTGAATTTTTTCTTTTTCACTGATTTCATTGGCAAGTTTATAAGATTCATTTTTAGCTTTTTGTTTAGATCGTAAAGTTAACATAAACAAAAACGCAATGATCGCTCCTGCAACAGCAATGAAATAAGGTAAGGACGTAATGATTAAGTTCAGTGAATTGCTGGTTGGGTAAACCTTAAATAACCAACCATCCTCATCACTGTCCATGTTAACTTCAAAATATTCCAAATGTGAATCATCACTTAAGTCTGGGCCATTAGCAAACACAACTTCTTTCTTAGAATATGCTTTGGTATAAAAACCAACAGTTTCTGGATCACCTAAAATGTCATCAATGAATTCATCAACTTGTACTTGGCCTACATAAAAACCATTAAAAGATTCGTCACTACCAACTGGTTGGAAGAGATAAACCACTTTGTTTTGATCAATCGTATATGGTTTTGAAATCTCAGCATTACCCATTTCTCTGGCCTTGACAAGTTTTGTCATCACTTGATCATCTTTAGTGATTTGACTCAACATTTGTTTTTCATTATGTGACTCTGGCTCTGACCATTGAACTTTAAAATCAGAATCAACCCACCCAAAATGGTTAACTCCATAAGTACGAGTCAGAAAATCCTTGGCATTGAGCCGCCAATCTTGCTCCGTTTGTGATGAGACCCATCGCTCACTCATGGAGTTTAAGTCAGAAAGCAACTTTTGCGTACTGCTGACCAGTTTGACTTTGGTCCATTCGGCATGGCCAGATAAAATTTGTTTGAGAACCTGTTTTTGTGAGTGTTGGACATACACAGCGATGGCAAGTGCTATAACCAATATACCCACAGACATAAACGCGGCACCACTTTTAGACTGGTGCAAACCAACTTGACTGTTTTCAGCCAAAATTCCCCCTCATGTTGTAACTTTTTAACAGCATAGCACGCACTCTATAACAACTCAAATAATATAATTATATGACTGCCAAGTCACCTTTTTCTTGTAACCAGGACTTACGTTCACTGGCCCTTTTCTTGGCTAAAAGCATGTCCATGATACCGTGGGTGTTATCTCCAGCAACCACCGACAGTTGTAGCAGCCTTCTGGTATCTGGCGCAATTGCACTTTCTCGCAATTGAGATGGGTTCATTTCACCCAAACCTTTAAATCGTGTCACACTGAGTTTACCTTTCAACTTATCTTTTTCAATTTTATTGAGAATCTGATCACGTTCACTTTGATCCACCGCATAAAACTTTTGTTTACCTACATCAATTCGAAATAAAGGTGGCATCGCAACAAATATATGACCTGCCCTCACCACTGGCTCAAAATGGCGCAAAAACAAAGCACACAACAAAGTTGCAATGTGCAAACCATCTGAATCGGCATCAGCGAGAATTATTATTTTACCATACCGCAAACCCGATAAATCTGTACTGCCCGGATCAACCCCCATGGCCACCGCTAAATCATGTACTTCTTGTGAAGCCATGACTTGTGCAGATTCGACTTCCCATGAATTCAAAATCTTACCTCGCAATGGCATGATTGCCTGAAATTCTCGATCACGCGCTTGTTTAGCAGACCCACCTGCCGAATCACCCTCTACCAAAAACAGCTCGCCTAACATAGGATCTTGTGAACTACAATCTGCCAACTTGCCTGGCAAGGCGGGCCCAGTAGTTACTTTCTTCCGAACCACTTGTTTGGCTTTACGCAAACGATTTTGAGCATTATTAATAGCAATCATGGCAATCTGTTCGCCCTCTGCCACATTTTGGCTCAACCACAAAATGAAAGCGTCTTTGATCGTATTTGCTACATAAGAGGCAATGGAACGAGATGACAAACGTTCTTTGGTTTGACCAGAAAACTGTGGATCTTTCATTTTGGTTGAGAGCACATAACTGACTCTATCCCAAACATCATCTGGTGCCAGCTTCAAACCACGAGGCAATAGATTATGGCTATCAGCAAAATCTCTGATAGCCTCAGTCAATCCGGTACGCAATCCATTCACATGTGTACCACCTTGTGCAGTTGGTATCAAATTCACATAGCTCTCAGTGACTAATTCTCCCTGAGGTATCCAGGTCAGAGCCCAGTCAACTGCAAACTCTTCATCTTGTTGTGAACCAATAAATCCTGCAGCTGGAATCAGCTCTTCTGCATCAATTTCATCAATTAAGTATTCTTGTAAACCATCTTCAAATTGCCAGCTTTCTGTGCTGCCATCTGAATGATTTTTAAATGTAACATTCAAGCCTGAGCACAAAACTGCCTTTGCTTTTAACAAATGCTTGAGTTTTTTAACACCCACTTTAACTGTATCAAAATACTCATGTGCAGGAGTAAATTGAACCCTGGTACCAGTGTTGCGTTGCCCCACTTGCCCCACCACCTTCAATTCTGAAACTTTTTCACCATGCTCAAAGGCGATGTGGTGTTCTTTACCATCTCTTTTGATCCATACATCCAAACGTTCACTCAAGGCATTAACCACGGAAACACCCACGCCATGCAAGCCACCTGAGAAAGTGTAATTTTTATTGGAAAATTTACCACCTGCATGCAGTTTACATAAAATCAGCTCTACTCCAGAAACACCATGTTCCTCATGCACATCAACCGGCATACCGCGACCATCATCGGCCACTTCGACACTGCCATCTTTATGCAAAGCCACACTGATTTTGCTGGCATGCCCCTCTAAAGCTTCATCCACAGAATTATCGACAACTTCCTGTATCAAATGATTTGGGCGGTTGGTTTCCGTATACATACCCGGCCGTCGTTTGACTGGGTCCAAGCCAGAAAGAACTTCAATATCAGATGATTGATAGGTTTTTGTCATTATTTATTAATCCTGCTGTAACCATTTAATCGAACACCCCATTGATGGGTACTGTTCAGATTTTACTGTTCCTGTTTCTACCATTTCTCGCATGGCCTCGACCAAATCTTTACGCATGTGGCCACTGGACTGGTTCATTCCAGCCGCGTTGAGGCGTCCACGGTATTGAATCATACACTTACTGTCCATTGCAAAAATATCTGGAGTACAAACCGCACCATAAGCTTTAGCTACTGTCTGTGTTGTATCAATCAAATATGGAAAAGGATATTGTAATTCAACCGCCACCTTTTGCATATTCTCAAATGAATCTTCTGGATAATCATTGGGGTCATTAGACATAATGGCGACCACATTAACACCTATGTCTTGCAACAGCTTAGCATCTTCAATCAAAGTGTTTTGAATTGATTTAACGTAAGGACAATGATTACAAATAAACATCACAACCAAACCATGCTTGCCCAGACATTTATCTATGTTCCAGTAGTTATTATCAACTCCTAATAAATTAAAATCGGGTGCATTCAGAATTTCAGATTTCGGCGTATACTTCAGTACCATTTTCTTCATCCTCCTCATTGTCTTGGTCAAATAACTCAGTATATGCCTGGTATTGGCAACACAAGCCAATACCAGTTATGGTAAAGGCAAAAAACAACACCAAAACATTGATCATGAATTCACTTGCTGTTCCGAGAACAGCCATAAACACTGAGGCAAAGAAACTCGCCAGAATCATGGCACCAAAAAACACCAAAACAATCAACATAACCATGGAGACAAAAGCCTTCCAAGACTTCAAAAAACCTTTAATGCTGTATTGGATGGCATGAAATGGATGAGTTTTTTTAAACAAAATCAATGCTGGAGAAAAGGCCAAGGCCAGGGCCACAGGGATGTTGGTTAACAAATTAAATAGCACCCTGAGTAAAGCCTCACGACCACTCATGTTTTGCATCATTTCTTCAGTCAATTCCAACGGTAAATTATATGCAACCATTAATTGTAAATGTATTTGTTGCATAACCAGAGTCAACAGTGCCGAAACAAGTCCTAACAACAAAAAGTAATTCAATTCTCTGAACACGGCCTGCCACAACACAGAAAAAGTAAGCGGCTTACTTGAACGTACATGATGACAACAATTCATCATAAATGCAGTGACCACAGGGGATAAAAATACCACCAAAATCATCACTAAAGTTGCTGATACCGTTGCTGTCAGCAACAACAAAACACCCATCAGCAAGCAACTCAGATACCAATGGTTTTTAACATGTTTAAACAATTCAATACCTTCGTTGAACCAATGTTTACCATCTTTCCAGGAAAAAGACTTACTTGTGAATGATATGCCGTTTGATGCAGGTTTCATTTGAGTTTGACTCGTTATTATTCGGTGGTAGCTGTGTCTCGGCCATGGATGGCTGCATCCAGCGCATACCAGCATAATGTGGCTGATTTGATTCTGGATGGAAATTTTTTGACAGAAACTAATGTATTGACCTCACCCAATTCTGCATAGGACTGAACCTCATTACCGGTATCCATAAGTTGTTTGAACAGTTCAAAACGAATTTGCCAATCATCCAAACTCAACCCAGTAGAAAGTTCAGTCATCATCGAAGATGATGCCATAGAAATTGCACAACTCTCACCTGCATAATTAATGGCCTGAAGGCGGTTATCAGCAATGGTCAGATAAATCATGACCTGATCACCACAAATCGCATTTAAACCTTCTGCTTGATGCGTCCATGAATCCGGTTGACCAAAGTTACGTGGGTTTCTGTTATGCTCTAATATGGCTTGTTTATACAATTTGTTTAAATCTGACATGACTCAATCATGTTCACTCGAACATGGCTTTGGCTTTGAGCAGGGATTCTACCAGAACATCAACCTCTTTTTCAGTGTTATAGAAAGCCAATGATGCTCGGCAGCTTCCAGCAAGACCGAAATATTGAAATATAGGCATCGTACAATGGTGGCCCGTGCGAATGGCAACTCCATGGTGATCAATAATGGTGCCAATATCATGGGCATGGATGCCATCAATCACAAATGAAAATACGGGTGATTTTTCTACAGCGGTCCCAATTAAGCGCAAACCAGGCACTTCTCCTAAAGCTTGTTCTGCATACACCCTTAATTCTTGGTCACGTTGCGCAATTTTATCCAAACCGACTGACATCATAAATTCAGCAGCAGCACCCAGACCAATCCCACCTGCAATGTTGGGGGTTCCAGCTTCAAATTTTGCCGGCACTGCATTATAAACCGTAGACTCAAATGTTACTTTGCTTATCATCTCACCACCACCATGATAGGGTGGCATGGCATTCAGATGTTCCGCTTTACCATACAAGACACCAGAACCAGTTGGGCCATACATTTTGTGTCCAGAAACGGTATAAAAATCACAATCCAAGTCCTGTACATCTACTTTTAAATGCGGCGTCGCTTGTGCACCATCAACCAGTACCGGGATATTTTTTTCATGTGCAGCAGCAACCATTTTTTTGATTGGGTTTATGGTTCCCAGTGCATTGGAAACGTGTACCACTGCCATAAACTTGGTCTTATTGCCCAACAATTGATCCAACTCATTCAGCACCAATTCGCCTTGATCATTCATGGGTATTACTTTGAGCTTGGCACCTGTTTGCTCACACAATAATTGCCAGGGAACAATGTTTGAATGATGTTCAAGGTGTGAAATCAATATTTCATCACCGGCTTTAATCCTGTTTCTGACAAAAGTTTGTGCCACCAAATTAACACCTTCCGTACAGCCACGGACAAAAATTAAATCCTTTTCACTCGGTGCATTGATCAATCTGCTGATTGACCGCCTGGCTTGTTCATATCGTTCAGTCGCAGATTCACTCAGGCTATGTACACCTCGGTGAATATTGGCATTGTGATTCAGGTAATAATCGTTAACTGCATCAATCACTGCCCTGGGCCTTTGGGCAGTTGCTGCATTGTCCAAGTAGACCAGTGGTTTGGCATGAACCTGTTTATTTAATCCAGGAAAATGTTCTCTCAACATGTCAGCGCCTCTTGTTCAAAAGACTCAATCATAATTTCACGCGCTTGTTTGATACCAATACCCCTTGATTGTAAATAAAACAAAGACTGTTCATCCAAAGCTCCAATGGTTGAACCATGAGCCGCCACCACCTCATCAGCGTATACTTCAAGTTCGGGTTTGCTGAATATTTTGGCACCTGGTGAGAGCAAAATATTTTTTAAATCTTGCTCGATTTGTGAATCATCAGCACCGACAGCCACATAAGCTTTGGCATTGGTGAATATTTGTGATGAATCATCAGCAATAGACCTGTGTGTGACTTCTGACTGGTTGTTTTTTTTATGATGATTAACTTCAACTAAGTCAGCTATATTATTGTTATTTATTGATTTATTAACCGTTCCCATTTTAAATGAAGCCTGGGAACCATTAAAATTAATTCGATGAATGTGATGCTGTAAAGCACCACCTAAATGTTGATTGACACCTCTTACTGCAGTATTACCGGCCAACTGAAATTGATTAAAACTGATTAACCGTTGATGGGTTCTGAGGTTGGCTTGCTGCAAGCGCTGAATTTCAGCACCTGCTTCTAAATCGAACACATTAACCACATTAGTTTGGCCAGATGACCATTGCTCCTGAATGGAAATTTTACTGTTTTGACTCACCTGGAACTGATTTCGAACATATCGCCACTCATTTTCTTTACTGAAATCATAGTCAACAATTAGCTTGATGGGCTTGCTTGTTTCGGTGTGGTTGTACTTTATGGTCACACCAGCGCAGAAGTTCGCTGTATTTACCAAATTGATAACTGTTTCTTGAGTAAAATCTAAATCAATCCATTCAGATTCGTTGATGTCTTTTATCGATTTGACCAACAACGAAATTGGACAATTTTCTGAAACCTCAAAGCCTGCGTCATGTAATCTGATGGTCACAACTTCACAATCTTCTGCCCGGTCATGCAATGCCAATTCAGAAGGCAATGATGGTTCATAACCACTCAAGTCCAAGCGCTTGGTATCGGTGTAGCGCCAATATTCAAGCTTTCTGTCAGGAGTCTTTAAGACACTCAACTGCTCAAGTGCCTGTTCTTTTTTTGCTTTCAACCAAGCAGGTGAAACATCATCGTCAAGCTGTTTGGCAGCCAACGTCATCCAATCAGTTATTAAGCCAGCCATATCCCTGCTCTTCTAATTCCAAGGCCAATTCTTTCGGGCCAGATTTAACAATTTTCCCATCAGCCAAAACATGTACAAAATCCGGCTGGATGTAATCTAACAACCTTTGATAATGAGTGATAATAATAAATGAACGATCTGGTGATCGCAGTTGATTAACACCATCTGCCACAACTTTCAGGGCATCAATGTCCAATCCCGAATCTGTTTCATCCAGAATTGCCAATTTCGGTTCTAACACACCCATTTGAAACACTTCATTGCGTTTTTTCTCCCCGCCTGAAAAACCCACATTAACTGGTCTTTTCAATAGATCATCACGCATGTTCATGTCTTTGATTTTTTGTTTAACCATGCGCAAAAATTGAGCCGAATCCATAGGTTCTTCACCACGGTATTTACGCTGTGCATTCAAAGCAGTGCGTAAAAAATACATGTTATTAACACCAGGAATCTCAACTGGATACTGAAATGCCAAAAACACACCTTCTGCAGCCCGTTCTTCTGGTTCTAAACCAAGCAAATCTTTACCCAGATAATCAATTACACCGCTTTGTGATTCCACATGCGGCATACCAGCCAATAAATTACCCAAAGTGCTTTTTCCAGCACCGTTAGGTCCCATAATCGCATGGACCTCACCTGGCTTAACTTCGAGGGATAAGCCCTTTAATATTTCTTTGTTACCCGCAGAGGCGAATACATTATCAACTTTTAACATCAGCCAATGGCTCCTTCTAATGAGATGTCTAATAAAGCTTTTGCCTCAACAGCAAACTCCATCGGTAGTTCTTTGAACACTTCTTTACAAAAACCATCCACAATCAGCGAGATGGCATCTTCTTCTGTGATACCACGCTGCAAACAGTAATTTAATTGATCTTCAGAAATTTTTGAGGTGGTTGCCTCATGTTCTAGTTTGGCTGTCATATTGGCCGATTCCGTGTATGGGAATGTGTGTGCACCACATGACTTACCGATCAGTAATGAATCACATTGTGTGAAATTCCTGGCATGATCAGCTTTTTTGGCAACTCTCACCAAACCGCGATAAGCATTTTGACTTTTGCCCACGGAAATGCCTTTTGAAATAACCGTACTTTTGGTATTTTTACCCAAATGTATCATCTTAGTGCCCGTATCGGCCTGTTGGTAATTATTAGTCAATGCAACAGAGTAGAACTCTCCGCTTGAATTATCACCACGTAAGATACAACTCGGATATTTCCACGTGATGGCAGATCCAGTTTCAACCTGAGTCCATGAAATTTTTGAGTTTTTGCCGAAACAATTACCACGCTTGGTTACAAAGTTATAAATACCACCTTTACCATCTTCATCACCAGGGTACCAATTTTGTACCGTTGAATACTTGATTTTAGCGTCATCCATCGCCACCAACTCTACCACAGCAGCATGTAACTGATTTTCATCACGCATTGGTGCAGTACAGCCTTCCAGATAACTGACATATGAACCTTCTTCTGCCACAATTAAGGTACGTTCAAATTGGCCAGTGTTGATTGCATTAATTCTAAAATATGTGGACAGTTCCATCGGACAACGCACACCTTTAGGTATATAAACGAATGAGCCATCACTGAAAACAGCTGCATTTAACGCCGCAAAGTAATTATCCTGTGCCGGCACCACAGAACCAAGGTACTTTTTAATCAATTCAGGGTGGTCATGCACAGCTTCGGAAAATGATGAAAAGATCACCCCTACTTTTTCTAATTCAGCCTTAAAAGTAGTTCCCACAGAAACGGAATCAAACACGGCATCCACGGCCACACCTGCTAAGCGTTCTCGTTCATGCAATGGCACCCCTAGCTTGTCATAGGTTTCAATTAGCTTAGGGTCCACCTCATCTAAAGATTTTGGCGCGTTTTCAATATTCGCATTTGGTGATGAATAATATGAGATGGCTTGAAAGTCAATTTCCGGCACATTCAGTTTGGCCCAGCTGGGCGACTCCATTTGTTGCCATTTTCGAAAAGCATCTAGCCTATAATCCAATAACCACATAGGCTCTTCTTTTCTGGCTGAAATCAAACGTATGGTATCTTCATCTAACCCAGGTGGGATGGTGAATGACTCAATATCGGTAACAAAACCTTCTTTGTATTTCTGTTTGGCACGGGCCTTAACGACTGCGTTCTCTTCATCGCCTTCTAAACCCTTAATTTCTAATTTCTGATTCATGACTTAATCTGCATGGTAATTTTTTCTTTTTCATCCCAAATATCGCTGACACTGACATTCTGCAAAGCATCAAGCAGTATTTGATTGACTTTTTTCATGCCAGCACTCATCTGACATTGGCTCATCAGGTTACAAACTTCTTCATCATCAACACATTCAGTCAGAGACATACCACCTTCTATAGCAGTGATGACTTCGTTTAATGAAATGTCACTTTTTTGTTTAGCCAAATAATAGCCACCATTTACACCCAACTTAGAATGCAACAAGCCAGCATTTTTTAACAACTTAAGCACTTTACTGACTGTAGGCGTTTCCAAAGCCGTAACACTGGCCACTGAATCTGCCGATGCAGGCTGTTCTGACTTTTCCAAAGCCATAATTACAATGAACGCATATTCAGTCAATTTCGACATCTTGATCATGATTTGAATTTTAACACATAAAGTACTGAATTAGTACTATTTAGAAAACAATAAGAAGTATCCTTGAACTTAGGAAAGCTGCTGAGCAGTTTGACCGGCATAAGCAAAGAAAGCATGACGGTTTGTCTGAAAGGCAATAAGTCTTGATTGAATGCTGTCATACACCAGCATCGTTCCTATGAGCTGTTAAAGCAAAATCAATTGAAAAAAGACCAATTAATCTTTGCTCAATTAGACCAAGGGCATCGGCTTGAACAAAGGATGCGAAGACTGTGTTCTTTCAAAGAAATGCAAATGCAATCGTTGAATCAGGACATTCAGCAATACCAATCCATCAGAGGGGTATGAGAGAAAGTTTTCAATATAAACCTCATGTGAAAACTAATGATGCTTAGCCACCGATACAAGAGCTAATATGAGTAGCTTTTATGTCGTCAAAACCATTTGAATCATTGATGTTGGTGTTTTAAAGATTTGACATTAATCAAAGTAATTACAACATTTATGTAATTTTTACATAATCGTACTTTAAATTTGTTACAGTGGTTGCGTGGAAAGTAATGTGTGTGTAATAGCTTTTTAAATTACAGGAATTTAATATGAATATAAAACGGGTTGGAATGTTAGTGTTCCTCTTAATGATTTCATCTGGTAATGCAACGGATTTTTTCGATGGTGTTGAGCAAGTACCTAACGCATCTCCGCCACCAGTGTACAAAGCGTTCTACGACATAGCTATTAATTTTGATGAGTTACAAGATGGGCCTGATTCACTGACTTTTAACCTACCTAATGGAATCAATACAACGGTTAATTTAACAGAGTTTGCAGCAAGACAGGGTTATCAATATTTTGATGAAGATGAAGACCCACCGGGAACACCACCTTTTTGGATTCCAGCAGGTACGCCTCACGAGGAGATTGGATACAAGTGGAGTGGTTCAAATGACGACTATGACGTTTTGATTAGCGTTCATAACGGTATATTGATTGGCATCATTACGGGTAATAACTTTAGGTATGGTATGTCCAGAACAACGACAGGCGATTACAGGATGTTTGAGTTCGATTATGACTTCTTTCCTCCAACTGATATTTTAGAATCTACTGGTGAAGCTAACAACATTACTGACAAAAACAATCAAAGCGAGTATGAAACTTACGTCACAGATATTAAGACTTTTGATTTTAGTAATCATTACGAAAATGAAACTAGGAATAGCACAACTGTGCTAGATGTTCTTATTCTGTGGACTGAAGATGCCAGAGTTGAAGCTGGTGGCGTTTCGGGTGATCCTAGTGATACAGATGATATTGAAGCATTGATGGTGGCATCTATTGATCATGCAAATACAGCCTTAAGCAATAGCTCAATGAACACACGGCTTACCAGATTTCACACAGCTAAATATAATAATTTTGTTTATACAGGTAGTTTTAGAACAGACTTAAAGAATCTGAAAGATGATCCTGCAATAAAAACAACAAGAAACCAAGTCGGTGCTGATACAGTTATCGCTATAATTGGTAGTGACTTCAATCAATTCCAAGCTTGTGGTGTTGCTTATGTTCAAACTTTTCCAGGATGTAGCCAAACTGATCCTGTTCCAAATTGTAATGTAGGGATAGACTTTAAAGAGTCATCCTATGCAATATCAACAGAATTCTGTGCAATATGGGACGATACTTTTACCCATGAGTTAGGTCATAATATGGGTGCTAATCATGTACAAGACGAGTTACCTTCAGGGTGGGAAACTGGGGTTGTAGGAAATGGTTATCCTGATGCATTTGGTCATCGAGTCAGTACATTTAAGTCTATCATGTCTATTTCTGGAACCACGACAGCAAGGCGTTTGAATTTTTCAAACCCAAGTGTTCAAGTGAATGGTAATAATACAGGAGTTTTAAATTCTAGAAATAATGCTCGTATTATTGATTTGCTGACTCCAGCAATGTCAGGTTTCAATATACGTCCCGATTTAATATTTGAAAATGGATTTGAGTAGAGAGCAATGATTTTTATTATTATTGTGTTCCTTGTTTTTTCTAGCTCAGTAATAGGGGGTACAGCTGACCTATCAATTGAATTAGAATTTAATACTATTGATGGGGTAGTTTGGGAGCAACAGGGTGAGTTTACTGCAAGAATAACGAACAATGGTCCTGATGTTGCAGCGGAAAATGCCCCTATACCCTTACCTATTTCCCTTCTGTCAGGAATTATCAGAGATAATGGGTCATTTACACCTGAAATTCAGTTCACAGCTGGTGCAAATAACAATAATCAAGAGTGTTTTTTCGTTTTAATAATTGGTGATCCTCCACCAGGTGGCGGGCCATCATATGCCTATGATATTGATGTTCCATCAATTCAGGTTGGGCAAACCATTGAATGTTTTGGTATTTTTTCCACTCACTTCAACTCTGGCACTAGGGAAGTAAACTGGAACATAAGGAACACTTTTGACGATGATCCAGTTTCAGCTAATAACACACAAACGGTGGTGTTTGGCATTGCGCCAAGAAGTGTTCCAGTTAATAGCTTAAGTGCGATGATCTCACTGATTTTCTTATTCCTGATGGTAGGACTTTATAGCCACAGAAAAAGCTAAGTTCAAACATAAGTGTTGCTTGTCACAGTACTGCATATGGGAGCAAATCACGTTCAAGACGAGCTTCCTCCTGGATGGACAACAAGCGTAAATTAATAATGGATTTCCAGATGCATTTGGCCACAGGGTTGGTGGTATTAAATCGATAATGTCAATGGAGAGCTGCTGAGCTGCTCGACCCGCCGAGCCGGTTGGTGAGCGAAGCGAATCAGAGGCGAAGAGCGCGAGGTTACATGCCATGTCTGCCGTGGTCGCTTTCAAATTAGTCAGGAACAAATTTGAATGAAGACCCAAAGACATTCCTTAAATGGTACAACGACAACAAGGCGTTTAAATTTTTTGCTGAGCAGCTTTCCTATTGGTGATAACAGTGTTCATTAACGCATCAAAAGTGCTCAATGATTTGTGCAGCCAGTTCCCACTGCTTTGTCCAAAGTGATGGCCTTGCCTGAACCGTCAAAACGAATAAATCATTGTGACGTTCATCAATGTAATACTCTGTTATGGTCAGTATATCGTCAGGTTGCTGGTATTTTATGTTGAAAACCTTAAACCTGTTGTGATTTTTAAACTGACTATCCAACAGTTTGAACCGATCATTATCTCGAATTCCATGGTAGTGCTCTAAAGCTTGGGCAAAAGCACCTTGCTTTTCATAAGCCATGGTGTTTTTGTATACCCTGAGAACCACACCATCTATAAAATCTGCTGGTGAAGTGAACTTGGTTTCACTCCACCAAGTTGCTTCATAGCCAGAGGCTTTTTGTCTATATATCAACCAGTTGGCAGGAATAAAACGCTCCCAGCCAAAAGTAAAATACGGACTGCGCTTGGTTTCACTGAAACTGGATTTTTGGACGCTTGTGACACTCGCACCAAGGCTTTCTTTTTTAGATTTCAGAGTTGGTTTTAAAGGCTTGTTTTCTGGTTTGGTTGGTGCTTTTTGTAAGTCAGTTACCATACACATCCTGTCCTGAATGACCACTGTCCCGTCTTTTTGCAGGCAACGATACAGTTCAGGTTTCTTAGCAACAACCGATAAAACCAACAACATGCCCCCCAAGGCAAACATGAGTCTCATACACTAAAATGGTTCAGAATGGCATACCACCAGGCATTTTACCACCTAACTTTTGCATCATTTTCATCATCCCTTTACCCTTAAACTTACGCATCATTTTTTGCATTTGATTGTATTGTTTCAACAGTTTAGAAACATCTTGAATGGTAGTACCTGAACCGTTTGCTATGCGGCGTTTTCTTGACCCTTTAATTAACTGTGGGTACTTTTTCTCTTTCAATGTCATTGAATTGATAACAGCCAGCATACGTCCTGTTGACTTATCATTAACTTGGTCTTTAACCATATCAGGTAAATTACTCATTCCCGGCAACTTATCCATCATTGAAGCCATACCGCCCATGTTCTGCATTTGAAGCAACTGAGATTGAAAATCCTCTAAAGTGAATTTGTTACCTTTGGCCACTTTTTTGGCCAGTTTTTCGGCCTCTTTTTTATCGACCTTGCGCTCAACTTCCTCAACCAGAGAAAGCACATCACCCATACCCAAAATACTGGAAGCAATACGATCAGGATGAAACGGTTCCAAAGCTTCCATCTTCTCACCGACACCCTGAAACTTGATGGGCTTGCCTGTGATGGTTTTTACGGATAAGGCAGCCCCTCCCCTGGCATCCCCATCGACCTTGGTCAATACCACACCAGTAAGATCCAAAGCATCCGAAAAAGCTTTGGCTGTATTCGCAGCATCTTGGCCAGTCATGGCATCAACCACAAACAGTGTTTCTGTCGGGCTGATGCTGTTTTGCAGCGACTTGATCTCCTTCATCATGGCATCATCAACAGCCAATCTACCTGCCGTATCTACAATCAAAACGTCATAATAGCCTTTCTTTGCAGCTTGTAAGGCAGTCATACCAATGCTCACGGGGTCATCAATCACTGATGATGGAAACCATTCCACACCAACTTGCTCCGCCACTGTTTGCAATTGTTCAATAGCAGCTGGGCGATACACGTCAGCGGAAACAACCATGACTTTCTTGTTTTCTCGCTCTTTCAAATATTTAGCCAGTTTACCAGTGGTGGTGGTTTTACCTGCACCCTGTAGACCTGCCATCAACACAACCACTGGAGGCTGAGCATTGAAGTTAATACCCGTAGTTTCCTCACCAAGAACCTTAACCAACTCCTCTTGTACCACTTTCACCAACACCTGTGCCGGCTTCAAGCTGGTCAATACTTCTGTTCCCAAGGCACGCTCACGCACATCATCAATGAATGATTTCACCACAGGTAAAGCAACATCAGCCTCTAATAAGGCCACGCGAACCTCGCGCAGGGCTTCTTTGATGTTGTCTTCGGACAGGTTGGCTTGCCCACGAATTTTTTGGATACTCTTGGAAAGTCTGTCAGTTAAATTATCAAACATGATGTTAATTATCCTGTTGGTAAAAAATAAGACCTGCTATTATAATGTCATAACCTTCAAATATAAATGAGACGGCTGAATAAAAATGGCCTCTTTGTGAATATGACATACCTATTCGGCATCACAGCCATACTGCATCTATTGGCTCTGATCAACATCAAGAATTACAGAGTTTCAGCTGCTTTTTTCATTTTAGCCAGCCTTTGCCAAACAGTCATAACTGGCCAAGTACTGTTGTCAGAATCAGGTTGGGTCTTCAATGCCCAAAACGCTTGCCTTGTGGTTAGCTGGCTATCTAACATCATTATCTTGTTGGCACAATTTAGGTTGTTATGGGTCAGGGCTTTGGTTCATTTGATTGCACTTTTCATCTTAGCCTGGATTTATTTCTTGCCACTGGATACTTTATCCAAACCCTATGTGTGGGCAATCGATTTACACATTTTGCTATCCATCCTGGCCTATTCGCTGCTTTTTGTGTCTTCGCTTGTTTCTATCAACCTGGGTTGGCAAATCAAGCAGATGAAACAAAGCGTCTTCGACACCCAAAGCATGACGATCAACAGTTTATTAAGAAATGAAGAAAAGCTATTTAAACTGATAGTCCTGGGTTGGTTGTTCCTGAGTTGTGCCTTGTTAACCGGTGTGATGTTTGTACATGGCTTTTTGGCTGATGGTATGGGCCATAAAATCATATTTTCATTGATTGCTTGGGTTCTCTTTGCTGTTTTAATTATTGGCAGAATAACCAAGGGTTGGCGCGGCAAGAAAGCCATTAAACTAAACTTAATTGCCATGAGTTTATTGATGTTGGGTTTTGTCGGTAGTTATATTGTGTTGGATTACCTGGTTTGAATGTTATGTCAATCACTAGATTATGATCACTGATATACCCACAAGTTATCTGCTGGCTATCATCGGTGTTTTGTTGGTTTTATCGGCATTTTTCTCCAGTTCAGAAACCGCGTTGATGGCGCTGAATCGAATCAAGCTTAAAAATGATGCCAAACAAAAAAAAGGCGCTTACCTGGCTCAAAAGCTCCTAGAGAAGCCAGACCGTCTGATTGGTTTAATTTTGATTGGCAATAACTTCATCAATATTGCTGCTACAGCCTTAACCACCATAGTTGCCATTAAAATTGCTGGTGATAAAGGCGTGGCTTATGGTACCGCCATTTTGACCTTTGCCATTTTAATATTTTCAGAAGTTACACCCAAAACCTATGCAGCCCTGAACCCAGAAAAATTGGGCTATGTCGCTTCATTTGTCTTGTCCCCACTACTGAAACTCTTGTACCCCATAGTTTGGGCGACCAACTTAATGACCAATGGCTTGTTAAGACTATTGGGTGTACCTAAAGATATTGCTGAAGAGGCCCTATCTCGTGAAGAGTTAAAAACACTGGTCATTGAAAATGACTTGATTAATCCTGATGTTCATCAAAAAATGATGATCAATGTAATGAATCTTGATCACATGAATATTGAAGATGTGATGGTACCACGCAATGAAATTCAAGGCATCAATATCAATGATGAATGGGAAGTGATCGAAAAGCAGCTGGTCAATACCTACCTCACTCGACTACCTGTCTATGTAGACAGCATTGATCAAGTTATAGGTATTTTGCATATCAGAACCATCTTAACCATGCTCAAAAACCAAAATCTTAACATCACCAAACTCAAACGCATCCTGCGTAAACCTTATTTTGTACCAGAAACGGCCAGCTTATCAGCACAACTGCGCGAATTCCAACGCAAAGAACGGCGTATGGGCTTGGTGGTTAACGAGTATGGAGATCTGGTTGGATTGGTTACTTTGGATGACATCTTGGAAGAAATTGTAGGCAAATTCACTTCTGAACCAGGTGATAGGGGCCTGAAAATTATCAAGCAAGGTGAAAATCAATATTTGGTCAAAGGTCGCATTGCTGTACGCTCTTTGAATAGGCGGTTGCAATGGGATTTACCAACTGAAGAAGCAACCACCATTAATGGTTTGATCACTGAATATTTACAAGATTTACCAACCAAAGACCTGGCTGTTTCAATCAATGGCTATCGCATGACCATTTTAGAAACCACCCAAGATAACATCATCAGCAAAGTGCTGATTACACCACCCTCAAATTAGCTTTTTTCACGGCGATTAAAAATAAACAGCTTTATTCCCATGGTGGCCACCAGAATCAATAACATTGCAGCTGCGAACAAAACGTACTTTTCATTTATACCCAATAAATAACCACCTAAAGCACCACCAGCAAATGCGCCAATGAATTCGCTGGTAGCAAACACACCCATAGCTGCACCACGATACTTTTCTGCTGCGATTTTAGATAAGGATGATGGCATTGCAGCTTCTAAATAATTAAACAAACCAAAATAAACAACCAATACAGCTGCCAACAACAGAAAGTAGTTATGCAACTGATTCAACAGCAATAAACTGGTTCCAAGTAACAAAAATGCTATGCTCATCATTTGCATGTGTTTTTTCAACTTTTCCTGCACTATGATTAACGGCACCATGATACCGATAGATAACAACAGCACTGGCAAATAAAGTTGCCAATGCTTATCCAGTTCAAAGCCAAACTGTCCAACCAACACCAACGGTAAAATCAAAAACAAGGCTGTCATACTGGCATGTAATGCAAACACACCTAAATCCATCATCAATAATGGAGTTTGTTTAACACAATGGATGAGCTCTTTAAGTTGATAATCCCTTACCGCCAACTTTTCAGGCTCTTCAACTACGAAAATTAAAACCAATAAGGCGCAAACGGCCAACAATGCGGTGAACCAAAATAATCCACTCAAACCAAAGTAAGCTGCCAAAATAGGTCCAGTGATGAAAGCCAGCATAAATGACAAGCCAATGCCACTACCTACCACTGCCATCATTTTGCCCCGTTGCTCAGGCCGGGAAACATCAGCTATCAAAGCCATACCAGTTGCAGCAATGGCACCCATGCCCTGAATTAATCGGCCCAAGATGATCAAATAGATGTCCGTTGCCAGCGCCGCTACCACTGATCCAACGATAAATAAGGACAACCCTAAACCGATGATTTTCTTTCGCCCCCAAAGATCAGATAAAAAACCCATTGGGATTTGTAACAATGCTTGGGTAAGTCCATATATGCCGATTGCTAAACCAATCAAAAAAGGCGTTGATGAAGACACCGAAGAGGCATATACAGAAAATATAGGCAGAATCAAAAACAAACCGTACATACGCAAAGCAATCATAAACGCGATGGCAAAAGCTGATTTCTTTTCGAGGGCATTCATCTTAGACATAATGGCTGCGCATGGTATCAAAATTATGGAAGCAAAACCAATGAATTTTGTTTAACAAACTCAAAATTAATTTTAAATGCCAACTGCAAACACAAGCATAGGTCTTATATAATAGCCATTGAACTTTTCACCCACTTAATCATCACAAAAGACCCTATGGAAAACACCATAAAAGAGATCAAAGATGTGTTTAAATTCACAGATGCAGGCATGACTGAAGTCAACAACCATTTGCGTAAACAACTGAATTCTGATGTTATCTTAATTAATCAAATAGCCGAATACATCATCAGCAATGGTGGTAAACGTCTGCGCCCCATGTTAATGCTGTTGATATCAAAAGCACTGAATTACTCTGGTGATCAAAGTGTTAATCTGGCTGCAGTCATTGAATTGATACATACAGCCACACTACTACATGATGACGTGGTCGATGAATCTGAAATGCGACGTGGTGAAAAAACATCACATGAAATTTGGGGTAATTCTGCCAGCGTATTGGTTGGTGATTTCTTGTACTCAAAGTCATTCCAGATGATGGTCAAAGCAGACAATATGCGAGTGATGTCTATCCTCTCAGATGCCACCAATAAAATTTCTGAAGGAGAAGTACAACAATTACTGAATGTGGGTAATGTTGATATTTCAGAAAATGCTTATTTTGAAATCATTGCCAACAAAACAGCTAAATTATTTGAAGCTGCTTGCCAATTAGCAGCGGTTATTGCTGAGCAAAGCATAGACCTACAAAATGATTTGGCTGACTTTGGTATGTTTTTAGGCACAGCTTTTCAAATTGCTGATGACGTATTGGATTACATCGCTGATGACGAAGCCTTGGGTAAAAACTTAGGGGATGATTTCAGTGAAGGTAAACTTACACTGCCTTTAATCTATCTTTTAAAACACGGCACAGATGAACAAAAATCATCCATCATCAATGCCATAAAAAACCCAAGTTCAACGGACTTTCTTGCCATTAAATCAATGGTGGAAAAATCGAATGCAATTGATTACACCCTCCAACAAGCCAAAGATCAAGCCCAAGCTGCAAAGGAAAAATTAAACCAGTTGAACGATTCAGACGCAAAAGCTGCGCTTTTATTTTTGTGTGACTACGCCTGGAAGAGGACTAAATAAATATCGACCAAAATGATAACGATGGCGTCCCATAGGGGACTCGAACCCCTGTTGCCGCCGTGAAAGGGCGGAGTCCTAGGCCACTAGACGAATGGGACGCAAAGGACATGTGTGATCTTTTTTCTTTCTTGCCTCCCTTATATTACAGATCATTAATATAAAGTGGCGTCCCATAGGGGACTCGAACCCCTGTTGCCGCCGTGAAAGGGCGGAGTCCTAGGCCACTAGAGGAATGGGACGCAAGGACATTTCACAATCTTTGATTAAAGGGAACTTATCCAAATATAAGGTCATTCTTCTATTTATCAGCGTTTCCTTTAAAAAGCCTCTCAAGTGGTGGAGCTAAGCGGGATCGAACCGCTGACCTCAACACTGCCAGTGTTGCGCTCTCCCAGCTGAGCTATAGCCCCACAAAGAGGATGCGTATTATCGGCATTTATGCAGCCATAGTCAAATAGTTTTTGTTACAAAAAGTGATGGATTAAAATTCTTTACCCAAATACGTTAAGAATGTTGATAAACATGTTTTTTGGTCTATCAAAAGTTGCGTTTCAACCTCGATAAATACAACCCGATGTACAGGTCTCGCATATTTCAATTTCTGATAACAAGGGTAATTTTGGCTTAAGGCGACTCCATATCCAAATGGCTAAATTTTCACTGGTTGGGTTTTCAAGTCCCTCTACTTTATTCAAACAAGCATGATCTAGTTTTTTATAAAGTGGATTAAATGCTGCTTTTATTTCTGCAAAATCAACAATCCACCCCATTTTCGGATCTGGCTCCCCAGACACCTTAATGATTACTTTAAAAGAATGGCCATGCATGTTCCCACATTTATGACCTTCAGGCACATTCGGCAACCAATGAGCAGACTCAAGATAAAACTCTTTGTAGATGTCCATTATTTCTTTTTAACGTATAAAACCATTTTATGATCAATTAATTCATAACCATGTTCTTCTGCGATTTTCAATTGCATCTTTTCCAATTCTTCGTCAAAAAACTCCATCACCTTACCAGAATCTACATCAACCATATGATCATGATGTTCACCAGTATCCAGTTCATACACTGCCTGGGTGTTTTCAAACTGGTTTTTACTCACCAACCCAGCTGTTTCGAACTGGTTCAAAACTCGGTAGATGGTAGCAAGCCCGATGTCATGGTCAGCAGACTTCAACTCATCATACAACTCTTCAGCGGTGAAATGTTTGCCTTTGTTGTTACTTAAAAACTCAAGGATTTGTAAGCGTGGCAGAGTAACTTTCAGGCCTGCCTCTTTGATTTCTTTTTTACTCATCTAAAGAATTAACTGCTATTTAATGGATTTTATTGTATCATTCTGGCTTCAATTTTAAACACCTTATTAGAATGAAAATTGTTGTAATTGCTGTATTCACTGTATTATTAAGTCTAACTGGTTGCTATAAAGTATCAGTTCAACAAGGAAACATCCTCAAACAAGAGAACATCGATGAAATAAAGCCTGGTATGACCAAACAACAGGTCGCCATCGTTTTGGGTACGCCAACCATTGCTGACCCTTTTGATCAGGATCGCTGGGACTACATCAATACCACTAAATTCCAAGGCGAATTCAAAAAAGTTAAAAAATTCACTTTGTTTTTCGATGACAACAAACTTGTTAAAACTGAAGGTAACTACTTCCCTGACAGCGAAGATGGCACCACACAAATAGAATAAAACTAACCTTTGGCCTGTTCTGCCTTTTTACGTCTGATCGCTTTTGGGTCAGCCATTAAAGGACGGTAAATCTCTATTCGATCACCATCACTGACTTCATGATTTAATGGTTTCACTTGACTAAAAATACCGACTTTCATTTCATCCAGATTAATTTCAGGGTGACTCTGAAGCACATTGGATTTTTCAATGCACTTTTGAATTGTAGCCCCCGCTTCCATTTTCAGCTTAATTAACTCTTGAGAAACAAGCGTGGCATAGATAACTTCAATGTTCAGCATAAATCACCCCCGCCCTATTAACAAAATCGTTCACTAAATGACCAGCAATCTGATCAAACCCTTTAGCAAACATACGCCCCAGTAATTGTGACTTGATTTCATATTGTAGTTGTAACTCCACTTTTGAACCAAACTCAGGAAACTGGTGGAACCTCCACTCTCCAGCCATTTGACGAAATGGCCCAGAAACCAAATCCATATACATAATCGTTAATTCTCTGTCATGCTCAATGGTGTTTTTGGTGGCAAACTCAACTTGAACACCACTGATTTTAATAGCCATCCCAGCCACATACTGATTCTCTGCACGCTCTTTTATATACCCCTTGGTACACCACTTTAAAAACTCAGGATAGTTCGCCACATCGTTGACCAATTGAAGCATTTGATTGCTGTTATATGGGACTATAGCGGACTTAATGATTTCTGACATATTAATTATTTTAACTTACCCAGACCGTTACATGGTTGTGCGATTTAAGCCAAACCGACTGAAACACTAATCAAGTAAATATATCACATGAGCAAAAGCCACGATGCTTGGTGCATTTTCATCAGAAATTTCATAAAATCCAACATCCACAATATTTTTCAACGATTCATGGCCAAAACAAAGAAAAAGGATAATACCATCATCATCAACAAAAAGGCATCCCATGAGTATCATTTTATTGAAGAATTTGAGGCAGGCCTGGAGTTACAAGGTTGGGAGGTCAAGTCAATTCGAGAAGGAAAAGTCAATCTTGGGGAAAGTTATGTTTTTATCAAAAATGGAGAAGTCTTCTTGACCAATTGTCACATCACCCCACTGAACACTGTTTCAACTCACATCACCGCCGAACCCAACAGGCTTAAAAAGTTATTACTGCACAGACACCAAATCAATCACTTAATTGGAGCAGTTGAACGCAAAGGTTTAACTTTAGTTGCCAGAAGTCTGTACTGGATAAAAGGCAAGGTTAAACTTAAAGTGATCCTGGCCCAAGGTAAGAAGCTACACGACAAACGTGCAGCCTCCAAAGAAAAAGATTGGAACCGTCAAAAACAGCGCGTGCTTAAAGGCGGTAGATACGAATGATTTATGAATTAATTAATCATTCCAACAATCAGAATTAACAGGCCCTTTTCGTCCTAGACTATCAAACCAAATATTTTGACATGAATGGTCATCCGTTCGTTGTTTACCTCTGGCTTGAGCCCTGATTCTCCAAACAGCGTTGTTACCAGGATCTGGTGCTAAATTGATCTGATAGTCTTCCCACTCTAAATAATCTGCTCCCAGTGAAAGCGCACTACCACCTCCAGTAACATCTGTTGGATAGGCATTGGTATTGGCATAAAATTTTTCATACATCCCTGCCACTTCCAATAATCTCGAATGCGCTTCTGCTCGTTTACTTTGCACCACATACTGACGATAGCTCGGTATGGCATAGGATGCAAGCAAAGCAATGATTGCGATTACGACTAATAATTCTATCAGGGTAAAACCTTTAACTTTCATGTTTTCACTCCGAGGGTTTAGACTTGGCAATGAATATGATGGTGTCAAAATTTCTGGTTCTCATGTTTTCACCTTCTGCCTTTAGTTGAATAAAATACTTCTCGCCTATAACCAGGTCTTTCAAACCAATTGATTTTTTAAAATCCTGATCAAATCGATACCTCGACTGAGCAACATTTAATTTGTATGTATACTCTTTTCCATTGGCAACAATTGTACTCGACTTTGTGTCAACTTTGTCAACCACCAATTCTTGTATATCAGTCAAATAAGCTAAACAGGTTTGATTTAGCAGTAACATGCATATAAAAACCCAAGTTCTTTTTTTCAAAAAGTCATTCATAATTTATTCTCTGTTCATTCGATTAAAAGGTTGGTCCAATTTCTTCGGCGCCAGGTAAACTGTTGTAATGCAATGCTTTGATTGCCCTCAATACCTTCTACAACAATATTGGAAGTACCACCACCCAAATTTTCCAGTATGGGAGGGGCGCCAACAACTAAATCATCAACCAGAATGGTATCTCCTTTGACGAGCTCTCTGACTGGGTTACCATTAGCGTCTGTGTCAATGATTTCAAATCCTTCAAAAATACCATTTCCTCCAATCTCAGGCTTACCTCCTGTCAACGGATTAAAAGCAATTAATCTACTTACACCACCAGTGTCACATGGATCATCACCTGCTGGAACAATTGAAGTGGCCAGTGCCAATTGATTACTTAAAACGGCCATTGGGTTAGCAATCCGCTCACCTTTAAGCGGCAATTTCAAACGCCACCCTTTATCGGCACCAATATTCACGGGATTTGAAGAAAGTAAACTGATTGTGTTAACAGAGGTAGCTGATAAGGTTTGCTCAACAAAGTCAGTTGAATTGATATTCAAATCTTTTGGTTCAGAATTAATACCATCAAAAACACCCACAAGATACTGTGTTCTGGGTAAATTAATCGAACGATCTGGCACTTCTATATATTTACCTGTTCCAAACATCACCACTGAATCAAGCTCAGGAGTTGAAGTAGGCAAGGTAATGACTCTGGGCTGGGTGGTTATGGCCTGTTCCATAATACCCTGCGCTGCAACAACTTTTTTCATGCTTGAAGCTTGCTCCCAGTCAGAGTAATTACTGCTGCGAATATCAAAGCGCCACAAGTTACCATAGAGATCACCTGCATAAATAAAATCAGCACCTATGTCAATGTTCTCACCAATTTTGTTAGCCACTGGTGGTGCCACGTGTTGGTTATCTACCGCAATAGGCGTCGCCAAACCGTTAGGTGTATTCGGATTACCAACACCTGTATCCAATTTGGCCAACAGCTTACCATCGCTCAACCGAACCACAAACAAGACTGCATTTCCGGTGGCACTTGTCTTGTTTCTTGGGTCATTGGCTGGCATGTAATCAGGTTTTGAATTGTTATAGCCATTAGGTATCAGTGCAACCCATTCACCAGTACTTGTGATTCTGGCCACTTGTGCCTGGCCATAAGAGAAACCCATATCTGGGTCATCTTCATCACTGAATTCCCACAACACTTTTGGCGCAGTTACATTTGGATCTGTCACATCTAGGGCAAAAAAGGCTTGACCACCATGACGTAAACCAGAGACCAACACAGTTTTCCAACTGTCATTGAAAAATGCATCTGTTACAGTTGGGGTGTTGTCAACAAAAGAATGATGTTCGTAAATGGGTTTAATCAACCTAATGATATTTTTTAATGCCTTAGATGGTATAAAACCCCAGGCTTCTTTGCCTTCATCAGCACCTTCAGCCTCGATCGCGTGTAACATACCACCGTTGCTGCCGATATAAATCATATTGTTTCGATCGACATTGGCCTCCTTGAAGTCCAAGTATGGATTGTTATATTCTGGTGATCCCTTTGGCCAAAAAATATCCAAATAAGGAGCACCTGGTCCCCTCACAATAGTAGGGCTGGCATGAATAATATCTGCCAATATCGATGTGCGGTCCCTTAAGCTACCACCTCGTGATACTTCTAAATCACGTTCACCTTTCAAATAATTAACAGCTTGTTCAAGAGTAACTCCCAACTGAGTGATTAACTCAGCTGAGCCAGAGGTAAATTCAGCAATGGCAGGACCAGTAGAGCTATGGCTAAACTCTTCAACAGCATCGAGTGCTGAATCATAAATATAAATATTACGGTCTTGAGGTTCTTGACGCACCACATTTTCACCTGTTGATTCACAATATCCACCAGTTAAATTACAGCTCAAATCCCAAATAGGATCATCAAAATCGCCATTCTGATTAACAGGACGCGCAACCATGCTACCAGACCAGTCTGATGAATCGAAGCCTGGTGAGTAAGCACGGGTTGATGCGGTAATAACACCAGATGATACGGTAGAAGCACTACCACGTGATAAACGTTCAAGAATGTTATTCACCACCTGGTTTAAAGAATCTATTAATTCCTGAGGATCATTGGCACTGAAAAAATCGCCACGACTGTTAATGGATGAGTGCCACACATCATCAACTTTTACCAGACGGCCGGTACCATCTTCTGAAGAATCAGGCCAGTCACAGTTACCAGCTCTGATTTGTGCAAAAACAGCTTCTTTAGGATCTGTTATGGTTGGATGCTGTGGACATGCTTTGATTTCACGCCCGCCCGTAGTAACAACATTGTTATCGTCATCAACCCTGAATGTTCCAAAACGACCTTTTTCATAATCAATCACCCGAGTGGCTTCCAAACCCATACCTACGTTGTAAGTGACCATGTGTTGCCAATAAGCAGGGTCGTTCTTGGGATTCCACTGAAAAGCTGGTGACTCCCAATCATCAGTATTAGGAGGAAACACAATTTCATTTCCAGCCGCATCAGTAAAGTCACCTTTAAACAACTTGACATTATTTGCTAACGTAGACAAGTCCTTGGACCAAAAATTAAATGCAATATCAGACAATGAAGTACCATCTTCAGTCGTTGGGTATATATGTTGTTCTCCTGTACCAGTGTAATTGGTATACCTTTGTTCAACATCACCAGGCAGTCTTATATTCGTTGATTCATCTTGGCTAACAGTGTGGCTCCATCTCTGGTTCCACTCGCCATCTGAAATGGCAATGTGAAAATTTTGTTGGCAGGTCAGATTCCTGCTAAAATCAACTGAATAATAGCTTGATTCCTGGTCAAATAAATTACCAGCTCGATAAAAAGCATTCCTTAATGGTGTACCGCCACTTGATGGTACATCGAATAACCAATCAAAAAAGTCATCCCTGTGCGTGTCATCAAACTTTTGTAAGGCTGGGAATGTGGTGTTGTTATTTAGTTGCTGCCAAGAAATTTTGAAACTTGGTCCAAACGTAGAGAAGGCACGACTGATTGACGATTTACCCAATTTATTTCGCGTGTTGTAATAAGTATACCAATTGGCAAAATTATTCATTTGGGCATCAGGCACATCATATAACCTTCCCCGAGCATTACCAGCACCATTGTCATAATTCGAGTCATAAAAGAAAGCCCTGCGACCTTTTGCTACTCGGTTGTTTAAATTGGGATATTGACTGGGCCAGTACCCTTCATTAACATTGTCAACATCTGGCGTACCTGAAATTTGTGCAAAAAGAAGGTCATAAGAACCGGCACTGTAATACCAATATTCAGCTATAGGGATATAATTGTTATATAAATCAACTTGAGCAGAATTGCTATCAAAGCCGTCTACATAAGCGTTGTTGGGGTCTGATTGCGGCAGTTCCTTACCATCAGCATCAATGGGCGGTTCATAAGTGATTGTCGGGTTGAAATACATTTTGTTCTCACTAGGATCGGCAAATCTCCGACTTCTGTATGTATCGAAGCTAGCAGACATATTTTCGCCCATAAAACCCCAACCCATACTTCCAGAGTCATCGAAAGTAACGGCTATCGCTGGCGGTACAGACTGACTCAGAAACAAAGGACCATGACTCAATTGTAAAAAAGCAGCCTGTGCTTTATTCATTCCAGAGAGCATCACTACAAGGCTGACAATTGTTAGTTTAAATATTTTATTCATCATAATAATTCTCTATTATTGACTGGGTGTGCTGCTGGTAACAGCAGTATAAAGTGATTGAAAGACAGAATTTGATCGTCCATCGCCACTGGTACTTCTACCAGTAACCGCATACGTTTTTTGGATGTTGCCGTCGGTACCACCGCCTACACTTCCAAATTCGACAGTTACTCCGGCTGGTGTGGTAACAATTTCATGAATGATGTATTTTGGTTGCGCTGCCAGTTGGGCATTTTTGCTGGCAACCGTGGTGAAATTAAAATCTCGATGCTCGGTACCGCCCGCACCATCTTCAATGAAATCCAATACATTTTGATTCATTCCAGATTGTGGCTCATTAACTTCCTGGTAATTTGAATAAATGCCAAATAAAGTACCGCCAGGGGTACCCTCAATATTAACACCATTGGTATCTTTAACTAAGTTATACAGTGCCTTTTCACCCGCTCTGAGGGCTGAATTTGCGCCACCATTGGCCAATGTTTTGTTATGTAAACCAGCAGCCATTTTTTCTTGAAGGATGGTTCCTTTCATGCCTGTATATCCCATAAGCGTGATAATCAGTAACAATATCAAGCCAATTGCTAGTGCCGCGCCCTTCTGTGATGATTTAGTCTTCATAGTGTGTAACTCCTGATTGGTACCACTGCTGTAAATTCTCTGCGATACATTCTTTCTCCATCCAATCCCGAAACCAGACCTGACGACGGATCCTGTGGGGTAACGCCGTCAGGTGTATAAACATACCTATCGTCGTTGACAGTGCTGCTGTTATTGACAGTATTGAACAACATATGCACTTCAACAGCATAAATCGAGCGCCACAGACAACCCGCATTATTTGCAAGGCCCAAGCCACTCAAGCCGGAAGTAATCCGTGGTGGAATTGTGCAGCCATTTGGCCCATCAATAGCCCCATTTAAATCTAAATCACCGCCGCCATTTATCGCTTGTACTTGAGCAGCCGTCATACGCACCACTTCACCAGTCTGAAGCTGAGCCAGGTAAAATAAATCAAAACGCTCAACACCTTCAACAATTTGCTGTTCCACTCCATTTTCAGAGCGATAAAGTGAACTTATCAGTCGTCCAGAATCATTGGGGTCGGTGTTCAGCTTCAAATAATAGGAAACGGTTCTTAAGTCATTATTCATATCAAACAGCTTTAAATTTGATAGCGCATTAAGGTTAGGTAGTGGAAAGGCACCATTGGCAACCGCACCATTGAATGTTGTAATCAACGAATTGTTACAATCAGCAATTAAACCCAAACCATTGAACAAAGCTGGTTGGTTCGCTGCCAATGTTACTGTGTTTGTGGCATTATTAACCTGCACAACATCCCTACCGCCGGTTAAATACCTGACTGTTAAGACATCAGTTTGTAATGGCCTGTTACCATCAGCAGACCCCAAGGCATCAAAGGGAGCGGCCAAATCAGCACCAACTGTATTTAACGCTGGTGTACACGCAGTTGCCGTACATTCATGACCCCTGATAAAGAAGCTTGGATCTATTGGGTAAGCAACACCAGGAGGGACGTTGGTATCACCCAATTGATTAGGTTCTGTCGCAGCCGTTGAATCAAGCCTGATGTCGCCTACATTGGGTAAACCATTGGTAAAATTAACATTGGGAGCAGCCATTAATGCAGTCATTTGATAACCTTGATCCCAATCAGTGGTTAATGTGGAAGGTAATGCAACGGTTGCACAATGTTTTCTTCCAGCTTGCTCAATATCTTGTTTAATCCTGGTTATGGCATAACGACCATTTTCTTGCAACACAGACAAGCCATGTTGTGACCTGTTTAAAGAGCTCGAGCTATCAAACAATGATATCAACCCTAATAAAATAATGAGCCCAATGACCATGGCAACCATCAACTCAATCAGAGAAAATCCTAATTTATTCTTTTTCATATGCATCATCATTGTTGTTATGGTTGAGTAATAAGTACAACTTGTTGTGGTTGGGCGCCCTGCCTGGTGGACTCTTGCCATGAAACAGTCACAGTACATACGCCATCATATGGCGGCACCGGACTCCAAACAGAAGGTGCTTGAGCAGTTACCAGATTGGCAGGCAACGTACCAATATTTTGACAGGCTATATTGCCAGTTCCATTAGGCAAAGAAATCGCCAAGGAATTTGCCCATTCCTGCATATCATAAGTGGCTAATGCATTAAAGCCGCATGGCCTAGCCAGTGTGCATTCAAGGCTGCCTTGAGCTGGCGTGCCAGTATAAGTACCAGCCCATAAAGCAACTGGATTTGCACGCATTCGGTCGACCATATTTTCTGCCAAAAAATTAGCCTGAGACCTCAAATAACCATTGTGATTAGTTCTGACTGATATGGTCATCATGCCAGCTATCCCCAACAATCCAAAGGAAAACACCAACACCGCCACCAAAACCTCTAGCAGAGTAAAACCTTCTTCTTTTCTTTTATTCATGAATATCATGGTCTTATCAACCTTACTGAACCAGATGGTAAAATTACTATTTCCCTGAATGCATGACTCACATTTGTATTTTCAATCCTGAATCGTGTTGAATTGCCATTAACCAATGCGCCAAGTGAGTTAAAATCAACATCACCAGTAAAGTCGCCAGCTTGAGTTATCTGAATGTTGTTATCGAATGGCGGTACTTCTGCTATTCTTCTATTTGGACCATCCAATACCTCTAATGTAACGGTTCCATTGCTCCAGTCTCTGGACGCACCTCTGCCTCTTAATCTAACAACGCCACCATATCGGATGGCTTCTGCCCTTGCAAAATTAATGCTGTATACAAATTCATTGGTGGTATCGACAATCTGCTTCCTGACTTTGAAGTCACGATAATTGGGGATCCCCCAGGCCAGTAAGATTGAACCAATCAACAATGTAATCACCAGCTCTATGAGAGAAAAACCTCTATTTCTTTTGTGTAATTTGTGCACTTACATTCTTTTAGATTTTAACCAGCTTGAATGGTAGATAAGATTGTTGTCAAACTCAAGTAGAGTTGAATAATTACCGATTGGCGGTGTTTTTTAAGGGACAAACGGTCATTTTTGTACCAAACGCAGTTCTTTAGGGAGTGCAAATACCATATTTTCCCGCTCTCCATTCAGTTCTTGAACTTGTAAGTTTGGCGTCAATTCTGCTATTGATTTTATGACATCCTTAACTAATTTCTCCGGCGCTGAAGCACCGGCTGTTAGTCCGATTGATTCAACATTTTCAAACCATGTTTGTTGTAAATCTGCTGCTCCATCAATCAAATAAGAAGTCGCGCCCTCACGTTCTGCTAATTCTTTGAGTCGGTTTGAGTTAGAGCTGTTGACACTTCCTACCACCAAAACCAAATCAGTTTTTGAGGCCAGCTCCCTCACAGCCATCTGACGATTTTGGGTGGCATAACAAATATCGTCATGCTTAGGGCCCTCAATTTTTGGAAAACGCTGACGCAATTCGTTGATAATGTCCCTGGTATCATCCATTGACAAAGTGGTCTGAGTGACATAAGCAATTTTTTCAGGTTGTTTAATATCGATGGCATTGGCCTCTGCCACCGAATCAACCAAATAGATAGCCCCCGTTCCTTTAAGCTTATCCCACTGACCCAGGGTGCCTTCAACCTCAGGATGGCCATGATGACCAATCAAAATTAAATCAAAGCCTTGCTTACAGTACCGAAACACTTCGATATGTACCTTAGTTACCAATGGACAGGTGGCATCAAATACTTTCAATTGACGATCAGCAGCTTCTTTACGCACAGCCTTAGATACGCCATGTGCTGAAAAAATCACAATCTGATCATCCGGCACTTCTTCCAACTCATCAACAAACACCGCACCTCGGTCACGCAACTTGTCCACCACATACTGATTATGCACCACTTCATGACGCACATAAATCGGCGCACCAAATGAGTCCAAAGCACGATTAACTATATCTATGGCACGATCAACACCTGCACAAAATCCACGTGGATTGGCCAGCAATATTTTCACGCTTGCTTTTCCTCTGTGTCTGATTCTTTGTTCTTGAATGCATCAATTATCAATAATACAGCGCCCAAAGTAATTGCCGAATCTGCAACATTAAATGCAGGCCAATAGTAACCTTTGTAGTGTAGTTCAATAAAATCAACCACATAACCTAACAAAACCCGATCCCATATATTACCCAATGCCCCACCAATCACTAACACCAAAGCAGTGTTTTGTAATTTCATGTTACGTGCATTTTGCCACAACCAATACAACAACCAAATCACAATAAGACCAGCAACCACTGAAATAAAATACCTTTGCCAACCTGATTGACTTGCCAGGATACTGAACGCCACACCTTCATTATGCATCAGAGTTAAATTAAAAAACTCTGTGATCTTCTTCGGCACATATAAGTCAAGCTTATTGCTGGCAATTGACTTGGTCCATTGATCCAAGATCAACACCACCACACTCACCCACAAATAGACCCAACCTGAATTCTTGAGCTTCATTAAGCGAATTGCCTCACTTCACCTTGCCCATCTACATTTTCCACACAACGCCCACAAATGGTTGGATGTGCTTTATTAACACCCACATCCGTGCGAATGTGCCAACAACGCTCACACTTTTCGCCCGATGCCACATTGACTTGTATGGCAATTGAACCACCTTCTGGTAATTCTACTGCCTCAGCATTTCCACAATCACCCCATGGCAAAACCTGGGCTTCTGATGTAATCAGCACAAACCTCAGCTCATCATTCATTGGCTGCAGTTGTTCAAATAAACCATCAGACACAAACAATCTAACCTCAGCATCCAATGATGAACCAATGTCACCTGCTACACGCAGCCCTTCCAATTGTTTTGAAACAGCCTGTCTGATACTGGCTATGGTTTGCCACTTGCTGGCTTGTTCATTAAACTCATGAACAGGAAATTCATACCAGCGTGAGAACAATATATGTTCATTTTGACCACTGGACTGCCGGATCTCATCAGCAGTAAAGGTTAAGATGGGGGCTATCAGCCTTTCTAAAGCATTCAAAATGTGGTACATCGCAGTTTGTGCAGATTTACGTGCAGCACTGTCAACATGACAAGTATAAAGCCGGTCTTTGATCACATCCAGATAGAATGCACCCATGTCTTGCGAACAGAAATGATGAATTTTTTGATAAACCAAGTGCAATTGATAAGCATCATAGTGTTCAATCACTTCACACTGCAACTGCCTGGCCCGATCGATAGCCCACAAGTCAATTTCAGCACACTGCTTTGCAACCAATAAATCATCTGCACTGAACTCATTTAAATTACCCAACATAAAACGAGCCGTGTTTCTGATCCTGCGGTAACCATCCGCAGCCCGGTTGAGGATTTCATTGGAGATGGTCATTTCACCCCGATAATCAGCCGATGCCACCCACAAGCGCAGAATATCAGCACCTAAAGTATTGACCACGTCTTTGGGTGAGATCACATTACCCAAGGATTTAGACATTTTTTTGCCATCTTTATCAACCACAAAACCATGCGTCAAAACTTGTTTGTATGGCGCACGCTCGTTAATAGCAACACCTGTTAATAATGACGAGTGAAACCAGCCACGATGTTGATCCGAACCTTCTAGATACAAATCAGCTGGCTCTTGCAAAGCTTCGTTTTGCTTTAAAACACAATAATGGGTCACACCTGAATCAAACCACACATCCAATACATCGGTCACCTTCTCATAAACATCAACATCCGCTCCAATTAAATCGGCATCATCCAATTCATACCAGACATCCAAACCCTTTTGCTCCACCAGATCAGCCACTTGTGCCATAATCTGGGGGGTGTTCGGATGAAGCTCACCGGTTTGTTTATGCACATATAAAGTAATTGGGACTCCCCAAGTCCTTTGTCTTGAAATACACCATTCAGGGCGGTTTTCGATCATCTTGTAGATACGTTCTTCACCCCAATTGGGAATCCACTCTACCTTTTTAATCTCCTCAAGTGCACTGGCACGCAAACCTTCTTTATCCATACTGATGAACCACTGTGGCGTAGTCCTGAATGCCGTAGGTGTTTTGTGACGCCAACAATGAGGATAGCTGTGTCTGATACCCTCATGGTGCAACAGCTGCCCAGCTTTGCCCAAAGCCTCTGTTACTGTCTCGTTGGCTTGCCAAACATGTTGCCCCGCAAACAATGGTGTATCTGGTAAATAAACACCATCTGAATCAACTGGATTATAAACTTCCAAATCATAGGTTTTACCGACATTAAAATCATCTACACCATGCCCAGGAGCAGTATGCACCGCACCCGTACCTGCTTCGGTATTGACGTGTTCACCCATGATTACTGGCACCATTTTGTTATAAAGCGGGTGTTTTAACTGTAAAAGCTCCAACTCCTGACCCACCACTTTAGCCAAAACCTCATGCTTCTCAACTGCTAGTCGGGACATCACTTCATCAACCATATCGGCTGCCACTACCAAATAATGGGTGGCATGACCTTTAACCAATGCATAAGTCAATTCAGGATGCAAAGAAACCGCCTGATTGGCAGGAATGGTCCAAGGCGTGGTGGTCCAAATCGGCAATGCCACAGGTTGTGTAAAATCGCTGACTCCGAACTTCTGCGCTACTGCAGCACCATCTATAAAGTCAAATGCAACATCAATCGCTGGCGAATTTTTATCTTGATATTCAATTTCAGCTTCAGCCAATGCAGAACCACAATCAAAACACCAATTAACTGGCTTCACTCCTTTTTCAATGTGGTTGTTGGCTGCTATTTCTGCCAATGCGCGAATCATATTGGCTTCATAGTCGAATGACTTGGTTAAATAAGGCTTGTCCCAGTCACCCAAAACACCCAACCTAATAAAATCTTGTTTTTGTATGTTAACTTGATTCTCTGCGTAATCACGGCACTTTTGTCTAAAGGTTTTCGCATCGACTTTCTTACCAACCTTACCCACTTTCTTTTCAACCTGCACTTCAATCGGCAACCCATGACAATCCCAGCCGGGTACGTATGGCGCACGAAAACCTGACATCATTTTTGATTTAACTATGATGTCTTTAAGAATTTTATTAACCGCATGACCAATGTGAATGGCACCATTGGCATAAGGAGGTCCATCATGAAGAATAAATGGCTTACTGTCTTGATGGTGTTTTTGCAAAGCTTCATATAAACCATCTTTATTCCACTGTTTAATCCATTGTGGTTCCTTAGTGGCCAGTGAAGCCTTCATTTTGAAATTGGTTTTGGGTAAATTAAGTGTTTGTTTATAGTCTTGGCTCAAACCGGTTCTCCTTCCAAATCGGCAAAATATTTTCTGGTATCGCTGACATCTCTCTCAATGGCAGCAGTTAAATCACATAAGGTATCGAATTCTACTTCATTTCGAAGCTTTTGATAAAACAAAACTTCAACACATTGACCATATACCTGCTGCTCAAAATCCAAGACATATACTTCAACACGCTTAGCATTACCACCAACACTTGGATTCAACCCAACTGAAGCCACAGCTTGGTACTTATGGCCACCAATAATGATTCCCACTACATAGATACCATGCAGAGGAAAATCTCCTGTTTTAAGCTCTAAATTAATGGTTGGATAACCCAGATCTCGGCCTAATTTTTGTCCATGAGCCACTCGCCCAAGCAAATTAAAATCACGTCCCAACAACACTTTGGCTTGGACAAAATCACCACTTCTAAGCAAACGTCTGATCAAAGTAGAGCTTATCCGTTGATCATTGGCTCTCACAGAAGGTACTTTGTACACTTCAATGCCATGATGATGCGCCATGGTTTTAAGCATTTCAAAGTCACCTTCACGATTGGCTCCAAACTTAAAATCATCACCAACCACAATATATTCTGCATTCAAACCCCGTAATAACACATCATAAAAAAAACGATGTGCCTGCATGTTCATCAGGTAACTATTGAAATTCAAATTGCAGAAGACATCCACCCCTAACTCATACAACATCCTGTGTTTCAAACGAAATGGAGTCAGTAGCTCGACAGCATCATGACCTTTGAAATGTTGTAGCGGCAATGGTTGCATAGAAACCACCGCCGCTAGATTCCGATGTTCTTGAGCATGTTTGGTGGTTTGTCTGATCAGTGCCTGGTGCCCCATATGAACACCATCAAAGTTACCTATGGTGATACTTGTTTTTCGATCCAAAGGCTTTCTATGTGGGTATCTGACTATCTCCATGGCACCATCTTATGTATTTTCAAAAACCACATACTTATAAAATAAACAGCGGCCGCAACAACAATCAAAACAATCAGGTTAAAAAAGCGATAATAACCAGGAATTTCGTGCCATTGTGGCATCAGCCACTGCATGCCCCATATTGCGAGTACCATAAGAATCAGTGACACCATGATTTTGAACAACAAGCCAATTGATAACAAGGGTTTATCAATTACATTCGCTTCCACTAATTTTCGATACAGCCAATAACATTGTATCCAAGCAGAGCTAACACCAGCCATGGCCAGCCCAACATGCAATGAAACCACATTGAAATAATACAACACCCCAACAAAAGTAAAATTTAACACAACATTGATTGACATGGCTTTCAGTGCAATCTTAACAGGCGTTTTGGTGTCTTTTCGTGAATAAAATGCTGGCAACAATACTTTGTTAGCCACAAAGGCTGGCAACCCAAACATAAAGACCATCAAACTATAAGATGTGTAGGTTGCGTTTTGTAGCGTGAACTCCCCATAAACAAACAGAGTGGTTATAACCGGCATTGCCAACACCAACAACCCAACTGCCGATGGCAGAGCAATAATCATGGCAACCGACATCGCCCACTGCAAGGTTTTCTGATAATCATCTTTATCTAATTCAGCAAAAGCAGTAGATAATTTAGGTAAAATCACAGTAGATATGGCAATACCAAATAAACCCAGCGGAAACTCAACCAAACGGTCAGTCGTATATAAAAATGAAGGACTGCCCTCTAAGGGTAATGCCGTTGAAAGCGCCGTATCAACCAACAAGTTAATTTGTGCCGCTGAAGAACCAATCAAAGTTGGAATCATCAGTGTCATTACTTTCTTTACTTCTGGATCGTTAAACTTGACCACTGGTTTTGGCAATAATCCCAACTTAATCAAAGCAGGAATTTGCATTAATAATTGTAACAGCCCAGCCATCAAAACACCCCAAGCCATTACGTTGATTGGAATATCGAAATAATCTTTGGCGAAAATCATCATCAAAATTAACACCACATTCAACATAATAGGCGTCGCAGCTGCCAGTGCAAAACGACCAAAACTGTTCAGGATGCCAGCACTGAATGAAACCAATGAAACAAATAACAGGTAAGGCAACATGATTCTAAACATGGATACAGTCTGATCAAATGCGAGCTGATTATCCAAAAAACCCACACCAAAAACTGAAATCACTCCTGGGGCTATTAATTCAAACAAACCGACAACAAGCAACAACACTGCCAATAAACAACCAAAAATGTGGTTGATGAACAATTTTAGATACTCACCATTATGCTTGGCTTTGACCTCGTTAAGAACTGGCACAAAGGCCAGAGAAAATGAACCCTCTGCAAATATGCGGCGCATAAAATTAGGAATTTTAAATGCAACGACAAAAGCGTCAGTCATTAAACTGACACCAAAAAAACGCAAAAACAACACGTCTCGCACAAAGCCTGAGACTCTTGATAATAAAGTAAAAAAACTGACTGTGGCTGTAGATTTAATCAAATTCATAGAATTAATAACCTATCCATGTTGACTATTCATATATTTAGTGGGAAAATGCGCCGTTTTTTAAAATTCTTGTATCAATAAGGAGAAATAGGTTTGGCAAATTCAGCATCTGCAAGAAAACGCGTTAGACAAGCTGTTAAAAATAGGCAGCATAACATGAGCTTGCGTTCAAAAGCACGCACATCAATCAAAAAAGTAGTCACTGCCATTGAAAATGGTGACAAAAAAGCCGCCCAAGAGCTATACAATCAAATGGTTCCTGTGGTTGATGGCATTGCGAGAAAAGGGTTGTACCATAAAAATAAAATTGCTCGCCACAAAAGCCGCTTGAATGCAAAAATTAAAGCCATGGCGTAAAAGTTATGGTTGTTAATCGCATTTAAATTTCAATGCATCTAAATGCGATTAATACCTAATTTTAAAGTTCCTAATAAAGTGACAATTCTTGTCACCTCAGTTTTAAAAAAACCTCAACAATCTATCATTTTCACATCAAAGTCCCCATGTTTTTGAGTTTTTTGTGATGCACGTCACTATTTATCTTGTTAATTACATGATATCATCAACCGCGGGTATAGATAACTATCGTTTGAGTGGTCATGAAAATAGAAAAAGAAAAAGTATCGGTTAAGTTCCTCAAAGTTGGCATGTATGTTTGCAAGCTGGATCGTTCTTGGCTGGAAACACCATTCCCATTTCAGGGATTTTACATACGCAGTCAGAGTGAAATCAGAGATCTACGCGCTTTCTGTGAGCATGTGTACATAGATGTCGAAAAGGGCAAGTCACTGGTTAATGAACCAGAAATTTCAAAACCTTCTCCACTGTTACGCAAAAAGAAAGCTAACAACAAGTACCGTGGGCGTGTCAAACCATTGGTTGTTAAACATGATTACTATACTCACAATCTAAAACCCATTAAGAAAGAGTTTGGCCCAGCAAAAACTTTGATGCTTGATCTCAACAGCGCCATTGAAGAAACCAGCTTCAACTTAAGAGTTGGTAAAGGCTTGAATATCAAAAAAACCAAACAAGTCGCATCACATGTTGTTAACTCTGTAATTCGTAACCCCAATACCCTGGTATGGCTGACACAATTAAAAGAAAAAGGCCAATATGTTTATGGACATTCTTTACGTTCAGCTGTATTGTCAGCGGTTTTCGGACGTCACTTAGGCATTAAAGAAAACGATTTGGAAGTTTTGGTTACTGGTGTTTTACTGGCTGATATTGGTAAAACCAAGTTGAGCAGGAAACTACTTAACAAAGCAGAAGAATTAACTACAGAAGAACGCAAAATCTTTGAATCACATGTTGAGCTGGGCGTTGAAATATTAGCTAAGGACAACACGCTTGATCACAACATTTTAACCATTGCCGAAACTCATCACGAACGTTTTGACGGCAGCGGTTACCCATACGGTTTGGTTGGCGACGAAATCCCAGCATTTGGACAAATAGCGGGTATCGTGGACACCTTTGATGCCATGACCAGTAAGAAGCCTTACGGTGCTGTTTATACTTCATCACATGCTATGGAGTGGCTATTTAAGCAACGTAATAAACTGTTTAGTGCTAAACTGGTAGATGAATTTATCCAGGCGATCGGTTTGTATCCTGCGGGCTCAACTGTTGAACTATCAGATGGTTCAGTTGGCGTGGTCTTATCACACAACAAAGAAAAACGCTTAAAGCCTGAAGTCTTATTAATTAAAGACTCACAAAAGAACATGTTGGAAAAACCTAAATTTATAGATTTGTCCAAAAAAGCAGTTTTTTCTAACAAAGACAGACCATGTATCATCAGCGCATTGAAATCAGATACCTTGAACATCAATGTTGATGAATTGATTAACGCTTTCCACAATAAAAATCTGGTGCAGAAATTATTGACCGCTTAAGTAAAACAATACCACTTAATTCGATCAAAATTTAATTCCAAGCCTTGTTATAATAATGTTTTTTATAACAAGGCTTTTTTGATGCAACAGTACTTAGACTTTGCCCAACATATACTTGATCATGGCAGCATAAAATCTGACCGAACTGGAACTGGCACACAAAGCATTTTTGGCTATCAAATGCGTTTTGATTTACAACAAGGATTCCCAGTTTTAACCACCAAAAAGCTGCACTTAAAATCTATTATTCATGAGTTGCTGTGGTTTATTGCAGGTGATACCAACATCAAATATCTGCAAGAAAATGGTGTTCGGATTTGGGATGAATGGGCAAATAAAAATGGTGATTTAGGCCCTGTTTATGGTCATCAATGGCGCTCTTGGCCCACTCCCAATGGACAATCCGTAGACCAAATAAAGAACCTCATTGAACAAATAAAATCCAACCCTGATTCCAGACGACATATAGTCAGTGCTTGGAATGTAGCTGAAGTTGACAACATGGCCTTACCTCCTTGTCATTGTCTGTTTCAATTCTATGTAGCTGACAATAAATTATCATGTCAACTGTATCAACGAAGTGCTGATGTTTTTTTAGGTGTACCTTTTAACATTGCTTCTTATGCTTTATTAACCATGATGATGGCCCAAGTATGCGATTTAGAACCAGGGGATTTCATCCACACTTTTGGTGATGCGCATATTTATAGCAATCACATGCAACAGATTAAAGAACAATTAACCAGGGTACCCACTTCACTACCAACGATGAAAATCAACCCTGATGTGAAAAACTTGTTCGACTTCAAGTTTGAAGATTTTGAACTGATTAATTATCAGGCACAACCCCACATCAAAGGCAAAGTTGCGGTATGAAAATTACCCTTATCGCTGCGATGGATCAGAACCAATTGATTGGCAATAACAATGCTCTACCATGGCAACTACCTGAGGACCTGAAGTTTTTCAAACGACAGACAACTGGTAAAACACTGCTGATGGGTCGTAAAACCTGTGAATCACTGCCCTTCCCATTGCCCAATAGAAAAAACCTGGTGATTACTCGCAACCCATCATTTAAAAGAGTTGGTTTTAAAGTGATCCATGATTTGAATATGATTGGTGATGAATTGGATGAACTCATGGTTATTGGTGGTGCCAAAATTTACCAATTGATGCTACCATTTGCAACACATTTAATTCTGACCAAAATCAATCATTCATTTGATGGAGACACTTATTTTCCAAAAGTTAATTGGGGTGAATGGCACATCAAAAGAATCACCAACAATCCCATTTCAGAGAACAATCAAAAATTTAGTTATGACTTTATTTTTTATGAACGAAAGCCAACAGGTTAATTCAGTTCACGATGTTGCTTCATGTTTTTGATTGATTTTTTTTCTAAATACTCGTGCAAAGCCTCAACCAAATAAACTGATCGATGCTGACCTCCGGTGCAACCTATGGCAATAGTTATGTAACTGCGGTCATTGGCTTCAAAACGGTTGATCCACTTTTTCGCAAATAAACTTAAATCATCAAGGTAATCCTGAACCATGTCTTCTCCAGCCAGGTATTCTTGTACCAAGTCATCCATACCAGTCAAAGCCCTTAATTCAGGCTGCCAATAAGGATTTGGCAAACATCTGGCATCAAATACAAAATCAGCATCAAATGGTACCCCACGCTTAAAAGCAAATGACTTTATGATGACAGAAACATGATCGTTGCGTTGGCTCATGATTTGCCAGATCTGTTGCCGCAACTGTTGTATTTTTAATTGGCTGGTATCAATGATCAAATCAGCTTCTTCCTTGAAATCATTCATCAACTCACTTTCTAACTTAATCGCTTCAGTTAAACTGTATTTATGCTGATCTGTAGACAAGGGATGGCGTCTGCGGGTTTCCGAATACCGTTTGAGTATGGTTTTTTTATCGGCTGACAAAAATATGATTTTTATTTTAATTTGATTGATGCTACCAATTAACTCCTTAAAAGCACTTAAATCCTGATTCTTACTTCTGATATCAATCCCTACTGCCACCTTTGGGTAAAATTCTTTATCAGCAATAATGTGCTTTGCCAGCTGTTGCAACATGTTGATGGGTAAATTATCAACACAATAAAACTCCATATCTTCCAATGATCGCAAAACCACCGTTTTACCAGCACCTGATAACCCGGTTACTATGACCAATTGCTGCATAATTGAAAACCTTTTAAAATTTCATCCGTCATTTGTTCTTTAGTTTCTGCCAGCAGAATATTTTTGTACAAACGATGCTGCCGGAACAGGAACGCTGTTTCTTTCATCAATACTTGGTGTAAGGCTGTTGTTTTTTCTGGGAAAGCTATCCCGATCACAACATGAATGGGCACACCGTCTACTGCTTCATAATCAGCAGCTTGTGCCATCTTTATCACACATGCCCTGATTTCATTATCAGGTAAACATTTACCATGTGGCAATGCCACACCATTACCTAATGACGTATTGCCTAATTTTTCACGCTCTACCATGCTGTGATAAATATTTAAACCATTGGCACTGCCTTCACTCAACAGATTCGCCATGGTTTCAAACAAGCGTTTCTTACTGATAAAATGATGATTAAGGATCATTTTATCTTCTTCCAAGATATCAATTATTTTCATCTTAATTCACGAAAAAGGCTTAACTCATACCAAGCTAAGCCTTTTGATTAAAGAGACTTCTGCACAATCCTCAGTTCAGTATCTCTTAAATCAGTACGTTGCCTGATTCATCTTTAATGCTTCACCGCGGTGATGATCACTGATTTTATCTTTATGCCGACGAATTTGCTTATCTAATTTATCTACCAACAAGTCTATTGATTTATACAAATGATCCTCGGTTGATTCAGCAAAGAAATCTCTTCCACCAATATGCATAGTGGCCTCAGACTTATGTCTGACTTTTTCTACGCTGATGATAACGTGAACATTAAGAACTTGATCAAAATGCCGTTTGATGCGTTCAAACTTGGTTTCAATGTATTCTTTAATAGGATCTGTGACATCAATTTGATGGCCCGTGATAGTTAATTGCATATGACTAACCTCTGATTTTGAGCTGTTGCGCTCAGGTTATTAAAACATTTATCGCACCGTGGCGCTTTCACAAACACACGAATCAATTTATTTTGGATAAAGAAAACTACGACAAATGATGAAGATGTTTCAAGTTGTACACTGGGTATATTTTGAGATTTTATTTTAACGCGAGAGAAAAGCTTGATAGCGTTTGTATTGAATAATTGAAATAGATTAATTATTTTCATATTTCTCCTGCATGATTAATATAACCAACACAGCGGAAAAATACAAGAGACCCGTGTTGAATTGTGTTACATTGAGAAATCCTGTCCCAAATACACTTTCTTAACATCTGGGTTCGAGATGATTTGTTCAGGCTTACCTTCTGTAAGTATTTTCCCATCATTCAAAATATAAGCACGATCACAAATTCCAAGCGTTTCCCTGACATTGTGATCAGTTATTAGTACACCAATGTTTTTACTCTTTAAGTGGTGTACTATTTTCTGAATATCTATCACCGAAACTGGATCCACGCCCGCAAATGGTTCATCCAGCAAAATATATTTTGGTTCCATTGCCAAAGAACGAGCGATCTCGACCCTGCGCCGTTCTCCACCAGATAAACTGATACCTAGCTGATTTTTAACATGCTCGATATTCAACTCTTCAAGTAATTCTAAACAACGATTCTTACGCTGCTCATGGCCCAGGTCTTTACACAACTCCAGTACAGCCATGATATTATCTTGAACAGAAAGCTTACGGAAAACTGATGCTTCTTGTGGTAAATAACCAAGACCTAACCTTGCTCTCTGATGCATACCAAAGCGAGTGGCATCAAACCCATCAATCTTTATCTGGCCGGTATCAACCGCTATCAGCCCCACAACCATATAAAAACAAGTCGTTTTACCGGCACCGTTGGGGCCCAGTAAACCAACCACTTCACCTTGGTTGACTTGAAAAGAGACCGATTGAATAACTGCTCTTTTTTGATAAGTTTTCGCAATATCAATGGCTTCAATCATCTTTTTGATCTATTTCCATCCTGAACTGTTGTTCCCCCTCACCACTTGAAACAATTTCCTGGGTTTTTAAATCAAATTCGATATTTTCACCCGTAGTGATACCGATTGAGCTTTTGATACTTACATTGCCGGATAGGTAAACTTTTTCATCGGCTTTGCGATAATCCATTTGATCAGCCTTCACAATCATCTTATCGCCATCTTCCATCATCTGTTCCATATAAACCTGTTGGCCTTTCATAAGCACATTATCAATGCCTTGATCTTTGTGATTAATCAAGCCATATGCAGACTTAATTAATAAACTACCCTGTTCAATGGTCAGCCCTTTGGTGCATTCAGTTTGATTGTCTTTCAATTTAGTCAGACAACCTGGGCCTTCAATAACAATTTTTGCGCTTCGATCACTGTCCAAAGCCCAAGCCGCGGTGGTACATAATAGTAATATGCCAACCGTTTTAATTTTTATATTCTGCATACATCTCGCTCAATATTTCTATTTCTTGTTGATTAAAATCAACCACTGCACCCATACCTTTGACCAATGAACCCACTTGACTCATTTGCAATTCCGCTTCAGTTTTACCTGTTTTGTTAGTCATATCAACGGTTAATGCGCTGGTGTTGATGACCAATTCTTCAGTCTGTGTGTTGGCTTGGTTCTCTAAATTGATCAAAACTTCATCTGGAAAAAATATCTGTGTTTGTTGGGCATTAATTTCCCCCACTAAAGACTGAAATACCCAATCACCCCCTTTATCATGTAAAACAACATTGGGTTGTTCAATCAAGGTTTTTTCACTATCCGCATAATGAATCACTGCCGGCGATTGAATCGTAGTCATTATTTGACCTTGTTCATCAGTTGTTTCAATGGTAACACCCGTTAGCGCATACCCCCTGGTAAATGGCTGAAATAATTGAGATGCTTCCCCACCAAAATACTTGTTATACAATGCATAACTGACTACAGCAAGTACACCAAATAAAACCAATTGTCGAATTCGACTTGTCTCTATCATTGGTGACCCGTAGTAAAATCATGGCTTAACCCTTGGGCTTGCATGATTAAGTCACATACATCTCGAGCCGCGCCCATACCGCCACATTTATCCAAGATCAAAGCAGCTTGATTTTTCACCTCATCATGCGCATCAGCGACGGCCACAGATAACGAGCAGCTGCGCATGATCGGTAAATCAATGATGTCATCACCCACAAAGGCCGCTTGTTCATCAGTGATGTTCATGGCAACTTTGAGGTTTTCATAAGTTTCAAGCTTATTCATTCTACCTTGATAGACATGATTTACACCTAAAGATTTCATTCTTTCAGCCACAATCACTGAACTGCGCCCGGTAATCACAGCCACTTCAATGCCTTTTTTCACCAGTATGGAGATGCCCAAGCCATCTTTAACATTAAACTTTTTAATTTCACGACCATCATCAGTGAAATACAAACCACCATCTGTTAATACACCATCCACATCAAATATAACCAATTTAATCTGTTTGGCTTTGTATATAATTTCATCGCTGTAGTTCATTGAAGAAGTCCTGATTTATTCATATTTATTTGCTGGGTTTTAAATATTCAGCGCTTGGGGGGCATTAATAGATCCCCAATTTTCTGCGTTGAACGATTTTAAGGTAGATTGACTGTCTCTGCAATACCCAGTGGGCAGGCCCTCATTCGCCTTGAAATTGAAAATCTATTCAAGCCAGAAAATCATGAATAAATCAGGACTTCCTCACACCACCCCTGCCCTTAATAAATCGTGAATATTCAATGCACCAACCAATTCATTGTCAGCATTTACTACTAACAGCGAATGTATCTTGTTCGTCTCCATGATCTGTGCCGCTTCCACCGCCATTTTGGTGTCTTTAATCATAACTGGATTCTTCGTGGCTAAATCACCTATAGGTCGTGCCTTATCCTTTTCAAATTGGTCCAGGGTACGCCGCAAATCACCATCAGTGAATACACCCAAAACACAGTTGTCATCACCCGTCACAGCGGTCATGCCCAAACCTTTTAAGTTCATTTCAACCAATGCTTCACTGAAAGATGCCCGCTCATTGACAGTTGGTACATCATCACCTGTTCGCATCACATCTTTGATACCCAACAATAATTTCTTACCCAAAGAACCGGCCGGATGTGATCGCGCAAAATCTTCTTTAGTGAACCCCCTCAGTTCCAACAAAGTGACTGCCAATGCATCACCCATAACCAAAGTAGCGGTGGTGCTGGCTGTTGGTGCCAAACCCAAAGGACAAGCTTCCTCAGGTACCGCAATTTCCAAGTGAATGTCAGCATTTTTGGCCAGTCTCGAATTGGCATTACCCGTCATTGAAATCAGTGGTGCGCCCATACGCTTAATCACTGGCAAAATGGTCAGAACTTCTTCAGTTTCACCAGAATTTGAGATGGCCAAAACCACATCACCAGCAGTAATCATGCCTAAATCACCATGACTGGCTTCACCAGGATGAACAAAAAATGCAGGAGTACCAGTAGATGCCAAAGTGGCAGAAATTTTGTTACCAATGTGTCCGGACTTACCCATGCCAAGTACCACCACATGCCCTTGGCAGCCCATTAGGGTATTGATTGCTGCTACAAAATCATCACCCAGATTTTGTTCAATAGCACTGATACCCGCCTGTTCGATAGCAAAAACAGATTGCGCCTGTTTAAGAATCAGCTTTGAATCAAATTCACTCATATGCCCTCACTGACATACAACCACCCCATATAGCTGATGTACATAACCAATAAAACAACCCCAATGATGCGCGAAATAAACCGATCTTTCAAGACAAAATACACTGATGCTAAAAACAAAAACACCGTCAACATCAACATATAAAAATAATCATACTTGATGAAACGTGCTGTGAGCTCATATTCACGGATCAACCCTGAAATACCAATCACACCTAATAAATTAAACATATTCGAGCCAACAATATTGCCTATGGCTAAATCATGCTCTTTTTTCATGGCACTGGCTACAGTAGCAGCTAATTCAGGCAAGGAAGTGCCTAAGGCTACGATGGTGAGTCCAATCACCATATCTGAAACACCAAAATGAACAGCTATATCTGATGCACCATTAACCATCAACTGTGATGCCACTGGCAACATCACAATGCCAAATACCAAAAAGATAATTGCCTTGTTTAAACTGATATCCAAATCAAACTCAGCTTCAAGTTCATCACTGAATTCATCCTTTTCAGTTTTAATGCCTATGAACAATAAAAATCCAGTAACCACAAACATTCCAATAATCAATACCAAGCCGTCAACAAAGGTGAGCCACAAATCAATTAATAAGAACAACACCAATAAGGACACCAGTAACAGGATCGGCATTTCTCTTTTGATGGTTTGAGATTTGATGCTCATTGGTACGATTAACAAACCCACACCCAAAACCAAAGCAATGTTGGTGATATTTGAACCAACCGCATTACCCAAGGCCAAACCAGAGTTACCTTTAAATGAGGCAATGGCTGACACCACCATCTCTGGGGCTGACGTACCAAAACCAACGATAATCAGACCAACTAACATGGTAGAAACGCCCATGTGTTTTGCAGTTGATGCTGCACCCAAAACAAACTTGTCAGCGGCATAGATGAGCATAACCAAACCGAGTATCAGAAAACTCAATGATTCAATCATAAATTAGTTTTTTCCTTCAAATGGGCAATGATTGTAATTATTTGACTACAATCTCTTTATAAACAGGCTATTTTACAATATCATGCGCGCTCAACAAACAAACAATTACCATTGATGCATCCAAACGAAGTTAAAAAATTACTATCGACACATATAGATTGTCACCATCTTGAAGTTTATGGCGAAGATCAACGACACTACGAAACCACAGTGGTTTCATCAGATTTTAATGGTTTAATGAAAATCAAGAGGCATCGAATGATTTATGATGCCTTGGGCGATCATATGATTTCCGATATTCATGCTTTAAGCATCAAGGCTTACACGCCTGAAGAATATGCCAACCTCTCTCAATAAATATTAATAGGATAACAGCATGAACCAAATCACCATAACTGGCGGTCAAACCATTAACGGCACCATCAAAGCATCTGGTGCAAAAAATGCAGTTTTGCCTATTTTAGCAGCCACCATTGTCGGTCAAGGTGAGTCACACATCAGTCATGTGCCACATTTACACGATGTAACCACCATGAATGAGTTATTGGCGCAGATGGGGGCTCAACTCACAGTTGATCACCATGCTGACATAACTATTTGTACAGATAACCTCAAAAATCAAACGGCACCCTATGAAACTGTGAAAACCATGCGTGCCTCGATTTTGGCTTTGGGGCCATTAGTCGCCAGGTATGGTCGGGCCAAAGTTTCGCTGCCTGGAGGCTGCCAAATTGGAGCTCGTCCAGTTGATTTACACATCAAAGGGCTGCAGGCAATGGGTGCAAAAATAGATGTCCATGATGGTTACATTCATGCGGCCTGTGACCGTCTACAAGGCGACCGCATTGTGATGGAAAAAGTCACTGTAACCGGTACTGAAAACATCTTAATTGCAGCCACGTTGGCTAAAGGTGAAACCTTAATTGAAAATGCTGCCATCGAACCTGAAGTGGTTGATTTGGCCAAATACCTAAAAGCCATGGGAGCAGAAATCACTGGGGAAGGCACTTCCAAAATTTACATCCAAGGCAAAGAACAACTCTATGGCACCCATCATGCAGTGATGCCAGACCGCATTGAAATTGGCACTTTTTTGGTTGCTGCAGCAATCACTGGTGGTTCAATAACCATTAACAATAGCTGTAACGATGATTTAGATGCAGTGTTTGCCAAGCTGATTGAAGCAGGCGCAAACCTGACAACAACTGCAGACAGTGTTACGCTGAATATGAATGGTAAACGCCCCCTACCTGTTGACATCAGAACTGCACCACATCCAGCCTTTCCTACCGACATGCAAGCCCAGTTTTGTGCCCTGAATGCCATCGCTGATGGCGCCAGCCACATCACCGAAACTTTATTTGAAAATCGGTTTATGCATGTTGAAGAGCTGAACCGAATGGGTGCTAATATCCACATAGAAGGTAATCAAGCCATGATTAAAGGTGTTAAAAAACTCAGTGGCGCGCCAGTCACAGCCACCGACTTGAGGGCTTCAGCTTCATTGGTGCTGGCTGGTTTGGCCGCTCAAGGTGAAACCACTGTACATGATATTCACTACATTGATCGCGGCTATGAGGCCATCGAAGAGAAATTGAATCAATTGGGTTCTAAAATTATCCGCAGCTGAGAATATTTTGTGGCGGTTCTTAGGGCATCCTGACCCTGATTGGGTTATTCAACGACAAATATCTTTAATCCAAAACCACAGCAGCAATTGTGGTAAAGTTTAATCGCTTTATTAAACATGCCTCTGATTGATGCTTAGAAATGTCTTTTATATTGTTCTGTTCACCTTGATTTGTTGGGGTGGATACCAACTCAGTTATCCATCCAATACGCCACCTGACTTATTTTACCAAGGTGTATTTTTAGAAAACATCACCGAACACATTGATTATATCACTCAAGGACCAAGAGCTGTTGGCGACTATTATCATGATGATGTACAAAGGTACTTAATCAAGCAGTTGAATGAGTTGGGATTCAAAGTTTCCAAGCAAAGATCAGTTGCCTTCAACCCTAAAAATCGAACCGCTGCCCCTATTCTGAATATCATTGCCAAATATGATGGAACTCAACCTGAAAGCAAAGACTTGTTATTGCTCGCACATTATGACTCTGCCAAATTTTCAGCTGTTGGTGCTGGTGATGATGCCACTGGTGTGGCCGTCATATTAGAAACTGTAAACGCTTTTCTAAAAAACCAAGGCCAACCCAGAAATGACCTGATTGTTTTGTTTACTGACGCTGAAGAAATAGGCTTATTGGGTGCGCACGCTTTCATCAACGAACAGTTGCAAAATCACGACATTGGACTGATTATTAACTTGGAAGCACGTGGTTCTGCTGGGCCAAGCATGATGTGGCCTGAAACTGTTGGTGGTAACCGCGCCATGATAGACGCATTTAAAGCGGCTGCTGTACCCATGCCGGTCACCACTTCATTGACTTATGAAATCTATAAAATGTTGCCCAATGATACGGATTTAACCCCGTTTAACCAAAATGGTCATATCAATGGTTATAACCTTGCCTTTATTGACAACCACTTTAATTATCACACCCACCGCGACAACCTTGACAACCTTTCGCTGAACACACTGGCTCATCAAACCATACAGGTGCAGGCCTTACTCAAATATTTCTCTCAAGCAGATTTAAGCCATTTACAATCAAATGATTCATTGGTTTATTTCAGCCTGCCTGCTGTGGGCATCATCAGTTATCCAACTTGGCTCAACTGGCTCTTGATCACTTTATTTGGTTCAGTCTTTATTTGGCAAACTGTTGTTGCCAAGCGAAAAAACCAACTTCAATTCAAACACCTGTTCACCGCCAACATCTCCTTTGCTGTTGTTGCTTTAATGGTTTATGCTTGGTGTTCAGCATTGCTATGGGTTTTGCATACTTTATATCCAGAATTCAAAGACATATTACATGGTTTCCCTTATCAGGGGCACACCATTATGGCCACAGCATTGATTGGCGCCGCTGTAATTGCCATAGCGGTATTGAGCCGCAACAACCACCTTACAAACTCGATCGTCCATATATCATTGTCATTTATAGCATTGGTTCCAATGGTTTATTTTTTGCCTGGCAGCGGTATCATGCTGTTACCTTTATGTCTCAGTATTATCTTATTGTTCTTTCAAATTAACAGACCTGCTTGGGCGGAACAATTGGCACCAATATTGGCATCACTGAGCTTTGTTTTGGTGGGCACACTGTTGATTAATTTACCTATTGCCATGGGCATAACTGCGTTGCCGATGACAGCCGTTATCCTGCTGTGGGCACTGTCTCTGTACTTACCCGTCTTTGGTCCGGTTAAAAAAACCTATCATCCAATGATTACACTTTTGATACCGATAACCTTTCTGATTTATTACATGCAAAATAACCCTAATTTTACTCTTGAAAACCCACACCCAACCAGCTTGTCGTATTTATACGATATCAATAAAAAACGAGGATACTTTTACAATTATGATCACACCCAATCAGGTTGGGAGGATGCCTTATTTACTGAAACTTCAAACAATCAACAAAAAGCCGAATTCAGCAAATATTACCGTAAGCCAATCATCAACCTAACAATGGCTGAGGAGCCTATATTACTTAAACCCTTGAACATATCTGTAGAAAAACCATTGTTCAGATCTGATAATTCAAAAATAACAATGACGATTGTCGCTAATAACAACACGGACATCATGGAATTGTACAGTAAGAAAGACATCACCATTAATGCGATGAACATTGATGGACGTCGCGCCATTTTAGAAAAACCACTTGAAATTAAAGCAGGCAAACGTTTCTTACGTTATTATTTCAACAACAAGAAAAACATAACTTTAATGCTCAACCTAACACATGAGAGTGATATTGAGTGGCAAGTTCAAAGCATCAGTACCGATTTGTTACAACACCCTGATTTTGAAATTAATAAAAGACCTAAACACCAAATCCCAAAACCATTTATCCAAACCGATAATACCGTAGTGGTGCAATCATTTGCGCTTGGCTCTGATTAATAAAGGACGGTTGTTATTGGGGTCTTTCGCGCTGGGGTTTTTATTATTATCAATGATGAGGTAAAAATATTCATCATCCACAGCCAACCCTTCAGCATGCCCAAATTTCATATCCTGATAAACATAATCTGGATGTCTAACTATATGTTCATAAGACCAGGACTTACCCTCTTTATAAATACCGGCACTGTTTTTAATCAACTCATGAATCACATAGGCATTGCGATGCAAAGCGTAAATCACACCATCATGATAAAAGAGCCCGGTTAAATCTGGTTTTCTGACACCAGACAATACATGTTCGCTGTCGTTAATCACCTGATTGGTTTGTTGGATGATATTTTTAAACTCACCATCAAATACGACCTCAATCAAGCCTCTGGGTTCACGTTCAACAGAAAGTAAGAAGGTTTGGTTACCCAGATAGGTAACAGCCTCAAGGCCAGCATTATTGATCTGAAATAACCCCTGCTCAAAAGCATCGGCATAAACACCACCCAAATCAGGAACCCACCGCACCTCATCATGCAGAACCCGAACCAGCTTGTGATGTGCTTCACTGACCACAAAAAACGCGTCGCCAACCGAAGTAATACCCTCCAAATCTAAGTTCAGTGCCGAAAGTTTTTCTACATTTAACCGTTGAATAATTTCAGCAGTGGCGGTGTTGCCCTGATTGAAAGTCAGTTGATAAATATTACTGGCATCATCACAAACTGTATATAGTTTGCCATCTTTCAAATGTAAGCCAGAGGGTTCGATATCACTCGGCGCCATCACCTGAAATACTTCATAGTTATTCAGCCGCTCTGGCTTTGCCACACAATTTTTTATGCTAAAACCTAATAAAAAAACACACAACAGTCTCAATATCACACCTTTTCCAAGAATAATAAAGACCTTTGCCTGACTTTGTGGCTTTGCACAAAACACACCGATTCGGGTATTTTTAATATGTCTAACGAATCAGAATCAGGCACAGATTTCTAGTTTACAGTTTCAAAATTATCTTTGAAAATCAAGTCATTAGGGTCTAAACAAACGCCTGGAGCAAAGATACGTATGTCATCCAGTTTCCAATCGCCAGCGCCATTCGAACCGTCAGTACCCATACGCCACCTGACTTTAGCATTTTGTCCAGCATAGCTTGATAAGTTAACTTTAACCTCTGTGAAAGTTCCAAGACTATCAACAAACGCAGGTACTGCACCTAAGGGCTGACTAAACCCACCATCCAAAGATCCATTGTAACCATTTTGCGTGATATTCGAGCCCAAATCGACCCAGTTTCCTCCATTATCAGTTGTGATTTCTATGACACCACCATCATAGTTTGCATTGCTGCTTTCGAAATCGTGTTTATGCCAAAACACCAATTCAGTGCCGTCTATCACGACGATCTCAGGCGTAACCAAACTCTTGTCCGTGATGATACCCACATCTGTTGAAACAAATGCTCTGCTGCCTCCGTCAGTGTGGTTATCACCTGATGCAACATCCCAATCATTGGTGCCAGCACCCGTAACTCGCGTCCAACCTGCTGCCACAGCATCATCAATGTTATTGAAAGTTTCAATATCGGCATTTAATAACTCAACCTCACAACTTGGAATCAATCCCACATTATGGATAGTTACTTGACCACCAACGGCTTCAACCGCATTTATATTTTGGCTGAAATAGCCCATCTTGCTCACAGATAAATCACTGGTGGTTGCTGCGGTTTGGATGTTATAAACACCTGATGCATCCGTCATCACAGTAAAGCCATCATAACTAACGCTTGCGCTCTCAATAGTTTCATTGGTGTGTGCATCTGTTACCACACCTGTCACTGTGGCTAAATTAGCTGGATCTGTCACATCTACAAATACAGCATGAGGCACACCAGTTACACCAGCCGCATCGGTGGCTTCAAACCAAATAGTATAGCGACCTATACTCAAACCAGTAGAATCCAGGGTGCCATTAAATGCTTCAGAAGTGCTGTCAAAACTGCCATCAGTGGCTGTCATATTGACTGCCACTGCTCCATTGCTCCATGATGGTGTACCTAAGTAAGCTTTGACAGCAGTGATGTTTTGAGTCGCTTCGGTCCCATTAGAGTTATTGAACTGCAAATCCGTTGCTGTCCCTGAAACACCAATCATTTGACCCGCTGAAACCTGTATTGCTTGTTGTGGCAGGTTAATAACATCAGGGCCAGAGGCAGTGATATAAGGCATACGAGCAGCTTTCGCTGCATAAATTAAAGCCGGCAAATTATCTGGCCAAATGGTGTTATCAAATGAATTACACGATGAATAAAAACCACCTTCGCCTAACTCTATGGTATAGGCAGCCACCCCTAAAGTACCATAAGCATTGTCATCAGATGCTCCATCAGCACCACCTAAAGAAGCATTTGATTGTTCTGGCCGATAACCTGTAAAGAAAGACATTTTTCTGGCCAAGGTTTGTAATTGTGCATGATTAGGGGCCTGACTTGCTGAATCAGAATAACCCCAGGGGAATAATGTTAACTCAGCTACATTGTGGATATCTAAATAAACACCTGGCTTGTTTAAAGGTGCTGCTGTTACCAAATCATCAAGTCTGTCATCAGGGAATAAAGTTTGGATATAATTATTAATAGCTGTTGTTTCTGGTTCACTGGTGGCAAGAGGGCCCCGATAAGCAGGAGAGCAAGCATCACCACTTGAGCCTGTACCTTGATTCCACAAAAATTGAAAATTACGATTCATGTCAACACCTTGCATACTACCAAAACCGCCACCTCCAGCACAGTGAGTGGCATTGTAATTTTTACGTTGAAATGGAGATGATTCACCTTCAGAAATGATTCTACCGTCTGGATTGCCTTGCAGTAACAAATGGATTTCATGATAATCAACCAACCAGGTCACATCAGGATCATTACCATACTCCGATAATAAGTGTTCAGCGAACCGGGTAACCAATTCAGCAGGCGGATATTCACGTGAATGGATCGAACCCATGGCATAGAGAATCGGTTTATTTGGTGTTGTTATTGATTCATTGGTAATTTTAACCACTTGCATGTCATGCCCCTGACTGGCGTTTTGAGTTTTTTCCCATGAGTCACCAATATCAACCAATGTCACCAAATTGGGATGGTTGGTTTCCATGGTGTTCATGTCAGCGAATGTTTCGGCCACGGTGCGGTAACAAGCAAAACCTGGTATGGATTTCATACCGGCTTGTATTTTTTGTTGTGATTGCAATTGTTTTAAATCAGCTTGTTGTTGCATCAATTCATCATGCAAAACCACCTGAAAACCTCTGCTCAACAGCTCTTGATAATCAACAAGATGCTCAACCATCATCAATACAGTTTTATTCTTCTCATCAATTTTCCACAGGTCATAGAATGGTTTTAAAGCCAGAACATCCTCCTTGTCTTCATAATGAGCCAGCACAATCCATGGTGCTTCGCCTTCTGGTAATTTACTGTTATCTGCTGCCAGCGTTGAAAAACTGATGAATAACAGTAACAATAATTTTGTGAATATTTTTTTATTAGATTTCAACATTTTGTTCGCTCTCTTTTTATTCTTTATAATAAATGATCCGATCAGTGACTTGTTGTTCTGCCATACCACCTAGAACCACCAAACCATATGGCGTTTTTAAAGCAGCTCGGTGATCCATGGTTGGTGGAACTTTATCAGCTTTGGTTATCCATTCTTCAGTAAGAAGGTTATATATCCTGATATCACTGCTGGGATTTGAAGGAACTGTATTATAACCAACACCATCATAATTGTAAGGATTATCACTCCCACCAATAAAATATATGTACAAAGATTGATAATCAGAGGCAGCCATTCGGTAATATGCAGTGCCACTGTGATGTTCAATTTTACGCCAATTTATTTCAGTAATATTGTCTTGATTTATCTCACCAACAGCACAAACAGGAGATGGTAAAAACTGCTTTTTACCTTCTTTTTTAACCACCTTGACTCCATCGCAAACCACCATTTTGTTTGCAACAATTCCACCAGCATGACCGAAGACTGGAGGCAACGGAAACTGAGAGGCTTGGTGCCAGGTTTGTTCTTGAGTATCAAACACTTGTACTAAATTAACATTATCGACATCGTGCCAACCACTGATTAAGTAAATGTATCGGTCGCTATATGCCAAAGCCACCGTATCATCAACAGGTGTGGGCATAGCAGGCATGGCAGTCCATTGGTGTGTTTCACCATCTATCCGCCAGACATGGGGTACTGATTTTTCGCTGTGATCAGCTGCAACAGTGTACCCACCTATAAGATAAACTGCTGTGCCAACAGTGATCGCAGTAGATGCCAAAACAGGCAATTGCTCACGGGGTACTTTCAGCTCAGACCAATGCCCTTGTTGCCATACAAAAGCTTTGTTGGTGATGTCAAGATATGTTTTTCCTGACAGCAGGCCATTGAAACTATAAAACTTGTCATGACCATCGACGTTCAAATAAGCCACAGCATTGTTACTGACTGCCACCGGCAATGAGCTTGGTAAAGACGTTGATAAAGTAATTGGTGACAATTGAGGATCATCTTGAGTTGGCTTTTTATGAGCACAACCCAACACCCCCAGAAAAAAGACAAGCATAACGACTGACTTAATCATTCAATACCCTACTCATACAAACATGACAATTACTGTGACCAGTATTCCCCAATCGTTGAGACAAATACTCAAAACCATTCTTCAGGTACAAAGCCTGTGCAGCTTGCATCTCTGGCACAGTTTCCAAATACATACTTTGGTATCCTTTAGCGGTTGCTTCAGAAATACATAAATCAATTAACTCTTGCCCCACACCCTGTCCGCGCAGTACCGGCCTCAAATACATTTTCCTTAATTCTGCGATGCTACCAGGTTCTGTTCCCAGCAACGGTGCATAACCCCCCACTCCCGTAACCTCTCCAGCAAATTCAACCACAAAATAAGCACTTAAATCATTGTCATAAGCACCATACATGTCATTCAATTCAGCGTCTACACCAGCAAAACCTTCACCATGCAAACCAAACTCTGCCAAAGTCTCAACAACCAAATCCTTAACCGCTTGGTTATCCTGCTGCTTTATTAATCTGATCAAGGTTTTACTCATTGTGGCAGTTAATCTCTTCAAATTGTCCAAAGTTATATATGACTTCAGTCATTTCAGCCAAGGTATCAGTCATCAACTCATCATAATTTTGTAAGTATCTGCTTTCCATCTTGGCCAAAGCACTGGCATCGGACTTGGTTCTGGGGTTCTTACTGATCAACGCACAACAGTCCTTATAAGGTTCACAACATACCTCATACAATCCCAAAGACTTTGAAACATCAATGATCTGTTCTTTATTATAAGTTAACAATGGCCTGAGTATGGGCGTATCGATGGCTTTATTCATGGAATTGATATTTTCCATGGTTTGTGATGCCACCTGTCCCAAATTATCACCCGTGACCAGTGCTTGCGCGTAAACATTTGACATGATTTTTTCGGCCACACGGGCCATAAAGCGGCGAAACAAGATCAAATCATAGTCCAAGCCATACTCCAACAGGGCCATATCAAAATGAGTATATGGCACAATAAATAATCGTGCACGGCCAGTGACTTCGCTGATTTTTTGGACTATTCTTGAAATTTTATAATTTTCGATGTTTTTGGTATTGTGATGACTGGCCGAAAAATGCACAAAATCTACATTACAACCTCGATTGGCCATCAACCATGCGGCTACAGGAGAGTCAAAGCCACCTGATAACAGCGTAAGAACACGACCAGTGGATGACACTGGCAGACCACCTGTCGCTTTAATCTTATTGGTATGAACAGAAATACCCCGGGAAGAAATGTTGACGTAGAAAAACTGGTCAGCATTTTTTAAATCTACATTTTCCCACGCTGTTTTTTCTAAAATGGTGCTCGCAAACTCACGAGCCAGTTGTTGTGATGTTTTGGTGAAATTCTTATCACTGCGCTTCACTCTCAAAGCAAAAGACTGGCCTGCTTGATAATTACTTTTGGCTAACTCTTCCAATAATTCATGGATCGAAGTTAAATCGTGCTTTTGGCGGTCTTTTAAAAAGTTATATTCTTTTTCATCAAACCAGCGCACCAGGCTCAACCATGCAATTCCAGGCAGACGGGCAACTTCATTGGCCACATCTTGTGCTTTACCATTTTCACTTTGGGGGACTTTGACAAACATACGATCGTGAATTGAGATGACTTCCCAACCCAAACCCATGGCTACAATTTTTCGCTTTACATTTTGCTTGAGTTTTTTAACAAAAACACCACGATTATTGCCTTTCAACGCCAATTCAGCGTAATGCACCACTATCCGATAATCCATGGTTTAATTAACCAAAATGTGGTTTTAATGCAGCATCTATGCGAGCAACAGCAGCCTGTAAAACATCTATTGAAGTGGCAAAAGACAACCTGACAAAACCAGGCGCGCCAAATGGGGTTCCAGGCACCACAGCAACGCCAGCCTCATCTAACAACCAGGTGGCCAATTCCACATCGTCACTAACACCATCCAATTGTTCAATCACAGCCAACACGTTGGGAAACGCATAAAAAGCACCATTTCCAGCACCACATGTCATACCTGGTAGCTCATTCAAAGCTGTTACCAAATAATCATGTCGCTCCTTAAAAGCCTTTTGCATTGTGACCAAACAGTCCTGTGGGCCATCCAGAGCAGCTGTGGCTGCGGCTTGTGATATAGAACATGGGTTTGAAGTACTCTGTGACTGAATCTTACGCATGGCAGTGATAATGGCCTCGGGCCCAGCCGCAAAACCTATGCGCCAACCAGTCATGGCATAAGCTTTAGAGACGCCATTAATAATGATGGCTCGATCCTTCAACGCTGGAACCAGTGCCACTAGGTTAGCCAGCGGCTCTTGTCCCCAATAGATGTGTTCATAAATATCGTCTGTCGCCACCAATACATGTGAGCGCTTAGCTATTACCTCACCCAATGCTTTTAATTCATCAGCCGTGTATGCTTTTCCAGTAGGATTGCTAGGTGAATTCAACATCACCAAACGGGTTTTCGCTGTGATGGCGTCTTCCAATTGGTCTGGCGTAATTTTAAAGTCATTATCTGAGGTGGTTTCAACAATAACCGACTCACCACCAGCCAACAACGACATATCAGGATAGGAAACCCAATAAGGTGTTGGAATAATGACCTCATCGCCTGGATTTATGACCGCATTAAGCAGGTTAGAAATGCTGTGTTTGGCACCACATGATACGATAATCTCGTTGGCTTGGTAAGCCACATGGTTTTCACGTAACAACTTGGCTGCAATGGCTTGTTTAAGTTCAGGTGTGCCATCTACAGCAGTGTATTTAGTCTGACCATTTTGAATCGCAACAATGGCCGCCTCTTTGATGTGATCAGGTGTGTCGAAATCAGGTTCCCCAGCGCCAAGACCAATCACGTTCTTTCCAGCCCTTTTTAATTCAGCTGCCTTCATACTTACAGCAATGGTTGCAGATGGCTTAACACGCTTGACTAAATCAGCAACAAAATCACTCATTTCAATGACCTAATGGTAAAAAATGTCTATCATAAGAGACTGTCCCAATATCGCAACCTTTTTCTTGAAAACCTGTTGCCCGATGTTCAATTAATTGAACTACATTCACTTTTGACAAGGCGTATCAAAATCCACATAATGATGTTCATAAGGAATGCTATTGAATCTTCATTCATTCATTCTTGCTCTCAACAACTCAATTGACTCCTCTACCCATTCCACATTTGCACCCACTTTTTTCACTCCCAACATCAACGTTAAATTAGGATAGAATTCTTCCTCACTTAAATCATGCGGGTAATTGGGGTATCTCAATTTTGTCTGCACCTGAATTGACACCAAGGCCTGATGCCATTCACGCATGCGCATTAATAAATCTTGTAAGAATTTTAAACGTTGTTGATCATTATCCAAACTGCCTAAAAAATAAGTTTGAGCCAGATAAGCCAGTTTTTCGGTATGAATCATGGGGCCATCAGTTAACCAAGCAATCAATGCCAGTTTTCCAGCAGCAGTGGTCTGGTAAATTTTTTTATTAGGACCTTTATCAGAAGGTGTTTCCTGAACAGTTAACAAACCTTCATCGGTCAATTTTTTTAGCTGCGGATATATTTGCGAAAGTTTTGCAGCCCAAAAGTTACTGAATACATGATCAAACATCTGCTTAACATCGTAACCACTTTTGGGCCGCTGTAAAACGCCTAATAAAATATGTTTTAAACTCAATGCTATGTCCTAAGCTGGAATTTCCTTGAATTTTTTTTGGTAGTGTCGACGCCAAAGTACAGAAGCAGGAATCCCAATAATTGTTGGTAAAACCCATGGTATCACAGCAACCCATCCGGTCAAGCCTATATCAAACATGCGGGTCATACCAAACACTGCAAAAGCAGTATGAAAGGCAATGCCTGCACCTATCATTGAACCTAAGTGTTCATAAAGCCATGCCCTTTTGCTGGTTTGTTCACCTTTCATGTAATTTAACATACCCCAACCGGTTGTTAAGCCCACAGGACTCAAAGCCAGTAACACCAATTTCGCATCAGGTTTATAAACCAACGCATAAAAAATAATCCACACACTCAACAAAATACTTAGATAAGCCATTGATTTCATAAATGGGGTCGCCAATTGAGTGACATCAGTTTTATGCTTTAAAACTGCAACTGCATATACAGTAACTACATAAGTCACCAAAGACAAATAGCCAAGAAACATAATGAAGGCATAACTATTAGGATGAGTAAATAAGTATTCTTCAGCTGCCATCAGTTTGGGTACGTACATCAGAATCCCCAAAAAGGCTGTCATGAGAACAACACGAGCCAACCACACCCAGAAAACACCAACTTTTCTGTGCAAAGGACTGCCTTTCTTACTCAAAATTGGAATCCAATACAAGAACAAACCAACAAAGCCACCTATTATGTGAATGTTTCTGAAAACACCATGCAACCAATCCATCATCAACCTCATCTACTATATAAATTATTATATAGAATACTATATAAGTACTGATATAGTCAATAAGCACCCATTAAAAAATGACTCATGGCATACCCAGTGTTCATTCACACATCAAATGATGGTTTTGCGTTATCATAAGCACCTATGGAAACAGTCAATTTACAAATCAAAAAATCGGCCAAGCTATTTGAAATCATGAGCCCATTTAAACCGGCTGGTGATCAACCACAGGCCATCGAAAAACTATCTCAAGGCTTTAGGGACGGACTGAAGGCGCAAACTTTATTGGGGGTTACCGGCTCAGGTAAAACTTTTACCATTGCGCACATGATCAACAAAGTACAAAAGACCACCATGATCATGGCACACAACAAAACCCTGGCCGCGCAACTTTATTCAGAATTCAAAGAGTTTTTCCCCAACAATGCGGTTGAGTATTTTGTTTCCTATTACGATTATTATCAACCAGAAGCTTATGTACCAGCGACAGATTTATATATAGAAAAAGATGCATCGATCAACGAGTACATCGAACAAATGCGACTCTCCGCCACAAAATCATTGATGGAGCGCCAGGATGTGATTATTGTTGCAACGGTTTCAGCCATTTACGGATTGGGTGATCCACAATCCTATCTGCAGATGTTGATTTCGTTGAATGTCGGCGATACCATTGATCAAAGAACTTTACTGCGCCGACTCGCGGAGTTGCAATACAGCCGCAATGACATCATTTTAGAACGCAGCACCTTCAGAGTCAGGGGTGAAGTGATTGACGTGTTCCCAGCAGACTCTGAGAAAGCAGCTGTGCGTATTGAAATGTTTGATGATGAAATCGAATCACTGAGTTATTTCGACCCTTTAACCGGTAACAAAATCAGTGACGAAGAACAAATCAATATCTTTCCAACCTCACACTATGCAACTCCCAGAGAAAGAATCCTCAATGCCATCAATAACATACGAGAAGAACTTAAAGACAGATTAAAATTATTATATGATGAAAACCGCTTGATTGAAGCACAGCGTTTAGAACAACGAACGCTGTACGATTTAGAAATGATGCAGGAATTGGGTTATTGTAACGGCATCGAAAACTATTCCAGACACTTAACTGGCCTACCTCCAGGACACCCTCCTCCCTGCCTCTTTGATTATCTGCCCAGTGATGCCTTATTGGTGGTTGATGAATCGCATGTGACCATTCCACAAATAGGTGCCATGTACAAAGGTGATCGATCACGCAAAGAGAACTTAGTACGTTTTGGTTTTCGCTTACCTTGCGCATTAGATAACCGGCCTTTAAAGTTTGAAGAATGGGAACAACGCACACCACGTATGGTATTCGTATCGGCCACCCCAAGTAAATACGAAGCAGAAAACCAGGCACAAATCGTGGAACAAATCGTTAGACCCACTGGTTTGATTGATCCCACCATTGAAGTACGCCCAGTAGCAACCCAAGTAGATGATTTGTTATCTGAAATCAACCAACGAGTTAAACTCCAGGAACGCATACTGGTCACTACCTTAACCAAACGCATGAGTGAGGATCTAACCGATTACCTGGCCGACAAAGGTGTTAAAGTCAGGTATTTACATTCGGAAATTGATACTGTGGAACGGGTTGAAATTATCCGCGACCTACGCAAAGGTGTATTCGATGTTTTGGTTGGCATCAATTTATTGCGTGAGGGTCTGGACATGCCAGAGGTATCATTGGTGGCTATTTTGGATGCCGACAAGCAAGGTTTTCTGCGTTCTACCAGTTCACTGATCCAAACCATTGGCCGTGCCAGTCGAAACCTAAACGGTAAAGCCATTTTATATGGTGACAAAATCACTGCTGCTATGGAAGTTGCTATTGGTGAAACCGAACGGCGCAGGCAGAAACAAATCGACCACAACACAGCATATGGAATCACCCCAAAATCAGTGGTCAGAAAAATTCACGATCTGCAAGAAGCCTACGAACAAAACGACCAGCGGCAACTGGTCAAAATTGCCGAAGACAAAACCCAATATGCAGGTAAAAAAGCCAAAGAACTCGGCACTTTACTGAAAAAGCTGGAAAAACAAATGAAACAGCATGCTGCAGACCTGGAGTTCGAAAAAGCTGCTGATTTACGTGATGAGATTGAACGCATTAAAGCAGCAATTTTTTAAATAGTAACCCCATTGTCGCCATCGTCCGACAGCATTAAGCACATGATGTGTCATAGGAGAGCTGCTGAGCAACTCGGCCGACACACACGGTTAGGCAGAGAATGAAATTAAAACGGTTTTGCAAAGCAACGAAGCTTTAATTTAAGAACGATCAGCCGTGAACAAAGCTGCGTCAGACAGGGTAAGAACAGGCAATGAAAGTATGGCGGTTTGGCAGCATGCCATGAAGCCTTACTTGAATGCCGTAGCTCGTACGAAATCACAAGTCATACTCGTTGCTGTCGCTTTTAAATCTGTAGGAAACAGATTTAAATGACGCCTATAGGGATATAGGTGTGCTGCAGGATAGCCAATGGCGTATTTGCGATTTTTACCTAAGTAAAAGAAGCATAGGCGAAATGGCGTAATCCGAGTTTGGATCGGAAGCGTTAGCTCCAAGAGTATTCCTTGTTACTTTTCATTGTCATTTTGTTTGTTATGCTCAAAATTTTCTTTGCGTATTTTCACTAAAAATTTAACTGCCAATACCAAAAGCAAAAGAATACCGATCAGCACCAACCCTATGACCCAAATCCCTGCCACAGAATCAATACCCGTAGTGGCATATGAAACCTGACCTGTCAATACAAAAAACAAGCATATGATTACTTTTGATAGTGATTTCATGGACAACCTCTAACAGCTTTTAAAAAAAATACATTGCCAGATAAACGACAACCCTCATAAAACTTTCCCAAAGGCCCAATCAGAAATTACTTCATTGGTACTTTGTTTTCCATACGGTTTTGATCACTATCCACCAAATATCGCAAATACTTCGGCTCCTGTCATGTCTTTGGTTTCATTCGCGAAACAATAGTAACTGGGTTTTTCATCAATAAAAACCTGATGATCAAAATTCAAGTCGGACTCAATGTTTAACAAACCTGCCGACACGATGTATTGACCCGATTCTTTCAATCGATAAAACAATGCAGTGCCACAAGCCTGACAAAAACCCCTTTCCGCCCACTCTGAAGAATCATAGGTTTTCAAATCAGATCCACCTTCAACCTCAACCGCAGTACCACAGTCAACTGCCATCCAGGGACCACCGTTCCACTGACGACACATACTACAGTGACATGCGCCCACATTTGCGCTGGCGGTGCTGGTGCTTAACTTCACTGAACCGCATAAGCATTGTCCTTTGGCTTTGGCTAATTCACTCATGTTTTTACCTCAAAAAATTGTTTTGAGTAAATTTTAACTTAAAACAAAACACCGCGCAGCCAGATTCAAGTGCCGTTACCATCTTTCTTGGTTTTATCTTTTTTTGATTTAAACAAGCCTTCCAATAAATCACGTTTCAACGCGTCTTTTTTGGCTTCTTTTTTTTCTTTCTCGGTTAACTCTTTGGGCTGTCCACCATCTTGATTGGGAGTTTTATCACCCTTCTTTTTACCTAAAATGGCATCAAACAAATCTTCCTTAAGCTCTTCTTTTTTCTCATCAATTTTAGATTTTTGAGTTTCCACTAGCAGTTGTGCCACATCAATTGAGACTGATGGTGATAATAAGTCCCCTTTAAGCGAGACTGGAATGCGCGTATTGATGAGTTTTTCAAACCTAGAATCCAAAACACCTTCTGGAATGTTTGTCAGCATAGGTTTAATAGTGCCTTTAATGGTCTGTGAAGCCAAGTCAATTTCAACATCACCTTTAAGCTCAAAATAAGGAGAATTCAATTTCAATGTGTTGGTCTTCAATACCCCATTATTGATATCTGCATCAATTTCCATCAAACCAAAAGCCGTTTTTAAATCTGCATTGCTTGCAGCTGCCTCGGTTTTATTGAGCAAGCTCAAACTCTGCTGCATAATTTGGAACACATCTATGCCAACAACATCACCATCGGTCAGGCGATATGACATCCGACCATTGGCTGTTTGAAGTGGGTTTTCACTGAATGGTTGATCTATTTTAATATCAGCATTGAGCTGGCCCAAACCCGTTAGGTAATCTGTACCGATTAAATCTGTTAGCAAATTTCCAGCTTGAAAGTCTTGCATGTTATGAGTAATTTGCAGCTTTTCGGTGGCGCTGTCTGGTTGAAGCTTAAGCTCAGTCCTGATCAAACCTTGATAAAAGTCTGCCCGCAGCGGTTCTATCGTTAGATTTTTACCCTGAGTCTTTATGTTTAAAGTGATGTCATCAAGGTTGACCCCAGCAGCTATCAATTGCTGCATTTTTATTTGACCAGAAAGATTCCCAAAATCAATGTCACCAGATCCAGACGAGCCTGAGTTGTTGCCAGAAGAATCTGCTGGCAAGTAATGATCTAAATTTAACTCATCAATGGAGAGGTTAAATTGGCCTCGCAATTGGCTCAATTGACGAATGTCAATATCACCACTGATGTCTGATTCATCTAAGTTAAAACTCAAATCATTCAACTGCAAACGGTCACCCACCATAGACCATTGGCTTTTCCCAGAAAATTGACTATCAGCTTCATTCTCCAATGGTGAACCCAAGTCAGTAAACAATTCTGTCAGTGAAAAACCATCAACCACAAGTTGGCCGCTAAGTGACATATTGGTACTCAACTGCTGTCCAATCACCGATGTGCTTAAATTCATGGCTCCAAACTGTAACTTCAGGTCATTAAAATTCAAGGTATCTTGAGGTAAATCAATGACCGCTTTTGGTGCCACGTCTAAAGATAATGGTACTGAAGCTTGATGACCTGAAAAGTTTAAATTATTAAATTCCATAACCATTCCAACACCTTCAGCTAAACCTGATGCTTGCCATGCAGCTTTTAACTCACCTGATATCTCCTCTTCAGAGATAACCACATCAGCATGCAATGACATGGCCGTGTTTCGATCACTTTTAATCGCCTCACTATCAAATTTCAAATCTGTCAATTTTACTTCGAGGTCAGCACCGGCATCTTTATAATTCAGCATTCCATTAGAAATTGAAATACCTCTGATCTCTATATCCGTGCTACTTTCAGCGGCGCTTGAACTGTCTTCACCACTGTCAATGTGCTCGATAATTGATTGCCAATTGCTTTTACCTGATTGGGTAACCTGCAGATTGATATTTGGCTGTTGTAACTCAATTTGCCCAACTTTGATCTGTTTTTGTAGCAATGGCAAAAGCTTGACCCTAACCGCAATTCGCTCAACCTCAGCCAGTGTCTCCCCCTTAAAGCCCTGCTCATTTTTGATACTGACATCATTCAGGTTGATGGCGACCCAAGGAAAGACCGACCACTCGATTGGCCCCTTCAGCTCCACTTCACGACCAACATTTTCAGCCACCATTTGCTGGATTTCTTGTTTGTGATCATTCGGATCAAAAAACACGGGGAGTAGAATAATAGCGAGAACCAATAACACAGCTACAAAAGCCACCAAACCCAAAACCCATTTAATTATTTTTTTCATACCATCAAATCAAATAACAAATAAACAGGCAATTTAACATTTATATACTTAATTTATTGTGAAATAGTACCTCTAAAAGTTAAGAAATTTGAATCCAATATTAAGGAATGTCTTTGCGTTTTACGCTTCCGCTCCAAGCTCACGCAGCACACCTATATCCCTATAGGCGTCATTCAAATTTGATTAAAATGTTGTCTCACTACACCTGCAACAACATCATTTGTACTTTATTTCATATGTTATATGTAAATGTTTCTTTTTTCAAAAATAAGGGCGATAAGTTAAGGAATACTCTTGCACTTTCTGATTGGCCTACATGGATGTAGGTCTGTCGCGTGAGTTTGGAACGTAAGTGGCCGCTATCGCTCACGGCTTTTCGCTTATTTCGTTAATGCTTTTTTGCTTCGCAAAACCGCAATAACTTCACTCACTCCCTAACCAAGTGCACGCATAACAGCATTCAAGCAAGACTTATTGCCTTTCAGGCAAACCGTCATGCTTTCATTGCTTATGCTGGTCAAGCTGCTCAGCAGCTTTCC
>JANQRW010000078.1 GCA_028284365.1 Marinicella sp.
CATTCCCTCATGCTTTATTGTGCTTTGCAAAAATCAGCAATCGTTCATCACCTGGCCTTCGCTCACGGCTTATCGAACATTACATCAAGGCTTCTTGCCCTCGGCAAACCGCCATGATTTCATGTTCTGCCTAACCAAGAGCGCCGGTCGAGCCAATCACCGGCTCTCCAAAGATAAATGTTTAATTATTTTAAATGAGCTTTGATGGTCAATGACTGACTAACAATTCAGCCAATCGGGATGCGGCACGCTTGAATTCAAAAGTCATCTTCTTTCCTTGGTATATCATCTTGTAGTGACAGGCAGCTTGGGCATAGATTTTAACTTCATGCTCATACATCACATCAACCAAAGTAATAAATCGCCGCGCAGCATTGTCATCATTGGCAGTCATTTGTGGGATGCCAGTAATGTATAGTTGATCTATCTTTTTAGCAATTTCGATGTAATCAGATGCGTTTCTGGGTGTTTCACACAATGCAGAGAATTCACACCAAAGCGATGTGTTGGCAAATTTTAAAATATTTAATGCCCGATCATTAACTTGCCAGGTTTCATTTGATGTTTCAGCATGATCAGTGGAATAATCAAAACCCTCTGTTAAATGCATCAAACTGGAATCGTTGATGGGGTAATACCAGTGTTCGTGCTGTTGTTCTTCTTGTTGGCGATAGTCTTGGTTTCCATCTAAATGCAAAACCTCCATATTGGTGTTGATCCAATCAATCGCTGGTAAAAATTTAGCCCGCTGTAAACCATCACGGTATAAATCATCTGGTTTTACATTTGAGGTGGTAACCATGGCGATACCATATTTACTGAAAGCAGCTAGCATACCTGCCAGCAACATCGCATTGGCAATATCATTAACCAGAAATTCATCCAGACAAAGTACTTGAGTTTCAGATGAAAGTTGTTTGCAGATTTTATCCAGCGGATTCTTTGTGTCCTCATGATTGCGTAGCTGATGATGCAACCACAACATGAATTCGTGGTAGTGTTGGCGCTGTTTTCCTACATGATCTGGCAAGGTGTCATAGAATAAATCCATCAAATGAGTTTTGCCACGGCCCACGGAGCCATAGATATAAATCCCTGCAGGTGCAGGTTCAGCGTTTTGAAAAAACCATTTGGATTGTTTGGGTTGAATCAAATCTCGATACAAACGTTCAAACTCATCAACCACTTGTGCCTGTAATTCATCGCGCCAGATAATGTCGGTCGCAATTTCATGCAAGTACTGAGCTTTGGGGCCAGTTGAGCTCATCAATCGGCGTTGACTTGGCGTAGGATACCGTTTTTAATGGCGCCTTTTAAATCCAGTAAACGACGATGAAAGAAATGACCTGCTTTCATGGTGACTAATTGAGGTATGGGGTTCTGTTGTTCAACGTACTCATATACAGCCCGTGGGCTGACCACGTCATCTTCATCGCCTTGAATGACCAACCACGGGCATTCTGGGGGCGAAAGTTCAGTGTAATCATAACGCTCAACAGGTGGCGCCACCGTTACAAATTGTTCAGGTTTAATTTCATGCACTGCGCGTAAAGCCACATAGGAACCAAAAGAAAATCCCGCCAGCCAAAACTTACAATGCGGCATCACTTCTTTGGCCCAGTTGAAAACAGCCATTAAGTCTTCGGCTTCGCCAATACCATCATCAAACACACCATCAGATTCACCAACGCCTCGAAAATTGAAACGAATGGTATGCGCTCCCATATCACGGAACGCTTTTTCTAGCATGTGGGTGACTTTATTACGCATGGTGCCACCATACAAGGGGTGTGGGTGGCAGATCAAAGCAACTCGGTTTTTATCTACAGCATCGGCTTCAGGTGGCGCTGTTAAACATTCAAGTTGTCCGGTTGGCCCGGGTAGCATGATTACGGTTGATTCTTTTGGAAATTCAGTAGGTGTTTCAGACATGTATTTCAATCATGTTAAAAGGTGCGCATTATAACACTTGAAAAAGACATGGTCTGAGTGTGAACTTAGTTTTAATTTTCAGTTTTAGTTGGTTGGTTGAAATTAAAAGCGTTGACCTTACGAGCATAAATCAACATCAGCAGAACTGGAATCCCAATGACAGCGGTCATCAGGTAAAAATTAGCAAAGCCCATTTGTTCGACCATGCCGCCTGAATAGCCGCCCAGGATTTTGGGGAACAGGGTCATTACTGATGAAAACATGGCGTATTGTACAGCGGTAAACTGACGGTTGACCAATAATGACAGAAAGCCTACGAAGACGGCTCCGGCTAAACCTTGGGCTAAATTATCGGCTGATATCATGAAGGTTAAAAACAACAAACTTTTACCTGTATAGGCCATCACCATAAATAATAAATTAGAACCGGCTGAGACGATCGCGCCGAGGATCATCATGTTCATGATGCCGTAGCGTAACACCAGAAAACCACCCAATAAACCACCCGAAATGGTCATGGCTAAACCAAATGATTTGGCAATACCAGCAATTTCGCCTAGGGTAAACCCCATTTCTTGGTAAAACAAATTGGCAGTGACACCCATCACTATGTCAGAAATTTTATAGGTGCATATGATGCCAATAAACAACCACATGTGTTTGCGATGCCGCTTGAATAAGTCAGCAATTGGAGTCCAGTAAACTTCTTTGATCATGTGTTGGTTCACCATTGGCGTTTTGGCAACCATTGCTGCAATAAATGCGGCCGTTGTTATGGCCAATAATAATTGTCCACCAGTAGCAAGAACTGAACCCAGGGCTTGATTCATGAACAGTTCACTGGCATTAACCTGAACGGATTGAAAAAAATCTACCGTATTTTGATAACAAAATATCAATGTAGCAACAGCGATAATAAAAATCATAAGTACCGCGAGGTAATCACTGGTTTGGTATGCCAGTGTGTCTGGTTTTTTCGGTTCTTTAATGATCAAGGTGGTTACCAAGCCAACTAACATACAACAGGCCATGATCAAATAACTGGTTTGCCAGGCTGAATATTGATAATTGTCCATACTGGTGCCCAGATAGTCAGCAATGAATAAAGCGCCAGCACCTGAAGTAACCATGCCAATGCGATAACCAACAATGTAAACAGACGACAGCATGGTGATGTCTTTTTCGTTGGATGCTTCGATGCGCCAGGCATCAACCAGGATGTCTTGTGTGGCTGCTGAAAAACCCAACAAAGTGACAGCAAGTGCCATTCGAGTGAGCGCATTATGGCCCTGTGATGGATCAGTCATACCCATCCAACAAATTGCTGTAATGACCAATATTTGTATGAGAATTAGCCAACTCCGCCGCTGCCCCATTTTTGCAGTCAGTAGAGGAATTGGAAGGCGATCAACCAGCGGTGACCACAAGAATTTGAAGGAATAACCCAAAGCAGCCCAGCTGAAATAGGTTATGGCAGATTTTTCAATGCCTACCTGATCCAGCCACAGTGACAATGATGAGAAAATCAGGAAGTAAGGAATACCTGCAGAAAATCCGAATAAGGTCATGTGTAAGAATTTCGGGTGGAGCAGGTGTTTAAAAGTTTCAGCCATGGCAGATCAATTTATAATTAGGTCAAAGTTTAGCATGATGTTTGCGTTGACTATATCCGAGTTAATAAAAAAACAAGAACACTTACAATAACTGTGGTTTTGATTTTGAGTTATTTTTTTAAATCGGTTATTATTTCTAAGAAGCGAATTATTTGGAATCACCTATGATCAAGGCAGAAGACCTACAGCAGTATTACCCATTCAATAGAATTGAGATGAAGTTTTACCCGTTGTTACTGGATGAGTGTGAGTTTTTTGAAAAGATGCAAGGAGATAGGCTTTATGAAATCAATCGCCGTGCAGAAAACACCAAATACCTGACTAACGGCATCGTTCAGATCACCACCGATAAAGGCCGTGAAAAAGTTTTAAAATCGACCTCCATATCATCCAAATATCCCATAGGCGATGCCAATAAAAGTAATACCATGGATGCAGTGGTGACTTCTAAAACCATGTCTGGGTTTCAAATCAGTTCAAATTTACTGGATCATATGCAAGTTTGGAACAGTGTTTATACCAAGGTCAGTCCTGATAGCCCGCTGCGAGGTCATGAAAGTTATGCTTGGGTGGTTGGTATATTGAAAAGCCGTTCGGTGCAAATGTTACCACAAGGCAACATCGAAGAGCTGTTTAATGAGCTTGAGTCGGTAACAGTCAAAGCAGGTGAAGAAGTGGTTTCTGAAGGAGAAGCAGGAGATTACTGTTATATCATTGCCCGTGGAGTGGCTGATATCTACCAGGCCATAGCTGATGGTGAAAAAAAAGTAGCAGAAGTTGGCAATGGAACCTTATTTGGTGAGTCGGCGTTGGTTAGTTCAGAGCCTCGAAACGCTTCGGTTCGGATGAAAACAGATGGCTTGTTGATGAGGTTGGCAGCTGCCAAGTTTTCCAGGTTGTTGAAAGCACATGTGGTCAGGTGGATCACAGCACAATCTGCTTTGGAACAAATTGCCGCTGGTGCAACACTGATTGATGTCAGAGAGCCAGAGGAATACACCAGGCAGTCAATTCAGGGTTGTTTTAATATACCTGTTAATAAAATTCGTAAAAATGTCCATAAACTCAATCTGGATTCAACCATCATCACTTGCAGTAATTTAGGCTCGCGATGTGCTTCGGCAGCATTTACCCTGGCGACACTGGGTTATGACGTGTATGCTTTGCAAGGTGGTATCAATAACCTAATCAGAGCGCTTGATAACTAATTCACTCAGTTTGGAACTGGCTATTTTGTGTTGATTTTGGTACAATGCGCACGCCCAAATTAATGGGGTAATTCAGTCCTTTTATCAAAACCATGCTTTGTGTTCAAAGCTGTATTACCAAGCTTTACAGTAAAGCCAAAAATATAATTCAAAATGAGCAATTCAATCACCAGCGCGGGTCAAAAATTCCGTGAAGCAGTCGTTAATAACCAACCTTTAAAAGTGGTTGGTACAATCAATGCCTATACTGCCAGAATGGCGAAAAATATAGGTCATCAAGCAATTTATTTATCAGGAGGAGGTGTTGCTGCCAATTCTTTGGGCATGCCAGATTTAGGCATTTCATCATTGGAAGATGTGTTAACAGATGTCAGGCGCATCACGGATGTGTGTGATTTGCCATTGTTAATTGATGTTGATACAGGCTGGGGTGGCGCGTTTAACATTGCCAGAACCACGCGTTCAGTGATTAAAGCGGGTGCAGCAGCGATGCACATTGAAGATCAAGTGGCACAGAAACGCTGTGGCCATCGACCCAACAAAGAAGTTGTGAGCCAAGGAGAAATGGTGGATCGAATCAAAGCCGCTGTTGATGCCAGAACAGATGAAAATTTTGTGATTATGGCAAGAACTGATGCTTTGGCCATTGAAGGTGAAGAAGCGACCATTGAACGTGCTGTGGCTTGTGTTGAAGCTGGCGCTGACATGATTTTTCCTGAGGCCATGAAAACTTTGGAACAGTACCAACGCTTCAAAGATGCGGTAAAAGTACCGATTCTGGCTAATATCACGGAATTTGGGCACACGCCGTTGTTTACCAGTGATGAGCTTGGTTCACATGGTGTTGATATTGTGTTGTATTGTTGCAGTGCTTATCGTGCTATGAACCGTGCTGCCGAAACTGTGTATCAATCCATTTTGGGACAAGGACATCAAAAAGACGTGTTGGATATCATGCAAACCAGAGAAGAGCTGTACAATCACTTAGACTACCACAGCTATGAACAAAAATTAGATCAACTTTTTTCAACTGAAAAACAAGTAGAGGATAAATAATTATGGGTAATGCAAAAAAAGCCGGCGGCGCAGGTTTGCGTGGTCAAAGTGCTGGTGAAACTAAACTATGTACCGTAGGTAAAATTGGAGCAGGCCTGACTTACCGTGGTTATGATGTCGATGATTTGGCAACCAATGCCAGCTTTTATGAAACGGCTTATTTGATTTTACATGGTAAATTACCGAATCAAGCTGAATTAGATGCATACAAGCATAAAATCAATTCATTACGTGAATTACCTGAAGCGGTAAAGAAAACATTGGAGTTGATTCCTAAGGATGCTCACCCAATGGACGTGATGCGAACAGGCTGTTCTATTTTAGGTAATGTAGAAGGTGAAACGGACTTTTCACAACAACTGGATAAAGCTGATCGTTTGGTAGCGATTTTTCCATCTATTATTTGTTATTGGTATAAATTCGCACATGAGGGTGTGCGTATTGAAACCGCATCTGATATTGATGGTGTGGGTGCACATTTCTTGGAAATGTTACATGGTAAAGCACCAAGCGAATTACATGCTCGAGTCATGGATGTGTCTTTGATTCTGTATGCTGAGCATGAGTTCAATGCTTCGACTTTTACCGGTCGTGTGGTTGCTTCAACTTTGTCAGATATACATTCTTGTGTGACAGCATCTGTTGGCGCCTTGAGGGGGCCATTACATGGTGGTGCCAATGAGGCGGCCATGGCTTTATTGGAAAAATTCTCCAATGTCGAAGAGGCTAAAGCAGGTATCGATGAAATGCTGCGCACCAAACAATTGATCATGGGTTTTGGTCACGCGGTTTATACCGAACGTGATCCACGCAATGCCATCATCAAGCGCTGGTCTGAAAAATTGGCTGAAGAAGTGGGTGACACTGTTTTGTATCCTGTCAGTTGCGCCGTAGAGAAGAAAATGTGGGATGAGAAAAAACTATTCCCTAATGCTGATTTTTTCCATGCCTCAGCGTACCACTTTATGGGTATTCCAACAGAGTTGTTTACACCAATTTTTGTGATGTCTCGTGTGACAGGCTGGACTGCTCACGTGATGGAACAACGTGAAAACAATCGCATCATCAGGCCCAATGCAGACTATACTGGCCCAGATACGCGTAAAGTTGGGCCGATTGCCGAACGCGATTAATCAACTATAATGACCAATGAAATAAAAAAGCCCGAACATGGAGTCGGGCTTTTTTATGGTTTGGGTTGTGGTTTGATTAATTGGGTGGTTCGAAGCCGTTAACAAAAATAATGTCATTGCTACCTGGTTGAAATTCTACGGCACCAATATCACAAGCAGCTGTCATATCGCCATCACCATCGGCGGGTCTGGCATTTCCCACCTGGTCGGTGGCTTGATCACAAGGGCCAGCAATGGCGTCGATTGCAGGACTGCCGACCGCTAAATTATGGGTTGGCGTGTTACCGCCATTATCTGCCAATGTTATATCAATTATGTCGCTGAGGTTGGTTTTACTGGGGATGATGTCGCCGGATCCTTGGGTAACGCCAGATAGACCAGCGTTGCTGTTGAGTCCGAGCAGGTTGTTTTGACTGCTTACAACGCTGGCATCTTGTGAGTAAATGCTGTTAGCCGTTCCGGTGGCAGTGTTTCCCGATATGATTGATGAACCAATACTGATGACTGCATCATTATTGTAGATGCCGCCACCATCAGCTGCTGAATTTTTTACCACTGTAATATTTGACTTGGTAACTTGAACATCAAACATACTGTCTTTTGTTATATTGATGCCACCACCATTAGATTCTGCTGTGTTGTTTGAAATGGTTGAATTGATGATTGTTAAGTTTGTAGGCCCAGAAAAACTGGTTATGTAAATGCCACCACCTCCTGGACTGGGGTTCATTGAGTTGTTGTTGTTGATGGTGGTGTTAGAAATCGTCATACTGCCATCACTTACAGATAAGCCTCCTCCATAAAATGTGGCATAACTGTCTGAAGATGTGATGTTGTTCGTGATTTGAGAGTTGTTTATTTCTGACAGTTCGCCATTAACCACGCTTACACCGCCTCCAATGTTGCTTGAAACTACAGAGTTATTAAGCAACAAACTACCTGAGAAGATATTGATTCCACCTCCGTTATTATATTGGTAGGCGCCGCCTTTTATCGTGGCGTCATTTATTTCAATGGTAGGCAGCGTTGCCAAATTGCCGCCAGTGATCACACTAAACTGAGTTGTTTCAGTGGTGTCTCTTTCAATAGTCGAGCCATTGGCATTAATGGTTACGTTGTTGATGATGGCTGGCAGTGCTTCAGTTAATGAAATGGTGCTGTCATTGGGTAAGTTAATCACATCATCACCACTGCCAGCGCTGCAGCCACCAGTTGCTGTGTCATTATTAGCGGCTGTGATGGCATCGGCCAAAGTGCAATTGCTGTTGTCAACCTCAATGGTTGCTGCTTGGGCGGTTGTTATTTCAACCATCAGAGCAGCAACAAGTGCGGTTTTTTGGAAAGGTTTAATTGGCATGGATTCCCTCTGTATTTTTATTGTGTGCGAGAGTTTACTATATTTTAAAGGTTTGTGAAATTACTGCTTCTCTGACGAAGTAGGTATTTTATTTTGCTACTTTGGTGTTGTTAAATTGTTTTTTTTATGAATAAGTACTTTACTACCTCGAAACGAATTATCATGTGGCGAGTTGAAATTTGAATACAAGAGAACTGTAATGAATGAAAAGATTTATGCATGGATTAATGCAGGCTTAGTCAAATCTGATAAATACCAACAAGCCTTGGAACTGGCTGGTGCAAGGCCTGGTCGATCGGCTTGGTTACAGTTTGTGAGTAAAAGCTTGTTGTTAATGGGTTTGTTGTCATTGGCTTTTGGGGTGATTTTTTTCTTTGCATACAATTGGAATGAAATGAGTCGCATGGTTAAGTTTGGGTTGGCCCAATTGGCTTTGTTAGGCGTTTTCTTGTTGTATCTATTCAAAGCCAACTCTCCATGGTTTAAACAAAGTTTATTGTTGGTCGTAACTTTATTGGTGGGTGCTTTATTGGCCTTGTTTGGTCAAACCTACCAAACTGGTGCTGACCCCTGGCAATTGTTTGCGACTTGGGCTGTTTTGATTTTGCCTGTGGTGTTGTTTTCTCGCTCCGAGGTCTTGTGGGTGGTTTTTGTGTTATTGCTTAATTTGTCATTGGTTTTATACCTGCAAATTAATCGGTCTTTATTTGGTTTGGTGTTTTTTGGTGCCAGCAATATTTGGTTGTTTTTGATGTTAAACATGGTGCTGTTGTTTTGGCTGGAATGGTTAAGTGAAGATTCACATCCATGGTTCGAAAAAATGGGTTTAAAACACCGCTGGGCAGCGCAAGTCATTGGTTTGGTTGTTTTGTTTATTCTGAGTATTGTGGGTATGGAGGGTATTTGGATTTGGGGTGATGAGGATTTTCGCACCTTGAATCTATTGATTTTCATGGCAGTGATGGCAGGTGCTTTTGCTTTCTATCGTTTCGTTCGAAAGGATTTATTGTTGTTAACCGCATGGGCGCTGGCAGTGATGTTTTTTGTGTTGGTGTTTTTGGGCGACAGCTTATTTAAAAGCTTAGAAGCTGGCGGCTTTCTGTTATTGGCAATGACCTTGATTGGTATGTCAGCTTACACAGTCAAATGGATCAAAGAGCTTCATCAGGCTTTTAATCAAGGAGAACAGTCATGAGCCAGCAGCACATGTGGAACCGGTTGGAGCAAGCAGATTTAGTCAGTGGTGAACAGCCTGAATTCAATGAAAAGCAAGCCAACCTATGGTATGTCAGAGCGATGCAAGGTTTTGCTGGTTGGTTGGCGGCCATTTTCTTGATTGGTTTTCTGGGTTTTGGGGTGGCTGGATTGTTTGATAATGGTGTGGCTTTGATGATTATGGGCTTGGTCATAACCTTTTCCAGTTATGTTTATTTTAAATCAAAACCCGACAGTGATTTCTTTGAGCAATTGGTTTTGGTATTCAGTTTAACGGGTCAGTTTCTGTTCACTTTTGGTTTGTTCCAACTGTTTGATTTTAAAAATCAACAATGGGTGATGATTGTTGCAGTGTATCAAGTTGCTTTGGTTTGGTTGGTGGACCATTGGCTGCACCGTTTCTTGTCTGCTTGGTTTGCCGCCATTGCATTATTCTGGGCTTTTGGTTTTTTGATGTACAGTGGTTTGGGTTCAGCGATGCTTGCATTTTTGTTTGTTTGGTTGTGGTTGGACAAAATTGGTTGGCAAGCCGAGAAAAAGTTCTATGAACCCATTGCATATGCCTCAGCTCTGGCTTTGTTGCAATTTAATATACCGCATGGATTTGGTACGGTTTCCTTGTATTGGTATAGGTATACCGAGCCAAATTGGTTGATGTTGAATGGGCATTTGATTGCTGCAACCTTAAATTCAATGGTGTTGTTATATTTTGTTTATCGAATGATGCAAGAGCAAGGGCTTGGTTACAGTTCAAAAACAGGTAAGCTGACAATACTGGCGGCAGTGTTACTGTTGTTTACAGCATTGCCGGTGATGGGCTTGAGCAGCGCTGTCTTGGTGTTGTTGGTTGGCTTTGCACGACGTAATCAGTTTTTGTTGGTGTTGGGTATATTGGCATTGTTGGGCTTTGTCAGTTGGTACTATTACTCATTAAATACCACTTTGTTAAATAAGTCATTGATACTGCTGGCTGCTGGTTTGGTGTTGGTTATTGGGTATTTTTTGGTCAGGTATGCTTACAAAAACAGGGGCCCAATCCAGAGTGTTGGGGGTTCTGAAATTTCAGGACTGTCAAGATGGCAGAAGTTAGCAGCTGTATTGACCTTGGCCTTGGTTTTGGTTGGCGTCAACCACGCGATTGTAGAAAAAGAAGGCTTATTGGCAAATGGCCAATCTGTGTTTTTGGAATTGGCACCTGTGGATCCAAGGTCATTGATGCAGGGCGATTACATGAGGTTGCGTTTTGCTATTGCCAATGAGATCAGAAACCAACACCGCGAAGCAAGTGCTGATGCTGAAGAGAATCTGGATGGTTATGTTTGGGTCACCCTTGATGATAAGGGGGTTGGGAGTTTTTATTCAACATCTGATGATGGTGGTGTTGAGCAGCATGTGGTGAAAATGCAATACCGAATCCGTGACAACCGTGTGCAATTCGCCACCAACGCTTTTTTCTTTCAGGAAGGCGATGCCAAATTATTTGATCAGGCCAAGTACGGAGCATTCAAAGTGTCAGACGATGGCGAGTTATTGCTCAAAGCGATGTATGACCAAAATTTGAAATTATTGGGTGAGAACCGATTGGATTAATCATTCCCGAAGTCATTAGCTTGTTTACATAAAGATTGGATTGCTTTAAGTATCCTTAATGTAGGGCGAGTGAAATGATCCGCTTCCAGTACAGCTATGTGTTGGTTTTTAACGGCTGGAATGCTTTCCCATTGAGCCAATTGTTTGTCTTTGGTAAAAGGTGCGATGCGGATCAGAACTTCTGGCTTATTCAGTACGATAGATTCTAGATTAACAGCAGCAGATGGTGTGGGTAACTCTTTGAAAATGTTTTCTAGGCCGCACACAGCAGCGGCTTCACTCATCCAGTGGCTACTGTCTACTGTGTAAATGGGTTGGTCTGATATTTGAATCAAGGCAGTTTTTGTGGTGGTTGTGGTGGATTTTAGTTTTTCCAGTGATGGATTAAAGTTATTGGTTTGTTCAACGGCCTGGGTGTTAAGAATTGTAGCTATTTGTTTTATGGCTTTGGGAATGTCGGCCAATTGATCTGTTTTAATTGCCACCAAGTTAAATTCCATCTCGCGTAACTTATTGATGGTTTGTTGTGGTGTTCCATTTTGCCAATAAAAAATCACAGTGGGATTGATTTGTTTGATCAGCTCCAGATTTAAATGGAAGGCATCGCCGATGACTTGTTTGTCCAGGGCTGCTTGAGGAAAGTCACTGTAAGCACTGATTCCGACCAAAAGATCCCCACCGCCGGCAGAAAACACCAGTTCAGTTAAATGAGGCGCTAATGTAATGGCGCTTGCTTTTTGTTGTTTGGTGGTATCACTGATCTGAGCTTGGAGGCTAAATGTAGCGATTAAGAGCCATAAAATCAACTTGGTTTTAGAGTTCAAAGTCATTCTCTGAAATGGATGAGGTGTGCTATTTTATATGGAATTGGTGTGCTTGTGCAGTGTGACTTTTTTATACAACTTTAATGCTTGCTGATTTTATTGAAATTAGTGATTGTTTTTTTTCAACAAATGCCTATAATTCGCTGCTCGCTCGGTAGCAGGAATGGCTGTATTTTAAGGCATTAAAATTACTGACTTTTTATATTGACATTCAAGGCGTATTCTACGAAAATGCCGTGCTTTGCTCGTTGGAGGGATACCCAAGCGGCCAACGGGGGCAGACTGTAAATCTGCTGTTTTTAACTTCGGAGGTTCGAATCCTCCTCCCTCCACCATTTTAAATGATCTGATTAAGTAGTTTTCAGGTCATGGTTGAGCGGGTGTAGTTCAATGGTAGAACATTAGCCTTCCAAGCTAAATACGTGGGTTCGATTCCCATCACCCGCTCCATTGTATTGCCCATATAGCTCAGTCGGTAGAGCACTTTCTTGGTAGGGAAGAGGTCACTGGTTCGACTCCAGTTATGGGCACCACTACTAACTTTTTTTAACTACTTAGCTTTTTTTGGAGTAGCAACAATGTCAAAAGAAAAATTTGAACGCACGAAGCCCCATGTAAACGTGGGCACAATTGGTCACGTTGACCATGGTAAGACTACCTTGACTGCAGCGA
>JANQRW010000047.1 GCA_028284365.1 Marinicella sp.
GCCTTCCCGATAATGCCTGCTCAATGATAAAGCCATTCGGATAAATAGAGTTAATCTGATTGATGTATTTGGCTTTATGGACTTAATATACAAGGTTGGACTTTCTCCGTTAAGGCAACTGCACTCAAGCAAGTCTTATTGCCTTACAGGCAAACCGACTTACTTTCATCGCCTGCACGCGCTATGGCACTCAAGCAAGTCTTATTGCCTTACAGGCAAACCGACTTGCTTTCATCGCCTGCGCTGGTGGAGTGGGTCATTGGTTCTCCATTGAGATTATTTTAGTGCAAAATAATAGTTCAAGCCTAACATCTCTGTACCAGGGTTTTTGTTCGATAATTTGCTATTTGACAAATGAGAGATTGAAACACCAAACCTATGAAAGTTATTTAACTCATAAGCAATTGTTAATTTTGATCGAAATTCAACAGTATGACCAAGATCAAGCAATTTGTTGTTGTCAAACAATCCAATGCTGACACTGGTGCTTAGAATAAATGGCTCTTTTATATACCAATCCCGATTAAGGCCATAATATAGATACTTGTTATGCCTTTGGCTGACTAACGCGCCAAAGATGTTATCTAAATTCCAACCAATGGTACTTCTGTTTTGATACTCTATTCCATAGGTGCTATTTCTGAATTTGCTATCGAAAACAGCAATCTTTCCATATTCAATGTTGATAAATGACTCTGGTTTATTCAAGCTTTGATGTTTCTCTGAATATGAGGCAAAGGAAAACAAAATCATCATGAGAACAATGGACTTTTTCATTGTGGCCATTACCCTTGAAGCGTTTTCAATACAACCAATCCCATTCCTGCTAATAGGAGCAATACACCTAAAACTGGTATGAGAAAGACCAATGGAAGCCCCATGACTATCAGCACCAAACCCTTAGATAAAGAATCTGAAATAACATTATTTGAAGTGGTACCTGTAAATTGATTTGTTAAATAGTGATCAACACTCAATTTCCCAGCACCTGAAAAGATCAATGGGAAGAGCATCAAAATATATAACAAGGGCAGTTTAAAATTACCAAAACCTTTATCTGAAATCGCATAACCCCTCCAAAGTTCAGTTAAGGAGCCCCAATCGGCTGGCCAATGTACAGCTGCAGTTGCCACTGCTGTTAAAATAAGCAAGACCACCGATGATAAACGAGTAGTAAACCCCAACAGTAAAAAGACAGCAAAAATCAACTCACTCCATGTGGCTAAAAACCATGACACTTCAACTGGAATTGCATTAAAAGGAAATGGAAAATCATCATGTATATGAGCAAACCAATTTGAACCTTCGAGTTTTATGATACCAGATTCCCAAAACTCCCAAAACAGGATAAGTCTGAGAAAAAGAGGTGGAATCCATTGACCACCTGCATTTAAACGGGCAGTTAAAGCTGACCAAATAGTCACTGTTTTATCTATTGATGACATGATGTACTCCTATTTATATTGTGTTAGTTAATATTTTTTGGTGCAAAAAAAAACGAAGCAATACAAGGGTAAATATCACTCCGCTCTCACTGGCTATTTGTTTATAAAGATGCTGCTGGTTTATTTTTGATTTTTTTCCAGTTTTTATTGGCTTTCTTGATGTTGCCGGGAATGTCTTTTACCCATGTGGCTTTGATGCCATTATCCAAGTTGAAATACAACTTACCATCAACAACTTCCCAAACATTTGGGTCGCCAATGAATTTCTTGCCTACTGATGCCCCAAAAGCGCAATATCCGCCATACTGAGGCATATATTTTTTTGGGTTTTTATTGAAAGTATCTAAGTTCTCTTGGTTGGCAAAAATGTAATTTACCTGATCTATGGTTGCAACAAAATTTCCATTGCCGGGCAGCGGTTTTTTATCTGTTTGGTATGAAACCAGGTCGTAGCCTCCAGCGCCAACTGTACTGTTAGTGACATAATCTGCATTTGCACTTAAACTGAATAAAGTAAAAAACGCGCCCGCCAAAAATAAAGATTTAAAGTTTTTCATGATTTTTCTCGTGTTGTTAAAAATAAAAGATAGTTAAATTGTTAATTAAGCGGCTTTGACATTTACGACAGGAAAGTCAATTTCCGTTCCAGCTATGTGGTTAAAGTAATTTGTAAAAATATTCATCCCAATATGAGCAATAATCTCTACTATTTCTGCATCACTTACACCTGCTTCTCGCAAAGAATCAGTAGACAAAGGATCAATCAATCCTTTTTTAGATACCACTTCTTTGACGTAACTGAGAATGACTGAGGTTTTTGGATCCAATGACTTGGCCTCTAGGTTTTGTCTGATTTCGGACTTGCTTACACCGGCATGTTGTGCCAGATAAGTATGTGCTGAAGCACAATAATCGCATTCATTTTGACCAGCAACAGCCAAAGCAATTTGTTCTTTTACCGCGGTACTTAGGGTGCCAGATGCTAAAGCACCGTTAAATGCTAAATAGCCTTCTAGTACTGCAGGCGAATTTGCCATGGTGGCAAAAATATGAGGAACCGTTCCCATTTGTTTTTGTACTGCATCAATCAAAGGTTGGGCTTGGCCAGCGTTATTGGTATCTAATCGACCTATGTTTTGCATAAAGTGTCTCCTGTTAAATTAAAAAAGTATACTGATCTGTTTAGTGTTGAGCATATGGTACACAGATCAGTTTACTGAGTCAAGAACTTATTTGATTAATTCTTTAAAAATAAACACCATTATTGCTATTAAATTATGTATGATTTAAGATAAACTTAAATAAACATATCGGTATATATTCATGTCAAAAAAAAGACAGCAGTTGGTTGATACAGCCATAAAACTATTTTCAGCTCATGGCTATCACGGAGTTGGAATAGACTGGATTTCTCGAGAAGCAGGAGTAACGAAGAAAACCATGTATCACCACTTTCATTCTAAAAATGAATTGATACTTGCTGCTCTAAAACATCATGATGGTTTGTTTAGAAATGAATTCATGAATGCAGTCAAAGCTTTTCATGAAGACCCGTATGAAAGACTGCTTGGTATATTTGATGTGGCTCATCATTGGTTCTCTGATAAGAAGTTTTATGGGTGTATGTTTATCAATGCCATTGGCGAGTATTCAGAACCAGATTCATCAATAAGAAATGTTTGCCAGGAGTTTAAAAGCTTGATGCGCAAGTACATTGCCCAATTGGCCGAGGATGCTGGGATCAAAGATACCGAATCTATTGCAACTTCTTTGGCTATATTATTGGAAGGTTCTATTGTAACTGCACAAGTCTCGGGAACACCTGACAGTGCCATAGAAGCAAAAAAAGCAGCTAAATTATTAGTAGACTTGGCCTTACAAAATTAAGGGAGTCACTCAGGTTATTGACACCATGTATTTTCCTTTAATGGCATCATGTCCTTTCGTGGAAAAAATCTTGAAATAAATTATGTTTGTGCATGTTGTTAGGCTTCGCTTTGCTCAGTGCCAACCTACTAACTTTCGAATAACCTGTCATTTTATTGGATGTTGTTTGTAGTCAGTTTTCGAATCCGTTACTGAATATCAACTCGTGAGTCCTGATGGGAAGTTTCTAATCTATGAGCGAGGTGAAAACACTGTGAAACCAAATCTTAAATTAAGGTCGCTCCTTTTTGACCTCAACAAAGACATTAGTTCTACAAAACCCTTTCAAACCAACTTCAACACAAACTGCATAATCCGTAAATTAAGCCTGTTTTGGCTTCAAAACCTGTGCCAAATCCATCACTTTTGTTCCTTATTCGATGACTGTCCTTGATTACCATTACCGCTTGATTACACTTCCAAGAGTAGATTTTGAAAATGTTTGATCAAGAACTGGAAACAGTGAAAATGGTATCAATCCTCCATGTGCACCACTTGAATTTTCTACATATTCGACCGGATTAAAATAAGATGCGTTTTAATGGACAGCATAATTTTATTCACCAGGAGGAAGCCAGCCATAACTACTGGCTTTGTTTACAGCATTTAAGCGACTGTTTACATGTAGTTTTTCCATAATAACTGAAAGATGATTTCTGACCGTTCCGTTTGATAAACTTAGTTTTTTTGCTATCTGTTTGTTGCTTAAACCTAACTTCACCAATTCTAATACTCTTATATCTTTCATAGTCAATGGGTTTGGATTTATTTTGCTTTCGAAGCGAAGTTTTTCTGAATAAACCAATTGACCATTAGCAACTTTAATAATTGATTTTACTAAATGATCAATTGACATGTCTTTGGTCAAATATCCTCTTACATTCAAATCCAAGGCTCGCTCAAAATAACCAGGCTTGGCAAATGTTGTTAGCATGATGATGCTTATATGTGGATACTTTAATGAAACTTGTTCAATTAATTGAAACCCTGAAATTTCAGGAATTTCAACATCGCAGATTATAATGTCTACGTCATCATAATTATATTTTAAGGCATCACAGGATGATTCAAACGATGCCTTAACTTGAACAGATTCAGATTGGTTCAAAAGAATTTCCATTGCATTCAGGATCGTAACTTGATCATCGATTAAAACAACAGGAATTTTCACGGCTTAAAATCCAATTCCAGCTTAAATCCGTTGACTGTTGAAATCTGTAGGTTTCCATTCATTTCCTGCGCCCTGGATTTTATATTTTTGATCCCATTGCCTTTTGTACTATCAATATGCACACTGCCCTCACATTTGATAATAAGATTCACTTTTTGTCCTTTAGGCAATAAACTGATACGACACTTTTTACCATCGGAGTGCTTGACCATGTTTGTGACCACCTCATTGATGATATATACCAGGTTTTTTCGGTGGTTTTCAGAATAAATTTTTTCGCATTTAACATCAATAATCGCGTCGATATTAGCCAAAAGTAAAACTTTTCTGAGTTTTTCAATCTCATCATGAAAAGATATATTTTGTGAGTTATTGATGACTAATCTGATTTGATCCAGTGAATCTCTTGATAAATCTTCCAGTTGTCGGAATAGTTTTTCTCTATGATTATCATTGCTTTGTCTGTAACCTAATTGACTCAACAATACTGCAGTAGAAAGCTTCACCCCAAGTGCATCATGTAAATCTGCACTGATTCTATTTCTTTCAATTAATTGAACTTCAACCAAACTTTGTTTTTTTATTTCTGCTCTGTGCTTAGATCTTTCCTTTTCATAATATATCCTCATTAAGACTATAAAAAGAATAAAAAAGGTGAAAGTGATCCAGAAGATCGAAATGGAAAAATAAAGATTCAAAATCAATAATATGGCTATCAAAATAGCCAGCGAAATTATATATGGTAATTTTTTTAGATTTTCACATGCAGCTACCGCAAAAAAAACAAATAGTACAGTGGATCCATAGTTTTTATTTAAAATACTAAATACAGCAATACCTAGCATAAATATCAGAAATAAGCTTTTTAGCTTGTTAAATTTATAACTGTAAATAAAACACAGTATAAATAGAGACAAAAGCAATAAATCAGTGACTAGTTCATGAGCTGTAAAAGGTTGATAACCGTATTTTACGAAATAGAATCCTAGATAAAAAAAATAAAGAAAATCTTGTTTAGGAAATTTGTTAAAAAAATCAGGTCTAGAGTTCTTTGTTGTACCTTTTTCCATAAATAAAATAAGCTCCAATTAAACATACTATAAATGATGCGCTGGTTGTTGCTACCCAGAAAAAACTCAGTGGGATCCAGTTTTCAATTTCTGGATAAATCAAAGGAACCCGGACACTGAGTTCGGAAAAAGCAGCGGCTAATAAACCAACATAGGACCACTTCATGTATTGATGATGATTCTTATACCATTTTTTTTGGGGCTTTTTAAGACGCACAGACAAGTAGCCCACTGTCAGAGAAAAACAGCCAATAACTGCAGCCCAATGAAAAATTCCCCATGAACCAAATAAATCATATATCATAAATGCTGTACTCAAAGTGATTAACATACAAAGCACATATCCTCTTCCAATTTTAATATGAATGTTTGAGCCTTTCTGAGTAAACATCAGTGCAGTACCTAGAACAAGTGCCGCTGTAGCACTGAATGTATGTAACGGGCCAAGGTCGTTATAAAATTCCATAAATTTTCCTATTGTTTTTTAATTTCAAGCCAAATTTCTTTGGCCCACTGATGCTTTGGATTTTTTTCAAGCACCTGTAAAATCAGTCTTTCCGCAGCTATGTTGTTATCATCTTTAAGATTAATGATAGCCCGCCAAATCAATGATTCTGCATTTCCCCACGAATAAACAACATTTAAATCAGAAGAACGATACAAATTTATAGCTTTATCTAGATATTTAGCTGCAGTTTTATTACTACCACCAAACAGCATCGGGGTATGATAAGCACTAACCCCTTTTACTAAAAATACTTGGGGATTTTGGGGGTCTAGTTTTTCAGCCTGCTTAATGGCTTTTGAAGACTTAGCTCCATAAACAGGACCATTAAGAGCTCCTGTGCCTGCCCAAAGCGAATATACTGATGCCAGCAAGCTGAAGTCTCTTGATTTTGGATTTTGAATCGTCTTTAGGGCTTTTTCAGCAGCAGTTAGTAGTTTGACAGTATCTTCTTTTTTACCTTTTTTCAGGGTGTTAAAGGCAAGTCTGTAGTGTATGTAAGCAGTTTCATATGGAGACTTTGGCAAATTAATTTGGCTTTTTAAGTTAAAAATTTCTTGGAAATTTCCGACTTGAAAATGTTGGGTAACTTTTTTTATTAAATCCTCACTCGCAAAGGCACTTTGGCAAAATACCAACATGTAAAAGCTAATTTGCATTAAATTAATTCTAGACATATTTTATTTCGATTTTTAGTGTGTCTATTTTTGAGCGGAATAGACTTGTTTAGAAGTTACAAATGTCATTTTATTATTTAAATCTTCGATCAAAGTGATTATTAGACCTGTTACATATAGGTTATAATTTGACAAGGAATGGTTGACTCATCTAGATAAAGTCGTAAGAAAATGGATTTCATCCTGTTGAGTGAGTCAATCCTGAAATAGATAGGGTTAGGTGTTGCCATCATCTTAATACAAAAGTTTAGGAAATAATTCATGCTGAATAATACAAAAGTCAATGATGAACATAACAAGGCAAAAGACTTGATGCTTACATTTGCCCAATATGGGTTTAAAAAGACATCAATGGAAGATATCGGTAGCGCAGTGGGGGTTACACGTCAGTCCATTTACAAGAAGTTTGGCTCTAAAGAAAAATGTTATCAGTGAACATTAAATACGTATCTTGCAGGGATGTATGCTCAGATCTTTTCTGCACTAGAAAGCGATGAAAATCCGCCATTACAAACATTGATAAGTGTTTTTGATATTTTCATTGGTGAGGCTGTGGGTATTGTTAGCAACTCACATGGTGCAGAGATCTTAAGGGACTCGTTGAAAACAACATACTCTTCGCCAGAGGATTGGCCATTAAGATTCAGAGCCAGGCTCGCAGGCTTTTTAGTCAGATATGAATTTGCGCCAAAAGAGAGGGCCGAAGGTATGGCTTTTGGATTGATTTCAGCAGGAAAAGGTTTACTACTTGAGGAGTCTCACAGAGAAGAATTTCTTGAGCACATGACCGTCATTTTAAAAAGTGTCATTCAAGTTCAATCCGATTGATCTTGATCTATGCCTAAGGAAAGCTGCTGAGCAGCTTTCCTAAATAAAAATTATTTTAATAAAAATCTGCGCAATGCTTTGAATACAAAGTCACGGTTTTTCAAAATGAAGCTGTTTTTGGGCAACCAAGCTTTTGAATACAGTACAGTTTTGGCTTTTGAAAAAGTCAAAAATCCTTCGTGACCATGATAATGGCCCATGCCTGAATTTCCGATACCGCCAAAAGGGGCGTCATCAGCAGCCACATGCATGGCTGTGTCATTGATTGATACCCCGCCACTGTGAGTATTTTGCAACAGGTTATTGATTAAACCTTTGTCTGTAGCCATGATGTAAAGGGCCAATGGTCTGGGGCGTTCATTGATGTACTTGATCACTTCGTCAATGCGCTTGTATGTTTTGACTGGCAAGATGGAGCCAAAGATTTCTTCTTGCATCACTTTCATGTTGTCATCAACATTGGTGACAAGGTGGGGATAGATCCGTCGACCATCTTTTTCTTCATGTTTTTTAACGGGATGAATGATGGCCCCTTTTCCTTCAGCATCTTGCAAAAAGCCTTGCAATCGTTCAAATTGACGATTGGTGACGATATTGGTTTGGATGTTTTTGTTTTTGCCTGGCAGGTGGTATTCGGCGTAACGCTTTTTGAATGTTTCGACGAATTCTTGTTCACGGTGTTCAGGAACAAATACATAATCTGGGGATACACAAATTTGGCCGGAATTGATTGATTTGCCAATGATTATCGCATCAACTGCTACATCCATATTGATTTCATTAGAAATGATGGTTGGGGACTTTCCACCCATTTCCAAAGTGATTGGAGTCAAGTTGTCAGCAGCCGCTCGTGCCACCAGTTTGCCAACATTGGTAGAGCCAGTGAAGATTAAGTGGTCAAATGGCAATGCTGAGAATGCCGCGCCAGTTTTAGCTTCACCTTCTACGATGATGACGTGACTTGAAATTGGCTCCACAACTTGACGCAATGCTTTGTTGGCATTGGGAGTAAATTCGCTCATTTTGATCATCACGCGATTGCCGGCTGCCAATGCTTGGATAGCAGGGCCCAGAGCAAGGAACACAGGAAAGTTCCAAGGCGTGATGACACCGACAACCCCCAATGGCTGATAGTGCACTTTGACTTTGGAGGGTACAAGCATCAATCCAGAGTGACGTTTGGATGGTTTCATCCATTTTTTCAACTTTTTCAAAGCGTAATTGATGCCAGCCACACTGGGTAAAACATCAGCAATCAAAGTGTCAAATTCGCTGCGGTAGCCATAGTCTTTTTTTAATGCTTGGTAGATGTTTTGTTCATTGACGATCAATGATTTTTTCAATGTTTGTAATACAGCTTTTCGATCCTCATAACTTGGAGCTGGTTTCTTGTTATAAAGCGTCCTCATAGCTTCGAAGTCAGCTTGTAACTGAGCTTTTGAAGTGTTGTTGTCTGTTTCAATATTGATTACTGTGTTCATGATATTTCTCTGTTGATGTTCTGTTTAAAATGAAAAAATGGTTATTCTTTATGCTTGATGAGACAATCGATAATGAGTGTCATGTCTTCAACAAACTGTGTTCTGGATGTTTGTTCGAGTAACAGTCCTTTGCCAACTGAAATTAAAGCAAAAGCCATCACATTTGCATTGTTGCTTGATACATAGTTGTGTCTTTCCAGGAAGTCAGCCAGTCTGGTTCGAAACCTCAATGGCCAGTCTTCGTCGGAATTGTTGGTCATTCGCAGAACGTCATCTAAAATTTCAGTTCCATGGGCCTGGCTCACAATTTCAATGGCTTCACCAATAACGATGTCGAATACCCGAATTAAAGTATATTTCATAGACAATTCGTCATTGTTTAAGATGGTGAAAACCCGGTTATACATACCATTCAGGTAAGTGTTGATCGTCCACTCATAGCATTGCTCTTTTGAGCCAAACTTATTGTAGATTGACTGTCTCGAAAGGCCGATGGTGTGGGCAATGTTTTCCATGGAAGTTTTTTGAAAGCCATATTTGGAAAATGTTGTCAAAACACCTTTGGCGTTTGAGTTTTCGTTTTTTGTTGTCTTGAACATTTTTATGAATCCTTCATCAAGCAGTTTGTTCGTTCGATACTGAGTTCAAAATGGCCTCCACATCTTTTCGTCTCATTACTTTTGGAACGGCATAAGATGCACGCGCTTCAGCCAAAGCATCTTTTGTGATTTTTTTAAAATCACTTTGCTTTATCTCTGGCAAGCTCGATGGAATGCCGATAGTTTTGGCCAAGTCGTTGACTCGACCAAGGAAGTTTTCAGCCAACGTTTGAATGTCTTTGGATTCTTGTTTACCACTAAGCATCAACTCAAGTTTGGCCAAACGTTTTGCAGATGTCACTTTGTTGAATTCCAAAACCCTGGGTAAGATGACTGCATTGGCCAAGCCATGAGGGGTGTTATAGTGTGCACTGATTTGATGTGAAATGGCATGGACATAACCCAAGCTAGACTTAGAAAATGAATATCCTGCCAAGAATGATGCTTGAGCAACGGTTTCACGGGCATGCAAATCATTTCCATCAGCACATACTTTAGGTAAATGATCAAAGAGTAGTTTGATCGCAAGTGCAGCATCACGGTCCACCTCTGCTGAGTTCACTTTTGATGTAAAAGCTTCGATGGCATGGGTCAATGCATCCATACCCACGGCAGCAGTGATGTGCGCTGGCAATGATTTCAACAGCTCGGGATCCAAGGCAGCTGCAATGGGCAAGTACTGAGAATCAACAAAAAATTTCTTTTTGTGTGTTTCAGTGTCTGAAATCACTGCCGCATTGGTAACTTCTGAACCAGTACCTGATGTGGTTGGTGTGATGTACAGGGGTAATGGTGGTGTTTTTACCTTTAACAGGCCGGTTAATTTGTGCAAGCTTTTATCGTTGGTAACAGCTGCTGCTACGACTTTTGCAACATCAATAACTGAGCCGCCGCCGATAGCAAAAATACTGTCACATGAGTTTTGCTTTGTGGCTTTGATGGCTTTTTCTACATGTTGAAAAGTTGGGTTTGGGACAATGTCATCAAAAACAATGACTTCACAACCTTTGTCTTTTAAATGTGCGATGGTCTCATCCAGCATACCACTGGTTAACAAAAAATTGTCTGTAATCAGTAATGGTTTTGATTGTCCAGCTGCAACCATGAGGTTGGCTAATTTTTGCGTAGAACCAACACCAGAAAAAACCAATGGTTTTTGTGTTGGGTAAAGTCTGGTAAAGACTCTCAGTGCGTATGTAATAGGTGTAGATAGCATAATAATCTCCTGTTTTGTTAATTTATAGATTGCATATTAATTTATATATGTAAATCTTATGTTGACAAATATATCAAACATGCAACATTAGGTCAATAAAAAGTTGACAAAATATCTATTATTTGTAAATCAAAAGGAGATTTTTTGAATATGTTTGTATGAATTAGAGCTAGGTTAACCTAACACTCACGATTTTGATTGCTTAATCAAGCTGCAAAAGATGTAGATACTATAGGAATTCAAAAGGGCTTAATTTTCAGTCCTGGGGCAGTGATTGAAATGCGTTAATTGCTTATTTTGACAACTGTTATTTAAAGTAAAGTGTATTTACTGATCTACTTTATTGAAATAGTCTGGGTACTTTTCGGATAACTTATTATTGAGATTGATTTCTTCATTTGAAAGCTTTTCAGCATCATCGATATTAATGATATCCATAGCTAACCAATAACCATATGCTGAAAAATATCCGTTTTCCTTGATATCATTCGCAACTAACTTCTTCACATTCACTGACTCATTTTTAAAGAATTCTAGTTTTTCATCTGCATTAAATGATTTGTAATGTTTAATTTCTAACTTTCTCAAAATAGTTGAAATGAGATGGCTTATCACTAATATCAAAATGGCTGAATACAATCCATAAGAATAGTTTGTAAGTAATGACTCAACTTGAGGTACAGAATTTTTAGTGATTCTATACACGATATAGGCCATTAAAAAAATGGCAACAACCACATATGCTGCACCATTCACAAGGTCGAAAAGTGGGTGCTGATTTTGAAATTTTGGTTTCTTATCCAGATATTCATTATTAAAGATCATTAGAAACTCCTAAGTTATCTCGCTTTCATAAGTTGAATTTAATACTTAGCCACAGTCTATATTATAACCTCGGACGAGCCACGGCATTCAAGCAGGGCTTCTTACCTTTCAGGTAAACCGCCATGCGCTCATTGCCTGCGCTGGTCGAGTCGATCATCGGCTCTCCACTGTGCCCCAGCTTTGGCTAATGGCATGTATGTGGAGGTTTTTGCAGATCCAGACCTGCTGTTCACAGCTGGATCAGTATTAAGTACGCCATGCTATCGGGCCAAGACCTTAATGTTTTGTGATTGATGTGATTCTCAAACAAACCAGATCGATTCCAGGTTAATTGAAAAGTTTCATGGTAGTGCGGTGCAAACTTGTTTTGAAAATTAACGGCATCCAAAGCCGATAAACCATCAAATGCCTTGAGGGAGTAATAAGAGGCAGTTGTGATTTTATTGACCAAGGATACGCTTCAATATTCCAAGGCGTCGAATTCTTGCACGTTTTTTAATAGCAACAAGGTGTTTTTTTCGATTTGAGGCCGGTCATTGGAATCAGCTAAATGACGCATGGAGTCAGTAATTGCTATCCACCAGCGCATGTGGTTGGCACTGAGTTGGGCAGCCACTGGCACCAGGTCTCGCACCAAAGCCAAAGAGTGTATACAGGTTTTTTTTAAATAAACCATGCTTTCTAAATCCAGTTGTTGGCTTTCAATCTGGTCAATAAATCGCTGAATGATTTTAGGGTCTTTTTCCAACACCACCGAAGGCATAGGTTCAGCATGTTGGTCGAGAAAACCTATGTCCAGGTAGGATAAAAAACTACGCAGTGAGCCACGCAGTGATAGCCACAACTCTTTTTTGCGTTGCATTTCACGAGATTTTTGAAAGTATGACAACAAACCAATCCAGAAAAAACCTTCCAGACAGAAACCAATCAATTCAGGAACCAGATTATCACGAAAGGCAAACGGTACGTTTTGATGCATGAAGTACTGAAACAGAAAAAAAGCCGTCAAGCCAAACACCCCCATTGGTGCGTACATCAGGTATTTATTCATCACTGGCTCCATCTTCATATTGGACATAGGCTTTAACTACATTCACTATCTTATTAGCCTCTGCTTGGGTCAGGTTTAAAGGCAGCCCCTGTAAGTAAACAATTAAACCTTCTCGCAATGGAATCGGGATGATGTCATCTTGAGTGCCGGCATGATGCAGCGCAATTGATTCCAGTGCTTTTTGTTCTTCTTGGTCGCGCTTTTGTACCTGTTTAACTGGTGCTAAATTACTTCCGGTTGAAGTAAAAGTTTCTGGAGATTTGAGGTAGTTGAAATAGTCATCCAAGGCTGATTTTAAACGCGCATTGTAAAGATTAATGGCTTCTTCTCTGATGGATGAATCTTCGAGTTTATGAATGCGTGAACACAGTTCATCCACATCCAATTGACGCAAGTTAATCCGTTCTTCTGCAGTGAGGTGACCCAATAGTTTTTCAGCCGCGGTTTTGCGACTTCTGGCTACTCCGGGATTCATGATGCCAGATACGGCTGATTCCTTCAGAAAATTCAAAAGACCTTCTTTACTGTAGTTTTGGCTGGCCATGTTTACACCATCAATTAAAAGATAGATTATAATCTCTACGATTCAGATGAGCAAAAGTAACAGCTACTACCATGATCCAAATTAAAATCCAAAAATCATCAATATTCCTGGTCGCATTTTTTCTGACCACAGCCAGCTACAGTGCTGATCGAGTGACTGGCTTTGAATTTGCCACCCGCTCACCAGTTTTAGCAACTGAAGCAATGGCAGCTACGTCCCAACCGTTGGCCACACAAGTGGCTTTGGATGTGATGCGTCAAGGCGGTAACGCCATAGATGCCGCAATTGCAGCCAATGCGATGCTGGGCTTGGTTGAGCCAACGGGAAATGGCATTGGAGGTGACATATTCGCCATCGTTTGGGATGCCAAAAATGAAAAGCTCTATGGCTTAAATGGTTCTGGCCGTTCACCAAAATCCTTGTCTCTGAAATGGTTTAAAGACAATGGTCATGACAAAATTCCATCGCATGGACCCTTACCAGTTTCAGTGCCTGGCGCAGTAGATGGTTGGTTTATGCTACATCAAAAATTTGGCAAATTACCTATGAAACAAATACTACAACCGACCATAGACTATGCCAACAAAGGCTTCCCTGTCTCACAATTGATTGCCTATTACTGGAACCGCTCTGTCCCTATTTTAAGTAAATGGCCTGGCTTCAGCGAACAGTTCACAACCAACGGCCAAGCACCGAAAGAAGGTGAAATTTGGCGCAACCCAAATTTAGCCAATACCCTCAGAACCATTGCAGAAGGTGGCCGGGAAGCATTTTACGAGGGAGAAATAGCACATACCATTGCAAATTATATGCAAGCCAATAACGGTTTTTTAAGTTATGAGGATTTAGCCTCTCACCAAGGTGAATGGGTTGATCCAGTCAGCACCAATTACCGAGGTTACGATGTTTGGGAGTTACCACCAAATGGTCAAGGTATTGCGGCTTTGCAGATATTAAATATCATGGAGCAACACGATGTTGCTAAGATGAACCATGATTCGGCCGAGTATGTACACCTATTCACAGAGGCGAAGAAGGTGGTTTTCGAAGACCGAGCAAAATACTACGCAGATCCTGCCTACAATAAAATTCCAGTACAAAAACTGATTTCAAAAGCATATGCAAAAAAACGTGCACAGTTAATAAACCTTAAAAAAGCCGGCAAGCATTATCCAGCAGGCAACCCTGCTTTGGATCATGGTGATACCATTTATCTAACCACTGCTGACAAAGATGGCAACATGGTTTCTTTGATACAAAGCAATTACCGTGGTATGGGCTCTGGTATGACACCACCTGGGCTGGGTTTTATCTTACAAGACCGAGGTGAAATGTTTTCTTTGCAAGAAGGACATTTCAATGTGTTTGAAGGTGGTAAAAGACCTTTTCACACCATCATTCCCGCTTTTGTAACCAGGGATGGCAAGCCATGGATGAGTTTTGGTTTGATGGGCGGTGCCATGCAACCACAAGGACACGCACAAATTATCATTAACATGATAGATTTCGGTATGGACATTCAAGCAGCCGGAGATGCACCAAGGATTCATCACACCGGCTCATCTGAGCCGACCGATGAAGTGATGGCTGACGGGGGTATTTTGAATTTAGAAACTGGTTTTTCCTACAGCACCATACGCGCTTTGATGCGCCTGGGACACAGGATTCAATTTGCCAATGGGCCTTATGGTGGTTACCAAGCCATCAAACGGGCTGAAAATGGTGTTTATTGGGGTGCCTCAGAATCACGTAAAGACGGCCACGCAGCTGGTTACTGAGTTCAAAATATACGATTAGAAATACCAGAGGAATTGTATAAACCAATGCAGTTGGTGGGTTTGAGCCCACCAACCAAGATAATTTTCATTGGTTCTAATAAGGAGAGCCGATGATCGGCTCGACCAGCTCAGGCAATGAGGGCATGGCGGTTTACCTGAAAGGTAAGAAGCCCTGCTTGAATGCCGTAGCTCGTCCGAAGTAGAAAGCCATGCTCTTGGGCCTTCCTTTTAAAACTTGCTTGGTGTTATTTGGGTGTTTGCTCATTTGGGTCAATAGTATTCTTTAAACTCAGCAGTTGCAAAAACAAACCAAAATCAAGAAAGGTTAACAATGGTCTTTGGTGGCTTTAAAACAGCTTACTTAACAAAAAAATAAATAAACTTGTATTTCAATAACTTACGCAATTTATTTAAAAAATATGTTAAAATAGTTAATTTAAAACTTGCATTAAGAATATTCTGTATGTTATTGTTTTAATTATCAAATGTGCCCTATAACCGATTTCTCAAACATTCGGTTTATACCTCTTAATCCCAAACCTCAAATTTGGGATTTTTTTTGTTTGTTTTCGGGGCATTTCTTTGGCATTATCTTCTGGTGCTTATTGAGTCTTTCTGATCAAGTCTGCTAAGAATATCGAGTTGATGATCCACCTTTGTGTACCATACCAAAAAGCACGAAAATTGGGGTTGAATCCAAATTTGATGATGCTGCCTCGACCTGATTTCTGTGCCAAAACAAGAGGAGCGTCTTCCAGTTTTTCTGCCCAATATTCTGAAATGTAGCCAGCTGCTTTAAGCTGCTTTGATACCTGTAAAGGCACGTTATAAAACGTTTTGCTTTTTACTTCAGGTTTGGCTAAAACAGCATTGCCTTTCATCAATACATGCTGAGTAGATAAATGAGTACCAAAGGCCAATGGGTGGGTTAAATCAGCATCTGCGGCAATGATCGCTCCACCCAGCACTTTTTCAGCATAATCCGTTTCATAATCGCCATAAGCTTTACGCTCTGTACTTTGGTCTTTTTGGGTTTGTTTTTCTTCCTTGGTCTTCGCTGACTTTTTAGAACCCTGTTTGTCACCACTTTGTAGGTTTTTCTCAACCCAGTTCGCTGCTTTTTGTAATGCAATCAAATGACCACCACCTTTCACCCATGTATCCAGTTTTTTGGTGATTTTGTCATTCAGTGCGGATTTGTAATTGCCACTAGGCATGATGATGTGGGTGTAATCATGTAGGTCTACCTGATTAATGTGTGACAAGCGAACTTTAGTAATAGGCATATACACTTGTGTATCGAATAAATGCCATAGGCTTCCAGCTTGATAGGCATCCACGCCCATACCTACCATCATCATAACTTTGGGTGTTTCCAGTTTTTGCACTTTGGGCGAACCCAAGTCCACACCTTTGTCTGCCAATGAAGTATTCAGCGGGTACCATTGAACGGCAAACACATCGGTGATGGTACTCAGTGTTGAAAACAATTCATCTTCATTGCTTTGTTCTGTAATTGGTAAGATGAAACTGCCAGCTGGAACTGTAACACCATCAATGTTAAGCGCCTTGCCAGTGATAAACACTTCTTTGTTCTGCTGGCTCAAATAATGTAAGGCTGCGGGGGCATTCCCACTGCTCCAATCAAACACATAAGCTTTGGCATTTTTCACATAACCATTGTTCGGTTTGTGGGCTATAGCCTCGCTACTGGTGTCAAGGCTGGAAGTCACTTTTGCCCAAGGCAATCCCCATGCCATACCAAGGTTCCAGGCAGACACATCATAAAAAGTATTGTCATTGAAAGAAGTGTCGGTGTTAAACAAAGATTGAACCAGGGTGGTTTGATCTTGATTCAGTGGAATGTATACCGATGTGTTTTTCTTGAATGTATGCCCTTTAATGGTTTTGTCAGAAGCTAAAGTCATAAAAGAAATGCGGTGCGAAGAAAGGTATTGTTGCAGCTTGTTTGCTGTATAAGTATTGTGACTGACATCCAATAAATAGCCTCGGTGCGCTAATTTTGAAGCATCTCGTTTGGCTTGTTTGAAGAAGTTTTTCTTGTAGTCAATGAAGTCTTGCCGATGTGCTTGTGCGCCACGTAAAGTTGAGCGTGCAGTGAGAAACTGGTTGCGTATGCCGTTAGCTAATGTGGTTTGACCGTTTTGGGTATCAATCACACCACCCATGGCGCGGGCTTGTTCAAATAAGATACCAATGCTGCCTTGTAAGTCGGGGTAGGTTGAACCTTTTCCTGGATAAAAATCATCAAAGCTTTCTTCGTTGTAGTAGCGTTGACCAACTTGGTCTAAAGCTTCAGCATGAAATTTAGCCAGTTCGTTGGTGAGCTCTACATTCTTATCTGAAATCAATGGGTTTTTGCGACTGGGAACACCTGGCTGAAAGAAAAAAGTGGCCGCTGAACCCATTTCGTGATGATCGGTGAGAATGTGTGGTTGCCAGTCATGGAATTGTTGAATGCGCGCTTTGGACTCAGTTTGGGTCAGTAACAACCAATCACGGTTTAAATCGAACCAGTAATGATTGGTACGACCATTGGGCCATTGTTCTACATGTGAGATGTCGTTGGCATCGGTTACGGTAGTGAGTGAGCGATTGTTATTGACATAGGTAGTGAATCGAGACAAACCATCTGGGTTAAAACTGGGGTCGATCAAGACCACAGTATCTTGTAACGCATCTTGAATGCCCTGATTGTTGGTGGCCAATAAGTACCAAGCGAAAAGTACCGAAGCATTGGAACCGCTGGATTCATTACCATGGACACTGAAACCGTTAAGAATTTTTAAGACGTTAGGATCTGACTTGACTTGCTCTATGTTTTGTATATTCTCTGCTGAGCTGATGGCCAACATAACTAAGCGTCGTCCCTCATTACTGCGTCCATAATCAATGAGTTTGGCATTGGGTCTGGAAGCCGCCAGCATGCTTAAATAACTGATTAATTGATCATGGCGTAAGTGTCTTTCACCCAGCTGTTGATCCAGTACAGTCTCTGGTGGTGGAATGCTGGCATCAAACATTTCACCTTCGGGTAAGTAAAACTCAAGTGGCTTGGCAAAGTTGGCAGGTGCGATCAACACCATGGTGAGCAAAATAAAGATTTTTTTCATGTTATTTTTGTATCAGTTCTTGTTTCTTTGATTGTAAGGCAGATATGCGCAGTTGTCTAATTTGTTGGCCCAACTCTTCGCCCTGATAACCATGTTCAAACAGTGGTTGTTTATCGATGTTACGTGCTGCCTGATACAAGCTCCTAATATAATCGGCTTGAGGGTAAGTTTGGAATGCCTCACCCCAACGCCCGGTGGCGTCAGCTTCACAGGCCAGAACAAATTTTTCCAATAATTTTGGCTGTCGATAAGCATTTAAGCGGCTGAAAAGTTTTTCTATGGTGGTGGCACGCAGCTCCATAATGGTGTGTGCGTGCAAATGCCACTGACACACCAACAATGCCAGTTTTTTATAGTGGTTGGGTACTTTCAAACGCTGGCTAACTGCCTTGACCAATGGGACGCCAGCTGATTCATGGCCGCGGTGACTGGGTAGAATGTCTTTGGGTGTGATGCCTTTGCCCAAATCGTGCACCATCACCGCGTAGGCTACATCATTGTCTAAATCTTTGGCTTGGTCGATGGCCAGCATGGCATGTAATCCGGTATCTATTTCCGGGTGCCATTTTTTGGTTTGGGGAATACCAAATAAACAATCAATTTCTGGTAACAGCCTCGCTAAAGCGCCACATTCACGCAAAGTCATAAAAAAAACCGAAGGCGTTTTCTGATTCAATGCGTTTTTGATTTCTTGCCAAACCCGTTCGGCCACTAACGTTTCCATTTCATCAGAATCTACTAACTTTTGCATCAGCGCTAAAGTGTCAGGATGAACTTTGAAACCGAGATGAGCAAAGCGACTCATAAACCGTGCCACTCGCAAAACCCGAACAGGATCTTCGGCAAAGGCAGATGAAACATGTCTCAACACACCATTTTTAAGGTCATCTGCGCCACCAAATGGATCAATCAGCTCCCCATCATGGCTCAGAGCCATGGCATTGATGGTTAAATCGCGGCGTAACAGATCATCTTTTAAAGTTACGCTGGGATCTGTGTTAAAAACAAACCCATGGTAACCTTTGCCAGATTTACGTTCAGTTCTGGCCAAGGCATACTCATCCTTGGTTTCAGGGTGTAAAAACACAGGGAAATCTTTGCCGATGGGCAAAAAGCCTTGCGCCGCCATGGCTTCAGGGGTGGAGCCAACCACCACATAATCTTTGTCCTTGATGGTCAAGCCAAGCAAGTTATCACGCACAGCACCACCTACCAGATAAGTACCTGTCTGTGGCATACCTTTACTCATGGTCCGCAAGTGGCGTTGACGGTTTGTTGACTGACTGTGCTGTTAGGCCAGGCTTGGGGTATGGCTCCATCAATAGGCATGGTCGGCATCCAGCTCGAAATTCTTCTGGGTGTTTGGTTAGTCAACCAATCATAGATGGTGACATTGGACAAAATTTTAGTGATGTAATTTCTGGTTTCTTTGAAAGGAATGGTTTCAATCCAAATATCCGGAGATGTGGAGAAACCGGTACTCCAGTCAATTGATTTACCTTCACCTGCATTGTAGGCGGCGGCGACTAAAATGGGGTGGTTGAACTGTTTGTACAGGTTTTTTTGATATTGAACCCCAAGTTTGATATTCAAAGCGGGTCGATGCAAGTCACTGTTGTTACCGATGCTCAAGCCTAGTTGCTTGGCCACTGATTTGGCAGTTGGAGGGATCAACTGCATCAGGCCATGGGCATTGGCATGTGATACAGCGTCTTTGGCCCAGGCGCTTTCCTGTTTGATGATGGCCATCACCCATTGTGGCAGCGGGTTGGTGCTGTTGGTCTCATTTTTGATAATGGATTGATGCGCAATTGGGTAACGCCAATCATAGTTATGCCACAAACCCAAATCAGCCATTGTGGTGATGGCTTTGGCATACCAACCTTCATTTTTTACTCGTTCTGCCAATGCAATTTTTTGATCTCGAGTGAGGCTTTTGTACTGGGTGTTCCATTCACGCCGTGCCGATGTTAACAAACCTGCGTGGTGTAACTCAATGGCTCTGATGATTGCATCAGGTGGTGTGAAGTTTTTTATTTGCACTGTTACTGGTTTTTTACACATGCGATAAGGTTGGCGTAAATGATCAGCAGCAAGGAAACCATAGTAGTTGGTTTTTTTGCTCAAAGCATTGAAAATCTTTTTCGCTTCTTCCTGTTTGCCAGTTTTTGCCATGGCTCTGGCACTCCAGTACTGCCAACGATCCTGGGAGAGCTGGCGCAGGGTCATTTGTTTTAAGGAATCCAATACACTGTGCCACTGCCCAAGGTTCAAATAATAGCGCACTATCCATGCCATAATTTGATCATCTTTCATTGTGGCAGGTAGTTGTTGCATGGCATTGATTGAAAAAGGTTCATAGTCAGTGGCTGCAAACAGTGCCATGGTGCGCTCGATTTGATGGCGATGCTCTTCAGATAATCTGTGTGAAGCTCTGATGTTTGGCCATATTTGGTATAAAGTTGCAGGCATTTTTTTTGCCATGCGCATACTGGTTTTGTATATCAACCAGGGTAATTCAGGGTTACTGGGCCATCGAAAGGACTTTTCAATACCGGCTTTAGGGTCGCGCATCAAATCAATGGCTTGGTCTACCCAGTCAGGAGCTTTGGAGAGTTGTTTCTTGAGATGCTGTGCCAATGAGATGTTGTTGCTTTCAAAGGTTAGCTTTATTCTTTGGAGTATCAATGCATCAGTCAAATGGCCTTGTTTTTGCCACCATTTAAACGCTGGATTGCAGCTACTTGGTGCTGATAAACCCGACATCCACATGGTTTGAATCAAGGGGGCTAAACCTTGGGTTTGTTGTTGTTTGATTCTGGCGCGTAAGTACCAGCATTGGCGCTTACCTTGGTCAAATCCTTTATGGTATTTAAGGTAGGTCTGCCATTTCTTTTGTTCACCTAAGGCATCCAACAAATGTTTTTTGAGTTGTCTATTCAATGGACTATCGGGATGCTTCAGTTTGAAATCGGCAATCGCTTTTTCAGGTAAGTTTTTGATGTCACTGCGAACCAGTGCGTAGTCCAGATAATGGGTGAGCGGATAGTTAGCTAATGCCCCTCTGCGCTGGCTCACTTGTTTTTTATCACCTTTTAGTGCCTGGCTGTAAAGTGTTCGGAAAAGTTTACGTTCATTGTCAGTGGCGCTAAAAACTGGTTGGTGTTGGAACAACAGGCACATCGTGGTGATTATCATGAAGGTTAACGAATGGCTGTTTTTGTGGGTCATGTTTATGTGATTTCCTGTTCTAATTGTTGTAAAAATGAACGCATATAATCATGCCTTTGGATTGCTTCCTTTTTTCCTGAGGCCGTTTGGAATGTATCCTTCAAGGTCAACAGTTTAGTATAAAAGTGATCGATTATAGCCGCCTGATCATCAGGTTTTCTATGGTAACAAAAAGGGTCTTCACGAAATGTTAAAGGATGACCAAACATTGCACCAACCAACATGGTTCTGGCTATACCTATGGCACCCAAGGCATCCATGCGATCAGCATCTTGTACCACTTTGGCCTCAAGCGACTCACAAATGACGTTCGCTGAAAAACTGTGAGCCATGATGGCATGGTGAATTTGTTGCAGCTCGGCATGCGGGTAGTGCCATTTTTTTAACAATCTGACAGCCTTGTCAGCAGCCATTTTTGAAGCTTGGTTGCGAAGAGGTGAATCTTTGGCCACTTGCACACAATCGTGTAACCATGCCGCTGGCAACACCACCCACATATTGGCTTGTTCAGTGGCACAAAACTGCTTGGCAGATTTAACCACGCGTTTGATGTGGGAGATGTCATGACCAGCATCAACTGCTTCTATGGATACCACATGCCCTTCAAAAACAGCTTCCCAGTGTTTCAGTTCTTTTTGTGTCATCACATTGTCAGACAGTGTTTTTTTCGACATTTCAGTGGCTTCCAAAAATCTCAAATATTGATTTCAATAGTGCCCTTAATTCTAGACTGAACAAGGTGAAACGGCTGTCTAATAATTGCCACTCTGATTCAATCGACTCATCATCCAATTGGTCTAATACGATGTCAGTGAACTTGATCTTTTTAATACCCATATCATGTGCCAGCACCAGCTCAATCCGATCATGATATGCCAAACCCAGTTCAGTTACCAAATATCCGTTGTCAATGTGTAACTTCATCTGATCATCCAAATGAGCAATATTCCTGCCCCTGACCACGCCTTTACTGTCATCTAAGGTTTCCAGTACAATTTCATTGTCCAACTCGAAACCACCATCGCCTTGGGCCTTGATTACCCACCCAGTTAATACTTGAGCCACAGACGATGATGGTCCAAAAGCGGAAGCTTTGAATGAACCTAAAGTTTGACGCAACTGTGATACCAAATCCTCAGCAACATTTTGGCTGGCGCAATCTACAACTAATAAATTAAGTTTTAAATCAATATAAGCACTGATGGTTTTTGGTTTAACAAATGCCTGTGGCAGCATTTCCAACATCAACTGTTGCTTCATGTCGGTTTGTTGTTTGCGGCCTGGTTTCTGTCCAGATTCCACTTTGATTGATTCTAGTTGTTGGTTCAGTTGGTGATTGACAACTGCTGCCGGCAACACTTTTTCTTCAACACCAAGGGTGAATAAAAGGGCTTCTCCACTTTGTAATACAAACAACTCACTGTCCGTACCAAAAGGGGAAACCCAACCTTTAGAAACTGCTTCCATGGGGGCACAGGCTTTGAGGGCATCACTTTTCAAAGCATCAGAAAGCTGTTCAGCATTCAGTGCAAAATTTTCGTTGAGTTGAAACAAACGGGCATTTTTAAACCACATAAATTATCCACTATTAAAAACCAGCTATTTTAGTCAATTATGTCCGTCTTGGCTGACATAATGTCAGTATTTCTGGTGCAAAAAATCACGTTGTGTTATTTTAATACGAGGTATGCTGAGAATATCAGTTCTGAAATAAATACAGCAGAAAAAAGGTGGAGGCATGTTCGGTTTTTTTAAGAAGAAAAAAAAAGAAGTTAAAAGAGTAGATAGACGAAAAAAACAAAGGCGCTCAGGACAACAAAGGCGAGAAGAGTTTCGCTGGGAAGACGGTAAACAAGACCGACGGTCAAATACTGATCGTCGAAAGAGCAACAACACTTGGGATGAGACAAACACTAAATAATCTTTAATTTTATTAAAAACCGTGCACTTTTTACTGAAATTGAGCCGATCTTATGGTAATTTTAACCTGTGTGAATCCATTGATGGATTAATAATAATTAGAGAAAAGGTATAAAGTATGTTTGAGAACAGAACTGCATCAGATGGTGGTGCCAGAAAAAAAGTCAGATACGAGCCAATTGAAAGAAGGCGTGGTGATCGTCGAAGTGCTGCGTCTGATCGTCGTTCAGAACCTCGGAATGATGGGTCATCTGATCGTCGTAAAAACACCGACAGACGTAAGTAATATTGGTAAAAACAATTAAGGCATATGCACTATCCGTGGATGGTGGTGTGTATGTCGAAAGCTTCAAGCTCGTTCAAAAATGCTTCTAAAGTGATTAAATTCACACAAGGCATCATGCCAGATTGACAACCTAAACTTAATATCTTATCTGCCATAATGATGGCGGGAATAGCTGGGATTTGTGGCCCATGGTTCCCAAAGGCCTCTATGAACCAGGTTTTCTCAATCTGTTCACCAGTAACATTCAGGGCTTTCATTGCAACATGCATTCCACCGTCCGTGGTACCGAATCGGTCGAACCAACGACTGGCCCGCAGCAGGCCTGCTGCACGTTTTTTGGGCTCTATGGGTAAGCCCATTTTGATTAACCAAGCCAAGAAACTGATACACCTGTGTAACAATTTACTTTCCATACCAGCAGCAAATCTGAGTTTTTCAATGTCATAGTAATCCGGTAATAAATCCAAATCTGGAGCCTCACAGTTACTCATCAAGCGGTTTTTAATACTTGGATAGGATTGTAAGTAGGTATCACCCCAACCGTACTTTTTTCCTTTTACCGAAGGCCAAGGCTTCATCGGTTTGCCGATGTATGAGAGCACGGCTTCGGTGGTGGCTAAACCACGAGGTGTTCTTTGCCCTGGTGATATACCAATTTTTACTTGTGTAAAACTTTGGATTTGAAATTGTTGTTGTAAATGGGTCAATACTGCAGAAGACAGCGCTGGTACTGTACTGGCAGCTGTAATTGCAGTTAAGTTTTTAGTTTTAGCCAAATCATCAAAAGCCATCATGTGTTGAACATAATCACGAGAATCAGCTAAATCAATGTAGTGCGCACCGGCATTCAAAACCAATTCTACAATGTGAGTTTGCTGATCTTGAAAAGGGCCGCAGGTATGAATGACAAGATCTGGGCTGAGTTTGTTTAGATGCACTCCTAATTGTTGGTTAACATCAAAACAAGACACCTTGATTTTAGCGTGGATATTATCTTGCATGATGTTGTTTTTTAAAGCTTCGGCTTGATGAAAATGGCGACCATTGATTGTGACCAGATAACCCTTATCACACAATGCCCGTACGATGCGGCTGCCAAAGGTGCCATAACCACCGAGTACCAGAACATGTCCATTTTTAGCTCTGGTGTTCATGAAAGACGCCTGTTTGGTAGAAAGTCCGTTTTAAAATTGGATGGTCCATGGTGATGGTAAAGCGAAAATTGCCGAGTCCTAAGTCCTGATGAATGACGTGGGTTTTGCCTGGACTTAGCCAATGTGGCAAGGGTAGGTACCATTTGATAAATTTCCATACATATCGAGTGCTTTTAAAATGCAGTTCACCATTTTCAGCCAATACATCCAAAAACATCCCAAAGCCACCACCAACCATTTCCATCATTTGGCCACAGTTGTCCTTCTTTACTGAAGTTACACTGAACGGTTTTTTGCCCGGAAAATGATAGGTGCGACACCAATAAACACCTGGCTTGTTTTGGTGTGTTGTTAAGACCACATCCATCGGGATGTTTTTGCCTTGATATGGGCTTAAAGGATTGCCAATGATTTTGGTTAAAAAGGCAAACAGCCAACCTGCTCTCGAACAGGCAACAACTTCCATTATGCCTTTATAAATGATGGGGTTCTCTGTGGTTGGTAAACGGTTAAAACGCTGTTGAACAGCCGGATGAAGTTGGTGCCAATTTTTTCCAAGGTGCCATTTGATGTGGTTGGGTTTTTGCACAGAATGATGCCAGCCATTTGATATTTACATTATACTACAATGCTTTAACTTTAGGTTGATGACCAATTGTTTGAAGCTTACTCTTCCTTAATCATTTTTGGCCTGTTGATGTTGGGCTCTCCTGGGCCTGCTCCCTTGGCAGTTGCGGCTACTGGTGCTGTGTTTGGTGTTCGTAAAGGGTTCACTTTTTTGTTGGGTCTGGTGCTGGGTTTTGCCTTGGTGTTAGTGATTCAAGGTTTGGCTTTGTTTTTTTTGGTAGGTGAAAATGCTTTATTGATGGATGCATTACAGGTGTTTGGTTTTCTTTACGTCTTGTTTATTGCCTATAAAATTGCCAATGCACCTATTCATCAAGCCGATAATGTATTAAGTGCTCCTCCCAGCCTGTTAGATGGTTTGATCCTTAATGCAACCAACCCTAAGGCTTATGCCGCAATGACGATCATTTACAGTCAGATGCTGTTGCCATATAGCCGGCTTGAGTTAGCATATGTAATGACGGCTTTGGTGTGTTTTTTGGTGGTGGTTCTCATTGATTTTTTGTGGTTGTTTTTAGGTAAATTAATTCGACCAATGTTGCAAGACCCCAAAGTGGGCAGATTGGTGCGATGGGTTTTTGCTGTGCTGATGGTTGTTGCCGTATTTGTGGCAATGTATAAAAATTTTTCTAAGTAAAAAAGGAATGCTCTTTCTGATTCACGGCCTATCGCCCATTCCATAATGGCGCAGCTTCCACTCCAAATTCACGCTAAGCACCTCCGTCCATGGCGGTGTCTTTGCTTCGCAAAGCCACCACCACTTCATGGTCTGCCTAACCAAGAGCACGCGCCACGGTATTCAAGACAGGCTTCTTTATCTCTGATAAAATCGCCTATCTTTCATTACCTGCACGCGCCACGGCATTCAAGTCAGGCTTCTTTATCTCAGATAAAACCACCAGCCTTTCATTGCCTGCGCTGGTCGAGCCAATCATCGGCTCTCCAACAAATCCAGTGTTGTGTTATGGACAATGTTTTTAAGCGTATGTTTCCACTGGTAGAACTGTCAAAATCATTTAACTTGTGGCTGATAAACTGTAAGATAGAATTTTCAATCAGTGCTCTAAAACAAAAACCCATTAAACTTTTTCGGTGTGGTAAAAGGTGTGGAGATTTTTGTTTACTCCAAAAAAACTGATCCACAAATATGGAAAATAATTTAAAAATAGCCAACACCCATATTCCTGCTTTTTTAATTTGGTTGTTACCTTCACTCATTTTGATATTTGGCGCATTCTTTAGTTATGCCAATGTTGATTCAGTTCGTGATTTCATTGAAGCTCACAGAATAGCATCAGGAGAAGGTTATACTTTGGTTGGGCCTCAAATGGCATTTAGTTTTCGAATTGGGCCGTGGTGGTTTTACGTGTTATCTACAGTTGCATCATCTGATTATTCGTGGTTGTTTACCTCACTCCTGACTGCCTCGCTCAATGCGCTCAAATTCTTTTTGGCGTATAAGTTGGGTTTGCATCTGGGAGGTAAATTACTTGGCATATTGATGGTTTTATGCCTTTTATTGATTTCATTTTCGACGATGCAAACCATTACCTTCACACACACCAACTTGGTTGAAACTGTGATGTTGTTAGTGCTGTTTTTGGTATACCGCAAAGACTCATCAATTGATCCCAGTAAGCGATTGTGGGTGGTATTGGGTTTCATTTGTGGATTGGCTTTTCATGTGCACCCAACCGCGTTGCTGGTGGGTTATTTTGTTTTCATCAAGTGGCTTAAAAGCAGCAATAAAATTTTACATTCGCTGCTGTTTATAATGGGCTTTGTGGTGGTTTTTATACCCTTGATTATCTATGGTCTGAACTCAGAGGGAGGAATACTGTCAGGTGTGGTTAGCTATGCAGATAGAAATTTTTCAGGTTTCAATGTGATTGAATTCTTGAGGCTGTTTGTGGGACTTGTTTTTATGGCCCCATACACACAGCTACTCGCTTTATTCAACCAACAAACAGCAATGTTTTTGGCCTTGATTCAAACTGCTTTGGTGATACTGGCACTTGTTTCGCCCTTACTCACTTGGAGAAATATCAACCAACATCACAGAAACATCTTCTCTCATATGTGGTTGTTCTTTTTGTTGTCTTGCATTGGTTTAATTTTAATCAGGGAGCAAACACGATGGTATATGACCTATGGTGTGTGTTTAACGATCTCTATCTTGGTTGCAATGGGTATTTTTCACCTCCAAAAAAACTTTAAAATAAACAAGATAATCTTTTTTCAGGGGCTTTGGATTTTTGTTGTTTTCATTATGGTGCAAGCTAAGCTTATCAGTCATTTAAATACCAATGAACTTGTTGTCACCAGTAATGCTTTGAAGGATGTGAAGAGTTTTGATGTTGAATTGTCTGGGTTCAGTTATGAAATCACAGCACACCAGGCTAAAAACCATGGGCAATTCACATGTAAAAATCGGCCAGTGGCATTGCATGGACCATACAGTCAATTAATATTCAGTCACAGTGGAATTGAGCATTTAAGCAACTGCGGTGATGGCTTGGCTTATGGCCCTGTTGAAAAAGCTTTCAATGTGTTAGGTGTACCGCCTGAATACGCAGAACTCATTGCGTTTGAACCAGTTGAAACCATCGGCGGCACTTCTTTTTATTACCCAATTGATACTTCTAAGAAACAAAAAGCTTTTGTTGAAACTTTTACTCACGATTATGAACGAGCTTTTAAAAGGAAAGACAATTGGAACAATGAAACCATAACTGACTCACTACAGGGAGGAAATAATTTGGTCATAACCAATCTAGCAGGATTTAAGATGCGCCAAGCAATTCTGAGTGTACAGCTTAATGGCAATGAAATAAAACCAATCAAAACCAGATCACATTCGGCCTTGTATAACTGTATTGATTGCATACCAACTAAAAACACCTGGACCATTCAATACAAGGAGTCAATTGATGGTATGACAAATATCGTAAGCTTTTAAATCAGCCACCAACTCTGGTTCTTTTAAAAACTTTTTAAAAAATATAACCAAATACAATTCCGCTGCGTTTAAGCTCACATGATGAATGAAATCGATAAGCAAACCGTGCAGCGTGCCTCGCAAGGTGACAAACAAGCTTTCCGCTTGATCGTGTTGCATTATGCACAGGCTGTGAACCGCCTGGCTTATCGTTACACTGCAGATGCCAGCTATGCTGAGGACATCGCACAAGAAACCTTCATTAAGGCATTTCAAGCCATCAACAGGTATCAACCACAGGCTAAATTTTCTACTTGGTTGCTCAGGATAACCACCAACAGCGCCATTGACTATTTACGTAAAGCGAATCGCCAGATGGCCACCTCTTTGGATACCGAGGATCTGCAACATGACATTCCGGATCATGGTTTGAATACGGAAGATCATTTGGATTTGAACCAACGGTTGAGCAAGGCCATGTCTGACTTAAGTGATGTAGAACGCCTGGCCATTACCATGAAACACCATCAGGGTTACTCCATTGATGAAACAGCAAAAGTACTTAATATCAAAAGCAATGCCTGTAAACAAACCATATTCCGTGCCGTACAAAAACTACGCAAACAACTGACTGTTGAGGTAACAGTATGAAACCCACCGATGACGAAAAATTACTCATGGTCTTGTTCAAAGAAGCAGATCAAGATGATGTTGATTCCGTATTGCACTCGCCAACTGCTTGTGCGCAATTAGATCAACTGGAGGCTGATATGCAAGCCATAAACAATGCCCAAAACACCTATGAATTACCATCAGATTATGGTCAACAACTGTGGCATAAAATTGCCGACCAGTTAGAAAGCCCTGCTGATAATGTCAGTACTTTAGGTTGGTGGCAAAAACTACAAAACTTTCTGTTACAACCACAATATTCACTGGCCAGCTTTGCTCTGGTGTCGGCACTGGTGATGCTGGCATATTTTACCGGGCGTCAGCACAGTGCTGATGGTATCGATGGTCAGCTTCAAGAACAGTTGCTGGCCCAGAACATTCAATTGCATTTGACCCAAAGTGAAATCTTTTTAACTCAGGTGAGCAATGGGAACGGCAGTAACATGCAAGCAACAGCGCAAAGATTATTGTCTTCAAATCGCATTTTTAAACAAGCACTGGCCAATCATGACGGCCAGTTTACTCAACAAATTTTACAAAATTTGGAACCTGTTTTGTTGGAGTATGCCAACAGTACACCAAACCAAATCCATGGCCAACAACCCCAAGCCAATTGGGTCAATAACACCCAATCAAACGACCTCTTGTTTCAAATCAAAGCCATGAAACAACAATTGGCACAGAAGAGCGATATTATTTAGGAGCATAACCATGCGTTTATCAATAAAAACAATGACCATGCTGATACTTTTAATCAGCCACACAATGTCCTTCGCAGCGGTAGAAGAAGCTGCCGAAGCCTATGAATTTGGCCATGTGGCCATGACCAGTAAAGATTGGCGTGATGCCATTGAAGCTTTCGAAAAAGCGGCCAAAGAAAAAAAATTCAAAGCCGCCGCAAATTATTGGCAAGCTTTTTCCCACTATAAAATAAAACAAAATGCCCAAGCCAAAAGATTACTTGAGCGCTTGATTAAGAATCACCCCGACAGCGAGTGGGCTGATGATGCTCAAGTGTTGTTGTTTGAGCATGGTGATGGTGGTGAAACATCAAAATACCAAGCGGTATTGGATGAAGAGCTGAAGTTGTTTACCCTACAACAGATCATGTTCAACAATCCAGAAAAGGCCCTACCCAAAATCAAAGCGATGTTGAAAGAGTCTGAATCAATGCAAGTTAAACAAAATGCCATTCAACTGTTAGGACTGAGCGACAGTGAACAAGTGGTTGATTACCTGTTTCAATTCATACAAGGTGAGCGCAACCACGGCTTACAACACCAAGCCATTCAGATGTTGAGTTTGCGTGACAGTGTATCGAGTCGTCAGAAACTCAAAAAACTATATGATAAAAGTGATGATAAAGAGGTTAAGTCAGCGATTATTCAAGGTTTTATTCACCACGATGACAATGAACAATTGATTGCCATGCTGAAAGAGGAAACCGATCCCGAATTGAATCGTTATTTGATTCAAATGTTAGGCATCAAAGGTGAGTCAGCGGCATTAAAAGACATGTATAAAAAATCTCAAGGCGATAACCGTCGAGCCATTTTAGAAGCTTTGGCTCTCTCAGGTGATGCCGACTATTTATATTATTTGATTGACAACGAAAGTGATCAGAACATCCGTAACCAAGCCATCCACTCACTGATTATGGTTGATGATGACAACATGGGCGACTATCTGGCACGCTTGTATGAGAAGGCCAGAGACAGCTCTGAAAAAGATGTGATCAGCAGTGTGTTTATTGCCACTGATGTTGACGCCGAAGTGATTGTAAAAATCCTGAAAAAAGAACAGGACACCGAACGAAAACACAGTTTACTAAACACTTTAATGGCAATGGATGAAGTGACTGCTTTACAACAAATTTATGAAGACGAATCTGATACCGAAATCAAAAGTGCCATCATTCGCCACCTGGGAGTTATGGATGCCACTGATGTATTGATGGATATGTATAAAGATGACCCAAGCCTGGTAAACAACGATGCTTTTTTCCAAGCCTTCGGGATGTCATCAACTGAGTTAGATGAAGGTTTTTTGATCGCCAGATTTAAAGAAGGCAACCATGATGTCAAACACGGTGTACTTAATGCACTGATGATGCAAGGCAATGCTGAGGTCATGGTTAAACTTTTAAAAACTGAAACCGACCATGAAGTCAAAAAACAAATCATCAAAATGATTGGCATCACCGATGCAGATGCCCTGATTGATGCCATTGAAGATTGAACCACCTTCAAACAAAATTTAATAAGCACGCCAGAATGTGGTGTGTTAACAGGAGTCCATTATGAACAAAATTAAACAGTTAACTCAAATAACCTGCCTGACAATCATTGCGTTTGGTCATGCAACAGCCCAACCTTTCACAAACCTACAAACACAGATTGTGCCAGAGGATCTCTCAACTTATTTGAAACAGCATGATGATGGTTGGTTCGCATACAGCGTTCCAGCACAAAGCAATACCCGTTCCATGTGTTGTTACGACAAGGGCAAACAGGCAGTGTGTGACTTAACCACAAGGAACTATGGTTATGGTTCATCAAGCGACAGTCCGTACACTGATAATGTTAATGTTTTTGTGCAGTTAAATGATGGTGAAGTTGAACAAATCATGCCCATAGGTGATCACTGCGATGTCAAAGCAGAAGGACTCACCGTTGCTTGGTTGACAGATGTAAGTAATAACCAGAGTATCCAATGGTTACAACAACAGGCCATTCAATCCGGTGATGATCACAATGGAAGCATGTATGTTCTGGGTTTACACCAAGGAGATGAAGCTGCTGAGGCTTTGATGGACTTGGCTGAAGACAATGCTGGTGAATACTCGGAACAAGCCGTGTTCTGGTTGGGTCAGCGTCAAAGTGATGGCTATCAATATTTGGCAGAATTATATGAATCCTTACCTGTGGGTGATGTGCGTCGTAAGTTGAACTTTGCTTTGAGTCAAAACCACACTGATGAAGCTGTAGCGTTATTGAAAACCATTGCTTTAGGTGATCGGGATAGTGAACAACAAGCAGATGCCATTTTTTGGTTGAGTCAGACCGATGATGTCGCAGATTTGCCTGAATTTTTAATTGACTTAATGAGTAATACCAGCAGCAATAAAGTGCAGGAAAGGGCCATTTTTTCATTGTCCCAGATTAATACAAGCCAAGCCAATCAACAGTTGGCTATGTTGGTGAAAGATCACAAGGATGCACAAGTGCGTGAGAAGTCATTGTTCTGGCTGGCTCAGAACAGTCCAGAACAAGCCAGAACAGCGGCCATGGATTTATTGAAATCATCTCACCGTGAGTCAGAACAGGAAAATGCTGTATTTGTTTTATCCCAACTGCCCAGTGAACAATCCTCAACCGCTTTGTTTGAAGTGATAAAAGGTGATTATAAGCGCGGTATCAAAAAGAAAGCCCTGTTCTGGTTAAGCCAGTCAGATGACCCTGAAACCATCAGTCAGCTGGAAGATTTGTTGTAAATAATTTTATATGATGAGCGACTCGAAGCCTGAAATTTATCAGGCTTCGGTTGCAGTTGATAGGCGTTATTGTAACTTAGACATAAGTCATCAAATTTTTTAGTGTTGAAAATAAAGGTTTTTGTGAATCAAGTTGTGTTCGTATATTGAATAAAAAGTTTAAATCATTATAATGAACCCTAAGTGGATTGGGGGTGCCCGGTCGGCGCTATAGCTTCGGTGGGTTTCATCGGAGCTTTTCGCTTTTTAGAGGCGGGTAAATAATCAAACCTTTCCCTTCATACTCATTTCCAAGATTTTCCCTACCCCCTTTACAGTAAAACTTTTCTTTTAAAACTTCGAAAGCTCGATTTTTCTGGTACTTCCTTAGTACATGCAAGCCAATAGGCCTAGCAACCAAATCAGCAAACTGTAAACCAGAGGACATGGCTTTTTTGTCTGAGAAAATGACATCAAAGGGTAGTTTGAAATTAAACTTATTTTGTCCATCACAAATACGTCTAAACTCAAGTTCAAGTTCTCTATCCTCTTTATTTCCACGACACTCCACAACTACATGAGAAACTAAATTGTGTTGGTTTTTTTCTTTCAAAAACTCGTAAAACTGTTCTAAACAATATGACAAAGCAACATGGTAAGGGTTTTGAGTTTTTTCACCTGTACTTTTTAGTCGCCTTTTGTCAATCACACAACTTATCAGAATAAAGTTACTGTATTCAATTATTGAAGTTAATTCATTATAAAAAAGATCTCTTTGTTGAGGACCCTTAAAAATATTAAAAGGAGCTTTTTCTTTTCTGATTTCATGCTCATGTAAAATCACTTGATCATGACCAAAATGATTGAACTTAAATTTTTCTAATGCAGCAACTACCTTTTCACTATAATGTATTTTATGAAATACACAGAAAGCCAAAACGAATAAAGGGTAATTTTCATCAATGTTTTTTAAATTGTGGTCACCACTTTCATCTACATAAACTACATATTTGCTGAATGGTGAACTTTCGTCTTTGATATTATGCTTTTTTGATTCAGTCTTGTCTCTTTTATCACCAAATAGTGGTAATTGTTTGTTATCTTCTCTATTCATTAGACTCTATAGTTACCTTAGTTAAATCACACCTTGATGTGATGCTTCATAAACTGTCGATACAGTACTGGCACCATAAACAAGGTCAGCAAAGAAGAAAACGCCAGACCAAAAACAATTGATGAGGCCACTGGTCCCCACAGCAATGATTTACCGCCCAAACCCGCTGCCAAAGAAAACAGCCCAGCTATGGTTGTGGTGGTGGTCATGATGATGGGTACCACGCGACGGCGGGCGGCATAGACTGTCGCCAGTAATGGCCGCTTGCCATTTTTGATGCGTTCATTGGCGGCATCAATCAATACAATGGCACCATTGACCGCGATACCAGTCAATGCAATAATCCCGTATAAGGTATATAAACTCAGTGGGTTATTGGTCGCAAACAGACCAAAAACCACACCAGTAAAAGCCATCGGCACGGTCACTAAAATCAAAAAGGGTTGAAAATAACTGCGCATTTGTGTAGCCAGAATTAAATAGATCAAACCCAAACCCAATAGAAACAGTGCGCCCATGGCACCTAAGCTTTCATTGACATCATCCAGTTCACCGGAAAAGTCCAAATCGGTATTGGGGTATTGGCTGCGTATTTCGTTCCACGCCGTAACAATGTCGGCATTGATTTTGGCAGTGTTGGTTAATTCGGGATTGATTTCAGCTTCAACGGTGATGGCGCGTCGAAGGTTGTAATGGCGGATGGTACTGCGCCCCACACTGGTGGATTGGGTGAACAGGTTGGCAAATGTGGTTTGACCACCACCAGGCAGAGCCACTGGGTCATCCATGATTTCATCAATGGCTTGCAGGTTACGTTTTTGTGCCCGAACCCGCAACTCAACTTTTTCGCCTTCATCTCGCATCAAGGCCACAATTTCACCATCCAAATGCAAGCGCAGTAAGCGCGATACTGTACCAGGGTCTAGCCCCAGGTTGCGGATGTTTTGGTGGTTCAACTCCAGTACCAACTCAGAGCGACCTGGGACATCGTTGTCATTCACATCTTTGGCGCCAACACGGGTTTCAACAATCTCTTTGACGGCGGTTGCGGCCGCACGCAATTCTACGAAGTCATCACTGCGCACTTTGACGCTGACAGGTTTACCTGCAGGTGGCCCCCCTGATAATTCTAAAAATGAAATGATGCCATCCCCTGGCGTATTAACCAAGGTTTCGCGCATGCTTTCAACCACTTCAGAGACCGAACGCATGTCACCTTTTTTTGGTAGCAAGGCCACTTGAATCTGACCGTATTGGTCGCCGAATAATATTTCCAGTTCGGTGAATTTAATGCCTGAGAGTGACGTGATGGCGCGGATTTCCTCATCATCAACAAACTGTCGCAATCGTTTTTCCACTTCGATGGTATGTGCCAATGTTTGTTCCAGCGGTGTGTTTGAAGGCATATCAACGTTGACATAAAATAAACGGAAGGGATCAAAGGTAAAAAATTCCGTTTTAACCTTTTCTTTTTGCATGATGACGATCGCACCGAAAAAGCACAGGATCCCAAAGATGATGATGACATAAGGTCGGCGCATCATGAAACACAGTGCTTGGGTGTATTTGGTGCGCAGCTTGCGGGTCCAGTTGTTGCGCCAATGCTGGGTACGGTCAGCACCACGGCCCATGGCATTTTTAATTGGCGACTTGAAACGGTTCCAGCCTGCGCTGATGTATTTTACTGGATTGTATCGACTGCGAATTTTAATCGGTTTGTTTTTATGAGCGCCTTCACTGCCAATCACATGGGCAGGAAGAATCCAAAATGCTTCGATCAAACTGATGGCCAAACCCAAAGTAACCACAAATGGAATGACAAACATAAATGCACCCAAAATACCTGGTAATAGCATCAAAGGCAAGAAAGCAGCGATGGTGGTTAACACACCAGCGGTCACTGGTGCGCCGACTTCTCGCAGAGAATCAACTGCAGCTGTTAAAGCATCGACACCGCGTTGCATGCGATAGTAGATGGCTTCAACGACCACCACCGCATCATCAACCAACATCCCCAGCACAATCACGATACCCAACAGCACTGAAACATTCAGGGTATTACCTGTCATGTTCAAAATCCACAGGGTACCAGTGATTGAAAATGCGATCCCCAAGGTGACAAAGAATGCAATTTTGAAACCCAAGAACAACCAACAAACCAACAACACCAAAATCATACCCAGTGCGGCATTGGTCTGCATAATTGACAGGGCATTGCGTGTCATGATGGTTTGGTCATCGGCGAGGATTAGCTTAATGCCAATACTGGCCACTTGTTTGTTTTTGTCCTCAATGTAGGCATTGATGCGATCAACCAACTGTAAGGTGTTCACCATGGAAACTTTGGTTACTGCCATTGATACAGCAGGTTTACCGTTATAAGCCGCCAGTTGTGAAGCGTCTTCACGCCCTCTGGAAATGGTCGCGATGTTGTCCAAAGCAATTGCTGTATCCCCTATTGCCGGTAATTGAATTTGAGCCACCAAGTCTGGATTATCGGTGGTTCCAGCCACCCGAACCAGCCATTCATTGCCAACAACTTGAGCACTACCTGCAGAAACATCCCTGAAGGCGCCACGTACGGTTTCAGCCAATTGCACCGCATTCAAGCCATGGGCAGCCAATAAATCAGGATCAAATTCAACATGTAACTCAGGGTCATGTAAACCTGATGGTGTGACTTGGTCGACGCCGCGCAAGCCTTCTAAATCCTCTTTAATTTTCCGTGCCTGAGAGCGCAACACTTCATCATTGGCTTGGCCGGTAACCACCACCAAAGCAGTTGGGAACCCATTGGAAGTGGTGAGTTCAATAATCAACGGATCATCAGCATCATCTGGCAATTCGGCACTGGCTTTGTTTTGAATTTCTCGGCGTAGATCGTTGATGCGTTTATCAAAATTACGATCACCAATGTCACGAAAACGAACCAGGATATTTGACACAGATTCACGTGAAGTTGAGTTGGTGAAACTGATGTCCTGGACATTTTTAATGGCATCTTCCAAAGGTGAAGTCACCAGCTTTTCCACATCCTCTGCCGAGGCACCTGGTAACACAGTATTGATGTTGACCCAATAAAAGTTAATCTCAGGATCCTGTTCTCGCGGCATGATGAAATAAGAAGTCAGGCCCATTAAAACCACCACCGCGAACAAGATGTTCACCAGCGGGTGATTGGTTAACATTTTGGCAAAGAGTTTCATAACAGTTTCCTCAGCCTATTTAAGCCGAATGGTTTGACCATCTTGGAGTCGCTCACGCCCGCCGATGATCACTTGCCAGTCATTTTCACCTTCAATGGTTGCTGGCCGCCCTTCTTGGGCCTTGGGCAGAGGGATGAATTTGGCCTGATTGTTTTGGGCAATAAACACCCCCAGCTTCCCAGCACGTTTGGTGATTAGATCCGCAGACAGCGATTGGCCATTTAAGTACCACACCAACTGTCCAGTCTGACCAACCAGAGGTGTTAATGGTGCTGTTGTTTCAGTTACTTTGAAGCGAGCCACCTGCACCGCCGCTTGTGCTTCAACCACATCGGTGAGTTGTACCAGCTCAACCGCATGGGTTTGTGATTGGGTCGTAAACTCAAAACGGCTGGCTGAACCCAGTTGTGCTGCCAGATGACTGGGAATGTTGGCATGAATTTCTGCACCGTAAACCTGAACCAGATTAAGTACCGGAGTACCTGAGGTCAGCAGTTGTCCCACTTGTGCCTGACGCACTGTGACAACACCTGAAAAGGGCGCAGTGATTTTGGTTTTAGCCACTTGTCTCTGGGCTGTTTTTTCCGCTACCTTCAAACGCAAAAGCTCCGCTTTCAGTACCGCAACATCAGTATTTCTGGCCAATAAATCGTCTGCTGAAATATATTGGCTGGTCTCTAATTCTTTGGCTCGATCCAAACGGATTTGTGCCTGTTTTAAACGGGCTTGAGCGGCTTTGGTATTGGCTGCTGCTTGTTCGGCTTGTAGTTTCCAATCCACCGCATCCAGGCTCACCATTAACTCACCAGCAGCCACATCATCACCAATGTCCACATGCACTTGACTCACAACTGCAGTTACTTCAGCAGCCACTTGTGCCGCGTTTTTAGCCATGACTTGAGCATTGGCAGTCAGGCGCCGTTCCACCAGTACCTCGGACAATGGTTTTACAGTAACGGGAATGGTGAATGGTTCTTGACTGTGGGCGAATACAGAGAAAAAGACAGCTGATACGAGCAGGAACAGGCGCATATTAAATTCCAAATTTTAATTAAGTATGATGTGACAACATCGCCAACCATTTTATCTTAATTGTGTGTCTAGATGTGTTAATCAGTGCTAAAATTTATAGGAAATAATAAAAGCCAGGGGTCAAAAATGACAGCGCAAGCAACAGAACAGTTCATACAACAAGGTGGTTGTGCTTGTGGTCATGTGCGTTATGAGGTAATTGCAGAACCGTTGTATGTGCACTGTTGCCATTGTACTTGGTGCCAGCGTGAAAGCGGTGCTGCTTTTGCATTGAATGCCATGGTTGAATCAAATTGTATCAACCTTTTAAAGACACCTCCGATTTTGATAGATACACCCAGTGAAAGCGGTCAAGGGCAAAAAATAGCACGATGTCCTCAGTGTCAAGTAGCCCTTTGGAGCCATTACGGGGGTTTGGGTGAATTACTGAGCTTTATCAAGGTAGGTACACTTGATGACCCCGACACCATGCCACCAGATATTCACATCTTTACACAGTCCAAACAAGACTGGATAAGATTACCTGCTGATGGTCTTATTTTTGAACGTTATTACAACCGAAAAGAACTTTGGCCAGAATCAAGCTTAACCAGGTTTAATGCCTTATTGGAACAACGACAATGAAACATCGTTTAACCCCCAAAAGCGCCTTAAGGGTTTTACAAGAACACGATCACCCATTTATTGAACTGTTCAAACATGGTTCTTTGGTAATCGAGATGTACAAACCCGATAAAATTGATTTGCAGACACCACATAGCAGAGATGAGTTGTATGTGGTGGTGGCTGGTTCGGGTATGTTTTTAAATGGCGATTCTCGTCAAGCATTTGAAGCTGGAGAAGTGCTGTTTGTGCCAGCTGGTGTTGAGCACCGTTTTGAAGACTTTACCGATGATTTTGCCACTTGGGTGATGTTTTATGGGCCAGAGGGCGGAGAGTCTAGCACCTAAAAATGATGCAGATCAGAAAAGCTGTTGAAAGTGATTTATATGATTGGGCTGCCATGCGCGCTGAATTATGGCCCGATGAAAGGCACACGCATGTTTCAGAGTTATTGGATTTCTTTGCAGGTAATTCAATGGACATAGAGGAGTGTTTTGTATTACAAAACCCAGATAATGAGTTGTGTGGCTTCATTGAATTAAATATCCGGAATTTTGCAGAAGGCAGTCGCCAGGCTGCTGTTCCCTACGTTGAGGCTTGGTTTATTAAAGCTGGATTTCGCAGTCAAGGTTATGGCTTACAATTGATGAAAGAAGCGGAAAAATGGGCACAATCTCAGGGTTATGATGAACTGGCAAGTGACACCGAAATAGAAAATCTGAGAAGCATCGAGTTACACAAACTAATGGGTTTTTTGGAAACTGAACGCGTGGTTTGTTTTTTAAAAACACTAGAAAAAAGTGGAGGTAGCAAATGAAAATTAAACTTATATTGGTGACGTTGCTGTTTCAGCTTGCGGCACAAGCGGAAAGTACCAAAGCCCTGGTTGGTGGTATGTTGATCGATGGTTTTAAAGATCAACCCATTCAAAATTCTGTAGTCATCATTGAAGGTGAAAAAATCACTGCTGTGGGAGAAATGGGCACAGTTGATATACCTGAAGGTGCTGAAGTCATATCAACTGAAGGCATGACAGTATTGCCGGGATTGTGGGACATGCATGTGCATTTGATGATCAATGGCCATGCCGATTATGGACATTGGCACAGCACTTATCCTGACCGATTTGAAAAAGAAATTATGCCAGCTTCAGCCCATCAGCTGCTGATGGCTGGTGTTACATCTGCTCGTGATTTAGGTGCACCACTGGAAGCAAGTATCAATGTGCGGGACGCAATCAACAGCGGTGATATTCCAGGTCCAACCATGTACATGTCAGGTCCGTTTATTCAGAAAAAACCATATGAAGGCACCGACATTTATCGCTGGGGTGTTGATGGTGCCAGGGATGCCAGAGCCAAGGTAAAAAAACTGGCTGATGCTGGTGTTGATGTGATTAAACTGATTGATCAGGATCAAATGACTGAGGAAGAGCTGATGGCAGTTGTGGATGAGGCACACAAACATAATTTACCGGTGGTGGCGCACGCCCATCGTCCCAAAGAAATTTTATTGGGTTTAAAAGCAGGCGTGGATAATTTTGAGCACACAGGGCTATCAACCGCACCAGAATACCCACCAGAAGTGATCGCAGGTTTGCGAGAGCGGGCGGCACAAATGAATCTTGGGCCGCTGTTTTGGACCCCAACTGTTGAAGGCTTATTTAATTATGATTACGTCAAAAACAACACTGAAAAACTGGATAACACCAGCTGGCATTTGGACATGCCCGAGGACATCATTGCTGATATTAAACAATCCATCACCCACCCGGAACGATTGCCTTATTTTCAAATCACCAGCAAGCGCAAACCCACATTAAAACGAAAAATACACCAATTACTGGATGCTGGGGTGGTGTTGATGATAGGAACTGACAGCGGCATTCCATTGAAATTTCATAGCCAGTCAACTTGGAATGAGCTTGATATTTGGGTAAGAGAAATGGGCATCTCACCCATGGATGCGATCCGCGGAGCCAGTTATTGGCCCTCAGTGATGATGAAGGTTGACCATAAAGTGGGCACCATCACTGAAGGTAAATACGCGGATATCATCGCTGTCAAAGGTGATGTCCTGCGCTACATCAACCTGTTACAAAACGTTGATATGGTGATTAAACATGGAAAGCGGGTTAAGTGAGTTTAATGTGGTTTTTTTGATATAAAATCATTTCCAACCCGGTTGCCAAATTCTGGGGGTTTTGAAGGTCTTGCCACTGAACAAAGAACTTGCGTTTAGTCATGATGGCCTGCATTTGAATCTGACTAATTGAATGGTCTTTTTTTAGCTGTAGTCTGGTGATTATAAAGTGTTTTTCTTTATTAATTGGCTTCACTGTAGTCCACTTACTGTTACCCAGCTTTTTAGGGTTAATGGTTACCATCAAAGCAGGTATAAAATGCTGTGACGTATGCGCCGTGAGAGAATGTTTTTGGCACCCAAATACATAGGTTCTAAATTATCAGAGTGGACAATTTTACCTGCCGGGTCGGTTTTGATAATTTGTTCATCTTTCAGGACATTAATGAACTGGCGGAACAGGTTTTTATCAAAAAAGTCTGGTGAATTAAATTCGTACAACAACGAAAGTTGGCTCGCAACTTGGTGACACAAAGATTCCAGTTCCTTGCTGGTTAACGTACCAGAGCCACGTTTTTTTAATAAAGCAATTACAATAAAGAAGCGCTCATAAGTCTGCATCAAAGCATTCGCCAGCACCCGCAGCTGTGCCGCTTGTATAGAACCGCCTTTGTGACGTTCCAAATTACGACCCACAGAGACCATTAAATCTAATTCTTTTAACAGTTTCAGGGTTTTTCTTCCGTATTCAACAAACTCTTCTCGTGTCCATTTAAGGAACAGCTCATTTTTAATAAATGGATAAACAATAGCCATCAAACGCAAAACTTCACGGCGAGGCTGTTTCAAGTCATTGACAAAAAACATGGCTATAAATGAACTGGCAGCAAATAGATGTAAAACGTTATTGCGGTAATAAGTCATCAACACACCCATTTCATCTTTGACTTGGATCACATCACCCAAAACATGTTCAACCCGTTGGATGAAGCCAAGAAAAACACCTTTCTCGATGATTTCATCAACCGTTAAATCAGTCACAGTGGTTCGAGCTGAATAAGGTAATTTTAGAATGATGTTGCGATACAGTTCTATTTGAGCCCTCAGGTTCTTTTCAGAAGCAGCACGATTAGGTGTAGACAATAGGGTGATTGCCAGCAAATTGATGGGATTAACATGCGAGGCTTCGTTGATGTTAGTTAGAATTTCAGCACCAACTTCAGACACTACATTTTTAAACCACTGTGGTTTTTCTTTAACACCCAGTTTTATTTTTCGCCAATCTGGTTGGTGCTTGTCTAAAACATCATCCAACTCAATGTGTTCTGAGAAATTAACCGTCAGACGTCCATAGTCTTCTTTCAGTAATTTCAATGTTTTAAACAAACCACCGATTGATTCTTTTTTCTTGCCTTTGCCACCCAACTCACTTTTATAAGAAGCACCTTCCATTAATTTTTCATAATTCAAAGATGAGGGCACAAACACCAAAGGCTTACTGCGTTCATTCAGATAACTGCGCACTGTCATGGCCAACATGCCCGCCTTAGGGTGTAACAAGCGTCCAGTTCGAGAACGTGTGCCTTCGATAAAGTATTCTATTGATACACCGTGAGCAATCAATGAGCTTAGGTACTCAGAAAATATGGTGGAATAGAGTGCTGAATTAAATGAACGGCGTAAGAAAAAAGCACCAGAACCACGCAGCACACGCCCTACGATGGGTAAGTTTAAATTAATGCCTGCAGCTATATGTGGAGGTACGATACCACGTTCATAAAGTGAATAAGACAGGATTAAATAGTCAATGTGGCTGCGATGACAAGGGGTATAGATGATTTCTTTTTCGGTGGCTAAATTTCTCAATTCATCAAAAAAGTTAAGTTTGACACCGTCATATACCTTGGTCCAAAACCAGCGAAAAATCCCGCTCATGAACTTAATAGCTGAATAAGAATAATCAGCCGCTATTTCTCGAATGATTTTTTCGGCTTCTTTTTGGGCTTTTTCTACGGGTATTTTCCTGCGATTGGCATAACTGTTTATTTCTTGTTGTACGATGGGTCTTTTGATGATGTTTTTGGCGATGGTTCGTCGATGCGATAAATCCCGCCCAACCACTGATGTTTTAACTCGATTGTTATGCAGTCTTAAAACCCTAGATAACTTGTGTGCCATTTTCTCAGGGTTATCTTGGGTGTCCAAATCTTGATTGACCAGAATTGGTTGACTCAATCTAACCAAGGTGTGTTTGCCATGAATCAGCACAGATATGAATTTTCTGAAGCGGCCAGTAATGCCCCACTTTTCTGAAAATATGACCTTAAAGAAACCGTGATCGCGATCTGGAGCCCGACCCAGAAAGACTGAGATAGGGATCAATTGTAATTGTTTACTTGAGTCGCCTTTGATTTGTTTGATTAAATCTTCAAGTTGTAATTCGAAGTCTTTGTAATCAATTTTCTGGTTCCAAAAACCCACGGTTTTTTCCGAAGCCAGGATGCTTTTTTTGAGGTCAAATTCCGCCTCTAACTTAAAAGGTTTGGGTAATTTGCCACGACTGATTTCTTCCCACAAAATGCTGCGAGAGATGGTTGATTCACTGGATAGGACATATACAAACGGTATGTCTGGGTCGATGCCCAAACTTTTGAGTTTGGTCGGACTGTATTCGACTTTAACTCGTAGGTACAGTAGTTTACTGAGTAAAGACATGCGTTTAGCTGTGCATCACCTAGCTAAAAAAGGGCCGCATAACGACCCTTTGCAATTTGCTGATTGATAGAAAATTATTTTTCGCCAACCCAAACACCGTCTTTCTTAACCATGTTCATCACTTGTTTAACTTCTTCGCCAAACACATCAAATTTAACATTCATGGTGGCTTTATCGCCTTGCACATCAACAGTTTCAACTTCAACCGAATCCAGCATGTCATTCATCGAAATACCGTATGCGCCTAAAACGTCTTTGACACCACCAAACACGACAGAACCTTTCTCTAAGGCTTGATCAAAACTCATGTTTTGTACTTCATCCAAAGAAGTCATGTTTAAAGCCTTGGCAGTGCTGACTACCGCAGCAATGGCGGCTTTGGTTTTATCTTCGCTTAAGATGTCATTTTCACCAGCCCAATCCATTGCAGCACCAACCACAGTGGCCGCTGAATCGCGTTGGGCTTCTGGTAACATTGGGTTGTTCTTAATGCCTTGAATCACCTGATCCTTACCCATCATCAACATCATTGGCAACATGGCACGTGCTTGTTCCAATTGAGGTGCAGCCATAGCAAACAAAGTATCTTCAGCACCATCAGATGTCAACATTCCCATGGTTTGAGCAAATTGCGCTTTGTCAGCTTCAGAAAAACTGGTCGACTTGTTGTTCTCAAACTCTGTGACCAATTCATTGTATTGTTCAGCACTTAATGAGTTTTTGATCAATGAAGCCAAATCATTAGATTTCATAGCAGCAACTGATGCCATGAAAGCACCATCAGGGCTGTTGGTATCTAATTCAGCAATTTCTTTGGCTGCTGAATTCGCACCTTTTTCATCGCCACCGCAGGCAACCAATCCAATGGCTGCTATCAACAACAGCGATATCAATTTAAATTGTTTTTTCATGTTATTCCTCTTCTCTGATTATCTATGTAAACCGCATATTATCTCTTGAATATGACCAATTCACAACATTACTCTACAAAATGTAGCGACTCAAGTCTTCATCTTGAGCTAATTCACCTAAAGCTGCATCCACATGTTCTGCGTCAATGATGTATTCTTGACCGGATTTATCTGAAGCATCAAAGGCCACTTCATCTAACAGGTTTTCCAATACAGTATGCAAACGGCGAGCACCAATATTTTCAGTTTTTTCATTCACAGACCATGATATTTCAGCGATGCGTTTGATACCAGCTTTGGTGAACTGAAGGTCCACATTTTCGGTTCCAATCAAAGCTTTGTATTGCTCAGTCAATGAGTGTTCAGGTTCAGTTAAAATACGTTCAAAGTCTTCGCTGGTTAACGCCCTTAATTCTACCCGAATGGGTAAGCGGCCTTGTAGTTCAGGGATCAAATCTGATGGTTTGCTCAAATGAAATGCACCGGATGCGATGAACAAAATATAGTCAGTTTTGATTGGGCCGTATTTGGTATTGACCACAGAGCCTTCAATCATTGGTAACAAATCTCGTTGTACACCTTCTCTCGAGACTTGACCTGATCCACCCATGCCCCCGCTTTTGGCAACTTTGTCGATTTCATCGATAAATACAATGCCATTTTGTTCTGCTTGATTCAGCGCTTGTTGCCTGATTTCATCTTCATTCACTAACTTTTGTGCTTCTTGCTCGGCTAAGATGGGTAATGCTTGTTTAATGGCCATTTTTTTGCTTTGTTGCTTTTTCTTGCCCAGGTTTTCAAACATGCTTTGCAGCTGGTCGGTCATTTCTTCCATACCTGGTGGGCCCATGATATCCACACCCATATTCATGTTGACCTTGATTTCAATTTCCTTATCATCCAACTTTCCTTCACGCAAACGAGTTAGAAATTTAGCACGTGTTTTTGAATCATCAACGGTTTCGTCAGGAATGGGGGATTCTCGCTTAGGCAACAAATAATCCAGAACACGTTGTTCGGCAGCATCTTCGGCTTTTTTGGTCACTTGACGCATGGCTGCTTCGCGGGTGCGTTTCATAGAAGATTCAACCAAATCACGAATGATGGATTCAACATCTTTGCCCACGTAACCAACTTCCGTGAATTTAGTGGCTTCAACTTTGATAAATGGTGCATCTGCCAATATGGCTAAACGACGAGCAATTTCAGTTTTACCTACGCCTGTAGGACCAATCATAAGGATATTTTTAGGTGTAATCTCTTTGGCTATGGCATCATCCAATTGCATACGCCGCCAACGATTTCTTAAAGCTATGGCCACGGAACGCTTGGCTTTTTGTTGACCTATGATGTGTTTGTCCAACTCTTGGACAATTTCTCTGGGAGTCATGTTCGACATAGTGATTCCTTTATTATTTTTCTACTTGAGTGCTAATGTTTCGATGGTGTGGTTGCGGTTGGTATAAATGCATATATCAGCGGCAATGTTCAAAGCTTCTTTAACTAAGTTTTCGGCTGGTAACTTTGAGTTCTTGATCATGGCCAACGCAGCTGCTTGAGCAAAAGGTCCCCCCGAACCAATGGCAATCAAACCATGTTCAGGCTCAATCACATCACCGTTGCCTGAAATAATTAATGAAGTTTCTTTATCGGCGACAGCCAACAAAGCTTCAAGGCGACCAAGACGGCGGTCGGTACGCCACTCTTTGGCCATTTCAACCGCTGAACGAACCAAGTGTCCCGAGTGTTTTTCAAGTTTGGCTTCAAACACTTCAAATAAAGTAAAAGCATCGGCCGTGGCACCAGCGAAACCAGCCAATACTTCATTACGGTATAACCTTCTGACTTTACGAGCATTGGATTTCATAACAGTGTTGCCTAAAGTGACTTGGCCGTCACCTCCTATAACCACTTGCTTATCGTCGCGGTAACTAACAATGGTGGTACCCCGGTAGTTGTGCATGGATTCTTTCATGAATTTTTGTGTTTAATGGTAAGTTGTTAGAGATGGGTTGTAACTTTGAAAATTCAATCATTATGCATTGAGTTTTCTCAGGCATAATTTTTAAGGCAAAAAAAACACCTCTATGACAAGAGGTGTTTTGGGTGTAACAGAATAGATCTGTAAGGGTGTGGTTTACCAGCCACGTTTGCGCTTGGCTTTTCTGAATCGACGATTTCTGGCCCTGCTAACGGCTTCCTGATCTTTGATTTCAGACCAGTCATCTAAACTGAAAGGGCCGTTTTTTGCATATACCAAACGGGCACGACAGAAATCTTTGTATTCCATCATCTCGTCTTCAACCGCATCCATAGTGCCATCGATCACAATACAATCATCGACATAACCAATTCCTGGAATGTGGTCAGGAATGACGTCATTGTCATCGATGAAATACTTGATCGTGGCATTGATTTTTTCTTTGTTGCTGTCTTCAATCACCCAAGTCTGGTCTTCCACCATACTGAGCATCATCTGTAAACAACCAACCTGGTCAACTACGTAACCATCATCAACGTTGGCCCGGACCTCCTTGACTTTCGCCAAAGCTTCTTTGACATCACTGGCATCGATGTTAGTGCCATGCTCTTTGATGAATTTATTAAAATGGGCTTTGACTTGATCATCAATGTCTATTGAAACTGTTGCCATGAGTTATCCTCTGTCAAAAATTAAGTTATTATAAACAGCCTGATTGATAAATCAAATGGCCGTAACGGATCATTTATATTATCATTGCTGTGCTTTAATGCGAGTAATAATATCAAAAATATTCAACTCATTTACATTTACTACGTTTTATTTGGTCTTTTGTTACTGGACCCATTGACCGTATTGGCACAAAAACAACTTGATACCGAGCAGTTGTTCCACAGTGCACAAACACAGGAAGTGCAACTGATTGAAAAATACAGCCTGCTGGAACAGCCCGTTTGGCAACAAAAATGTACAGAACTTATTGCTGAGTTGAATTTGACTCAGTTTGAGCAATGTCTGTTAATCAATGCCAAGTTTGCCAACGCGTATTCACTGGCTCATGGTCATGTGATTTTGACCAAAGGCTTGTTACAAAACATCCGTAATGACGATCAACTGGCTCATGTTCTGGCTCATGAGCATGCACACCTCAAACTTAAACATCATCAACAAGTACAGCAGCTACTTAATAAACCACCTGTGTTTTTCACTAAATCCAGAATCAAAAAATTCTACCGCCAAATCGAGAAGCAAGCGGATATTGAAGCTGATGAACTGTTGTTACAAGTCAATCGAGACCCTTTACAAGTTCAACACTACCTGCTGCGCATAAAAAGTCATGGCGATGAACAATCATCCGATCACCAGAAGCTCAAACACCGAATAAAGAAAACTGATTTGCCAGTAGAGCTTGTTGAGGACTTTTGGCAGTAACGATTTAAACCATTGAAAGGTTGGTTGATCAGTCATGAGTTATAATGCCTCCTGCCTTAACGAGTTGTCTAACCAGTTATGAATTTATCAGACATAGACTTGATTAACATCAGCCAGTTTTTAATCAGCATCATGATGGTGGTGGTATTTATATTGGCATGGCGGATAGTTGAGCAAAAAAAGTATGTCTTATATTGGGCGATATTTTATGCCTTCGCAGCACTCAACGGCATACTGAATGCTACCAGTGATGTTTTTCCTGATCGAAATGTTTATTGGGTGGTGGTTAATGCATGCTCTTTGGTGACTCAATTGTTGGCCTTGGGTGGGTTTCGGTCAAGAGCGGGTAAAGCACCTTTTCCAATTTTTCTTGTTGGCTATTTCGTGGTGGTTGAATTGTTGGTTATTTATTTCACCATGATTAATCCACATATGGGTTTGCGGATGGTTTTTATTCCCTATTCAGGTGCGTTGACAGTGGTACTTATTGCGGTGCAGATCATACAGGTGAATCGCCCTTTGAGAACTGCCGAAAAAAGTGCGGCCTTTGTCTTTGTGCTGTATTCTTTGGTTCAGCTATCAGCAGGTACTCTGGCCTTGTTGCAAGGAGCAGCACGCAACGAGCACTACCTTAGTCTGTACTCCCAAGTTAACTTTTTGTTCATGCCAGCCTTTTTTACAGGGCTTGGTTTATTTACCTTATTAATTTTGGTCGATGACTTGGCCAGCAAACTGAAACAACAAGTCATCACTGATTATCTGACGGGTTTATTAAATCGCCGAGGATTTAAGCAAAAAGCAGATGCACTGATACAACAACAAAGCAGAACAGGAGTATCTTTGGCTGTGATTGTTGCTGATATTGACCGTTTTAAAAGCATCAACGACCAGTACGGCCACCAAGTTGGTGATGAAGTGTTACAACATGTGTCCAAGTGGATGCACAGGTTGTTGTTGCCACCTGCGGTCATGGGTCGCACTGGTGGTGAAGAGTTTGCTGCGGTGGTGCCAGCGGCCAACATCGATGCCGCCTGGCAACTGGCAGAGCACTTGCGCCAACAATTGTCTCAACAAAGCCGTAATACCAACCCTGATTTACACATCACGGGTAGTTTTGGTGTTGCTATGGTACAGGACAGTCTGGAACAGGCTTTGATTCAGGCTGACCAAGCCATGTACCAAGCCAAAGCTGAAGGTCGTAATCGAGTGGTGGTTGGTGATCATTAACGGCTTGACATCACCACAGGTAAAAGGGACGATGGTGTTTATCCCTTTGGCCTCAGAAACTGAATTAATTTTCAGCTATTTTGGTGATGTGTTTCACTGGATGAGAACTGCCGTATTGTGCCAGCAATCCTTCCATGGCACCAGCATTGGTGTACTTTTGTAGGGTGAGGCCTAACAAGGGAGTGCCCAAAATTTCAACTGGTTCATCGTTGTCATTGCGACCGATAATTGAGCGATCTCCAATGAAATCTGTACGAATAAAGCCGCTGTCAATTGAAAGTTGCTCCAGGTCAACAACCACATTTATGAAATTCCGAGAGCCTGTCAAAATTGATTGTGTTGCTGCTGTTGCTTCAGAACTGATGGAGTAACTAAATACAGCACCGCAGGCTGGTGGCTCGGGTGGTCGTAATACATGGCCACCAAGTTCTTCTTGGAAGTTGCCTTCACGATCAAAAATCTTTAATTCAAACTGTGATCCGCCATAGGTATTCATATCACAATTCAGTGCTTGAGCTGAATCAGAAAAAGGGGCGCTGATGTTGTCGTCATTCACATAAAAACGTCGGGTGGGTTGGGCAATTATGGTTTCACTTTCGCTGGCGACAACCGGCGTTAACTCATAGTTGCTGATTAAATAATCAGCCATAAACAGCGCACTGACCGCATCTGTGCCTGTGTCAAAACCAAGGTCAAAAACACCATCCTCAGTAACAACATATGCCTCTGGTTTGGCAGCATCAAATGACAAAGAAGTATCGGCTGGATTCGAGTGAGCTATGCTGCCCTCAGCAAAAAAATCAGCCAATGTCGTCACTGGAATGGAGTAGTTGATACCCTCAGCGACATTGATGATATTGACCTCTGCAGATAGACCACCTGTTACCGGGTTCATTTGTTCAGGTGATAATTGACCAACCTCATCATTCCAAAAGCCATTTGTCCAGGCCAAATCCAGTGCTGCACAGTTTTCTGCCAGCGTGGAGTTTGAAGAAAAATTCAGGGCTTCAGCCAGGCTTTCAGAAAGTTCACCCATTTCAATGATTTCTATATAGCCCTCTCGTGCCCTTTGCATGTCTTGAGAACCATCCAACAACTCAAATGGCAGAAACTCTTGTCTGGATTTGTTTAAGAAAGGGGCACATGACTGATCCATAGTTATTTGGAATGCTGAGTCTTGACCCACAAAACCTGGTACTGTTGAATTAGTTGCAATTAGCCCAAAAGTCCACGAGTCATAAGCATCTAAATAAACGTTGTAGCTCAAAACCGCATGACCGTTAAGACCTTCGCGGAAATTAATTTTAACGGCCTTGCCTTTTTCAGTGGTGTTGGTGACATTTACAAGTGTGTTTAAACCATTATTTACCGTATAGTATGGGATTACTAGGAACTCACCAACACCTTTGGGGTTGATCAAAACTGCTGACGCTTGGCAAGACAGTAAAAGAAGCAACAAATATTTTTTCATAACAAATTTCCATTTTTAAGAAAGTGGATCATTTTATTGGCACGACAATTAAAAAATCGTTATTTGTAGTTAATTCATGTGTTGTTACTGATTGTCACATTCTCATGGATTACTCTTTGAGTAATTTTATCTTTTACTTTTTAGTTTCAAGCGGTAGGCGTGTAACAGTGGTTCAGTGTAGCCTGAAGGCTGTTTTTTGCCTTTAAACACCAGGTCCAATGCTGCATGATAAGCGGTGTTATTGGCTAAATCATCGGACATGTTTTGGTATGCTGTATCACTGGCATTTTGTTGATCGACCATTTTGGCCATGCGTTCGAATGTTTCTTTAACTTGTGCTTCAGTACAAATGCCATGAACCAGCCAATTGCAGATATGCTGACTGGAAATTCGCAACGTGGCGCGGTCTTCCATCAAGCCCACATCATTGATGTCAGGTACTTTTGAACAACCCACACCTTGATCAATCCATCGCACCACATACCCCAAAATGCCTTGGGCGTTGTTGTCTAATTCGTGTTGGATTTGTGGTGGAGTTAGGGCAATAGGATCTGGGCATAGGGGCATGGTTAAAATATCATTGATCTCAGCACGTTGACGCTGTTTTAATTGTGCTTGTACATCAAAGACATTGGTTTGGTGATAATGTATGGCATGTAATGTTGCGCCATTGGGCGAAGGTACCCAGGCACAATTGGCACCAGACTCTGGGTGTTCGGTTTTGATGGCCATCATTTTGCTCATTTCATCTGGCATGGCCCACATGCCTTTGCCGATTTGCGCTTTGCCTGTGAAACCACATTCAAGGCCAATATCAACATTCCAATCTTCATAGGCTTTGATCCATTGCATGGTTTTGATGTCAGCTTTTGGAGCCATTGGGCCCAATAACATGCTGGTGTGGATTTCATCACCAGTACGATCTAGAAAGCCTGTGTTGATGAAAACAATGCGATCTTTGACCTGGCGAATGCACTCTTTCAGGTTGATTGTGGTGCGCCGTTCTTCGTCCATCACACCAATTTTGACCGTATTTCTGGCTAGGCCCAACGCATCTTCTACACGATCGAAGAGTGTGTTGGCAAAAGCCACTTCCTCCGGGCCGTGCATCTTGGGTTTAACAATGTATACGCTGCCTGTTCTGGAGTTTGTAAGCTGACCTAAACCATTCAGATCATGCATGGCAATCAGGACACTAACCATGGCATCCATGATGCCTTCTGGCACTTCCTGATTTTCATTATACAAAATGGCTGGATTGGTCATTAAATGACCTACATTGCGACAAAATAATAAGCTTCTCCCTGGTAAGGTCATTGAATTACCTGTTGAAGCAGTAAAGGTCTTGTCTGGAGCCAGTACACGAGTGATCTGTTGACCGCCTTTCTCGAAAGTGTCAGACAAGTCACCACACATCAAACCGAGCCAATTGCGATAAACCTCAACTTTATCTTGACCATCAACAGCCGCCACTGAATCCTCGAAATCTTGAATGGTGGTTACCGCAGCTTCAAAGGTTAAGTCACTGACACCGGCATTATCAGCCTGACCAATCGGTGAGTTGGCATCAATTTCAATGATCACATGTAAGCCATTATTTTTTAGCAATACTTGAGTGGGGGTCGATATTTCACCGTTGTATCCGATTAACTGTGATGCATCTTGTAGAGAGGTGTTCGTGGTATCGATAGTGGCCAGTAATTGACCATCAACAATGGCATATTTGCTGACATCATGGTGGCTGCCATTATTAAGTGGGAAATTGGTATCCAAAAAATCGCGACCATAAGCAATTACTTTTTTGCCACGAACAGGGTTATAACTGCCTGATTTTATGGCTCCATCATCCTCGTTAATGACATCAGTGCCATACAAGGCATCGTATAAACTGCCCCAGCGTGCATTGGTGGCATTCAGGGCAAAGCGTGCATTTGAAGTTGGCACCACCAACTGTGGTCCTGCTTGTAAGGCGATTTCATCGTCCACATTCGTCGTTCCAATGGTGAATTTATCGCCTTCTTCAACCAAATACCCAATCTCTTTTAAATACTTAATGTAACGTTCATGGTTGAAGTCCCCGCGGTTTTTCATTAACCACTGGTCTATGTTTGTTTGTAGCACATCTCGCTGGTTAAGAAGTTTTTGATTAAGTGGTGCCAAATCATGAATAACATTGGCGAAAAACTGCCAAAAACTGGCTTGGTTGATGTTCAAACCAGGTAAAACTTCCTGATCTATAAAATCAGCCAAAATGGGGTCGACTTTGAGGGTGTTTTTATTACAGTATTGGGTCATCAAGATTCCTGTTTAGGTGAAAGATGAAAGCATAAAACCTTTTTATCTTATAACAGCTTTTTAGACTAAAAACTCTAATTTCATCAAAAATCAAACAAAAGTATCAAAAAAGAATATTTTAAAAAAATACTGTAAAAAAGTGTTTAAAAGTCGCGAAAACGTGCTTAATATGCACGAACGTGCTATTCAAACGTTTGTTCGAATGATCGTCAAAAAGAGAGATTTTTTAATTAAAAGGTGTCTGACACCCTCATTAACACAACAGGATTTTAACCATGTTAAATTACCAGACAGAAGTGAACTCAGCCGATGGACTTATCAGAGACAACCGGTCTCCCTGGTCATCAATTAATCCAGAATTTGTCGCTAGAATGAAGCTGCAAAATCGTTTCAAAACCGGTTTGGACATTGCTAAATATACAGCATCCATCATGCGCCAGGACATGCAGGACTATGACCTTGATTCGTCCAACTATACCCAATCATTGGGTTGTTGGCATGGTTTTATCGGTCAACAAAAAATGATTGCTGTTAAAAAACATCATGGCACCACCGCAAAACGATATTTATACCTCTCTGGCTGGATGATTGCTGCCTTAAGGTCTGAGTTTGGTCCATTGCCTGATCAATCGATGCATGAGAAAACCAGCGTTCCTGCCTTAATTAAGGAGTTATATGATTTTCTTAAACAGGCAGATGCCCGTGAATTACATCACTTGTTCAAAACATTAGATGCCGCCAAAGCTGCTGGTGATGAAGTAAAAACACAAAGAATACAGGAAACGATTGATAACTTTCAAACTCATGTAGTGCCTATCATTGCTGACATTGATGCAGGTTTTGGTAACGAAGAGGCCACCTATTTGTTGGCCAAGAAAATGATTGAGGCAGGTGCTTGTGCGATCCAAATTGAAAATCAGGTTTCTGATGAAAAACAGTGTGGTCACCAAGATGGGAAAGTCACGGTTCCTCATGCCGACTTTTTGGCTAAAATTCGAGCGGTTCGCTATGCTTTCCTTGAGCTTGGAGTCGATGATGGCGTGATCGTGGCGAGAACCGATTCATTGGGTGCAGGGTTGACCAAACAAATAGCAGTAACCAATAAGCCTGGCGATTTAGGTGATCAATACAACTCTTTTTTGGATTGTGATGATATTGGGTTGGAAGATCTGGACAATGGAGATGTCATAATCAAACAAAATGGTAAGCTTCTGAAACCAAAACGGCTGACCAGCGGTTTGTTCCAATTCAAAAAAGGCACAGGTGAGGATCGTTGTGTTTTGGACTGCATCACCAGTTTACAAAATGGTGCTGATTTGTTGTGGATTGAAACTTCAACACCACATATTGGACAAATCGGCGGTATGGTCAAACGCATCCGCGAAGCCGTTCCTAATGCTAAATTGGTTTACAACAATTCGCCTTCATTTAACTGGACCTTAAATTTCCGCCAACAGGCTTATGACTTGATGGTTGAAGCTGGTGAAGATGTTTCGACCTATGACAGAGATGGCTTAATGGACAGTCAATACGATGATACAGAGTTGGGTAAAAAAGCTGACAAAATGATTCAATCGTTTCAAAAAGATGCCGCCCGCGAAGCGGGTGTGTTCCACCACCTGATTACGCTACCAACATATCACACTGCAGCCTTGTCAACTGATCAGTTGGCCAAAGGATATTATGGTGAAGCGGGTATGTTAGCCTACGTGCAAGGTGTACAGCGCAAAGAAATCCGTGAAGGTTTGGCCTGTGTAAAACATCAGGATATGGCAGGTTCAAACATCGGTGATGATCACAAAGAGTATTTCTCTGGCGATGCTGCTCTGAAAGCCTCAGGTAAGGACAACACCATGAATCAGTTTGATTGATACTGCGATCAGTATTTAGCTTGAAATCGCTAGTATTGAGAAGGAATACTCTTGGGTCTTACACTTCCGCTCCAAGCTCACGCAGCACACCTATATCCGTATAGGCGTCGGTCTCCGTTCCAAACTCGCCTCTACCTCCTGCATCCTTGCAGTCGTCATTCAAATTTGCGTTGCACTGAGCTCAGTCGAAGTGTTCTTGACAAAAGTGAAAGCCATCGCCAAGGATGGCGGTGTTAGAATCGAGACTGGATCAGAGATCGAGACCACAGCGAGCATGTCTTACTACCTCGGACGAGCTACGGCATTCAAGCAAGACTTC
>JANQRW010000053.1 GCA_028284365.1 Marinicella sp.
ATGTTCTGCCTAACCAAGAGCACGCGCTACGACACTCAAGCAAGGCTTCTTACCTTTCAGGTAAACCGCCATGCCCTCATTGCCTGCGCTGGTCGAGCCAATCATGGGCTCTCCAGGGATGATGTGTGTCCTGTGAAAAAAATCGCTCTGTAACAAAAGCCTCTGCTTTGCAGAATCGGAATTGTTAACAATACGGTATTCTTTTGTTTGGTTTTATCTTAATAATTCAGCAATGCTCCAACCTAAATAAAACCACAGGTTTATGTCTGTTTTATTACAGATAGAATGAGGTGTCTGAATCCAAATATTTATATTTGTACAAATACATCTTTATATTTTGTCTTTTATTTGATATATTAATATTGAATTTATGTCAAAACCAGGGGGGAATATGTACGCTAGAAAAATATTATTTTTAACACTTTCATTGATGGGATTCGGTTTTGGGGCTGATGCAGCGGATGCGGTAAATGTATCAGGGCATTACAAAGGAGTGAATTATACAAGTGAAGTTCCAGGGCCTAATAATGTCATCATTAATCTAACTCAAGAAGACAACTCCCCAAATATCATTGGGTATTACTGGATTGATACAGGAGTTGGAGGTAAGGGTGTGGGTACCATGACAGGAGCAAACACTTTTCATATCGATTGGGTTAACACCACTCAAAACTGTAAGGGTTCATATTCTAATGACTACATCATTAATGGAGATCAAATAACATGGACTTTTAGTGGGAAAGATTGCTTGGGCATAGAAAAAGGTCATGGCTATGCATCAAAATAAGCTGTAAGTAACCAACTAATAAGAAGGATTGGTTGTTAGATGAAGTCAGTAATGTTGGGCTGATTATGTAAGGCCCAACATTTTAGACTATTGGTTTTGAGCTTTTAATAAGGATTTTATTTCATCCAGTTCTTTTTGAATTTCATCCAATTGGGTCATTTTTTCTTCGCTTTGATCCATTAAAATCTGACGGTCATGTGCGGCATTCTCTTTTTCTAATACACTGACCACAATACCAATCACCATATTTAAGAAAGCAAAAGCAGTGAAGAAAATAAAGGTCAAATAAAAAGACCAGCTTAAAGGGTAAGTGTCCATGGTCTCGTACATCACATCGGTCCAGTCTTCAAACGTCATCACTCGAAACAAGGTGAGCATACTGGTGGTTATATCACCCCAGAGCACTGGGTTGATTTGATTGAAAAAGAAGCTGCCTACTGCACCATAAATGTAAAAGATAATAAACATCAACAGCATCACGTAAGATAACTGTGGCATGGCTTTGAGCAGTGAATTAATCAAAATTCTCAACTCTGGAACGATTGAGACCATACGCAGTACCCTGAAAACCCGAACCAAACGACCAATCAGAGCCATCTCTGAATCTTCGATCGGAATCAGGCTAACCACAACGATTAAAGTATCAAAGACATTCCAGCCATTTTTGAAAAAATTCTTTTTGTCGTCCGAAGCGATGAATCGGATGGATATTTCTAACAAGAAAAAAAGCGTGACAGCGATATCTGCATAGGACAGAAATACAACCAAAGGTTTCGGTAAATGGTAGGTTTTAGCACCAATTAACAGGGCTGATAAAATGATAACGGCCACCACTGACCATTCGAAAATTTTATTGTCGTGAATTTTTTTCAGAGTGGCTTTCATAGAATTAAATGCATGGTATAAAACTCAGACTTTATAGGGTCAAATGCAGCGACTTACAACCAATAATTGGTGTCGATAAAAAAGCCAGTTGGAAATAACTGGCTTTTAATCATTTGATAATTGTTGATTTAATGTGAGTGACTGTGACCATTATGACTGTGGCGGTTTGCAATGTCTTTGTACAGTTGTGTGGTCATGCGCTCGGTGGTGATGAAACCCCAGTTCCAGTCTTCATGGTATTTTTGTAATGGGTTGGCTTTGAGTACTTCTTCTAAAGTTTTACCGTCTTTCACATGTTTGGCAATGATGGCTTTGGAGTCAATCAACATATCGACCGCTGCTTGTAGCTCTTGCTTGTTTGATAAGGGACCATGGCCTGGAATGATTTTGGTTTCGTCATTGGACATACTGATCATGGTTATTTGTGCATTGATATAACCATCAACTGAACCACCAGAGTCTAAATCAATGTATGGAAATAAACCGTTGAAAAATGTATCACCAGCATGAATGACATTGGCGTTTGTGAAGTGAATGATCGCATCACCATCGGTGTGTGCTTTGGGTACATGAATGGCTTTGGCGGGCTGGTCATTGAAATGGAAACTCATTTCGTCTGAAAAGGTTAATACAGGTAATGCTGCTTTGGGTGCTGGCACCATACCGTTCTGAGTCTGAATGCCTTTGGTGACCAGGTGTTGGCGTAGGTTATCATGTGCCACAATGTGAGTACCAGCTTCGCCCAAGGCTGTGTTGTTGCCGGTGTGGTCTCCATGTACATGGGTGTTAATCAAAAAATCGACTGGTTTATTGGTGATTGATTTGATGGCCTGGTTCATGATGTCGAGGAAAGGAGGCATTGAATCATCAATCAGCACCACACCATCGTCACCAACCAATAGACCCAGATTACCACCAGTAAAACCACCTTCGCCGGCCAGCATGTAAATGCCTTTACCAACTTCGGTGTTGCTGAAACTGACTTTAGGTTCGTCTTTTGCTTGGCTGACTCCTGATAATAAAATAGCCGATGCTAACAACAAGGGCTTGCTGGTTTTGAATTTCATAGAAATGTCCTCTTTGAATAATTTTTGATAAGATTCATCATAATTGTCATTGCGTATAAGTTCAATCATGAAGACCAGAAAAGCCACTATTAGTGACCTCAAAAAACTAAGTAGCCTGTTTGATGGTTACCGTCAATTTTATCAACAAGCTGCTGATTTAGCCGGAGCTGAACAATTCATTAAAGCGCGCATGGATAAAAAAGAATCAGTGATATTTGTGGTTGAAAAGGGTGGTGATTTGTTGGGGTTTACGCAGCTGTTTCCAAGCTTTTCATCGGTCAGTATGCAACGCTTGTGGATATTGAATGACCTATTTGTGACCAAAGTTGCCAGAAAACAAGGTGTTGCTGAAGCCCTGATGAACGCAGCCAGAGCTTTCGCTGAAGCGACCAACAGCAAAGGCATCATTCTGGAAACTGATTGGGACAATGTGCAAGCACAAAAACTGTATGATAAGTTGGGCTACGAAAAACAAGACAGCACATATCATTATTATTTATCCAGTTCCTGACCTTGGTTTTCTGAAAAGGTTTCGGCAGGTGCCATGTTGAGCTTGTCTAAATATTCAGCTGGCTTGTTGTTTAAGTACACTGAGTACTTCGACAGGCTCAGCATGACACTTGTGGAAGTGCCTTTGGAGTTGGTATGACAGTTTCTAACAGGCTTCGACAGGCTCAGCCGGCTTGAGTTTATGTGCACCGAGCCTGTCGAAGTGTATGCATGCACTCAATCTATATCAAATCGGTTTGAACAACTGATGTACGTGTTCAAAAGGTCCTGTGATTTCGTAAGTGATGCCCAGTTCACCGTTTTTTGAAGGGCCCCGTTGTGAGTTGAAATACATGCGGGTGCCATCAACAGTGAACCCCACACCAGTGATTTCAGACTTGGGTTGATTTTCAATTTGTAACAAGGGGGCTGCCATACCATCCTCAGAAAGAATAACAACTTGCATGTCGCCGCCATCTTCGCAGACGTATAGGATGCCATTGTTATCAACCGTTATGTTATCCACGCCTGAGAGTACTGGGTATTGGGTGGTCTTTAAATCGTAAATGACTTTGATGGTTTGTTTATCCAGATCAAGTGCCCAAATGCGGTTATCGCCTTTGGTTGAAAAATACACAAAGCCAGCAAAATACCATATGCCTTCACCGCCATTGAAAACAGTTGAAGCCTTGACCTGATAGCGGGTTTCTTGTTCTGGTTTAACTGGATTGGGTTTAGGTATGTCGTGCCAGATGAGTTTGGCCTTGCCTGAAAAGACATCACCTTGGACCTCGGCGACTTGTAACTGACCGCCTTCATAACTCGGATATTTAGGTAACACGGTGCGATAAAAACGACCGTCTTTTTCATCTTCAGTCAGGTAGATGGCACGATTTATTGGGTCCACCGCACAAGCTTCATGTTCAAAAGAGCCTAAACAATCGATCGGTTGTGCCAGATTGTTGCCGTAGGGATCACATTCCCAAACGCGGCCATAAGGCACTTCTTCAGCAGATAGCCAGGTGTTCCATGGTGTTTTGCCTCCGGCACAGTTGTACAGGGTATGGTCTAAAATGCGATATGCATCGATCACATCGCCTTGGGCATTGAATTTCAGTGCACCCACACCACCTGTTTTACTTTCTTCATTACAGGCATAAATCCAGCCACCTATATTATCGCGATTGAAGTCCTCATAGACAGCACCGCCATCAGGCCTTTCGTGCCACAGGTAGTTTGAGTTTTTAGTTGGTGGCGTACCTTCAACTGCCACGACTCTCGACTTAAAGCCATAAGGCAGGCGCAGACCATTTTTATCAGCTGGCATCAGGTGCATGGTGCTGTTGATTTGGGTTTTTTTGGCTGCGGCGATTTTGGGCAGGGCAACTGTCAGGGCAGAGATTTTAAGTGCATTGCTGATGAGCTTTCTTCGGTTTGGCATGTTATTTAATTTTCTGATGGGCCATTTATTTTACTGATGGTGTGTTACAACGCCACAAAAAACGGATCAATTATAGAAATTTTTGTAAAATGTCATCACTCATTAAAAAACCGGCATCGGTGAGGCGTAATCCAACTTCATCAGCAATGAACCACTCTGCTGGTATTTCTTGCTGGAACTTGGTTTGAAGTGCGCTTGCATCCAAACCGGTTACAGCTTGGTATTTTTTCCAGGTAAATGTAGACTTTAAGCGCAGGCTGTTTAACAAAAACTCAAAAGTCAGGGTGCTTTCATCCAGGGTTCTGCTGTCGATAATGCGTTTTTCAGTGGTGGCATGGTTCAGATACATCTGGGGATGTTTTTGTTTGATCTGGCGTTGGATTTGGCCGTTATGACCAGTGGTGATTTTACTGTGTGCACCTGCACCAATGCCCAGATAATCACCAAATTGCCAATAGTTTAAGTTGTGTTCACTGCGGTAATTGTTTTTGGCATAGGCCGAAACCTCATATTGTTCAAAACCTTGTGCTTCCAGAATTTCCTGGCCTTGTAGGAACATGTCATGCTGTAATTCCATGTCTGGTAAATGCGCAGGTGTTTTTACAGCAAACAGGGTGTTGGGTTCGATGGTTAACTGATAATAAGACACATGTGTTGGCTCCATCTCCAACAATTGCAACAAGTCGGTTTTAGCACTTGCGAGGGTTTGTTGTGGCAGTCCGAACATCATATCCAAATTAAAATTGGTGTAGCCAGCCTGTTGTGCAGCCTGTACAGCTTTTTTGGCTTGATGGGCATCATGTACCCGTCCGAGCATGGTCAATTGGTCATCATCCAAAGATTGCACACCAAAGGATAAACGATTGATCCCAGCTTCCAGATAACCATCAAAGGCATCAAACTCTTGGCTGCCAGGATTGACCTCCATTGTCACTTCAGCATCAGGACGCAGTGGGAGCAAGGCGCGAATTTGTTGCATTAATTGTTGCATGGCTTGCGCCGAAAACAGGCTGGGGGTGCCACCGCCCATAAATATCGTATTGATGGTGCGGCCCCAAACATGCGGTAAATCTTGTTCCAGGTCTTTGATGAGTGCGGTTACATATTCATGTTCTGGTAAATCATGCTTGAGTTGATGTGAATTGAAGTCACAATAAGGGCATTTTTTTACACACCAGGGAAAATGCACATACAGACTGAGTTTAGGTGGGGTCATGCGTTTGTTAATTGCGCTAACAACGGAGTTATATGTCGGATCGCCAGCGCTCTGTGAGAGATTTGTTGCTTGACTGATTTTGGTAGTTCGGCGGCAGTACACTGATGATTTTCAACAAAAAAGACTGGATCATAACCAAACCCACCTTCACCACTGGCTTGTTGAGCAATATTGCCATGCCAGATGCCCTTGGCAACGATGGGATCTGGATCTTGGTGGTGGCGCAGATAAACCAAACAACAATAAAAGTGAGCGGTGCGATTTTCAATGCCCTGCATGTTCTCAAGCAGTAGATTCAGGTTGTCTAAATCATTGCCATGCTTACCTGCATACCGTGCTGAATATACGCCTGGTTGCCCATGCAAGGCAGGTACAATTAAACCTGAGTCATCGGCTAAGGCTGGTAAAGCGCTGAGTTTGCTGGTATGGCGTGCTTTGATGATGGCATTTTCGATAAAAGTGGTGCCAGTTTCTGCGACATCGTAGGCTGCGGTTTTTGGCTGGGGCGTTAACTCAATGTTCAAATCAGCAAAGGCGTGGTTGAATTCTTTGAGTTTACCAGCGTTACCACTGGCCAGAATGACCTGGTGCTTTTGATTCATGCTATTGGCTCAATGCATCCCGTTGGGCAGTGATGAGTTCATTGATGCCTTTTTCGGCTAAGTCTAAAAGTTGATTCAGCTCGTCACGGCGAAATGCGTGGCCTTCGGCAGTGCCTTGAACCTCGATAAAATGACCGCCGTCATTCATCACCACATTCATGTCAGTCTCAGCATTGGAATCTTCAGGGTAATCCAAGTCTAAAATCGGCAGATCCTTGTATATACCGACTGAGACGGCAGCGATGGCACCATGAATGGGGTTGTTCTTCAGATCACCAGATTTCAGCATTTGGCCAACAGCATCACACATGGCAACATAGGCACCGGTGATTGATGCGGTGCGGGTGCCACCATCAGCTTGAATCACATCGCAGTCAACAGTGATGATGCGTTCACCCAATGCTTTTAAATCCACCACTGCACGCAGTGAACGTGCGATCAAGCGCTGAATCTCCAGGGTTCTTCCACCCTGTTTGCCACGCGCAGCTTCACGACCCATGCGTGAATGGGTGGAGCGAGGCAGCATACCGTATTCTGCGGTGACCCAACCTTGGCCTTTACCACGTAACCAACCAGGCACCTTGTCTTCGATACTGGCATTACACAAAACCTTGGTGTTGCCACAAGTGATCATGACTGAACCTTCGGCATGCATGGTGAAATTACGTTCAATTGAAATGCTGCGCATTTCATCGTTGTTGCGTTTAGATGGTCGCATAGGATTAAGTTTGTTAAAAAAATGTATTTTAACAGTTTTAAAGAATTTGATAGCGCTCCCAAGAAGCTTTTGGTTAATTTACTGCCAACAATACTCAAACGGGACTGTGGGGCTTAAGTCCAAGTCAAATGGATTACCAAAATAAGTGTTACCCGAAGCGTGTCCTAAAACATTTCTAAACCTGAATGCCCAGCAGGCATTGATGGTGCTGTCCACTGCATTATCCACCAGTGTCAAGTTATCAAAATCACGGAACGCAAGATAACCATCCTTGAGTACATTGCGGCGAATGTCTAAATCTGAACTTTGGTACATATAAAAACCACAGCCATCGCACAGGTTGTCATGAATGTAGGTGGTTGCTGGGTTGGTTTTGGGTGATGAGTTTGAGTAAGCAATGATACCCACTTTTAAGTTAACCGTTAACTCTCTGACTTTGATGTAGTTATAACGAATGGTTTGATCGGCATTTTTCCAGTACACAATAGAACCGTCAGTACCTCGTCCTATACCGCGTTGTTCCATGGTGTTGTATTCAATCAATACATTGCGCCCATCGGTATTCACAATATGCCCACCACCATAGTTGATGTTGGTGTCGATGGTGCCATTTGCATAAAACAGGTTGTTGCGGATTTGTATGTCGCGACTTTCATAGCTGAGGCTCTCGATATCGATACCAAATTGAGGCGGTGTGCCATTGATGTCGTGAATTTCGTTGTACTCAACTAACAGCCTGATGGCACCAACCACTGATATACCTTGGCGGCGGTTGTAATCGAATTCGTTGTAACGGATGGTTGTATCTAGGGTTGATGTACTTGAGTTAGCGACCAGTAACACACCATCACCTGTGGCGTGGGATAAATACATGTCTTCGATCAGCACATATTGGCTGGCCTTCACACAAATGAGATGTCCTTCATCATGGGCGGTTGATCCGCCTGCTCGTGGTGTATAGATATGACTCTCGCGATCACCACGTAAGGCACCCCCGCGGATGATAACGTTGCTGCGGTTGGTTACATCCAAGACACAATAGTTCCATTTATCATTCGCTGCTATTTGAATCACGGCATGATCATCCAGTTCAAACACCATGTCATCACGTAATACTATACCGGCCTGATATATGTCATTACCGTATTTACCGACCAGGTAGTTTCCGGCTGGTAATTTGATGGTGTTATAACCCTCGCCAAGTGCCCAATCAATTGCTGACTGGATGTTGTCTGTATTTGTGGCTGATGGGCCTCGGCCGTCATTGCGAATGCCCCAACGTTGTAACTCAATGACATACGCATGTTCCGCCACAACGGGTAAAACAGGTCGAGGACCACCTGGTTGCTGTTGAAAGTCATTAACAAAGATATAATCCAAGCCAGCTGAGTTTGCATTGGTTAAACCAACCAATGACAGGATTAAAAGAGGTAAGTAATTAAAACAGCATCTGTATTTATTCATGTCTTTTCAGGTCAGTATATCGCCTTTCTTGGTATGAGTTACAGGATCATATACCAGTGCGATATTTTAATAATGTGATGTGGTTCTGATCTTACAAATGCCAATAAGTCCCAACTCGTCTTAGAGAAAGGTGAATAGTTTATGGCTTTTTGCTAAACTGTTTGTTTTTAATTTTGCGAGTGTTGTTATGTTTTTTGTATTTGTATTAACCCTCATCGTTTTAGGTACGTTGGCAGCTTCAGATCGGATTATAAAAATGGCACCAGCCACCAAAGACCTGATTACCTTTCTGCAACAGTCAGAAGGTTGGATTGGCATCGTATCTGTCTTCTTAGGCGGTTTTTGGGTGTTTCGTGTGTTGTGGTATATTGGGTATTTTAACTTCGGCTTCTTCCTTGCTTTGATTGGTGCTGTGACCATGTTTTTACTGGGTGTGCTGTATTCACAGACACTGCTGCGACAGTGGTCAAGTAAAAACAGTGGCGCCACCGATGCTTTAAATAAAGTGGTTGACAAAGCAGCACCCATTAAAGAAACACTGGGCCTGGTGGCATTGATTGTGGCGGTGTTGTTGATTGTGAGAAACATATAAACCTCACTCCATGAAATTAATGAAACCCGCTGCGGCGGGTTTTTTTATGGGTTGGTTTTCTTCAATCAAATTGGTTTTTTCTGAGTTGTCTAATCACTTCCAAGGTATTGGTGTACTCAATGGAGTGGTTTCCTTTAGAAAAGCTTAATGCCACCAACTTTCTTTGTAATGATTTGATTCTGGCATTCTTTTCAGGGTCTAAAGAAATTTTTTTAGCAAGTTTAGGTGATGCAACAATGTGGGTCATCTGTGTATCCTCAATCTATTTATGAGTGGTTTAAATTAATGTAACTTTTGAATGTATTTTAGTAACACAAAATCACAGAATTATCACAAATGAATTAAGTATTGATAACAACACCTTATATGCCATTTAGACTTTGAATGGATTGAAGGTGGTGACTTTTAATCAGCTCCAACCTTCAATCACATTTTTGAAATAACTCAAAAAATCATTGGTTTGATAGGCATCCAAAGCGCGATGATCAATGGTCAGACTGACATAACACATGGGTTTAATTACCATCATGTCTTGGCCATTGTGTTCTTCGACCACCACTCGTTTTTCCATTTTACCCAGGCCTAAGATGGCAGATTGGGGTTGGTTGATGATGATGGGTGTGGCCACCAAAGAGCCAGAAACGCCATGATTTGAAATGGTAAAAGTGCCACTTTGAACTTCTTTTTGTGTGAGTTGGTTGTTTCTGGCTCTGTCAGTCAGGCGCGTTAATTCTGTGGCAATTTGCATCAAGTTCATGTTTTGTGCTTGCTGAATCACAGGTACGATTAAACCATCATCGCCCAAGGCTGTGCCGAAGCCTAAATTGACGTGTTTAAACACCTCCAGTCCATGTTCATGAAACTGCGAATTGATTTTGGGTTGGTGTTTTATGGCTTGTATCGCTGCCGCTACAAAGTAGGCAGTAAAAGTTAATTTAACACCTAGTTCTGAAAAGGCCTGTTTATTGGCCTTGCGATGTTTGATGATGGCACTGAGATCTAAATCAAAAACTGAAGTCACATGGGGGGCAGTCTGGACGCTATGTTGCATGTGTTCCGCAATGATTTTACGCATTTGGGTGTGCGGTATGATTTCGCTTCCAGCTGCTGTGGGTTCAACTGCATCTGGTATGTTTGGTGCAACGTGTATGCTTCCGGAGAGGTGTGCTTTGATGTCGCGGGATGTGATGCGGTTGTTCTTACCGCTGCCTTGAACTTGGCTGATATCGATGTTGTGTTGTTGGCTCAAACGCCGAACTGCTGGGCTTATGAAGGTAGAAGGAGGATTGGGTAACCCAGCAGTCGGGTCCTTACGAGGTAAATCGTTTGAAACATAATTTGGAGTTGTTTCGGCCCTTTCTTGTTTAATTTTTATTTCGTTCGAGGGGTTGGACACGCCAGTTTCATTAATAGTTCCCAATATTTTATTTTCTTCTGCGGGTTCACCTTCTAAAACCAGTTTTTCATGCAAGATGCCACTGGCAGGAGCCACCACTTCCATCATGACTTTATCGGTTTCCAGTTCGATGATGGGTTCGTCTTTGGTGATTGTTTCACCGGTTCTTTTAAGCCATTGTGCAACGGTGGCTTGGGTGCCTTCGGTTTGGTCTGCTGATAGTTTAATCTCTACCAATTGGTTCATTTCACTGCTCATACTTGATCCAGCTCCATGATGCGTTCAGCAATGCTGTCGGGGTTAGGCAGGGCATGTTCCATCAAGCGTGGATCATGCGGGTTGCCAATATCTGCCGTAGCCAATCGTTCAATCGGTGCATCCAGATAAAAGAACGCTTCTTTGGCTAAAACTGCTGCAATTTCAGCACCAAAGCCAGCTGAAATGTTATCTTCATGTACGATCAAACAACGACCAGTGCGCTTGACGGATTTCAGCACCATGTCCTTGTCCCAAGGCCTTAAGGTGCGTAAATCAATCAAGTCTGCTGTTACTCCAGTTTTTTCGATGGCACTTTCACACATGTGTACCATGCCACCCCAACTGACTACAGTCAGGCGATCTCCTTCGAGAATCTTTTTGCCTTGGCCAAAAGGTATGCTGTATTGATCGCCTGGGTATGGTCTGCGGGCCCAGATATGATCGAGCATCTTGCGGTGTTCAAAAAATATGGTTGGGTTGTTGTTGCGTAAGGCATAACGCAATAAACCAACTGCGTCTTCTGCATTTGATGGCATGGCCACTTGCCAGCCAATGGCATGGATCCACTTGACTTCGGCACATTGAGAATGCCAGGGATCGCCACAACCAAAATAACCACCAGCCATTCGCACCACCATCGGTGCAGCAAAACGGTTGTTGGTGCGCCAACGCATTGAGCCGGTTTCATTCAATTGTTCTTCGGCTGGGTCAGCATATTTCCTGAATTGAATTTCTGGCACGGGTAACAAGCCAGCCAAAGACAAGCCAATCGAGCGACCGATGATGCCTTCTTCTGACAAACTGGTGTCAAATACCTGTGCTTCGCCGTGCTTCTCTTGTAAGCCTAAAGTCACTGCATGAACCCCACCTTTGGTGCCGACATCTTCACCAAAGACCAGCATTTTGTCATTGTGTGTTAATTCAAAATCCAGGGTTTTGCGAATCGCTGTAACCATATTGATGCGGCCAGGTTCGGCAATCACTTCTTGAGATGTGGGGGGGAAAGCGGGTTTGTTGAGGTGGGTGCCACCTTGGGTCTGGAGAATTGGCTGTTCACTGTCATCATGTTCTTCAAAAGCGTGGGTTTCAATTTGACTTGGTTCTGCAAATTCCTGCTGATCTACCTTTAAATAAGTATCGTAACAATGTTGTTTGGCAGCTTCTGCCAATTCATGCCAATCATTCTCGGTGATGTGGTTGTGACTGACTAAAAACTTTTTCAGTTTTGGCAGTGGGTCATGCTGTTTTTCAAATTTGATGCGATCTTCGCTTTTGTAACTTTGCGTATCTTGTGCTGAATGGCCATTCAAACGCGGTACAGTCAAGCGTAACAAAACAGGCTTTCTTTCACTGCGAACATGGTTGTTGGCTTGACTGATCAATTCTGCGGCTTCAGCTGGATTGGTACCATCGCCAGAGAGTAATTTAATGCCTCGGAATGAGGCCAGATTTTTTACGATGTTACCGCCTGGGGTTTGAAAGTGTGAAGGCACCGAGATGCCATAACCATTGTCTTCGATGTAAAACAACATCGGTAATTCCAAGGTGGTAGCCATGGTTAAAGCGGACCAAAATCCATTGGTGGCAACCGAACCATCACCGCCCAAAACCAATCCCATGGCTTCATTCCAATCCGAATCCTTTAACTGTTTGCGGTGGTACTCAACCGCTTGTGCCCAGCCTGCTACAGGAGTGTATTGTGCGCCTACACCACCAGACATCGGCAAAACACAAGCACCATCGTGATTGGGTTGGTTAAAAACCACGCCGATATCACGACCGTTGGAGAAGCCACCTTGTTTCATCATGGTGGCTTGTAAAAACTGTTCAACCGGTAATCCCAATGAGAGTAGCAGCGGTCTGGAACGGTAATAGCCAGAAACCGCGTCTTTTTTGCGATTGAGTATTTGTCCCAGCATGATTTGAGCCATGTCGTGTCCGCGCGCCGAGAACTGATACAGCACCTTTTTCTGTTTGACTAAATCGAACTCTTCTAGATCATCCAAAGCCCTTGAAATCAGTATGTCTTTGGCTACTTTGTGCCAGTTAAATGGGCTGTCGTTGTTGTTGGTGTTCAGTGAGTCATCTTGGTTTTTGATCAGATGCATATTCAGGCTCAATTCTTTGGGATGAATATTATGTTCTATTTTTGGTGAAATGTGTTTTCAATATATGCGCTTAATGAGTTATGAAAGAAAGAATAATGCTTGAAAAATAAAATAAAAGAAATTAAATTGTTTAACATGGATTTGTATGACAGAAAGATTTTAAAAGCACTGCAAAGAGATGGTCGCGTCACCAACAAGGATTTGGCCAAACAAGTTTCCTTATCACAAGCACCCTGCTGGCGTCGGGTAGATGCATTGGAGAAACAAGGTTTGATCAAAGGCTATACGGCGATTGTTGATCAAGACATGCTGGGATTGAACATCACTGCCTTTGCGCAAATCTCACTGGATAATCACCATCCAGAAACTGTGGAACAGTTTGATCAAGGCATCCAACAATGGCCAGAAATTCTTGAATGCCATGCCACCAGTGGTGAATCTGATTACCTGTTAAAAATAGTGGCGCGTGACATGAATGATTACAACCAATTGATCTACGAGAAAATCCTGCGCCTGCCGTCCATTCGATCCATTAACACCAGTTTTTCCATGCAACAGAAAAAGCGCACTTCGCATTTACCAATTGGAGATATGGCCTGATGAGGTGGCTGCTCATTTCAAAGTCGCAATGATTTTGTGTTTCCCGTAAGATAGTAAGAAGTGAAGGCTAAGAACTGTTGTACCAGATATGTAGAAAAAAGATATAAAGGGGTGTTATGAATAAAAAGTTGGTTTTTTTTGGGTTGGTTTTGATTTCCAAAATGGTCTGTGCTCAGTCTCAAGACATCGACATCAATCAAATTGTGGCTCCAGCCAGTTGTGTTTCTGGTGCCGGCGCACAGCCTGTGACCGTTCAACTGATTAACAACGGAGCGACCAACCTCAATGGCCTGCCGGTCACTTTGGAGTTTTCTGTCGATGGTGGGGCCAACTTCTCCTTCCCAGAGGTTTTTCTCCCCATCTTCCTGAATACCACTGGCAACACAGAATCATTCACATTCTCACAACCGGCCAATTTAAATTTCGCTCAGACCTTGGTGGTGAGAATCAACCCACAAATCCCAGGGGACAATGACCTGATTGATCAATTGGACACAACGGTCATCGCAGTTAATACAGACTTTGACATTTCGGACACAACCGTTGCTTTGGGTGCCCAGGTGAATTTTACCGACACTTCTGAGCCTGCCATTAACTCATGGGCTTGGGACTTCGGAGATGGCAACGCATCAACCGCACAATCCCCCAGTCACACATACACAAGCGCCGGCGATTACACCGTCATGCTTGAGTCTGGTAACGGAAGTTGTTCTGGAACCAGCTCAAAACAAATTTCAGTCGTGCCCTTGGTTCCAGTGCCAGTTCCAGCCATGCAGGTTCTCACGGGTGATGCCACATTCACATGTCCCCAAGACAATGTCTTGGCCTTACTGGGTTCTGAGGTGGGCTTTGATTATTATCTGCGCAACACCGGCGATCAGTCAGTGGTGGGTGGCCCAGTGGCCGGTACGGGCAGTGCCTTGGATTTTCAAACCGGCGTGATTGGTGAAACCACGGATTTCCATGTATTCGCGGCCAGTCCAAGCTTTGCCTTGGATTTCGATGGTGTGGATGATGAGGTGGTGATTCCTCACAGCAATGATTTTAATTTTACTGATGGCTTAACCATCGAAGCCTGGGTTCGACCCGATGACATCACGGTGGGTTTTCAAGAAATTTTCCGCAAAGAAAACAATGGGTCAGATCGGATCTTGTTGGGCTTTCAAGACAACGGTACGGTTTTATCTTTTGGCATCGAAACCTCTGATGATGGATACACAGAGTTGGATGTGCCGATCAATGCCGCTGATTACAATGGTCAATGGGTGCACATCGTGGCCACCTTCGATGACCCGACAAATGCCATGCGTTTGTATCGCAATGGCATCGAAATCGGTAACAAAGCCAGCAACGGCATGATGGAAACAGCTGCAAGCCCCACCAATGCCCACATCGGTTCATTTTCAGGTACGTTAGAATTTTTTAATGGCCAAATCGCGGCCTTGCGGGTTTGGAACACCGCGCCATCTACACAATCAGAAGTGGCGGATTTGCTGCGCGCTGGCCAAGCCAATCTGTTCACGGGTCAAGAACCCGGTTTGGTGGCCTATCATGCCTTCTATGAAGGGGCGGGGGTTGTGTTAAGTGATCTGGCCAATGACAATCACGGCATCATCAATGGGGCGTTGTGGACCACAGGCATCGATGGCGGCGTGGGTGCTGTGATCAGCAATGCGGTCAGCATCACCCAGACAGGTACCTGCGAGGTGGTGCAATATGCATTGGCGAAAGCCACTGGCTTGAGAGCAATCAATATCAACAATGCCACATCAGCCACTGCATTTGGACAGTATGTCAATGCCCCACAGCCCATCACCGTATACGGGGCTGACTTTTATGCGTATAAATCCAATGAGAATGACCCTCCCGTGGACATCGAATTGGCGGTTTACCTGGCTGACAATGAATTTTTGCCTACTGGTGCGCCATTGGCACAAAAAACGCTGCGCATCAGCAACGGTCTTGGCATGGGTTTATTAGATGAATTGCGTGTTTCAGGTTTGTTTGATCAAGTCATCACGGTGACCCAGCCTTATGTGATTGTGGTGGAAAATGACAGCCCCATCCCGGTTGAACTCATATTCAATGACTGGGCCGCCACGCCGGCTGATGGGCTGGGTGAATTTTTGGCCAGTGCCAACATTGGGGGCAATTGGCTGCGTGGCTCAGATGTGAGCATCGGTGTATTACCATTGGATGCGGATGTGCTGTTTGAGCCGCTGGTCAGTTATGATTTGGTCACTGATTTCATCATGACCCCCGCGCAAGACGATGGCAGCCACACGGTCAGTTTGACCAACAGCAGCAGCGCCATCTTGGCAGACCGCATGTACAACCAGGCGGCATTTGTGAATGCCATTGATCAGTCGCATGAATATGACTTGGGTGATGGCACGGTCTTAGCGGGACCCGATGCCAACCACACCTACCGTTGTGGCAATACTTACGAAATCACCAAGACCGATACTTTGTTTGGTTGGCAGCTTGATCGCAGCAGTTCATTGACCCAAACTTGGGGCAATGGGGCGCCGTTTGACAGCACCGTTTATGTGGATTTAACGGCCACTGGTGATGAAACCGGTTGTGATTGGCCCAATGCCTTCACCAGCATCCAACCTGCGGTGGATGTGTCCTTGGTTGATGGGATAATCTTGGTGGCTGAGGGCACCTATATGGTCACCGATGAAATCACCATCAATCAGCCATTGAGTATTCGCGGTGGTTTTCCATCCGGTGGTGGCACACAAGCCATTGAAAACCACCCAACCATCATCGATGCCTTTGAATCCATCACAGCCAACAGACAACGTGTTATGGATGCCACTCATGCGACAGGTTTACTCAACCTAGAAGGCTTGATTTTGCAGAATGGCTTGAATTTGTCAGATGGTGAGGGTGGTGCGATACGCACCACAGGAGATTTAATGCTGCATCGAGTCACTATACGAGACAACAGTGCATCCAATAGTGGCGGTGAAGCATTTGGCGGCGCGATCTACACGCAAACGGGGCACATCATGGTGACCAACAGTCAAATCATCGACAACACAGTGTTTGGGTCAAGTAATGCATCGGGTGGTATTTATTCTGTAAGCGGCAACGTCACCTTGGTTGAATCCACGCTCAGTGGAAATGAAGTCCTTGCGTCAATGAGTTTTGCCAACGGAGGTGGTATCGTGACTTCAAACGGAGACATCACCTTGGTGAACAGTACAGTCAATAACAACCGCAGCAGGTCAGAATCCTTTATTGCAGAAGGCGGTGGGCTGTTTAGTAATGACGGCGTGATCTATGTGGTCAATAGCTTGATTTATGCCAATCAAGCGGCTACTGATTCACTTTCATCATCCGGGGCATCAGGCGGTGGTGTGAGAAACAACAATGGATCTGTTCATTTGATCAACAGTGCGGTTGTTAACAACACAGCTTTGTCTTTCTCCTCCCCATCTTCAAGTGGCGGTGTGGCTGCGACAGATATTAACATGCAAAACAGCCTGTTGTGGGATAACCTCATCAGCAATGATGGTGGCGTGAACTTTGCGCCCAGTGAATTCTCGGCGAATTTGTTGACCACGAGTCACAGTCTCATCAAAGGTGTGGACCTGACTGCAGGCAATGGCCTGGATGCCACTGTTCCTGGTTTTGATCCCATGTTTGCTGATGAAATGAACGGTGATTTCTCATTGCAATCAGGTTCTCCCCTGATCGATGCCGGTGATTTTAATTTGTTACCCGCCGATGACTTTGATGTGGATGGAGATGCGGATTTGGCTGAACGCATTCCTTTGGATTTGGTGGGTTTGACCCGCGAGTTGGGTGCGGATGTCGAGATTGGCCCTAATGAATTCCAAACTGAATATCTGGTGGGCGGTCAATTAACTGGTTTGTTGGCTGGAAATGCCATCACACTCCAAAACAACGGAGGCAATGATCTGGTGCTTAACGAAAATGGTGCCTTTGTGTTTGCCCCACCGGTTTTGGTTAATGCGGCGTATGGGGTCGGCATATTGACGCCACCCAATGATCCGATCCAACCTTGTGCTGTGATCAACGGCAACGGAACCATCACCAACCAAGACATTACGGATGTTGTGGTGACTTGTGAGATTGGTGATGATCTGATTTTTAGGGATGGGTTTAACTAATTTTTAGAAGTATTAATTGGGTTTATTGTTTTAAATGGGCCCAATTTCAGGTGCTTTGATCTCACCATTTTTATGGCGCAACACAAAAGGTACTGACTCTAACTTTAGGCCTGTGTTAACTTGTACCACAAAATGCAAATGTGGTCCTGTGGTGAAACCGGTGTTACCTGATTCGGCAATCTTTTGTTTGGCCTTAACCCTTTGACCGCGAGCAACTACGACTGATTCCAGTTTTAAATGGGCATAAACAGCCATGGAACCATCATCATGTAAGACACGTATATAGTTACCGCGTTGTAGGTTTTTTTTATCAGTGCCACCGTGATAAAAATCATCAGCGATATCCATCACCACACCACCACGTGCTGCCAACACGGTGCTGCCTTCAGGCATGGCAATGTCTAAGGCAAACCGATTTTGTTCACCACTGTGACTGAATTCTCCCAGCCAGCCCTGAGTGATGGCATAATGCTTGTTGGCTGGAAAAGGCAGTGAATAGACATACTCATCATTATGTATGACATTGGGGTCGCCTATGGATGATGAAACATTGTATTGAAATGACCAGGCCATGTATTTTTCTTTTGGTCTGACTTTGGCCAGATAAAACTCAGTATTACCAGGTACTATGTAAGTTTTTGGCCATGCCGGTTCAACCACCACATTTTCGCTCTGCAAAACATCTATAAAAACTTCAACCGGGCCATGGTAGCGGTTAATGGCATAAAATTCTGGTGACTCTTTAGTGCCTCGGTTGATGACTTTCAGTTCATATTCCGTGTCTTCAGGGCGTACCTGCCAGCTTTCAAACTCATCGGTGTCTTGAGGCGGCTTGTCTGAATAGTGGGTGATACCATTTTCGTCTGTGTGTTTGTAGTATTTTTTAGGCAGTGTATCTGTCACAACCAACAAAGAAGACAGAACCACCAATGTGCGCAATATCATGGGCTTAATTTATCAAAATCACCACAAAACAACAAGTTAGGTTTTACTTGTTCTTTAAGAAAAACATGGTCGATATCAATCATAGATTAGCTGTTAGAGAAATTTTAAATGTATACGTTAGAACACAAATTAATTGAGCATTTGATGATAATGATATATATTTATACCCAATGTGTGTTGTGCAATGAGCGTGTTTCGATTAATTAATCACGCAGAAATATAAACCATGTAAGGGAGCATCTTATGTTTGGTACAACTGTAAAGGAACAGCCAATTGAGAATATCCGTAACAAAAAGTTCGATCTCAACGACAGCACACAAATTCAACGCCACATCAAAGAACTACAGAAAGAAATGGTGCGCCTGTCTTTTCAGCCCAACAGCAAAGCAGATATTGAAGCAGTGGTGACGGAGATGAATTATTTGAGGGATTGTTTAAGAAAAGCCAAACAGGCTTGATAACGACAAACTCAAACAGTTATCTACATAGTCTTGACAGGGTACATTCATAATAAGCAAATGACAAGGTTAGGTATATAATCAAAAATAGAAAAGTCATAACGAATTGAATCATACCAATGTTGATTAATGCAGAAATGAACATATGAAAAAGTGCTACATGTGTAATAAAGAAGGGGTTACAAAAGAGCATGCTCCACCTCAGTCTTTATTCTTACAAGGTTTTCGTGACCAATTAATTACTGTTCCATCTTGTTATGACCATAATAATAAGCAGTCTGATGATGTAGAGTTCCTGAGGGTACTTTTAACATTTTCAGCTGGTACAACTTCTAATGTGGCTTTTGATGTTTTCAGGAGAAAAATTTTAAAAGACATAAAGCGCAAGCCTAGAAAATATGGACAATATATATGAGTCATTTGAAATATTTGGTATAACTCCTAAATATTGATAGAGCGAAATGTAAATTGAAAGGGAGTTAAGAGGTAAACCCTCTTACAAGATGCAATTTAAACAAATATTCAGCGGAGTGAAAATGTTTGTGCCCAAATTGCAATCTTGCCATCACATTCTTCACCTAAACTTTACAATGTAATTCTCACTAATAATTCGTCCCAAATTCGAGTCGCCTACGGCGACTGAACCATTGCTGGAGAAAAGAAAAAATATATTGTCAGATAGGTCTGCTTCTCAAACAAGTTGATTTTTGGGATAAAGTATACCTTCGTTTATTTTATAGTATTTCAAGCTTAGAAATATAATAGTTACCGAAGGGTATTTTTTTAAAAGATGCTTGAATACTCTTGCCGCCTTCAACCTTTACCTCTAAAGAAACTGTATGGAATAAAAAAAGCACATGATGAGAAGCTGTGACTACTTCTAATTGATTTTTATTTATATCTTCTTTTTCAGAAAGGACATTAAGGGCTTCTTCAAATTGGTTTTTTTTATTAGGAACAACAGAAGCAATTCCGCATAATGCTATGAATGAACCAACCATAAAATACCACTTCCTTTTACCATCTAATTTCATTTTTCAACCTTTAAAAATATAAAAACAATTATTTTTCAATAACTGCCAAACTTCTGCATAACTTGAATTCTAATGTAGAAAAATTAAAACCAGTAAAGGGGCAGTTTTCACCCTTTTTTCTAAGAATTTAGAACTGCTGTATTGCAGAAGTTTGACGATACTTATTATTGTTCTTCTTCAGGAAAGTCAGGGTGTCTGCCACCGTGTCCATCTATAAAATAAGGAATGCCAGTTAACCAACCATTAATCCCTGGATATAATGAAGTAGGAATAACAGAACCACCAGAATCAGGGTCAGGACAAGGTTGACAAGTACAGTTAGTGCTTCTAAAACCCAAAAAACATGTTGTTGAAACTGAACTCACTCCACATGCGCAAGTAGATCCACAATAAGCATGCTCTCCTCCTGCGGATAAAGCACAGAGACCTTGTGAAATTACAATTCCTGCTCCAATGGCACATGCCGGACATTTCGCTTGGTTATTTTCGTCAGCATTGTCAAATACATTAATTATTCTTGGAATATCCAGTACTCCAACCACTTCTTTTTTATAACTAATTGTTGCAATTTTATCTTCAACAACATACTGATATTCAATTCCATTAATTATCATCGGAATTTTGTTGCTTGAAATATCATAATCATTACTCAACCGTATATTTAACGAGCGATCACCTAATTCTTTTACTAATATCGAAAAAGCATCCATTTCAAACTGTGACAAAGTGATGCTATCACCATTTGTTCCATTTAAGGTTATCAAAGCTTCATTTGTTGCAGAAATACCTTCGAAACTAATGAATAACAATAAACATATAACTAATTTTTTAATCATCTAATTCTCTTTCTTGTTAAATTATATTTGCCAACATTAATTCTGTTTGCACAAATGAATTTTATCCAAAATAAAAATAAAATGATACATAAAAATACTTACAAAATAATAAAAAACGTACAATGAAATCTTGTAGATTAGATTTGTAATTCCTAATTTATAGTTACAATTGTATCAATAAATGTTATTTATATTATTCCGATGAATTCAATACAAGCTAAACAAATTCCAATTGAGAATTTTTTAGGCAGGCTTAACCATAAACCTGTTAAAACCTCAGGTGCTGATTTGTGGTATCACAGCCCATTAAGACAAGAGGATAAAACACCCTCATTCAAGGTCAATACTATCCTCAATACTTGGTATGACTTTTCATATGGCGGGGGTGGCTCGATCATTGATTTACTCATGACGATGTATAACGATGACGTTTCTTGTGTTTTAAACCGTCTTTCATCAAGTTATGGTGTTGTATCACCTGTAAGACAGTTTGAGACTGCCAGAGCGCAAAAAAACCTACTGTTAGCAAACTTAAACTTGAGAGTGTTACCCATATTTTTGAGAAAGGTTTGTATGCCTTTCTGAAAGACCGTTGTATTGATGTGGATATAGCGAAGCAATACCTGAAACAAATCTATTTCACCATCACAGGTAGTGATAACAAGTGCTTTGCACTGACTGTGGAAAATGATGTGGGGGGTATGAGTTTACTAATGGTCTAAAAATGAAAGGCTATATAGGAAATAAAGCCATAACTACTATTAAGAACGACCAAAATAAAAATGTTGCTGTATTCGAGGGTATGATGGGCTTTTTGAGTTTTTTAACCCATCAGAACATCACAGATTTTCAAAGTTCTGCCATCATCATGAACTCTGTCGCCATGAAAAGCGAAACACTCAAAGCTATCCAATCAGATGAGTTTGAGAAAGTTTATTTGTTCCTAGATAACGATAACGCTGGTGATGATGCTAAAACGTTTTTTACCGATGGGCTTGATCTTGAGATGGTTGATAAATCAGGAATTCATTCAGATTTTAAAGACTACAATGACTTTTGGATAAGTCGGGCAAACAAAATTGAAAAATAAAATAGGAGAAGAAAATTGGATTTAGAAAGTATCTTTAAAACATTCGCTCAAGAAATTACTGCCATACAACAGCAAAAATCAAACCATCAGAGGTTGGCAAAACAGTCCTTCGAGCAAACAAACAGAACCATAGAACAGATTAAGGAATCCGAGGGAAAAATTGATGATTTTACTTCTGCTGAAAGCATGTCCTTTCTTGATGTCAATGGTGAGCGTAAATTTTATGGGCACAGCACCCAAACCTTTGAAGACTTGAAATAAAATCAAATCCATTTGTATAAGCTCCAGTTACAATGGTTGCTGGTAAATGCCTACGAGTACTTTGAAATATATCTGAAAAATCTATATGCATTATGTTGGAACAATGAAAACATTTGGAGGTTGAAACATATTGGCTCATTAACTCGTCAAGAAGCGAATGAGCTTAGTATTGAAAGAATAAAAGAACTGGCGTTTAAAGTTGAGCCTAACGAAATTTTAAATATTTTCAGGAACAAAATTCCAAATATTTCATCATTTGAAACTAATAATAAAATGGAAGTTGACCTTAAATTTTTTATCAAAGTTATTGAAAAAATCAGGCATATTGTTGTTCACAACAATGGCTATATAAAGAACATGGATAAGTTTCAAGAAAAAGTATTTAAGGAACTGGGTTATGCGCAGAATTCTGACAAAGCAAAAGAACTAACCGGCAGTTTTTTATTATTGGTTGATGAAGGTCATTTCATTGACCTCAGAAAGTTAGTTGATAAAGAACATGACTTCTTGCCTATCGAATACTGTAGATTTAGCATATTGATTGAAAAAATGATGTGTTATGCAGACCTGTTGAGAATGGAAGTTAAGAATTACCTTAAACAGAATAAAATATTGTGATTTTGACTGTTATGTGTAAATGATACAACGTATAAGCTTTTGGCAAACAGGTTTGTATACAAAAGATTGTAGTTGAGTTTGGTGCTGTGTTTTTTCCTGTAGCTTAAAAATTCACTTAAAACTTACACATTGTCAATTCTGTGTTCTCTCATGTTCTTTTGATAGGTGTTGATACGTCGTTGTTCCTACTAAGTTTTCTGATTGTTATAACTTGTTTTTAGAAGTTTTTGAACTGATTTGAAACTGTAAAATGGTGCCAGGAGAGGACTTTTGGTGCTTTGTAAATTATTGATATTAAATTGATTAATACAATACCTGTGTTTTTGTGCCAACAATTGTACCAACATAAATGCAAAGTGATGCTCTTTTTTATGGGTTTTAGAACTTGGGTTGTTGATAGATATTATCGAATAATTAGTTAATAACGATAAAGAAATAATTGTAATCCATATCTATTCATTACTTTCAGCAATATGAAGCAATTCACTAAATGCAAAAATAGCTGGTCTTCTACCTGCTGATTCTTGAACAGTTGTTATTACGCCTGATTCGCAAAGTTTATTTACAATACCATTTCCTGTGGGTCTGCCAAAATCTGCATATCGACATAATTCTGGTGCTGTAAATATTGGTTTATTGAAAATGAAGTCTAATGCAAGCATTGCGTATTGTGAATGAGTTGCTTCGTGAATGTCTCTTTTTGTTTCCTCATACAAGGCAACGATTTTTTGCCCTTTGTTTGTGTTTACTTCTGCTTGTGACTTTATTGCATTTAAAAAGAAAATTAACCATTCGACCCATTGATTTTGCTCTGAAATCATTTGGAGCCTGTGATAGTACTCCTCTCGATTTCTTTCTAAGTATTGAGATATATAAAACATTGGAGCATTGATGGCTTTTTTAAAATATAAGAATAATGGAATTAGTAGACGACCAATTCTTCCGTTGCCATCCAAAAATGGGTGTAAAAGTTCAAATTGGGCATGTATTATCCCTGCCTGTATAAGCACATCTATATCATCAAATTGGATATATTCTTCAAATTTATTCAAATGATCTTGCAACTGTAATGGTGACGGTGGAATAAAAGTCGCATCTTCAATTTTACAGCCTTTGGGGCCTATCCAGTTTTGAGTTTTCCTAAACTTACCTGGTGCTTTATTTTGCCCTCTTACACTTTCAAGTAGTATTTTATGTATCGAGAGCAATAAGCTCTTGTTTAATGGTCTATCCTTGATGTGTTCTTGAGCTTTTAATAGTGCCAGTCTGTAGTTTTGGATTTCTTGAATATCTTCGTTCTTCTGTTGGTCAAATCTCTTGCCTGATTCGTGTTTCAAAACTTCTTGTAAAGTTGCTTGAGTGCCTTCTATTTTAGAAGATAATACAGCCTCTTGATTTGCTAATGGTGAGAGTAACACAATAGGGTTAATCATTGAGATCATAATGCCATCAAATCTTGCCAGAGATGAATTTGCTTTTCCTAAAATATGTGTCAGTTCTCCTGTCTGAAGGTTCTTAAGTGGTAATTCGCTTGGTATATAAGGTATTTTAGACATCATGCTTTACTTTTGTAACGGAACATTTGTGTTTCATATTTTTGAATAAGTTTAACACAAATAAATTTGTGTTTATTTAGCTATACACAAATATTTATTAAACAAAGCAAATAAAAATGGTGAAAAGAGGTTTTCTAGCACGTTAGAAAACAATTTTCGGACACTATAAAAAGAGTTATTGCGTATGTTAGATAATCAGTTTTCCGACACCGTAAAAGGAGTTTTTACATACGTTAGTGATGAATTTCTTGCGACTGTAAAAAGGGAATTTTCCCACGCTATAAAAAAGGTTTTGCAGTATGTTAGATATTGAATTTATCGGCACTGTAAAAAGAGCATCACTGAGTTTCTTAAGTCCTTAAAAAAAGGAAGCTCTAAACAATTTCTGTTTAATAAGTTTCATGCACATTAGTGTGAATTTCTGAACCAATACGCGCGTACGCGTACATATGCAAAAACTCTGACCTTCTCGTACATGAGTAATAATTCAAATGGTCACATATTAGAAATTTAAGTGAACCAAAAATTAGCATGTACGTCCTGTCCGTTCCCCTAAGGGAGGGGGATGAGACGTACACGCATCGTTTTATGGCTCAAACGTAGGCATGGCGGCGTTTTGGCCGTTTATCTTGGTAATGTCTAACAAATCAGGGTTATTGTTCTTATAGTGCTGAGTAAATATAACATTCAATCAAACATATTACTTTGTATTTTTTTATGCTTTAACTGGTGTACCTTCACAACTTTGTAAGAACTATTTCTAAATACAGGTGAACCTTTGTCTTTGGATTGCAATATATCAATATCGCATATCAAAACATCTCCAGCTGAAAAAGCAAGTAATCCTTCGGTGACTTGGTTTAAAAAAGCTTCATCGGCAATTTCTACACTAATTCTGAAGCCGTCATAGTACATACTCCATCGATTGTTGTCAGCAAATACAATTTTAAAAACTATTAACTCTACATTTTTTTTTGATTGAACTCTTGATTCTTGCTCATCACTAAATGCTTCATCTATTCTTTTTTGGCTAAAGTCATTGAAATCCTCCTTAGCCATTTCAAAAATTGTTTCACCATCAGTATCAACTAAACTTAGTCCATCCACATTTGAATCATTCCCAATTGGTTTAACAGTCTTAGATGCTTCTTCTTTAATCTTGCCGTTTTCAGAGACCATGTTATAGATATGGGTATTTACAGTAATTTTGGTTTTGCCTTTGAAAACAGTGGTAGTGTTATTTTTTTCTTTGTGTATAACGTTACTTGGTTTTTCACCCTTTAAAAATTTTATCAACTCAAAGATAGAAACGATAGCACCTGCAAAGCCACCAATTCCAATTAGTACACCTTTACCCCAATCGAGAATATCTTTGGCTGGTTCAATCTGGTCTAGCATTAGCTCAATAGGGAAGCTACCTGGGGGTAAGGCTTTGACTTTTATGTTAAGTTTGCTGTCCGGGTAAATACAGCTGTTTACTTCCCTAATCAATTCTGCAAAGTGCAACTGGCTAACAAATAAAGTATCAATGTCAATATATTCCAGATCCCCTTCATATTTAAAGATTAATTTTTCTTGATAGCTGTTGTCCCTTTGTGTCATAAATTTTTTCCCATTATAAAAACGATTGATTAATGTTCTGTCTTTTCACAAATCCGTGTGTTTCCCCAGCCCTCTCTAAATTCACAATTCAAGCCACACTCATAGTCACCAACTGATTGAAGATTGTTGTTGTATAGATAAGTAACAGCTTCATCCCTGCAATTTTCAAGCGAATCAAACACACCAAGAATTTTATATTCAGAAAGATCGCTTTTGTCTTCATATACTATGGCTTCCCATCGGTCATTTTTGCATGATGATAAAAACGATGCCATTGCCAATATAGTAAAGAATTGTATTTTCATATTAAATTAAACTCCATTTTTGTTGTTTTTAATTGTACAGTAAAAATTTGGAACACAGTAGGTGTTAATATAGTTACTTCAATCTATTTGATAATTCTTTAAGAGCATCATCTGACATTTGCTTGATCTCGCTTGTTTTAAGGAAGTGGGTATTTAGTTTAACCACTTTAAGAGGTTCGACTGTTTCTATTTTCTGTTTGTCTGAATAACCAAAGTTGTGAAGCATCAGCTTTGTAATTGATGCGTTAAACTCACCAGTAAGTCCTTTGTTAAGCAAGGTTAAATGCTGTTGATCTTTGATTCGCTCTAACGTGTCCGAAAACTCATGCTTATCATCGTCATGTTTCCATGATGATATGGTGCTTTTGGCTATGCCTAAAACACTTGATAAACCAACTATCGAGGGGAAAAGGTGATTATGCTTTTCATAGTTAGCCAAGTAGTCTTTGGCTTTAACTAAAACTTCATCATTGTATTTTGTTGGTCTCATAATAATCTCACTTTGTTGTTTTTGAAGTGGCGGCGCAAATTAATAAACTTGTATTAATCTGCCACCGCCACCAGTGCGTACTTACGTCTATACAAATATCTGCCTACACTGTTAATCAAAGGCAAATCTCACTGTCATTGCATACCCTTTGAAACTGTTGATACACAAGGTTTAGAATGAGTTTTAAGGTTCTTGTTCTTTTACTTGTCTTTATACTTATCCTTATCATTTATTTAAATGTGAAAATTTTAAAAATCAACCTTGCTCACTTTCGAGTAAATTAACTGCTCAGGGTGTAAATCACCGTTACTATTTTTTAAAACCTCAGTGGTAGTGATTCGATATATGCCATTTAATTTTGATAGTGCTAATCTGTCAGGTCTCGGTTTTGGTTCGTGTGGTAATAAACGACAATACCATTCCATTAACTTGCCACGAGGTTTAGCTACAAAGCCGCCTCTTTCGCGGGTTTTTCCTTTGTGGCGTTTGATGGAAAAGAATGCTGGTACATGTAAACCATTAAACGCACCTGATTCTATGATGCTAAATATCCATACCAGTTGTTTATCTTGTGCCTGGAATGTTACCCAGGTTTCCATCACAGCATCATATTGACCGTTTGGTACTCTGACATCCCAGCCGTTATATTTAAACTTCTTGGGCAATCCTGCAAAGTCATTATTTAAACTTACAATGTTACTCATTTGAATCACCTTCATACCCTTTGTACCAATACGTGGCTAGGCCGTTCCTGTTCCAGTCTTGGGTTTTCTCGATGATGTGACCAGCTTCTTTTAATTCGCTGATGCGTTTTGCGCCGGAATAATAGCCCATATTCCGCATTTGCTCAGAACTAATGTGACCGTCACGTTTTAGTACACCTAAAATCGTCTCACGTTGGCTTACACGGCTTTTCATGCGCTGTTTGACCTGTTTGCCAGTGGGCGGTGGATTATTCGGTGGGTTGCTGTTAAAATTGCTCATAGATGAGCTTTCAGTAATTGACATTATTATTGTCTCCTATCGTTAAGGATTATTGGAATGCAACTCAAAACCCGTGCTGATCTCGCCAAAGAATGACACGGGTTTCTTATTGCCTGGTTCAAATTGAATGGAAAGTATCATCATGCGGTACGCTCCATTTTTCTTTGATTGATAAAGTCCTCGATTTCGGACTGTGGAAAGCCAACTGAACGGCCACCTAACTTAATGGGCGGGTTTAGCTTGTTTGATTTGGTTAAACGCCAAAGTGTGGCTGGTGAAATAGACAGTAATTCACATACTGCTTTAGGTCTTAGTAGTTGCAGTTCGTCCTGCATAATCTGATCCTCATAATTTCAAGATAATGCAGATTATTGCAGTAAATATTTTAAGCTTCAGGGGGAATCTAGTTTGATTTTTGAATATTCCCCCGATACGGAATTAAATACCTAATGTGTCAACTATATATTTGTTATTAATATCATCTAAGTCTTTTCTTTGACCATAAACAAAATTTAGAGTTGCTCTGAAGAAATTAATAGTTTCTACTCGTGAAATTACTGAGAATCCTGGAAAGCAAGTATTAAAGCTACTGAATAACTTCCGGCAGAAATAATGTATATCCTTAGTCGATTTGGAAGGTTTTTTAATTAATTTGCCTTGTTTGATTAAATCATCCAAGTACTTAGAAATTAAATGCAGCTGTAAATCTGCTTGTGGAAGTGTAATACTCAAAATTTTTTTCAAGTTCCTCTCTGCAACTTCATCAGGAGAATTTTCAGGTTTGCCATATATTCCCTCAATGCTTAACCTCAATACTCTTAGGCTATGAAATTTTCCTACACTACAAATGCTGTCTATAAAATTACTTGTTGCTCCATAGATATTCTGGGAAGTAGATAGTTTATTTAATAGCCTAGATGTTTCTTTGCATGATTCACTTATTTTTATTATGTCATGCTGAGTTAATATATCTTCGCTTATGAATATTGATTCTTGTAAAATAGAAGATACTTCGCCTAAGTACCATTTGCTTTTTGAATCATATTGTCGGAATAATCCATTTTTGTGGCTATTAAAATCAACCTCTCTAATTGACTCTAAAGTGTCCCAAATGTACTTTAAGTCTGTGTGGTCAGTAGGCCAGTAATATAGGTACTGAGCTAATGCATAACCTAAAACGTCGTTATGGTAATTGTGAAATTTAGAATCATTTAAATTTGTTATTTTTAATAGGTGTTCATAATAAGTAAGCTTAGTTATATCTTCAATTGGTGTGCCGCTATTAAGTAGGTTGGCAAACTTAATGACTTCATCAGGCGTGAAGTTGTTTGGTGTTGGTTCCATATTTCATCACCCTTTCCCGTGATCTCTTTCAAAAAGGAACCATGTGAAAGCCGTGAAAGTATCGGCCTTATCGGGTGCGCTCCCTATCACATGGCTGTTGCTCTATGATTATACCTTGAGTTTTTCTGCTATTTCACGCTCATACCTTTCTCTGTTGATTTCATAGTCAAGTGCATGTAATACACACTCATGAACCCAAAATAGACCAGTTAGTGTGTCGTCATTCACGTAATTTATTCTATTGGAATCATTTTTTTCTTCAAAGAAAGCATGTTGCATAAAGCGCAAGATACCATATGCCTTATTTACCGGATCATCAATCAATGGATTGCTGTTGGGTAATGCTTCGACATCAATCTGCTTTGCTTTGTTCATTGTTCATCTCCTTTGGTATCATCCGCTCTTATCATGGCAAGTCTATGTTGCGCATAGCGAAGTGCGCCTGTTGCACAGAGGCTTATCCTTAGACGGGCTGAATCTGAAATACAATATTCACGATCATGTTCATTAACCAGTGAAAGGTACGATAGTATGTCAGTTGCCCAGCCAATGGTTTCTTCAATGGAAAAAAGCGAATCACCATTAATCAATGGATTTCTGTCTGATGGTATTGTCTTTTGAGAATTAATCATTTCTATATTTCCTATTTAAAAGTTAATTGAACAAACGGCCACCATGTAAGACTTGTGCACGGTTTACATGGTGGTGTTTGTGCTCAATCAGCTGATTGTTTGTTGCGGTTGATTGGGATGATGTTTTTGCCATCAGCGTTATCAACCAGGTCTGCCCAGAGCTGCATCATTTTGATGCGCTCGGCCAGATATTCTGCTTTGTTGTATGTTCCTGCTATCACGTTTTTGTTTTCGTGGCTGAGTTGTTTTTCTATGTGTCTTGGGTCAAAGCCACATTCGTGTAAAGTCGTACTGGCAAGATGGCGAAAGCCGTGTGTGGTCATTCGGTGTTTCCATCCAAGGGCGTAAAGCGCATTGATCAGGGCGTTGCTGTTCATGGGCTTTTGATCTGGCTCCACATTACTGGCAAAAACGTACTTGTAATGGCCTGTGATGGGCTGTAAGGCTTTCAGTATGGCTATGGCTTGAGTTGACAAAGGTACGATGTGATCACGCTTCATTTTCATGATTTCGGCTGGTATATGCCAAAGCGCATTTTCAAAGTCTATGTGCTGCCATTCTGCAAATCTGATTTCTTGGGTTCGTTGAAACGTCAGTAGGGCGATTTTAAGTCCTGCCTTGACCGTTGGTGTCAGGTTGCCCAATTCAATCGACTGTACAAGCTCTGGTAAGTCCTGATAGCTGATATGGTTGTGATTTTCTGCAATGTGCTTTCTGAATTTTAGTGCAAGGGTAGGATTGTTGTCAGTCATCCCCTCACTGATCGCATAGTTAAAAACGGCGCTACACCGTTGTTTGACTTTTTTCAGTAGTTCGGTTGCGCCGCGTTTTTCCATCTGTTTCAAGACTTCCTTGATCTCTGGTGCTGAAATGTCTTTGATGTCTTTGTGACCAAAGTAAGGAAATACATTCATTTCAAGGGTGCGCCAGACTTTTAATTCATGGTTACGTGACCATTCTTTGTTTTCCACGCTTTCATTGCGCCACAGTCGAGCAATGTTTTTAAAGTTAAATTTGTCGTCTCGTTTTTCTTTGGTTTGTCTCTTTGCGGCTGATGGGTCAATGCCTTGGGCAATCAATGTTTTGGCTTCCATCGTCTGATCTCGGGCTTCTGCCAGGCTGATCATCGGGTACACACCCAAAGCCAAGGTTTTCTGTTTGCCCTCAAAACGATAAAACAACCGCCAATACTTTGAACCATTTGGATGTATGACCAGATTCAAGCCTCTACCATCACTGACCTTGTATTGTTTGTCTTTTGGCTTGAGGGCTTTGATCTGTGTGTTGTTCAGTTTCATGGTTCACTCGTGATGATCACATTTTCATTTGTTGGTATGTACCAACATGGAATTTTGCAACAATGGCTATAATGCCAACAAATGTACCATCATCTGTGATGCGTTGTAAAGAGGGCTTATGAAACCTTATGAAGCTGATAAGTTAGCTATATGGTGATTTTAAATGGGCAAATGGTGCTTAATGAAATCTTCTGAATATTGAAGATGGTGCCCAGGAGAGGACTTGAACCTCCACGGCCTTGCGGCCACCAGCACCTGAAGCTGGCGTGTCTACCAATTCCACCACCTGGGCAGGTGTGCTGAAGGAATCATTCAACAGGTGGTGTATTCTACTTGATAGTTGCATTTAAAAAAAGTCATTCGGCTGAACTTAGAATTAAATTCAGGGGCTTTCGTGTGGCCACAGCTTCATCATGGCGTGAATCATGCGTTTGGCGGGTTTGACCCAAACCGGGTTGATGTTTTCTGGGTAATGTTCAGATAAATCCAATTGAGACTCATGTTCAAGAATCAGCCAATCCAACAAAGGATGTCCTTGTCCAGCAAATTCCCAGTCGATGATGGTCAGTTGTTTGTTGCCCAACAAGTTGTTCAGGTTCAAGTCAGAATGATATAGGGTGTTGTTGGCTTTCCAAAAGCCGAGAAAATCAAGTTTCTGGATGGTTTCGAGTAGTTCAATGGTGGCCTTTTCTGGAATCTTCTTGATGTTTTTAAGGTACAGTTTTAAACGATGGTCTAATCTGCTGGGTAGGTATTCATAGTTGATGGCATGGTATTGTTGCATGCTGTTTTCTAGCGCAGCCAGTTTAACCGGGTTTTTTAAATCTGATTTTTGCCAAACAGGTTGATCGATGAATTCGGTGATTAAGTAGCCAGCTTTGGGATTGTTCTCAATCACATTGGGTCCAATCCTTAAGGGTTGTAGTTTATCCAGAATGCGTTGTTCCTCAAATCGGCAGATACCCATTGCAGCACGGTTAAAGCGGACTATCCAAATTCCAGCATCAGTCAATACTTTAAAAATATGGTTACTGGTACCGGAGTCCAGCGGTTGCCACTCAAGGAGTCCAGCATGGTTGATGGTATTGATTGATTTAAGCTTGTTGTACCAGTCTGTTTTGCTTGGCATATTGCTGACTCCAGTTAATGTAGCCTATGATGGTAAGAATTACATATAACACAAACATGGCTGCGGTTAAAAAAAGTTCTTTATGCGTAAAAATATATACCGATGTTATGTTAATCACCAGCCAGTAATGCCAGTTTTGTAGTACTTTATGTGCCACCATTGCGGTTGCGAGGACTGCAAAACAGGTGGTGAAAGCATCCAGGTAGGGCATGGATGCACCCAAATGCTGCATACCATAGCCTAGTACTGGAACCAGTAAACCAGTCAGCAGGATTAAGATGCTGTGTTTTTGCAATGACCAACTGATGATTTGGCGTGGCTGATTGTGTCTGCCTTGGCGCCATTGATACCAGCCATAGATAGCCATGACTAAATAGTAAATATTGAGTAAAGATTCTGATAACAATGATACCTTGTGAAACAAATAAATGTAGATGGCGGTGCTGATAAATGCAAACAGCCAACACCATATGTTTTCACGGATTGCTAAAACCAGATAGGCAATCGCGGTTACCACTGCCAGTACTTCAAGTGGTTGTTGTGCTTGCCAGGCTGTAACGATTTGTTGCCAGATGTCAGCCATTAGCTTTCAGGTGCTAAATCACCGTTCAAGACTTTCATCACAAATGCAGCTTTTGGTGTATTTTTGTGGGTACGTTGCATTTCAATGTTAAGAATTTCTAACACTGTGGCATATTCACCGTACACTTGGGTGCTCATGGTGTTACCAATAACTTTTAACTCTTCATAACTTTTTAAACGATCAATGAAGTCTTGGATCGGTGGGATGTAGTTTTGGTCTAAAGGATACAATGAGATTTCTACGGATACTTTCATGACTTTACTTCTGTTAAATGTGTTTTTATGGTGAGGTAAGCTAACACAGGTGCGTGAAATTTACACATACTGATCAATCAACCGTCCTGATTCTACGGTCAAGCCCTAGAATCAGGGTGAAAAACCAATGGTTTTACCGAAAATAGCATCAAAACATGAAGTGAGCAGTGATGCCAAAATGTTGTGGATCGCCTAAGTGTTTGTATAAAATGTCTTCAAAATTAGGCGGCTCTAAACCAAAAAAGAATCCTCTGACCGCGTATTCCTCATCAGTGACATTGCGACCCCAGAGATAAACGGACCAATTGTCAGCCTGATATCCCAGTTTTAAATTAAGCAGATTTTTACTGGCAGCGATTTGATCATGTGAATCAGAAAAGTAAAATTCGTCGCTACCATTCAAGTCGGCGCGGGCAAACCAGCCAGTATCACCTTGATAGGTCATGCCGATGTTATAAGTATAATCTGGTGCGTGTGCTTGTTCTCGACCAGTCAGATCAACTTCGGTGGTGACGTAATCTGAGAATGTGGCATCCAACAGGCCAATGGCGCCATGGATAGACCAGTTGCGATTGATTTGATACAGCCAGTCCATTTCTAAGCCGAGGTTCTCACCTTCAGCAGCATTGCCGGTAAAAAACACAAAAGTCAGAGGGTCGGTGGGATCTTCTTGAACTGAAGTGCTGACTTGCATGTCACGACGTTCTGAATAGAAAGCACTGACATTCAGGTTCAACCGATGGTCTAATAAAAAGGCTTTCATACCTACCTCAAAATTAACCAAATATTCAGGGTCGTAGGCTCGTCTGGATTCTGGTAAGGAAATACTTAAGTTGAAGCCACCGGCTTTATAACCTCGCGAGAGAGTTGCGTATATGTTTTGTTGATCATTCAGGCGATGATTCAATGAAATTTGTCCTCCCCACATATTATCCGTTGGAGATAAGTTTAAGCCATTGCTGTCTTTGTAGTCACTGCTTCGTTGTTCAAAGCGTAAACCTGTGGTTAGTACAGTTTGTTCACTCAAATGAGTGTCTAATTGTCCAAAAATGGCCCAGTTTCTGGCGCTGAATTTGCTGTCAATTTGTCGGAACACTTCATCGTTGAAGAACTCATCAATTTGGTTGTCTTCGTCTAAATCTGAAAAGTACACACCTAATAGCCAGTCAGTTGATTCACTGAAAATACGTGCACCTGGCTTAGATAACAATCTGAATTCCTGGGTCAAATTGGTGCGATCACGGTCATTGTTAGAAGTGAAATCATAAGGTGCAAACTCACCCCAATAAGTATCATTTCCCCAGTCACCATCAAAGAAATACTGGATGTCGGAGTCGGTGTGGCTGGTGATGCTTATGAAATCAAAATTATTGGCGCCACTATATTGGTGTTTCATACTGAAACCAACTGAACGTTGGTCATCAATTCCCAGGTCATCTGAATGGGTAGTGAAGGTGTTTTCAGGATTCCACTTGTCAAAGCCATTGTTGATGTCAACCAATAACAAGTTCAGGTTTATTTGCCAATCATCACTGACATCGAACCTGAACTTGGCTCGACTCATCAATTCATCTTTACCATCGGTGTCATCGCGATTGAAAAAGTCGTTATAGCGAAAGCCATCGCTGTTGTATTGGTGTGCTGCAAAACGATAGGCAGCGCGTTCAGAATCGCCAATGGCGCCAGTGGCACTGAATCCGGCAGCATAAGTACCGTTATCAGCGACAGTGGTTTCTAGGCGATATGCCTGATCAAAACTGGGGTCTTGGCTGCGTACATAAATCAATCCGGCCAGCGCATTGGCACCGTAGCGCGTGCCTTGAGGTCCGCGAAGTACTTCAATTTGTTGTAAATCAAATAAGGTTGCTGCGCCGCCGATAGCAGTGAAGTCCATATCATCGATGATGAAGCCCACCGATGGATTGGGGGCTCCTTCATATTGTGAGCGTTCGCCGATGCCTCGGATTTGAAAATAACGAGGGCGGCTGGTTGAACCAGCCCAATTGATGTTTGGCACCAGTCCCATCACATCTTCAAAGTGCTGAATGCCGGCTTGGGAAAGGGTTTCATCATCTAAAACCGTTAAGCTGGTGGCAATTTCTCGGGTGGTGGTGTCTTCCCTTAAGTCAGCTGAAACCGTCAGATCGTCAAGCTGTTCGGCATCGGTGTTGTTTTGTGCCAACAGATTGTTGGAAGTGGCCATTAAGCAGGCCGCGTAAATAGATTTTTTTAACATAGGATCTCTCAAAAAATTATCAGAGACCCGGTTCAGGCGAGTTGGTTTGTGTACCCATTCCTACGCCGGTATTAACCGGATCAGGTTCAAAGGGTTTGTCATTTGACATCTCAGGCTGATCATTCAGCCACCCCTCGGATGTAGCAGATTTTATCACAATGAATGATTTATGTATTTAAAGTTAAGATATATTATTCTAATTTGCTTTGACCAATAACTTAAACTGGTTATGGAATCTAATTATTTGTAAAATGTTCCACAACTGATCGGATTCATCACCCATGCAAATACTCAATAACATCAGGTTTGACAACATCAAGGGCGATGTCTTTGGTGGCCTGACAGCAGCCATTGTTTCGCTACCGTTGGCTTTGGCTTTTGGGGTGGCCTCAGGTGCTGGCCCGGTGGCTGGTTTGTATGGAGCTGTTTTGGTCGGTTTATTTGCTGCCTTATTTGGTGGCACATCAACGTTGATTTCTGAACCAACCGGTCCGATGACAGTGGTCATGACAGCTGTGTTAACTTCATTGATTGCGACCAATCCTGATAATGGGTTGGCCATGGCATTTACGGTGGTGATGATTGCGGGCCTGTTTCAGATCACGCTAGGTTTGTTGAAACTGGGTAAATACATCACGCTGATGCCCTACAGTGTGATTTCAGGTTTTATGTCTGGTATTGGTGTGATACTCATACTGTTACAGTTGGCACCATTTATGGGCCAGGCGACACCGTCAGGTGGTGTTAGTGCCACTTTATTTGCGCTGCCGGAACTGTGGCAAAACATCAAGCCTGTCGAAACCATTTTGGGTTGTTTAACTCTGGTTATATTGTTTTTGGTACCCAAAAAATGGGCCAACTTTTTACCTCCACCATTATTGGCATTGGTGGTTGGGACATTGGCTTCATTGTGGTTTTTCGGTGACACTGACGTCAGACGGATTGGTGAAATTCCTTTGGGTTTGCCTTCTTTGATTATCCCGACGTTCACCCCAGAACAAATAACGTCGATGATTTTAGATGGCATTGTATTAGGAACACTGGGCTGCATTGATGCTTTGTTAACGGCCATGATTGCTGATAGTTTGACTCGACAAGAACACAAATCTGATAAGGAATTAGTCGGACAAGGGGTTGGGAATCTGATCTCGGGTTTGTTTGGTGGTTTGCCTGGTGCTGGTGCCACCATGGGCACGGTGGTTAACATCCAAAGTGGGGCTAAGACTGCACTTTCTGGGGTGGTGCGAGCGTTGATTTTATTGGTGGTGATATTTGGTGCAGCCAAATTAACAGCTAATATTCCTTTGGCCGTGCTGGCAGGTATTGCTATCAAGGTAGGCATCAATATTCTGGACTGGAGTTTTGTAAAACGGGCACACAAAGTGAATTGGGAGGCGGCACTGATCATGTATGGTGTTATGCTTCTGACCATTTTTGTCGATTTGATTGTGGCTGTGGGCATTGGTGTGTTCATTGCCAACATCATCACCATTGAACAGCTCAGTGCCTTACAATCTAAAAATGTTAAATCCATCAGTGATTCTGATGATCGCATCTCTTTGAGCGCTGATGAAAAAGCTTTGCTTAAAGAGGCAAATGATCAAATTTTGGTGATGTATTTAAGTGGCCCAATGATTTTTGGGGTGTCCAAAGCCATAGCAAGAGAGCATCGAGCGATAGAAAACTACCAAAGCGTTTTATTGGATTTAACCGACGTCCCGCACATGGATACCACCGTTTCACTGGCCATTGAAAATGTTATCAAACATGCTGTTGGACTTAGTAAAGAAGTTTATTTAGTCAAACCAGGTGCACATGCTTTCCAAACTTTAGAAAAATTAGGTGTTTTTGAAATCATACCATTAGATCATGTTAAAGCTTCCAGAAGAGAAGCCTTACAGCAAGCCAAGGATGACTTGACTATTTAAAAATAACCGCACTAACGGCATAAAAAATTGCCATACACCCTGAGAACAAAGAACTGACCAAGAAACGATGGTTCATGGGTACTTTGTTTTGAATCAGGTAGTTCACTACCACCGAAACAGGCATACCATAGATAAAAGATTGCCAGGCTGCGCCAAGCACACCCCAAGTGATGGCTTGTTGATTTAACAAATAAATGAAACACATGTGTCTTGCAATCCACAATGGGTTGAAATAAATCACAGTCATTAAGGTTTTGTACCAGTTACCTTTGATCGGGCTCATGGCCCCGCTTTTGTCTTGAATCCAAGCAAAGAAACTTGGAATTTCAATGGCATAAACAGTGGCACCAATCAAGCTCATTCCAACCAAACGCAACCAACTGAATTCCCCCAGGATAATCGCTGCAATGGTATCAAAAACACCAAAGGTCAGGGCGCCTTTGATGCTTTCAGTCTTGCTCATGATGAATTTAAATGCCATAAATAATGAGTTTTAAAATATACCAATCATAAGGAATGCTTTTGGGCCTTCGGTCTCTGTTCCGGACTCGACTCTAACACCTATATCCCTATAGGCGTCGGTCTCCGTTCCAAACTCGACTCTATCTCCTGCATCCTTGCAGTCGTCATTCAAATTTGCGTTGCACTGAGCTCAGTCGAAGTGTTCCCGACTCATTTGAAAGCCACCGCCAAGGATGGCGGTGT
>JANQRW010000074.1 GCA_028284365.1 Marinicella sp.
CTACGGCATTCAGGCAAGGCTTCTTTATCTTCGATAAAATCGCCATGATTTCATACTCTGCCTAACCGGCTCGGCGGGTCGAGCTGCTCAGCAGCTCTCTAATAAAACATCAACAAAAACGCATGCTAATAGGGCATGCCATACTTAAATGTTCATGCTATGCTTATCACTTCGCTTATACTTTTGAAACCATGACCAAATACCTTTCACTGTTGCTGTTATTACTGTTACTGAACAGTTGTTACAAACAAACAAAACCTAAACACACAACCTTAAACACCATTGCATTTGGTTCATGTAACAAAGAATACCTGGATCAATCCTATTGGCCTGTGATTGCCAATCAAAATCCGGACTTATGGATTTGGCTGGGTGATAACATTTACGCCGACACAGCAGACATGGAGGTGATGGCCGATAAATACCAACAACAAAAAACCAACCCCTACTACCAGCGTTTCTTACAACAAGTACCTGTTACAGGTGTATGGGATGACCATGACTATGGCGTCAATGATGGCGACAGAACCTTCTCCCAAAAAGATCAAGCCAAAGACCAATTTTTAAGCTTTTTAAACATTCCTAATACCCATACTGTCAATAAACACCCAGGCATCTACCGCACCGAAGTTTTTGGACTTCAACCGCAACAGGTCAAAATATTTCATCTAGATACCAGGTACTTTCAAGACCCTTTGATTAAAACCCCCAAAGGTTCAAAGAAAAATTATGTGGCTCAACCAGATGGTCAGATTTTGGGTTCAGCCCAATGGCAATGGCTGACCCATGAATTGAATCAATCAACAGCCAACATCAACATCATTGCCAGCAGCATTCAAGTGATTGCCGAAGATCATCGTTATGAAATGTGGTCAAACTTCCCTAATCAGCGTAAAAAACTACTGGATTTAATCGTCTCATCAGGCGTAAACAACCCCATCATTCTCAGCGGCGATCGACACCTCTCAGAAATATCAAAAATCAATTGGCAAGACAAAGAACTGATCGATATCACAGCCAGTGGTCTGACCCATTCTTTTTCTGGCACTGAAGAATATAATCGCCACAGAATAGATCAGTTAATTACCACCGAATCTTTTTCTGTTCTAGAGATTGATTGGGTAAACAAACTGGTTTTGATCAAACAAATCGATATGCAAGGCACTGTCATCAACAAACACCCGTTGAAAATCATCGAGTAGCATAAGCGCAGGCCACTGCCTAAAACTCCTAACTGGCAGTTTTTTCAACTAAAAATATACCTACCTGGATTTTAAAACCAGAGTTGTCATTCAACATCAGTTCCTTTTCAGCAGCGAATGCAAGACCCATGCCAACCGGTTCTCCTGACTTATTGTTAACAATTACAGGAAAGGCATTGTTGGCCTTAAATGGGCCTGTTGATGCTGGCAAGCTTAATTCACTCACTGGTCGGGTGATTTGGGTTTGTTCTCGAATGTTCTGAAACACCACCCAAAAAACCACCATCAAAACCACCACAACCACTGGTAACATAATCAACAGAAAAGTTAATCGGGCTGGTTTGATTTTTTGTTCTTGAGCGTCAGCATCAGGAATGTAACTCATCACCGAACCACAGTGTTCACATTCAAGAATTGGTTTATCAGGATGTGTTGCTCCGCTGGAGGCACCACATGATTGACATTGGATTGACTCGTCTGTTTTCATCCAACCATTATAAATTAAACCCATTCAAAGCAAAGGGCTTGAAGTTAATTTTAAGTATTAATTGCATCACCTCCAAGGGGAACTGGTGATTAATTCTACCAGCGCATATGTGGACAGGACAAAATATTGTGGTTACTTTGATCCAGTCAGTTGACGATCCTCTAAAACTCTTAGCTGGTAGAGACAGTTAATTAACAGCCGGTCTTTGGATGGGGTTTTTATATTTTGCATTTCAACTTATGTTCAACAAACTCTTTTGCTAGTGTTTCAATTTCTTGGAAATAGCATATTTTATCTTGTGAAATGTTATTTTCTTCAGCTGCCTGTCTTCTAAGCTCTGAAACAAAAGGTTTGCATGCTGTCCATATTTTAATAATGTTTGACCTATAAAGTCTGTGGAATATCTTGTAATCGAAAGCCCCTTCTCTTATGCCTCCAGATACAAACTCGTAATAATTTAAAACCTTTAATATGGTTCTCTCTCCATTTTTTAATTCATCATCTGACTTCTCAGGCTTGGGTATGCTGTTTGAACCATTTTCTTCATTCCAGTCAATGGCATAAATGACAAGTTTTTCACCCTCGTCAATAATACTATAAAACTTTCTTAATGTATCTGAGAGGTCTTTGTCTGTTATTTGTGTTGTTAGCAAACCAATGGTTGTGGTTCTCCTTGATACAACATTATGCCAAACTATTGTAAAAATACCGACAACTGCTGTGCAAACAATGCCAAGGTACTCAATACCAAACTTTAAAGTTAGAGCAATAGAGAGTATTGACCCATATACAATTAACTTCCAAACAAATGATGATTTTTGACTATGTGATAACTTTACTTCCAACATTTCCTTTCCCCAATAAAAAACCTGAATTGATATCAGGTTTTTTATTGTACTATAATTCGCATTATAGATGTAAAATGTTGTTGTATTTATCTATAACCTTCTCTATAGCCTTCTGTAAATTTTCTCATGTATAATCTCCAAATTTGTTAACACAACTCAATATTGTCAATCAAAGTGTATCACCAAATTAGTAACAAACTCAATAGTATTTGCACCATTTTGGTAAACTCATTGATCAAATATCAATAACTTAGAGTCATTTTGGCACAGAAACGTTCAAAATTTCGTAAACCATTAGTCATATTCTGTTCAGGTAGTCAATTCTTGACACATTTGCCAGAATTCATGGGCTTACATATATGGCCTCAGTTGGAATAATTCAACTTAATCGTTTGATAGCACTCCCTTTGAAACTGTTGATACACATGGTTTTTAATGGGTTTTAAGTTGTAATAGTATTTATTTACTATCTAATGAACCAGCAAACTCTTTTTCTTTTCTGGTTATATCCCGATTTGCATCTTTAGCTAACTTAGCCCATTCTTTGCTTTGTCGGTTTTTAAACCAATAGATACATACGATCACATCTGGTGGGTAGTGCTTAGTAGTTTCAACACGTAAAACCTCACCACCGTTGATAAAAATCTTTTCTTCAGGGTGTCAAGAAGTAAAGCCCGGACAGGCGCCTTGTAGGAATATACTTACAGAACTTTAAGTCATTTACCACAACTAAAACCCACCTGAACTATCAAAATCATAATTTTCGATGTTTAGTTAGTTTTTATCTATGGAAAATTGCTGAAAACTTTGTAAGATTGTTCCTATAAAGTGCCTGTCTACGCTTTGTCCACAATCCATTTGCAAAACCTCTTGTGATGAATTGATCACAAGTGTTAGTATAAATGTAAATACTTTCACAAAATTTATTAAAGGGAAATTACATGAAAAAGCTTATTTTTATTCTCTCGCTTTTTTTTCTTGAAAGTTCATTCGCTGGCTTTCCACCAATGACGGACATCATGCCGGATGAAGTGAGAACTGGGCAGGAAGTGTTCATTGGATATGACCCACTTCAGGACCCATGTCTTGAAGCATTGCCAAATTTTGAAGGTTTAACGGAATACATTGAAATCAACGGCAACAACATTGAAATTACTATTTCAGGTCTCGGCGTAAGCCCATGTTTGGATATTGGTGTTGAGAACCCTCCCTACCAATATTACAGCCTGGGAGTTTTACCTGAAGGAGAATATACCGTTCAAATGTATTGGGCAGATACATCAACACCATTACCTGTTCCACCAAATTTGAACAGACTGCCACTTGGTGAGCTGCTGTCTTTCAGTGTCTTACCACCACCGAGCACTCAGGCTGTTCCGTCATTTAGTTTTTTTGCAACAATAATTTTAGCCTTAGGAATAATTATGATCGCATCATTTAAGTCTTTAAGGAAAAACAAAAAAATCTTTTCAATGATGATATTTATTATCTTTAGCTCGAACACTCATGCCAAAAGATTTCACAGCCTTTCCTCATAACAAATTCACTATTTTCACTGTGCTACAATTAACAATTGTGACAGTCAAGTATGATTTACTTTTAAATCTTCCAGAACAATATTGTAATCAAGGAATAACACTATGAAAGCAACACTAATTTTCATTACTGCCATATTGTTTAGCACTTCAAACTATGCCGGTTTTCCTCCGCTCACGGATATTAGCCCAAATAACATTACGACAGGACAAGAAGTTTTTATGGGTTATGACCCACTACAAAGCCCTTGTTTTCAAGCAGTTCCTAACAGTCAGGGTTTAACTAGTTATGTTGAAGTTATAGGCAATCATATTGATATAATAATTACAGGATTTGGTACGTCCCCCTGCCCCAACATTGGTGTAGAAAACCCACCCTATCAATACTATAGCTTGGGCGTATTGCCAGAGGGTAGTTACACCGCACAGATGTACTGGGTAAACCCTAGTCGCACTTTTCCGTTACCTGATAGCGTGACACCAGTCATTTTCGGAGAAACAATATCATTCGGCGTATTGGCACCTATCTCGGTGCCCACTTTAGGAGATTTTGGTTTGATTATTTTAGGATTGGTTTTTTTAATTGTAGCGCTTTTTAAATTTAAAAAATCCACTAAATTGTTGTCCGTGATGTTGTTAGTGTACAGTTTCAGTTCGCACAGTAAAACCTTTCATATCATGCTTTCTGATGATGCCAGCGCACCAACTGTTGATGCGATAATCAATCAAGCATCAACTTCACCATCACCACCTGCTTGGTTACTCAGTTCATTTAATCTGGAAAGTCCGAGCACAGTTGAATATTTAATCAAAGAAAGACCCATCGGTAATCGATTAAATTTGGTTAATAGTGCCCCCGATTGGGCATTATCCAAGCTTTACCGATACCTGGTTGTCACCTATCCTGAATCAGTTGATGAGCAAACCATTCTGACTAACTTTCAAAACGATGTACATGTCGAAGTTTCTGCTTTGGTAGATACAACTTCCATAACAGTTTCATCGTTACCCACTTTAAATAAAGAACAAAATAAATATGAAGTTGTTTCACGCAAACAGCAAAAAGGAGCTGGCAGCAACTTCTTGACAGATTTGAATATCACATCAGCATGGGAGCTGTCAGAAGGTATGGGGTACATTGGTGCTTTAGACTTGGGTATACAAGTTGACCATCCAGATTTGATTGCTTTTGATGGAGCTGGCAGTTACCAAGGTGGAAATATCCTTGATGGCTTTTATCAAATTGATGTTGGTGATAATGATTTGAATGTTGATGAACAAGAGCCATTTGATACTCAGGGAATCCCTGCATTGGAGGCATGTGATTTGAAAGATGGTATTAATGACAATATGGCTACGTCAATCTTTGTTGGTCATGGTACACACGTAACAGGGATCATGGCAGGGAAAAATAACGGTATCGGTGGTATCTGTAAAAACTGTGGTATGGCTATGATGAAAAATTCTACTTATCGTGCTAATAACCAAAGTTTCTGCATTAACTATAATGGTGTTAATACATTATTTCCTTTGGTTCCATTTGATGCTTCAATCAATGGCATGACAGTACATACCAATGTTGGTATCGGTGTTGTTAACTGGAGTGGAGGTCGTGGTATTGAAGATGAGTTTTATTGTGATAGCGACGATACAGGATTATGTTTGGCTCTGGATTATATGCAGCAGCACAACACGCTTATGGTGGGGGCGGCTGGCAATCATCGCACAGTCATGCAATTTCCTGCCAGTGAAGTAGGCACTATTGCTGTTGGCGGTTTGGATGAATCAGGTGGTTTTTGGAATGAATCGCCAAATAACGGTGACCCATTTGACTTTTCTGATGACTCCAATTGTCCGCGTTCAGGTCCACGAAATGAATGCGGGTCCAATATCAGTCACAACCCATCTAATCAAAAGCTAGATGTAATGACCCAGGCCAGAACCGTTTTTTCTACCTTTTACGAAGGTGGTGAATGGGCAGATGATCTCAATTGTACAGACTTTCAAGATGGCTCAGTTGATGGCTATGGCAACTGTACAGGTACTTCAATGTCATCTCCACAAGTTGCTGGTATTTTACAACTTATGAGATCAGCACATCCTTTGTTACCTAATGGAACATCAGACCCATCATTAACAACTGGTTTAATCAATGTACTTAATGCAACTGCCAGTCGTTCAACCAGCGGTTTGGGCGTGAGTGATTTTCTTGGATATGGTTTACCAGATGCCAGATTGGCTCTAGAAAAAATCTTGGGCAAATCCAATGATGAGCTGATGAGGACTCGGCTTTCCCCCATGTTTGCACTTAAAGCATCAGATGACTCCAATACCGTCTATACCCCATTTCCTCAAGTAGCGGTGGCTTTCTTAATCAACAATGGAACGGCCTATTTACCTGACACAAATGCTCCTCTAGTTAATGAATTTACTGAATTTTGGTACGACACGAACAATCTGACTTTTCCTGCACCAAGAGCAAGCTTTTACGTTTTTACAACCAATAACAACCCTTTCATTAATGGCTTAAAAAACATGGTACCTTTGCGAAGAATGGAGAAAACAATTTCTGGCGGGAACAGAAATGATACTTACGCTGTGAGTACTGAAGGGATTGAAACATTTAAGGCTGATGGATATAACTTAGCCGGCATAGAAGGTTATATTTTTCCTACCTGCCCTCTTGAACCAGGATGTATTCCAGCCAATGCCCAGAAATTATATCGAGTCGTTGATGATGTAAACTTTAATCATACTCTTGTAAACCTTGACATCAATGGCCCAGCACCATCTAATTCAACTTTACTGGGTTACGTTTTTCCCAATATTGACACAGATAATGATGGCTTGATTGATGGTCAAGAGCGAATACTCGGCACCTCTATGGGCATTCAAGACACTGATGGAGATGGTCTACTTGATGGAGTTGAGTATCCACCAGCTGGTGTTCCTTTTAGTGATCCCAGAATTTCTGATATTATATTCCAGGATGGATTTGAATAAGTTCTATTATTATAAGACTAAAGCTGATGCTGTTAATTTAAATTAACCCGCACTTAATCAAGATCTTAGTTAGTCAGTTGAAATAAGACTGGATATCTATGAAAAATATAAATGGTGCCCGGAGGCGGAATCGAACCACCGACACGGGGATTTTCAATCCCCTGCTCTACCGACTGAGCTATCCGGGCAAACCAAGTTGAGACTGACTGTCTCTCAAGGAACGCGAATTATAATAACCGCTTATGTGGCTGTCAAACTTTTAATGCAAAGTTTGGCAAAAAGTTCATGGGAAAGCTGCTGAGCAGCTTGACCAGCGCACTTGGTTGGTGAGCGATAGCGAATCAGAAAGTGCAAGCCAGAGGTAGTAAGACATGCTCGCTGTGGTCGCTTTCACTTTTGTCAGGAACAAAAGTGAATAAAGACCCAAGAGTATTCCTTACTTAATCGTCCTCAGGTGCATACCCTTGTGGTTTGGCATCTTTGCCTTCAAACAAAAATTCCACCATCTTCTGTTCAATGATTTTACGGTGATCCGGATCAATCGGTGAAAAATGATTCTCATTGATGATCATCGTCTGTTGTGCCAGCCATTCCTGCCACAGCTTCAAGCTGACGTTTTGGTGGATTCTTTGGCCCAAATCACCAGGGTATGGTGTGTATGGAATGGGTTCTTGGTCTGCGCCGTATTTAATACAATTAATGGTTTTCATGTTGTTCTAATATGTGGTTAAGTGCTTTGGGGTGTGGGCATTCTTGTAATTCCCTGATGCTCACCCAATTGACATCAGTTAAGTTGATCGGTTCAGCTAACAAATACACGTGAATTTGGAGGATTCTGTGAGTCAGCTTATGGGTCAGACTGAATTGTACTTTGGCCTTCGGATGAGCTGATTTCAAAGATTGTTCACTCTTAAACAAAGGCATAAACCACAAGCTAGGCCAAATACTTTTTTCATCACGCAAAGACAGCGCCACTCGACCATCTTTCAGGCATAACAAGGCATATAAATCGACTTCTTTTGGTCTGACTTTTTGTTTCTTCTGTGGATATTGCTCTATCACTTCCTTGGCTTTGGCTTGACAACCTTTTTTAATCGGACATGAGGTACATTTGGGTTTATTTTTGGTACACACTGTTGCGCCCAAATCCATCAGGCCCTGGGTATAAGCTGCTGGCTGGTGTCGTTCACGATTATTTTCGGCCAGTTGCCACAGCACTTTCAAGGTACTGCTTTTATTGGGTTCGCCGCTGACCATGAAATACCTGGCAAAAACCCTCTTTACGTTACCATCCATAATCGGTTCCGCTTGGTGATAAGCCAACGACATGATGGCTGCCGCTGTGGATCGACCGATTCCAGGCAGATCAATCAGCTGGTCTAAATTCTCCGGCAGTGTGCCATCATGGTATTCAACACACAGCTTGGCTGTTTTGTGTAAGTTTCTGGCACGATTGTAATAACCCAAACCAGACCACAAAGCCAGCACTTGCTGTTCATCAGCACCTGCCAAGTCCTCCAAAGTGGGTAAAGCTGTGATAAAGCGATCGAAATACTCGATGACCTTAACCACCTGAGTCTGTTGTAGCATGATTTCTGACAGCCACACATGGTATGCTTTGTTATCACCAGTTTCTTGTTGCCAGGGTAAATTTTTACGGCCATGCAGGTGATACCACCTGACTACCTGTTCGCTGAAAGTGCTTTTTTGACTGCCCTCAAACAACTCAATCGATGATGGCATCAACAAATTCAGCTGCTTTGTAGGGCTTCAAATCTGATGATTTTTCACCCACACCAATAAACCTGACAGGAATTCCAAACTCTGCTGCCAAATTAAACAACACACCACCTTTGGGGGTACCATCAAGCTTGGTGATAACCACGCCCGTTAAAGAATTGGCTTTATTAAACTCGCGCACTTGAGAAATGGCATTCTGTCCAGTACCCCCATCAATCACTATTAAGGTTTCATGGGGAGCGGTGTCATCATTCTTACGAATCACCCGTGAAATTTTTTCCAGTTCTTGCATCAAATTGGCCTGGGTGTGTAGACGACCAGCGGTATCCGCAATCAACACATCAACCCCTCGGGCTTTAGCTGAGGTCATGGCATCAAAAATCACCGAGGCCGAATCAGCCCCTGTTTTCTGCGCCATCACCGGAATGTCTTCACGTTCACCCCAGGTTTTCAACTGCTCTACTGCGGCAGCGCGGAAAGTATCACCTGCAGCCAACATCACTTTCTTACCCATGCCTTTATACTTTCTGGCCAGTTTGGCAATGGTGGTCGTTTTACCCACACCATTAACACCCACCACAAGAATCACAAAAGGCTGCTTGTTTTCATCAATCAACAATGGCTTTTCAACCACTTCAGCTAACTCAGTCAAATGAACTTTCAATGCATCAAAAACCGCATCTGAGTCTGAAAGATTGCGACGTTTAAGTGATTTTCTGACTTTCTCAATGACATCCATGGTTGCAGTTGCGCCCACATCAGCCATCAACAAAGTTGTTTCCAATTCCTCAAACAAATCTTCATCAATCTGTTTTTTCAATGAAAACATCTGTTTCATTTTCTTACCAAAGTTGTCATTGGTTTTTGACAATTGTTGGCTCAGTTGATATTGGTGTGGTTCTACACCTTGCGCCAATAACTCTGGTGGTACTTCAATGGCTGGCGCTGCCAGTTCAACTGCTTCATCTTTTTCTACCTCAGCAGTGTTGCCTGACGGCATCACATCTGTATTTTGAGCTGGCAATTGCGAATTTCTTTCATCAGCTTGACTGATCGCATTACGCCTTGACTCGGTACCGCTCGATTCAACCTGACCATCGGTTTTTAATTGCTCTTCAGGTGGTTTATTTTTACTTTTTCTCTTAAAAAATTTAATCATGGGGACTTCTTGCAGAATTCAGCTAAAATATTGCGCTTATCTTACCAAATACAAGCTTTATACGCAGATTAATTCAACATGGGACAAATCAGAATAACCGGTGGCACCCACCGCTCCAGAAAAATAATTGTTGATGACCAGCCAGGCTTGCGCCCAACTGCTGACCGGGTACGAGAAACCCTCTTTAATTGGCTTGGTCACAACCTCAGCGGGATGGCAGTACTGGATTTGTATACTGGTTCAGGCATGTTGGCTCTTGAGGCTGCTTCAAGACAAGCGGCTTCAGTGGTTTGTGTTGATAACAACCCGAAAGTCATACAACAACTAAAAAACAACTTGAATGTGTTAGGTTTTGACACAATACAGGTGGTGCAATCAACGGCCAAAGCTTTCTGTGAAAATACATCATCAAGCTTTGATTTAATCTTTCTTGATCCACCCTTTGATGGCTCTGAAATGGCAGCAATCAGTGATATAATTACCCCATTAGCTGAAGTTGGTGGTTGTGTCTATCGCGAATATGGCGCATCACAAATGATGACACCAATGAATGAACAATTCTGGACACCATTGAAAACCAAAAAAGCTGGTCAGGTTATATTTGAATTATGGCAAAAAAGACAAGTAAACAATGAATAAAAAAACCACAATCGCTATTTACCCTGGCACCTTTGACCCAATCACCAATGGTCATGCCGACTTAGTTAAACGCGGCGCCCAAATTTTTGACAAATTGGTCGTTGCCATTGCTGATTCGAGGCGAAAAGGACCACTGTTCACACTTGATGAACGAATAAACATGGCTGCAGAGATTCTTAAACCACTGAATAACGTTGAAGTGGTTGGTTTTGACATTTTATTGGCTGATTTTGCCACAGAAATCAACGCCAATGTCATCCTGCGGGGCCTCAGAGCAGTGTCTGATTTTGAGTATGAATTCCAACTGGCCAGTATGAATCGACACTTGATACCCAATATTGAAACCATGTTTTTAACCCCGGCAGAACAATTCAGTTTCATTTCATCGTCATTAATCAAAGAAATTGCTATGTTGGATGGTGATGTATCTGAATTCGCACACCCCATCGTACAAGTGGCATTGAAAGAGAAGTTTGGTAGTTGATAATGTCTCTGATAATCACTGATGAATGTATTAATTGTGACGTTTGTGAACCCGTATGTCCGAACGAAGCCATTTATATGGGGCCGGAAATATTTGAAATTGACCCGGATCGCTGCACTGAATGTGTGGGACATTTTGACGAACCGCAATGCGCAGAAATTTGTCCTGTAGAATGTATACCAAAAGATGAAAACAACGTTGAAACAGAAGCAGAGTTGTTACTTAAATATCAAAGATTAACCGAGGAATTATGAGAGTTTTACTTTTAATGTTGCTGAGTTTTTCAGTAACGGCAGGATCGCCTGAAAAATCTGCCATCGCCAGCGCCCATTATATGGCCACGGAAGCCGGACACCAGATACTGGCCCAAGGTGGTAACGCCTTTGACGCGGCCATTGCAGTGAGTTCTACCTTGGCTGTGGTCGAACAACAAAGTTCAGGTATTGGCGGTGGGGCGTTTTGGTTATTACACCGCGCTAAAGACGGCAAAAATGTGATGATTGATGGCCGTGAAGAAGCACCAAATGCTGCTTTTGCAGATATGTATCTGGATGAAAACGGCGAAGTTAACCGGGATCTGGCCTTAAATGGCCCATTGGCTGCTGCCATTCCAGGAGAAATTGCAGGCTTTGAACACTTGGCCAAGCATTATGGAAAACTACCTTTGTCAGTCTCATTGCAGCCAGCCATCAAAGCCGCCGAAGAAGGGTTTCCTGCTTACCCGCGTATTATCAAAACCATAGAGCGCAAGGCCAAAGTCTTGAAACGCTATCCAGCATCAGCAGCTGTTTACTTTCCCAATGGTCAAATTCCCAAAGAAGGGCAGTTAATCATTCAAAAAGACTTAGCCAAAACATTAAAAGCCGTAGCTAAACACGGTAAAGCAGGTTTTTACGAAGGTAAAGTGGCAAGAAAAATGGTTAAGTCGGTACAAAAGCACGGTGGCATTTGGACTTTGGATGACTTAAAAAACTACACCATCAAAGAGCGTAACCCAATCACCACTAATTACCGTGGACATCAACTGGTCACCGCCGCACCGCCCTCTTCAGGTGGAATCGCCATTGCAACCATTTTAAATATTCTATCAGCCTGGGACTTAACGGCCATGAATGATGATGAGGATAGGGCTAAACGCATCCATCTGGTTGTAGAAGCCATGCGTCGCGCCTACCGTGATCGCAGCATCTATTTGGGTGATACAGATTTTGTAGATGTACCCATTCAATTACTCACCCACCCTTATTATGCGGCTGGATTAAGGGCTGGCATCAGTCCACACAAAGCCATGCCATCCGCATTACTCCCTGGCATTAATGACAACCCCAAAGGCGAGGACACCACTCATTTTTCCATCATCGATACCGAGGGTAATATGGTGTCTGCAACCTTAACAGTTAACACTGGCTTGGCCTCAGGTTTTATTGCCGAGGGTACAGGCGTGCTTTTGAACAACGAAATGGATGACTTTTCAGCCAAACCAGGTGAACCCAATGCTTTTGGCTTGATTGGTGATGATGCCAACAAAATTGAGCCTGGGAAAAGGCCGCTTTCCAGTATGTCACCTACGTTTGTCTTCTCAGAAGACAAGGTCGCTGTATTAGGAACACCGGGAGGCAGTCGCATCATTACCATGGTACTGCTTGGGTTGTTAGATTATTTTGATGGCAACGAGGTCCACTCCTGGGTCCAAAAGCCTCGCTACCACCACCAATATTTACCCGACAAACTCTTCATCGAGAAAGATGCATTAGACCTCAAGACCATCGAAGCCCTCAAAGCCAAAGGTCACGAAGTGGTGGAGCATAAAGGCAGATGGGGTAATATGCATGCAGTTTCATGGAACAAGAAAACCGGTGAAGTAGACGCCGCCAGTGACCCAAGAACCACAACAGGTTCTGCCATGGTTAAATAGCTGCTCGTATACCACCTACACATTACTGAAGAAGCTGACCATTCATGGGTTGATCTTTGAAATCATTGATTCAAAGTATTGATTCAATCTCATGAATGGTCAAATTCTATTCTTTAACAATTACTTTACCGGTGATTTCTCGCCCAATTCGAATGTAATTTTTTTTGATTCTTTCCGGCATACCGCGAGCCCCAATCGACTGACTAAAGTCAAAACCATTGGGCCAAAAATACCCTAACATACCAATCACTCTGGAATCACTTTTGGCCAACTTGTAATAATTATTAGCCACCACATCCATCTCATCCAGCGTGATATTGCCAAAAGATTCATGAGCCCATTGGATGTAATGACTGTCCATGATAACCATCATATTTTGATCAGGGCTTGATAACTTTGACTTAAGCACAGCCCATTCTTGCTGATATGATGTATCAATATTTGGATCTTTGACAAAATAATGGTCAAACCCAATCCAGTCTGCGCTTTTTGGAATTTTTAACAGATCCAGCACAGGATAAGCCTCAATGATCATGATGGGTATTTTAGGATACTGCTCATCAATTAACTCAGAGACTGAATTCAGTGACGTAAAGTCGATGCCATTCCATGTAGGCTCTTCACACACGTAAAACGCACCAATGTATTCTTTACTCAGCATAGATTCATTGGTGTGAGTAAATTGATTCCATCTTTGTACATAGTCTGGTCTGAGCGCATATTGCGTACCTGATTCACTGTTGCTACCAATAACTTGAAAGAAGAGTTCATTCAAATGCAACACTGCCTTAATTTCTAACTCATGAAACACAGTAAGCCGTTCCAGAATGTTATCGGTAGAATTAACAATTAATATGTCTGCCAAATTGCTGAAAGCATGCACTTCATCTGCATAGTTTATCTTTGGCACAACATCTGTGGGGTCATCCCAGAATGTATCAATCAGTGTAAAACCAAAATACTTCAGGTGTTTTGGCCGATAATCATCATATTGATAATCAACTGCATCACCACAGTTTTTTTCTGATACAGACAAATGAGCCGAAGATTCACATCGATCGATGTCATGTACTGCTTGACTAACTGGTATGTCTGTTCTTTGAGAATTCGGTGCCACACCAGCCATGGCCAGTTGGAAGTGAAACACAAAGACCAGTTTTAAAATCGAGTTAACCACGTATTTAATCATAGATTTACAATGCCATGTAATCAACATTTTAGCAACAAAAACCAAACACCCTCAATGAGCTGGTATTTGTGGCATTAATTAATAGCATTCCCTATGCGGGCCAAATGAGCTAAGATTGAGCTATGAAATTTTACTCAATTGAAGGTAACCGACAGAAGCTGGATGCTGGCGCTATGTTTGGTAATGCTCCCAAAGCGTTGTGGTCACGCTGGGTTGAGGTCGATGAATTAAACCGCATGGAATTGGCTTGTCGAGCTTTGTTGGTGGAGAACTTGAACAGTCAAAATGTATTATTTGAAACGGGTATTGGTGATTTCTTTGAACCCAAATTAAAACAACGTTTTGGGGTTTATGAAAGCAGTCACGTACTGATTGATTCATTGGCAGAGGTCGGATTCAAGCCCGAAGACATTGATGTGGTGGTACTAAGTCATTTACATTTTGATCATGCCGGTGGCATGTTGACCTCTTGGCATCCTGAAAACAAACCAAAGCTGGTGTTCCCAAAGGCGCAATACCTTGTTGGAAAAAAACATTGGCAAAGGGCCACCCACCCACATCCACGGGATCAAGCTTCTTTTATTCCGATACTGAACCAGTTACTTGAAGAATCAGGTCGGTTACATTTGGTTGATCGTTTAAAACACCCATTGTTGGGAGATGATGTTAACTTCCTCTTTTCGGATGGGCACACTCCTGGTCTGATGCATGCACAGCTTGGAGATTTAGTTTTCGCCAGCGATCTGATTCCTGGCTCAGCCTGGGTTCATGTGCCTATCTCGATGGGATATGACCGCTTCCCCGAACAACTAATTGATGAAAAAACTTTTTTCTTAAAACAGGTAATTGATCAAAGTTTACGTCTTTTTTTCACCCACGACCCAAATATCTGTGTTGCTGGTATTGAACATAAAAACGGTCGCTACTCAATCACTCAACCGATCACAAAATTAACAGAGGAGAAATAAAATGTTAACAATCACTGGGCTATATGCTTCTATTCTAGGCATCATCATCTTGTGGCTGTGTTTCAAGGTGGTTAAATTTCGCCGCAGCCAACGTGTCGACATTGGCGATGGTGGAGATGCCATAGGCATTCGACACATACGCGCCCAACAAAATGCCGTTGAATACGTCCCAATTGCCTTGATTCTATTCGCCGTTTGTGAAATCAACGGTGGTAACCCCATTGTTTTGCACGTGCTAGGTATCGCTTTGGTGTTCGCTCGTTTGATACACCCTGGTGGTTTAGTCAATGGTAAAGGAGCAACTTTTGGACGTTTCTGGGGCACCGCCATTACCTGGTTAGTCATCGTCTTTTTGGCTGGTTATAACATAGGCCGTTACATAGGAACTTTCCTTTGAGTAAACTGATACAACTGCTGCCAAAGGCAGAATTGCACATGCACATCGAAGGCAGCCTGGAACCCGAGTTGATGTTCAAATTAGCTAAACGCAATGGCATTGAATTACCATTTGCTTCGGTTGATGATTTAAGAGCCAAATACAATTTCAACAACCTTCAAGAGTTTTTGGATATTTATTACCAAGGCTGTGGTGTTTTGCAAACTGAGCAGGACTTTTACGACTTGGCTTGGGCTTACTTGCTAAAAGCCAAAGACGATCATGTGGTGCACACTGAAATCTTTTTCGATCCACAATCACATACCGATCGAGGTGTTGATTTCGATACCGTGATCAATGGCTTATATCGTGCATTTGATGAAGCCCAAAACCAATTAGGTATTAGTTTTCACATCATTGCTTGTTTCTTACGTCACCTGCCTGAACAAGATGCCTTAGATTTGTACCCTAAAATCCAACAACACCGAGATAAAATTCTGGGCATTGGCCTCGACTCATCTGAACTGGGCCACCCGCCGCAAAAATATCAAAAGGTTTTCGCCCAAGCCCAAAAAGATGGCTTCAAATTGGTGGCACATGCGGGTGAAGAAGGCCCTGCCGAATATGTTCGTGAAGCCATTGAGTTATTAGGTGTTGATCGCATCGATCATGGTAATCGTTGTTTGGATGATGAGTTGTTGACAGCCAGAATTGCTAAAGCAGAATTGGCATTAACCGTTTGTCCTTTATCAAATTTAAAACTAAAGGTGGTTAAAGATTTAAAAGACCATCCCATTAAGACCATGCTAAATAAAGGCCTGATGGCAACCATCAACTCAGATGATCCAGCTTATTTTGGAGGCTACATCAACGATAATTTTTATCAGTTGGCTGAAGCTGTTGGGTTGTCAGATAATGATATTTTTATTTTAATTGAGAATTCATTCAAAGCCAGTTTTTTGCCTGAAAGCATCAAACAAATTCATCTTAAGGCTTTACATTCATTTAGCTAATGAGACTAAAATTAAAGCATAGCAAGCAAAGAATCACGCTGTTCTGACACCGTTTTCTCGTATGCTGCTGTCAATGCTCGTGATTCTGGTATGTCATCAAATGGTTCAAACATAGGCAAGTGACTACCTCTCCAGAAACCTTGAAACTCACCACGCTCAAATTGTTTTTGAAATATTTTGCCAGCTGCCATGTAATCACCTTCAACAACCAATATAACAGCCTTTTTAAATTCATTGTTGTGCTCAGGATACTCGGCCAAAAACTGTTTCAACTGGGTTAACAGGCGACTTGCTTTCAAATCCTCTCCAACCTGTTGCCACATCCAAATCAGATTGATTGTAGCGTCAAAATTGTAATAACTTACCTCAAACAAATCATCGTTTTTACCAGGATGTAAAGCCAACAACACATCAATCGCGGGTTGATAGTTTCGCAACAACATCTGATAAAATGCCCAATTACCAGGGTAACTTTTATTGTTTGGATATTCTTTCATCTTTAATGCAAATTGATCTGCTGCACTTTGATAGTCTGATTCATACATGTTTAAGTTGGCTCTGGTATATACCAATCCTTCGAAATCAGGCGCTGAATCGGCCACTTGTTGAATCTGTTCTTTGGCCTTGTCAATCAAACCAATGTCGACATATAAATTTGCTAAATTAAGGCGCCTACCCCAATTACCCGGGTCAATTTCTACCGATTGGTGCATCCACTTAATGGCCTCATCCAATTGTCCCATTTGGGCATAAACATTCGATTTTCCACTTGCTCCACCTGAGTAATCAGGAACCAGTTCAATGATTCTATCAAATTGTTTGAGTGCTTCATTTGTTTGTTTTGCACGCAATAACTGGTAACCAATATTGGTCTGTATCACTGGCGACAACGGGTCGAGTTCGGCAGCTTTGCGGTACAACATCAACGCTTTACTTTGGTCACCCATGCTGTCTGCCAACAAACCATACCAATGATAAGTGGTGGCATAATTTGGATTGAGCTTAATGGCATATTCAAAGCGATTCATGGCTGCTTCGTATTGTTTCTTTTCATGCAGAAAATTAGCCTTGCTTGTATGCGCTTCTGCCAACGTGGGGTCTAACGATAAAGCCATCTCAATAATCGGTTCTGCTTTGGCGAACATTTCCTCTTGGCTCAGATCAGCATATTCATTCAACAAGCTCCAGGCATCTGCCTGACCTACATATGCCAACGCATATTGTGGATCTAAATCAGTGGCTTTTTCAAATAAGCTCAGTGCTTCGCGCAATGAATCGCTGTTTCGAATCAACAGCCGTTGGCGTCCTGCCAGATATGCATTGTATGCATCGAGACTCGAAGTTTGTTGTTTGTTTAAAGAGATCATCTCAGCATCTGTCAGCTGCGCCTCCAACGCCATCACAATGTGCTCTGAAATTTCACTCTGTATCTGAAAAATATTACTGGCAGTTAACTCACGGTTGAAAGTTTCTGCCCATATGGGTTTTTCGGTATCGGCTTTAACCAACTGAACATTGAAGCGAATGGATTGGCCAGAACGCTGCACACCACCTTCCAAGACATGTGACACACCCAATTCTTGTGCTGTTTCGCGGATGCTTTTTGGTGCTTCTTTGTATTTCAACACAGATGTTCTGGAAATGACTTTCAATGCCGAAATCCTGGACAAATGCGTAATTAAATCATCATGCAGGCCCACAGTAAAAGGTTCATTATCAACCGATTGAGCGATGTTTACAAAAGGCAACACAGCAATGGATTGTTCATCCACACTTATCCCGGCTTTAGAATGTACAGGTACCACTTCTGTAGAATCATCAGCTACAGGTTTATCATCACGCCAATGCTGCCATAAACTCATGGCACCAACCAATACCAAAACAAACATGGTGATGTAATCAAGCTTCTTGGCTTTTTGCCTGTCCTGGTACTCATCTGCAACAACATCCTTATCACGCTTGATGCCATCAGGTGTCATTTCGAATGCCCAGGCGAACAGTATGGTTGGGATCAGCCCCAGTAACACCAAAGCCATCAATAAGCGATTGGCACTGGCATCCACTTCAAGGGCTTCAAAAACCACATCTCCAACCTGTAACAACAACCAGGCAATAACCACATAAGCAGCAGTCACTCGGAATACATTGCGACGTTTTAGTTCAGCGAATAGACTCATGCGATTATTGTATGCGGATTAACACACCAGAATCAATCGCGGTTTACCATGAAAATTCATTGCAGGAGCTTGACATGCGATTTTAACTAAAAGGTTCAAAAGCATCCTTTTTTTATATACCCATAAACTAAATCTAATCAGATTCCCGCCTACGCACACTACCGCCCGGTAAAAAATGACCATACTCGTTTCGAAGCTAAATACTACTGTGTTTGTTAATGTATTTCACAAGTTAAGACTTAAAACAGCAATGATTTAGCAGTAACGGTGGGTAATAGCCTAACCTCGTCGTCCTCGGACTTGATCCGGGGACCCATTTTCAGATGATAGTAAAAAATGAGACTCATTAAATCACTGTAAACACAAGAGTGTGGGTTTATCAGTTCCACCTTAGTCAGCATACAAGCTGATATTTCCTGGCTTGTTTTAAAGCTGTTTACAATGGATCTCCGAATCAAGTTCGAAGATGACGATAGGCAAGATAAACTTTATACAAGACAATGATGCGCCTACGGGAGAATGACACTTCCTGTACAAATCATGACTTATTTAGATAGCACGTATCTATAACCTCACTGTGGCACAGGCCGATATGGCATAACTTCCTATTAACTTTTTACCAGTTGTGATAAGTCAGCTATCGAGTTGGTTAAACGACTTAACTGAGCCAATTGCAACAATCGATTGCCCCTGATATCAGGGTCATCATCATTAACCATCACATGTTCAAAATATTGATCTAAGGGTTCTGCTAAAGTCGCCAATAATTCATAACCTCTGACATACTCATGCTCTGTTACAAGTTGTTCAAACTTAGGTTTAATTTGTTCTAATTCAACGTACAATATTTTTTCTTCATCTGCACGAAATAAACTTTCATTTATTGATTCTGGAATATCAAAGTTATCCCCTAAAGATTTGGTTAGTATATTTCTTGCTCGCTTATTCGCTTCAACCAAAGATTTAGCATAATCTTGTTTTTTAAAATTCGAGGTGGCTTGTATTCTCTGGTCAAAATCGAACATAGAAATTTCAGACATCATGGCCTGGACAGATAGAATCACATCTGAAGGGACACCCTCTCCCTTATATTTATATTTAACTCTATCTTCAAGAAACTCCATGTAACTTTCTTCAAATGTATTGGCACCTTCTGAACCAAGTTTATCTAAAGTTAAACCATGGGTTTTGAGTGATTCTTCAATCAAATCAGCAACATCAAATGAAGCTTTAGAATCAATTAAGTTTGAAATCACGCCCAAAACAGCTCGTCTTAGGCCATAAGGATCTTTTGATCCTGTAGGTTTTTTCCCCGCTTTCATAATGCCACAATAAGTATCAATTTTATCTGCAATAGAAAGTGCGATTCCCAAGGTGTTTTCTGGAGCCTCATCTCCTACAAATTTTGGTAAATACTGATCTCTTATCGCTTTCCAAACCTCTTCTGACTTACCCTGTTCTTTGGCATAATAACCTCCCATCAGTCCTTGTAGATCAGGGAACTCATCAACCATATCGGACATTAAGTCACATTTCATTAGCTTAGCAGCTTCCATGCCTTTATTCTTATCAAATTTGAGCTTTGGCGCCATCCAGCGCATCAGTTTAGCCACACGTTCAGACTTGTCCATATATGAGCCTAATGATGTTTCAAACACCATTTTTTCCAACAGTGGAATATTCTCTTCAAGGGCTCTGGCTTTATCCTTCTCCCAAAAGAATCTGGCATCCGCCAAACGGGGTGTGATGACTTTTTCGAAACCTTTTTTCACCGCCGCAGGATTACTTGAATCTATGTTCGCCAAAGCCACAAAGTAAGGCATCAAATCACCATTTTTTGACTCAAGGGAAAAATACTTCTGGTGTTTTTCCATTGATGAGATCAGCGCCTCTTTAGGCACAGCGAGAAAATCTTTGCTGAATTCACCCAAGACAGCAGATGGTTTTTCAACGATGCTGGAAACCTCTGACAATAAACTTGAGCTTATTTGTGCCACCCCATGCACTGAAGCTGCCGCTGCCTGGACTTGTGCTTTGATCAACTTTTCGCGCTCAACTTGGTCAACCATGATCTGTGCAGCTTGTAGGGCGTCCACATAATCATTGGCATGAGTAATGGTGATGTGTTGGTTGTGGTGAAAACGGTGGCCTAAACTTTGATTACCGGTGCTCAGGCCAAACATGTCCATTGGAATCACTTCGCTGTCTTTGAGCAGCACCATCCAATGTACCGGACGGATGAAGCTGTAGTCATTACTGCCCCAGCGCATCGGTTTAGGTATGGGTAATTGCTTGATCGACTTGTTTATCATTTCAGGCAACACAACCTCGATGTTCTGCCCTTTTTCCAATACCGTGTATGCCAAATACTCGCCTTTACTGGTATTAATTCGACCAAGTTCACTGACATCTACTCCGACCGATCGCGCAAACCCCATAGCCGCTGGTTTGGCATTGCCATCCTCATCAAAAGCCGCTGCCACAGCCGGACCACGTTTTTCAATGCTTTTATCAGCCAGTTGTTCAGTGATGTTACATAACTGAAATGCCAAGCGACGCGGTGACGCAAACCACCTGGAATCATCATCGTATTTAAACCCTTCTGTTTGTAATTGTTTTGTTACACCCGTAAACAATGCTTCAGCCAAACTGTATAGGGATTTTGGTGGTAATTCTTCACAACCCAACTCAAATAAAATATCAGTCATGGTTACTTGCCCTCCTGTTTCGCAGCCACTTTACAACCAGGGAACCCCAAGACTTCACGAGATTGGTAGTACATTTGCGCCACCTGTTTTGACATGTTGCGCACTTTTAAGATGAATTGTTGGCGCTCAGTCACACTGATGGCTTTTCTGGCGTCTAACAGGTTGAACAAATGTGACGCTTTTAAGGCTTTCTCGTAGGCCGGTAAAGGCAATTCTTTTTCAATCAATTCCAGACAGGCCTTTTCAGCTTCATTAAAATGATCAAACAAAGTCGGCACATCAGCGTGTTCAAAGTTGTACGCCGACTGCTCAACTTCGTTTTGGTGGTAAACATCACCATAGGTGACTGTACCATTGGGCGTTTCGGCCCAAATCAAATCATAAATACTGTCTTTGTTTTGTAAATACATGGCCAAGCGTTCCAAACCATAAGTGATTTCGCCCATCACCGGCTTACACGCCAACCCGCCAACTTGTTGAAAGTAAGTGAACTGGGTGACTTCCATACCATTGAGCCACACTTCCCAACCCAAACCCCAGGCACCCAAAGTAGGTGATTCCCAGTTGTCCTCTAAAAACCTGACATCATGCTCCAAAGTATCAATACCAATCGCTTCAAGTGATTTCAAGTACAATTCTTGTATCTCATTGGGTGAGGGCTTTAACACCACTTGAAACTGATAATAATGTTGCAGCCTATTAGGGTTTTCACCATAACGACCATCAGTTGGTCTACGACAAGGTTGTACATAAGCGCTGTTCCAAGGCTCAGGACCAATAGAACGCAAAAAAGTGGCGGGGTGGAATGTGCCCGCACCAACTTCTAAGTCCAAAGGTTGAATAATCACACAACCGTGAGCAGCCCAAAACTCTTGCAACTTAAGTATCAGTTCCTGAAAAGTCAGAAATTCGTGGTTATTGTCCATGTCAATATCAAGGATTAAACAAAACCCTGCATTATACTTTGGGCAATTGGAGTTGTGAGCTTGAATAATTAAAAAACACAAATAAATAGGTAATAGTGTGACAATTCACCCCTTTTTTTCGCTGTGGTTATAAGTGAACGTTTGTGGTTTGGATATGTGCTGAGTTATTTCTCAGCACACATCATCACTGTGCACCGCCGAGATAAGCCATTTCAATTGACCAATAAACCGCACCATAAGCATCTTTGAAACCTGCTTCTAATAGATCATCCAGCACTTCCCAACCAAAAGTATAAAAACTTAAAATACCCTGGCTTGAAACTGGATCACCATGGTATTCAGGTTCAACGTGATGGCTTATTTGTCCATTTTCTCCAATGGTTACTCTGGTCAGATTATGTGCACTATTCAAGTCATACGGGACTGAAAACATCAAACACCCTCCAGGTTCCAACACCCGATACATTTCTGCAAATGCCGAACGATACTCAGGAATGTGTTCCAAGCAATCAAAGGACAACACATGCTTAAACTGTGAGTCATCAAACGATAACCGGGTTAGATCCTGATGTTTTAGTTTATGGGGAAACATCCTTAGGTTGCACTTAACTCTTCACAGCCAATTCATGTTTGCCAAATATTCGCTGCCAACCATATTGGCATACTTAACATTTAACCAACGATACAATGGTGTCAATTGCTCTGTGATATAGATATCATCAATAAGCTCTGGTTTGAATTGGCCAACTCAGTAAAACTCACCTGCTTGTTTAAAACGTGCCGTTAATTCGACCTCTTTTGCACTCAAACCAGATAATTCATCAGCGTATTTTTCGACCAAATGCTGATATTCATTGAGGGCTCTGATTTTATGAATTTGCATAAATCAAATGATAAATGAACCGGGTCTCAAAGATTTGACATTTGCTTAACTAAAGGTTGTTTTTCAACAAACAAACACCAATAATACACCCTTGAGTTGGTCGGGCAATCGCGGGTTGATATTTCAATTCGAGGAAAGTCCGGGCTCCACAGGACAAGGTGCCGGATAACGTCCGGGGGGCGTGAGCCCACGGCCAGTGCAACAGAAAATATACCGCCTTATTTGTATTCATATGCATTTCGGGTAAGGGTGAAATGGTGTGGTAAGAGCGCACCGCGACTTTGGTAACAAAGGCGGCATGGTAAACCCCACCTGGAGCAAGATCAAATAGGAAGACTAATCGTGTGGTCCGCATGAGTTTTCGGGTAGATTGCTTGAGGCTGGCAGTAATGTCAGACCCAGATGAATGATTGCCACGTTTTACGTACAGAACCCGGCTTACAGACCAACTCTTTTTATTGTGGTTTACTTCGCTTCTTTATCCTGTGAATAAAAACCAGTGACACAAACCCCTTCAATTTAGTTGTCATTCACCATCAGAATGACAACACCTAATTACCAACTGTTGTTAAAATGCGACTATTGTAGCAATAGCAAATGACTTAACTTGACTCAATCTTCAGAACAAAAAAAAACTGATGATTTGTGGTTGGATGACGACCATTGTTCAGTCGCGCACGGTACAAACACAACAGATGTACTCAGGACATTGCATGCCGATGATGAAATCATTGAGATTTATGGTTGGTTTCATGCCATTCGTAAGGGACAAACGGAAATTGGATCTTTACAGGGTGAAGTCAGCGAAAAACAGCTGACAACACTCAACAACCTCATCAAAATTCACCATGCAGACTGGCTGCTCAAACCTAAATCAAACAATGCAGAGGGTTTAAGGCGGTTATTGTTCGCCATGATTGATGATGTGCGCTTGGTTTTGATCTTGTTAGCAGAACAATTGGTACTGATGCGAGCAGCCATTGAGTTTAATGAAGCCATACAAAAACAACTCGCTACTTCCACCATGACCTATCACGCGGCTCTGGCCAACCGTCTGGGAGTGTGGCAGATCAAATGGGAACTGGAGGATTTATCATTCCGTTTTTTACATGCTGATCAATACAAATCCATCGCCAAGAAACTGGCCGAAAAACGCAATGATCGCGAACAATTCATTCAAGTGTGTTCAACCAAACTCACATCAGAATTGGCCCAAAATAACATCACCGCTGATATTGCAGGGCGACCTAAACACATCTACAGCATTTATAAAAAAATGCAAAAGAAGAATCTTGAGTTTGAAGGCTTATTCGATATTCGTGCGATCAGGGTGTTGGTAGATTCTGTTGCCGATTGTTATGCCACTTTAGGTATTGTGCATGCCACGTGGTCTCATATCCCAAAAGAATTCGATGATTACATCGCACAACCCAAAGGCAATAATTACCAATCTTTACATACTGTGGTGGTGGTTGATGGAAAAACCCTGGAGGTGCAAATCCGAACCCATGAGATGCATGAACATGCCGAGCTGGGTGTGGCAGCACACTGGCGCTATAAAGAGGGTTCTAAACAAGATCAAAGCTATGATAATAAAGTCAACTGGATGCGCCAGTTGCTCTCAGAACACAATACGGCTGATGATTTATTGGATGCGTTTCAGTCAGATACCCAGGAAGAGCGGATTTATGTCTTTACTCCTAATGGCGATGTGGTGGATTTACCCTCTGGTTCAACGCCGGTCGACTTTGCTTATCAAGTTCATACCGAAGTCGGTCACCGCTGTCGTGGCGCCAAGGTCAACGGCTCCATTGTGCCTTTAACACGTGCACTAAATACCGGTGACCAAATTGAAATCTTAACTGCAAAATATGCCAAACCGTCCAGAGATTGGCTGCATGAACAATCGGGTTACCTCCAAAGCGCAAGGGCCCGAGCCAAAGTCAGGCACTGGTTCAGAGAAAATGATTTTGATAAAAATTTATTGTTAGGTAAAGAACTGCTTGAAACTGAGCTAAATAAATTCGCTTTACAAAACACAGACTTACAAAAACTACTTGAGTCATTCAACTTACAGCACACCGATAAACTCTATGCCATGATTGCCACCGGTGATATTACGGTTAACCAAGTGATACGACGGGCTGAAGCACAACTGAACCCGCCAAAACGCTTTGTCCACAAAACCGTTCCCAAGAAAGCATCAACCAAAACCACAAGCAGCGGCTTGTTGGTTGAAGGTGTGAATGACTTAAAAACAACTTTGGCCAGTTGTTGTAATCCAGTCCAAGGTGATGCCATTGGGGGTTACATCACCTTAACACGCGGCATCACAGTTCATCAGGCCAGCTGTGATAACTACCTACACATGATCTCTGAACAACCCAGTCGTCTGGTTAATGTTAAATGGAGCAGTGACGAGACTGAAAAAACAGTAACCACTTTATTAATCGCAGCCAATAACCGCAAACAGTTGATTCGTGACATCAGTGCCCTATTGGCCCAACTCAAGGCGGATATCATGGCTTTGTATGCTGAACCCGATGAAGAAGCTGGTTTGGTCAGCATCAACATCACCATCCAAGTGAAAGATTTTGACCACTTAAGTGGAGTCATCAGTCGCTTATCCAGTCTCGAGCATATTAATGCCATTCAAAGAAACCTAAACAAAGATTAAATCGTTTGATTGGACACTGCTTCATTCATGAAATGCTCCAAAGCTGAATGTTGACTTGTGTATGTGCACCATCAGCATTACTTTTGAATTTTAATTTACCTCCCATCGAATCAACAATCCACTGTGACAACTTTAAGCCAATTCGAAATCCATCCGTATTGTTGGCATCCAGATGAAACTTGACAACAGTTTCACCGTTGCTTGGCAGAAAGCGTTTTGATAATCTTAAATCTCACTTACCCACAAAAAACCGGTCATACACCAGTTTTTTTACCATAGTAGTTATTACCAATGGTTTTTAATCAAAGTCACTGCTGAAAATAATATCATCCCTGATAAAAGTGGCTCCCACCTGTAAATCATCGATGACAAAAGCTGCAGTTGTGGATGAGTTACTTTGAAAGCCAGTTAATACCGCTCCAATCCCACGCCCACTGCTCACACCATGACTCCTGTTTTCCAGTAACAACTCACCATCCAGCCTAATACTGTAAGTCTCATTATCCATGTCAAAACTCATATTCAACCGGTATACCCTATCAATTTCATAAACTCCCAATGTGCCAATAAAACCGCCCCCATCTGATGCCAAAATTAAACCTTGATCATTAAACCTTAAATTCAAAAAAGACGAAGCATTGCTTGACTGTTCACGTATCAACACCTGATATCTATCTAACACATCAAAGTGGACATCCATTTCTATCACAACAATGCCAGAACTCAATTCTATTTGATTCAGAAACTCCCAACGTATTGCTCGGCTACCACCCGAGTTACTTAAACTAACTAGTAAGGCCTGATCATTCACACCTGTTGTAATGATTTCAGTAAGCACCCCTGGCGTTATACTAACAGGCTCTCCCAGAACCGCACCACCTGTGCCAATCATCTGTCCAATCATCTGCTGTTCAAGGTCAACATCCAATATCAATGGTAAATCAACTGGTGCGGTCACACTCAGGTTATCAAGTACAAAATAATCACCATTGGCACCACTGTTAAAACCGGTCAATAATCGCCCCACCCCCCTGTCTGTAATACCATGCTCACGCGCAGAAAACAGGACATCATCATTAATGCTTAAGGTACTGGTTCCAGCATCCATATCAAAAGTTATTTCAACAGATTGTAAATCACCTGCCACCCATGTGTTACTACTCAAGGGTATTAAACCCGCACTGTCTGTTACTGACAAGGTTCCTGTGTTTGAGTAACTAATGCTAAGAAAGCTCCTTGATGAACCACCATTCTCGCGTACACCAAAACTGTAACCATCAAGCGAGCTGGGAGTAAAGTCAAATGCAATAACCACCTGACCTTCAGTGATTTCGATGTTGTCCAAAAATTCCCAACGCATCCTGGTAGCGCCAGTGATGCCTGGATCTTTCTCAACCAAGAGCGCATGCTCTCCTGGGACAACTTCAATGATCTCAGTGGTCAGTACATGGGTATGTACTGGTTCACCCAATGCAGGACCACCCTCACCTATTGTATCCCCTGGTGTCAACTCATTAAAATCTGCATACAGAACGGTTGTGGGCGTACTTGGCGTGCCTGCCAGTGAATGAAAACTCAAACAGAGCATTGAAACAAAGAAAATAGATGTGACTTGAGTTATTTGTATTTGCATGAGTTCTTACTCCCTAATTTGTGAAATTAAAGTCTAAGAACACAGGTCCTTTTATACTTGAAAAAAAGTTAAAAAAAACATGAAATTTTCATCAAAGAGCATCGCAGTTACAGCATTGGGTCCGATTCGCTGTCTTTTTAATGATTCGAAACACAAAAAAAGCCAGCACTTGGCTGGCTTTTTTCAATGTAACATCAGTTTTTTTTACTTCATGGCTTGTAATTCTTGATTAATCAAATGCTTGGTTATATCGATCACATCATTACGGGTTTTCAGTGCTTTGTTGTTTGGCACATATTTGCCGTTGGTCACCAGAGTTGGTGTTGACTGGACACCCATGGCTTGTACCATTTGCATGCCTTTACGAACCTGACCATCAATCATGAAAGATTTGGCTGTGGATAAAAATTTATCCTTATCAACACCAAATGAACTGGCGGCCCAAACAGCAATCTCATCCACCGTTCTGAATTGTTTGCGGTGTTGATGAATGGCTTCAAACATGGGTTCATGCGCTTTGTCGATGATGCCCATGGCCTCAAATGTATAATAAGCTTTTGCAAACGGCTCCCACTGTCTGCCAAAAACAACTGGTACACGAACTATTTTACTGTTTTCAGGTAATTCCGCTTCCAGTTTTTTCATATACGGCTCAAAAGTGGCACAATGAGGACAGGTGTAACCAAAAAACTCATAAACAATAACTTCATTTTCAGCATTGGTATTGTAAGCAGGATTAATCACGCGGTAATGGATACCTGGTTGGAAATCAACTTTTGGTTGAGTAACTTGGCTAACCGTTGCGGCTGTTTGTTCTTTCAATTTTGCTTTTGCAGTTTCTGTGGCTGCAGTTACTTTTTCAGTCACTGCTTCTTTGACTGCTGTTTTAGCAGCATCAGTTTTTTCAGCCACTGCTTGTTCTGTCTTGGCTTTCACCTCAGCCTTGGCTTCTGCCTGACTGTCAGCTTGTGAGCAACCCCAAAACAATATAACCGATAAAATCAGGGTAAGTTTTTTCATAAATTAATCCTCGTAAATTTTGTGGTTTGACTGATTACAACAATAAAAGTTTCAGTTTTATGATAATGAATTACTGTGCTACTTTTAAACCTTGAATGTAACTTGCTACGGCATCAATTTCCTCTTCAGTCATATAGCGAGCGACATCGGTCATGATCTTACCATTAACATCATCAGCTTCGCCCCAGATTTTGCCCGCTTTGAATTCACGCAATTGTAATGCAGTATAACCAGCGTGCTGATTAGCCAATGAAGGGTATCCAGTCAAAGGAACGCCGTGACCTGTGGGACCGTGACATGACATACAGGCAGGAATGTTGCGGGCTTTATCACCCCCCTGATAAATCTTTCTGCCCAGTTCAACCAAATCTGGATCAGCTGCTTTCAAAGTCATTTTTTGACCCGCAAAGTAAGCCGACAAATCCGCAATGTCTTGATCTGATAAACCAGCAGCCATAGGTGCCATCATCGCGTTTTTACGTAGACCGTCACGGAAAAACCTTAAGTGACGTTCTATATAAGCCATATGCTGGCCTGCTAGACTTGGCCATACCGAGTTAATACTGTTACCGTCAGCACCATGACATGCGGCGCAAGTAGCTGATAGGGCTTGCCCTTTCTCGGCATCGCCAGCTGCAAAAGTGTTAGCACTCATAAACAGTAGCGCTGATAATAATATTTTCTTAGTTATGTGCTGCATAAAAACCCCTGATGGTTCTGAATCTCTAAAAACGCGCTATTATACAAGGAATTCTCTTATTATGGCTCCATTAATTTTTGTCTCTGACAAAATAAAACAACCAAACCGAGCATGTCTTTGTAGGCCTCGCATTTACCCCTGATTAGCGGCTTATGGTATTTGCTTATGCTTCCTTTTGCTTTACAAAAAACAACAACCGTTGCTTACCAAACCTAGACTAGGGCCTGTTAGGAAAAGTGATCAATCAATACTTTCTGCCTACTATTTTAATTCATATGAGCAGCCAAATCATATCAAATTGGCTTTATCTCATTTAAAATAACCACTTTTTGATTAATCGGATTGTATGTCCAACTTGTTTTCACATTGCGAATACCTGACCAGTGCTTATAAAACCAGCCAATTGCCAGATGATGTGGGTATGGAAATCGCTTTTGCAGGTCGTTCTAATGCGGGCAAATCAACCACCATCAACGCCCTAACCAATCACAAAGGATTGGCCAAAGTCTCCAAAACACCTGGGCGCACCCAGTTATTTAACTGTTTTGAGTTCAAACCCAACAAGCGCTTGGTTGATTTACCCGGCTATGGTTACGCCAAAGTACCCATGAAAATGCGCAAGCATTGGGATAAAGAAATTGAAAATTACTTGATGAAACGTGACAGTTTAATTGGTGTTGTGATCATTATGGATATCAGGCATCCAATGAAGGTTTTTGATGAACAGATGATCACATGGGCACACAATTCAGGCTTGTATTCACATGTTTTATTGAACAAAGCCGATAAATTGAATAACAACGAAATCAAGAAAACCCTGATGAAAGTAACCAAAGAAATTGCCAAGTACAGCGATTCAACCTCCTGCCAAACCTTTTCAGCTTTGCGCAAAACAGGTTCGGCTGAATTGTCACAAATCCTGACCCCTTGGTTTGCAGAGGACAACGGCTGATTCATGGATTACCCATACCAATGTGATGGCATGCTGACACTGGAATGCCAAACACCCAACCAACCGCTGTTAAACAAACAAGACGCCAATGACTTAACAGCGATGGTGGCCAAAGACTTGAATGCTGTTTTGAAAATTGATGGTCAAACAGCTTTGGTTTTTTGTGGCGCTGCCTATGCCACTGAACAATTACTACAACCTAAATTTCCCATTCAAGACAGCATCACCCAATATGCTTCAGCAGCTTTCCAGGGTGAATTGAATACTGATCAAGTGTTATCTATTGGCGCTGATAAAGGGCACATGCCTGTTGGGCTGAAACCCGATCCAGCACAACAAAATCTGGTGCATTTACCGTTTTGTCTTTACACCCATGACCGAGAATTGGCAGCGCGTTTCGAGGCCACCCTGATGCACAAAGGCATGGTGTCGCCACCCACTTACCAGAAACTCAGTGAATTAATTAATGCCACCATTAATCACGCCAATTACATGAGCTACCTGGACCTGGTGGCAATGATGCACAACCATTTTGAACAACTGGGTTTATCACATTTGTGGCAAATCATTGAAGCTGCTTTGGTTAACGATACACCCAAAAAAGCATTGGTGACTGATACCCACAACCATTTTTATCTGGTGGATCATTTATTATTCACACCTTATTTTTCATGGGCACAATTCAAACAATATTTCACAGCAAGCACACCACAGAATTACATCAATTGGTTGATGGCACAGCGCTTGTCTTTGAGTGCATTTTCGGTGCATGGACTGGAAATCAAAGCCTTTCGGGCCGAGAGTTGGCCGATTCAAGGTGACAAAGTATGTCTGGGTTCATTTGAAAACCAACGCATCAAACAAGCCTACTGGATGCACACCGTCAAAGCCCCTGAATCAGCACCTGACAAAGTCATCTATTATGAAGATGTCCAAGCTGGTGTTGTGGCTGTCAGTGTACCAGTTGCTGATAAACATAACGCAGTTTATTACCCCATCACACCACAAGGGATTCAATTGATACAACAGGAAATCAAACAAATAATGAACACTGGGTCAAACCATAATCAAGAAAAAACCGCCTTACCCTTTGATAAATATTCGGATTGGTTGTTATGACACTAAGTACGGAAGACATCCTTAAAAACCTCAATGAAAACCAAACCAAAGCAGTCACCACCGATGCCCAACACGCGCTGGTGTTAGCTGGTGCTGGCAGCGGTAAAACCAGAGTCCTGGTACATCGAATCGCTTGGTTAATTTCTGCCGAGTTTGTATCACCATACAGCATCCTAGCCGTGACCTTTACTAACAAAGCTGCCGCTGAAATGCGCAATCGAATTGCCTTTATGCTGAAACGCGAAATCCGGGATATGTGGATTGGTACTTTTCATGGTATCGCATTGAAATTACTACAAATCAACACCGAAGCAGCTGGTTTACCAAAGAATTTTCAAATCTTAGACTCTGATGACCAATATCGCCTTATTCGAAGGTGTATAGCAGATTTGGAATTGGATGAAAAACAATGGCCGCCCCGGACCGTTCAAGCATTCATAAATGACAAGAAAAATGACGGCCTGCGAGCTCATGAGGTAGAGGACTATGGTGATTACAATAACCAAACCCTCATCAAGGTGTTTGGTCATTATGATGACCACTGCCAGAGGGCTGGTTTGGTTGATTTTTCTGAAATGCTCCTCCGGGCACATGAGTTGTTGTTGAATGATGAGGCTGTGTTAAAAAAGTACCGCCAACGCTTTTCCCATATTTTGGTGGATGAGTTTCAAGACACCAATGCCATTCAATCTGCCTTCATTCAATTATTGGCCGGTAAAAACAACAAAGTCCTGGTGGTAGGTGATGACGACCAATCGATTTACGCTTGGCGAGGAGCCAAAGTCGAACACATCCTTGAGTTCCAAACTTTATACCCCAACACCGCCATGTATAAGCTGGAACAAAACTACCGTTCCACACAAAATATCCTGGATGCCGCCAATGGCGTGATCGCCAATAACAAAAAGCGTTTGGGTAAAGACCTTTGGTCAGCACAGGAAAAAGGCGATCTGGTGGCTGTATACGGTTCACATTCAGAATTCGATGAAGCCTTTTTTGTTGGTGAAACCATTGAGGGCCTGCTGTCTGAGGATGCCCGTGCAGATGACATTGCGATTTTATACCGCTCCAATGCGCAGTCGCGACTGTTAGAGGAAGCCTTACTTAAAAGAAGCATTCCTTACCAAATTTATGGTGGCTTGAGGTTCTTTGAACGACTCGAAATTAAAGATGTCCTGGCCTATGCACGCCTGGTTAACAACCGCCATGATGACATTGGTTTTGAGCGGGTCATTAACACACCCACGCGAGGCATGGGCCTAAAAACCATTAACCTCATCCGCAATTATGCCCAAATGGAACAAAGCAGTTTATGGGAATCCGGTAAAAAGTTATTGAAAGCAGGTAAATTAAGTAACCGCGCTGCCACTTCTCTGGCCGCTTTCAATAATCTCATAGATGAATTGGAAGACAACAGTTTCAGTGGTGATGACAACGAACAAAACCTGGCAAGCCTGTTCACAGACATCATTGAGCGTACTGCCCTGAAAGACCACTACCTCAAAGAACCACCAGAAAAGGCCCAAACACGTTTAGAAAACTTGGACGAACTCATCAATGCTGCCGAAATGTTTGAGGTCACCGATGAAGATTTGGCTTTGGGATTAACACCATTAGCCGCATTTTTGGCACAGGTTAGTTTGGATGCTGGCGACACCACTCAGGTCAACGAACCACACGTACAGTTAATGACCTTACACTCAGCGAAGGGACTGGAGTTTCCTGCCGTCTTTATCGTGGGCATGGAACAAGGCCTGTTCCCACATCAGAACTCAATGGAAGATCATAATAAATTGCAGGAAGAACGCCGCTTGGCCTATGTCGGCATCACCCGTGCTGAAAAAAAACTGTTCCTCAGTTATGCCACATCACGGCGCATGCGTGGCAAGATCAATGCCTGTCAGCCCTCACAATTCCTGCGTGAGATTCCAAAAGAACTGATCAAACAAATGCGCGGCAACATCCACCCAGCGACAACTTACAGCAGCCATACACCCATCAAAACGCCTTACCAATCCCAAACCCAGAACACCAATGACTCACCCTACCAACTGGGTCAAACAGTCAAACACAAAAGCTTCGGCGAAGGTGTTATCACCGACATGAGCGGCAAAGGCGATTACCTGCAAGTCCTGGTTCAGTTTAACGACTTCGGCCCCAAGGTACTGGCTGTCAAATTTGCCAAATTAGAGATTGTTTGATTACAAAAAACTGAGCAGCCTATGTTATAGATTGACAAATCTCTGCTGATTGTCATCCTCGGGCTTGATTCGGGGATCCATTTTCAAACGAAACTATTGAGTAATTTCATCAAACAAGCCTTTCCAATTGGAGTTACTGGCAATGGCTCCCCCAGCTCAAACCCGAGGACAATGGATTATCCGGTCTTGATCTCTGATCCTGTCTCGATTCTAAGGCTTACCTCCATGTAAACCAAGCCGAATAATGACCGTAGCCAGAGCAGTTTTACAGGACACCAGCTCGAACCAATCAACTGGCGGTCACAGAAAGTAATTCTGCTAATTCCAACAACAACATTGCAAACAAGAATCATTATCAATTAAAATAAGCCCTTTTTTGTAATTGGCAAAACTTATGCAATCATTCCGCCTCATAAAAACCACATTCTTTTTAGTTGCTACAGGCGTTCTTCTCGGCGGTTGTGCTGAAGTGGCTGACCCTGAAGTCAATGTATACTCCTCACGTAAAGAAGCCTTGATTAAACCTGTCTTGGACAAATTCACTGCGGCCACTGGTATTAAAGTGAATTTAGTCACTGGTAAGGATGATGCTTTGATTGAAAGGCTGAAAGCAGAAGGCGCAGCCTCACCAGCCGATGTATTGATTACGGTAGACGCAGGTCGCTTATACCGCGCTAAATCTTACGGATTGACACAAGCAGTTGAGAGTGATGCCTTACAAACAGCCATTCCCGCAGCATTCAGAGACCCTGAAAATCATTGGTTTGGTTTATCCTTACGTGCACGCCCAATCATGTATGCTAAAAATCGAGTCAACCCGAATGATTTACAAAACTATGCTTCCTTGACTGATGAGCAGTGGTTTGGCAAGGTTTGTATACGTTCGTCAGAAAATATTTACAACCAGTCATTGGTTGCTTCCATGGTGGCCAGCCTTGGTACTGAGGCTGTTGCAAACTGGGCTGCTGGTCTGGTTAATAACTTTGCCCGAAAACCAGTCGGTGGTGATCGTGACCAAATCAAAGCAGTGGCAGCTGGTCAATGTGATGTGGCCGTGGCCAATACCTATTATTTATTTGGCATGCTACAATCAGGTGATCCTGAGCAACTGGCTGCCGCTGAACAAATCGGCGTTTTTTGGCCTAACCAAAATGATCGCGGTACTCATGTGAATGTTTCTGGCATTGCAGTGACGAAGGCAGCCAAAAACAAGGAACATGCACAACAATTACTGGAGTTTTTGGCTCAAGATGACACCCAAAGCTGGTATGCCAACGTCAACGGTGAATACCCGGTTAAAGCTGGCATTGAGGCACATCCTTTGTTAATCAAATGGGGTGGGTTTAAAAAAGATGCGCTGAATTTATCAAAATTAGGTGAATTAAACAGCGAAGCAGTTAAAATCATGGATCGGGCTGGCTGGCCATGAATGAATAAATGATTCAAAACAGTCATTACTCGGCTGCCTACAAAGCAGCCGAGTAATGCTTTCTTTTGTTTATTCATTCACATCAGGCATCCTTTATTAATAACAACACATCGATTTGAATCAACAACCACATCATTCGCATAAACTCATCTGGCTGCTGGCGCTGTTCTTTGGCTTACCTTTCTTTGCCTTGTTGTTGAAGTTATTAACACCTGAAGCCGCCATTTGGCTACACTTGATTGATACGGTTCTGCCCACTTACCTTACCCAATCACTATTACTGTTGTTTTGGGTCGCCTGGGGAACCCTCATCATCGGTGTCAGTACCGCTTGGCTGATAGCCAGTTATTCTTTTCCCGGACACCGTTATTATCAATGGCTGTTAATTCTGCCCATGTCGATGCCAGCCTACATCGTCGCCTATGCCTTTACCTGGTGGCTGGATGTGGCAGGGCCATTACAAAGTGCCCTCAGAGCCATGTCTGGCTGGTCGTTCAATGATTATTATTTTCCTAATATCCGTTCTTTTGGTGGTGCGGTATTGGTATTAACGCTGGTGCTTTATCCGTACGTTTATCTGTTGGCACGCGCTTCATTCCAACAACAATCCAAACGACTGCTTGAAGCGCATCAATTGTCCGGCGGTAAACCAAAAACCTTCTTTTATCGCATCGCTTTACCTTTGGCAAGACCCGCTATTTTTGGTGGTTTGGCTTTGGTGATGATGGAAACACTGGCTGATTATGGCACCGTACAATATTTTGGTGTTAACACGTTAACCACTGGCATTTTGAAAACCTGGTTCGGTTTGGCTTCGCTCAGTGGTGCGGCCCAAATCGCTTGCATTTTGTTGGTTATGGTTATTCTCATCATGCTGCTAGAGAAAGTTTGGCGCGGACAATCCAAATACGATGTCGCCAACAGCAGCATACAATCACATGTTAAACCCGCTTTATCCGGGCACAAACGCTGGCTGGCCAGTTTTTGGTGTCTGTCTATTATTACCCTGGGGTTTTTCTTACCACTTCTGTTGTTATTTATCATGGCTTTAAAATCACAAATAAGCAACTGGTGGCATGAATTCTTTGCGGTTACCATTGATACACTCTGGGTTGCTGGGCTGGCAGCACTACTAACCGTGACCACTGCCTTGTTGTTGATGTATGTCAAACGCAGCAGTCAGCAACGCAGCTTGCATCGACTGATCCAAGCCATGAGCCTGGGTTACGCCATTCCAGGGTTGGTGATTGCTGTTGGTGTAACCATTGCTTTTGGTTGGTTAGACCAAGTCTATAACTGGATCAGAACTTATTTCTCTGATGCCCCAGCCGCACTGTTGTTCAATGGCGGTTTCTTGGCTTTAATCACGGCCTATGTGATGCGTTTTCTTGCTGTTGCCATACAGCCTTTGGATGCAGCCTACCAAAGCATTAAAACCAATTTAGATGAAGCCAGTTTGCTCACCGGCAAGAATAACGCACAAACCTTTCGCCATATTCACCTGCCTTTATTAAAAAGTAGCATGTGGACAGCGATGCTGTTGGTTTTTGTGGATCTATTGAAAGAGCTGCCTGCTACTTTGGTACTGCGTCCCTTTAATTTCAATACCTTAGCAGTCAAGGCCTATGAACTGGCATCAGATGAACGCCTCGCTGATGCTGCCATTCCCGCACTGAGTATCGTTGCCGTGGGGGTGATACCTGTGTTATTGTTAAACCAAAGAATCAATGCTGCCCATGACAACAACGCTTAAACTCAACTCTATCGCCTTTACATACGAGCATCAACCAGTACTTAATGACATCAGCTTAACTGTTAAAACTGGCCAGATTGCCTGTCTGCTAGGACCCAGTGGTTGTGGTAAGAGTACCTTGTTGCGTTTGATTGCCGGCTTTGAAAAGCCACAAGCCGGTGAGATATACATTGCAGATCATTTAGTGGCCAATCAACAACAAGCCACCTCGCCACAAAACCGTCAAGTGGGTATGTTATTTCAGGATTTGGCATTATTTCCCCACTTAACAGTCGCCGAAAACATCACCTTTGGTTTACATAAACTCAATAAAAACAAACAACAGCAACGTGTTGATGAATTGTTGGAACTGTGCTGCTTGCAAGCATTCAGTTCACGTTACCCACACCAGTTATCAGGAGGACAATGTCAAAGAGTTGCCTTAGCCCGAGCCATGGCACCTAGGCCTAAACTGATACTGTTAGATGAGCCTTTTTCCAGTGTAGAGACCGGTTTACAAAGTCAACTGGTGCACGAAGTCAAAACCATGCTACAAGCTGATAATTCTACCGCACTGTGGGTAACCCACAGCTTAGATGAAGCTTTTGCCGTCGCTGATCAAATGGGTGTCATGCTCGGCGGCCAGTTATTGCAGTGGTCAAAACCTAACAAGCTCTATGAAAACCCAGAACATCCAGATGTTATCAGGTTCCTTAACCACGCCAACTTGATTTCCTGTCAGATCAATGAAAATGGTCAATCAGAATCATCATTAGGACAGTTTGAATTAGAAAACCACCAACAATTCAAGCACGGAGACCAAGTCAAAACCGGAATCAATAAACGCAGCATATATATCAATGAAAGCGAAGCTTTTAACGCCACTGTTATTAACTCAGTTTATCAAGGTGGTCAGTATTTGGTTGTTGCAACGTTAAGTAACGGTGATGCTGTTGAGTTTTTCAACCAAGACAACATTGAAACTGGTCACAGGATCTGCTTAAAAGCAAGAGTAAACCAACCCATTAAAAGCTTCAAAACAAACTGATCCATATCAGACCAACCAAAAAAACAGCCATGATGGATGTCATGGCTGAATCATTGCGGTAACAGGAGGTGTTACCTAAGGGGTTAGATGCAATATCACCCAGATATCTTTTGGCTCTGATAATAATCAGAAGCGCCAATGAGCTGTCAGACGTGCATTCAAAGGCGCGCCTACGGTAACCTGATGGGTGCTGTGCGAATTGGGAAAGTACAGTTCATCGGTCAGGTTTTCCACATTCAATTGTAAACTGAATGAATCAGTAACATCATAGTATGCGGCCGCATCAACTCTGGTATAACTCGGCAATACCGCTGTGTTGCTGTTGTTGATAAAACTTTCATCCTGATAGGTCAGACCCAAACCAAAACCAAACTGATCTGTTACTCTGAAGTTATTCCAAATCGAAAACATGTTCTCAGGCAACTCACGAGGACGCAACCCGGTGTCACCAGAACGGTTGACTTGTTCGCCATCCAAATAACTGTAACCAGCCGAAACATACCAAACTTCATTCACCTGCCCTTTCAATTGCATTTCGAAACCACTGATCTCGGAGTCGATCACATCCAAAGTGGCAGGGTCATTATCAGCCACTTGCGGAGCGCTTTGTTCAATCTCAAAAACTGCTGCTGTGAAGCTCATGCCTTGGTTGAAATCCCACTTCAACCCTGCTTCCAGATTGGTGAATGTATTCGGATCCAGTTGATTGTTACTGCCATTGATGTTGGCGAATTGCTCACCACTTCTGGGTAAGAACGATTCACTGTAACTACCGTACAATGAGACCTCTTCTTTGGGTTTATAAACCAAGCCCAAACGCGGAGAAATTTCTTCATCTTTACGAGAACGGGTTTCGTCAGCCACCACATTGAATACTGTGATATCAAAGCTGTCAAAACGGGCACCTAGTACCAAGTCCAACTGATCAGTGATTTGTATTTCATCTTGTATAAACGCTGAAAACACATCTATATCAACACGGGTGTCATCGTTTAAATCAAGCGTAAAATCATTGACAGTTGGGTTACCTGCTGCGTTTACACCAAGACCACCTCTTAAATTTAAAGGCCGGTTAATCAGGAACGACTCATTGTCATCCATCGTCACATCCCAAAAAGAATTGTAGCGATTTTGATCTGAAGCAGTGTCAATGAACTCCACACCAGCAATCAACGTGTGTACAACGTCACCTGTATAAAACTCACCAATCAAGTTACCAGATAATATGAAATTCTCTCTTTGTGTGGTATCTACATAGCCGTCCAAAGTCACCACATCTGGGTTGTTGGCTTGGTCATAAGCAGATGCATAAAAGTTCTGATAGAGCTTATCGTAATCACCATAAAAGGCACTGAAGTTACCTTTCAGGCTGTCCGTGAAGTTATGTTGTAAAGCCGCTCTGAACAGATGAGCTTCAATGTCATTGATATTAAGTTCCGGATCCCCGAAAACAACCTCTTCAAAAGCTTCAACTGGGCGCCCATTGGTGCCTGTTGGAATACCGCGATCAATGAACCTTTCATGGTCAATGTACTCGTAGGATAAATCCAAAGTGGTGTCATCTGAGAACATAAACTTGGCAGTTGGGTTAAAACCCACACGATCACCATCGTAAAAATCACGGTGGTTCTCTAAGGTTTCGAACATGGCATTGATGCGGAAAGCTGCGGTATCGCTGCTGGAAAAATTACTGTCAATCTGAACTGCATAACCACCGAATGAATCCACACTGCCTTGCAAGGTATTGAATGATTCTCCAATAACACCTTTTTTAGTTACTCGATTCAATATACCACCGGTACCACCTCTACCGAACAACAAAGCATTAGGACCACGCAGAATTTCAACTTGTTCCAAATTATACAAAGGACGGTAATACTGAACATCATCACGCATGCCATCGATGAAAAAGTCAGCTGTGGATCTGACTCCACGAAAGACCACCGAATCTCGGTGACCTTCACCCTGAGATGTATTCACTCCAGGGGTGTAATCAATGATGTCACCGACGCTGTCAAAGCCTCGAGCTGAAATCTGTTCAGCTGTGATGATGGACAAGCTTTGTGGCACATCAATGATTGGTGTAGGTGTTCTTAAAGCATTAACCTGGTCTGAGTACAATACATTACCCACCACCACAAGTTTCTCCAAATCAGATTCAGCAGCAGCTTCTGTTTGGCTTAGATTGCTATCGATTTCATCTTTTTCATCTGCCGAAGAAGTTTGTGCAATCGTAAGCGTTGAAAAAAGTAGGGTGCAAAACCCAACAGTTCTTAGCACGGTATTAGATAAATTGGTCATTTTGAATTCAGTCAATTATAAAAATAACGCGAATTATAATGATAATAAGAACTATTATCAATTACAAAATTATAAATAATTCATTCAAAGGTACAAAACTAAGCCCCATGACATGAAAACCAGTCACATCATCGACCAATGGTCATTGATACTAATCCAAGAATGGAAGGGCTGCTCACAGCACAACTGATTTTTACATACACTCAAAAACCACTCTACTTTTTGGCCTTTTTAAAAGCATCCGCCAAAGCCCCAGCAAACGCCCCTTGTGGTGCAGCATTTGAGGAACTATTTTTTTTACGAGATTGGTTATGAGGCTTGTTCCTTGTTCTGGTTACTTTAGCCTTTCCAACGCCATGGCCTTGCTTGCTTACTCCTGATTTAGCACTCAATGAAATGCGTTTACGTCCCGCATCAATCTCTAAAACACGAACCTTGACTACTTGACCAGCTTTAACCACATCTGCTGGATCCTTAACGAATTGATCAGCCAATTCTGAAATATGCACCAAACCATCCTGGTGCACACCGACATCAACAAAAGCACCGAATGCAGTCACATTTGTCACAACACCCTCAAGGCTCATGCCGACCTCAAGGTCTTTGATTTCATGGACTTCATCATTAAAAGTGGCTGTTTTGAATTCCCCTCGAGGATCACGCCCTGGCTTTTTGAGTTCTTCAATCACGTCCTTAATGGTTGCTAGACCATATTGATCATTGGCATAATCTGCTGGATTTAACTGACTCAAAGGTCCCATTTGACCAATAACTTGCTCAATCTGTGAACCCATATCCTCCAGTATAGTCTCTACCAAAGGGTAGGACTCTGGGTGCACTGCGGATTGATCTAACGGTTGATTGCCACCGCTTATTCTCAAAAAACCAGCACATTGTTCAAACATTTTTTCACCCAAACGACTGACTTTCAGTAATTGCTTGCGGTTGTTAAAGCTGCCATTGGCATCACGGTAGTTGATAATTTCTTGAGCAACAGATTCAGTGACACCAGACACATATTTAAGCAATGGCGCAGAGGCTGTATTGACATCAACTCCCACTTTATTCACACAATCCTCAACACAATCTCCCAAAGCTTTCGATAATTGTGCTTGATTAACATCGTGTTGGTACTGACCCACACCGATGGCTTTCGGATCAATCTTAACCAATTCTGCCAATGGATCTTGTAAACGTCGGGCAATTGAAACAGCACCACGATAGGAAACATCCAAATCAGGAAACTCTTTGGCTGCCATCTCCGATGCTGAATAAACCGATGCACCAGCTTCTGAAACCATGATTTTCTGTGCTTTGATTGACTTATTCTGTTTGAGAATTTCTGCTGCCAATTGGTCGGATTCACGCGAAGCAGTGCCATTACCAATGGCAATCAAACTCACAGCATGTTTGTTACACAACTTAACCAAAGTTTGCTTGGCTTGCTCCCATTGTTTTTGTGGCGCATGCGGGTAAACCACAGCAGTATCCAACAGCTTACCATTCGCATCGACCACCACAGTTTTCACACCAGTTCGGTAACCCGGGTCCAAACCCAACGTCACTTTACCGCCGGCTGGTGCCGCCAACAATAAATCCTTGAGGTTGCGATTAAAGATTTGTATCGCTGCTTCATCTGATTGTTCACGCAAATGAGACAATAATTGTAAATTCAACTTCAATTGCAACTTGGCTTTCCAAGCCAATTCTACGGTTCTATTTAACCAAGCAGATCGCTCAACATCCCAGCCAGTGTGCTTAACCAATCGGCCTATAGCTGGATGTATCAGCATGCCTTCATCTAACACACCACTGTGATCTATACTGATACTCAACACCCCTTCGTTGCGCCCTCTTAATAAGGCTAACATGCGGTGCGACGGGATCTTATCAACCGCTTCTGAAAATTCAAAGTAGTCTTTAAAACGAGCCGCTTTTTGTTCTTTTTCCTGACCGGAAACAACCCTGGATATCACAACACCCTGAGCCCATAACCATGCCCGCAATTCTTGAACCAAGTCCGCATCCTCGGACAAGTCCTCCAGGGCAATTTGACGCGCACCATCCAAAGCTTCTGCCGCATCTTTAACCTGTAATGCCTCCTCTTCATGCGCTACATTTACAAAAGGTTTTGCTAACGTTTGTTCATCTACTGAAGGTTGTTCAATGATTTGTTTCAATAAAGGTTCTAACCCGGCTAAACGTGCTTTTTGCGCTTTGGTTTGGCGTTTCTTTTTATACGGCAGGTAGAGATCCTCTAGACGGGTTTTAGTTTCAGCAGATAATATCGACTGTTTCAGTGTATCAGTAAGTTTACCCTGCTCTTTGATGGCATTGATGATGGTTTCACGACGGTCATCCAATTCACGTAAATAACCCAAACGTTCTTCCAACTGTCGCAACTGCGTGTCATCCAAGCCACCGGTAACTTCTTTTCTATAACGAGCGATAAACGGTACAGTATCACCGCCATCTAACAGCTCGATGGCACTTTGGATTTGAGTGTTCTTAGCATTAATTTCTGTAGCAATGATGCTGATGTGTTCTGGATTGGTCACTTTTTGTCCTGTATTTAAGTGAATAAAAAGTGGCGCATTTTAGCATGGAGAAACTGTTGTTTTACAAATCCAATTTCATACCACGAAAAGCAGTGCTGTACCCATTGTGAAAAACTTCACTGGCGGCCAAACTTGATAGGTTTATCAAAGGATTGGTGTGATTAAAATGGATAAATATAATTTTATTTTTCTCCTCTGCAGGTAAATCTTTGAACAAGATCATGCTCTCTGTCACGAAAGGATGGGGTATTTCTGACATATCGCGATTAGGAATTTCATTATTGGCAAAAAAAGTTGCATCCAGTAAGGCATAATCTACTTTTTTAATCTCTTCAATGATGTCTTTGTCCCACTTTTGCCATTTATCAATATCGGGGATAAACATGGCAGTTTTATTGGGGCCTTTGATGTGATAACCAACAGTTTCGGTAAATTCATCACGATGCGGTACGGTGAATGGTGTAACCGACAGGTGTTTCGATAACTTAACTGCTTGTTGGTGCTGTAAATCCATTAACTTGATGTTGTTCAAACTGACTAACTGGCTCCAGGGGCCATTGTTTTTCAGGTACTGTTTAAACCTTGGCATGACATAAACAGGCACATTTTTTGTTCCCGCTGCCTCGCGCCCCATGTGCATCAGTCCAGTGTAATGTCCCATATGACCATGGGTCAAAAACACACCACCTAACTTGAACCTGTCATCAGATGCTTGTTTGTGTAAATGATACATTTGTTCACGAATATCCGGTGTCGCCTCAAATAAAAACTTCTGGTTAGCTTCGTGATCGACTACCCCTAGAGACGTTGCGTACTTCCGATTTTTAACATCATCCCAACCAGCCTGGCAATGTGGCTTGTAACAATTCAGCTGTGGGTAGCCTGCATCTTGGGCCACACCCAAAACCACCAAGCTAACACCACCTTTTACCTCACTAAAAACTGGTGCAAATTGAAACACCAGCAGCAACATCACCACTATTTTTTTAATTGCCATGTCAACACCTTTGAAAAAATAAAATAAATCATACCATGACCATTGGGCTTAGAAAAAACTTCAAATATATGCCATGATAACTGTTTAAAACAGATTCTACCGCTATGAAAAAAATGTTTTTAAAACCATTGCTCAAAGGCTCATTGGTGGTCTTTCCTGTATTGATTACCATTTGGGTGATTTGGAGTTTAGTTACGTGGATTGACGGTCTGGGGCGCAAAGCATTACAGCCATTTCTACTCGACCATTTGATCTTTCCTGGCAGTGGGCTAATTATTGTTATTGTGATTTTATTGGCTGTTGGTTTACTGTTCCAATTCAATTACATCAACTGGATCTTCTCCATACTGGAAAAATACATGATGAAATTTCCTTTGGTTAAAACGGTATACAGTGCAGTTAAAGACTTAGCGAGTATGTTTGACAATAACCAAAGCAAAGATCAACAAGTGGTGCTGGTAAACCTTCAGTCTGCAGGCTTGGGCTACCTGGTTGGCATGATCACCAACGCACAGTTACCTTCCGCCATTACGGGTCAATCTACCGAACCAATGGCTGATCATCATTTAGTTGCCGTTTATTTACCTATGAGCTATATGGTTGGGGGCTATACCGTTTTGATTGAAAAGGATAAAGTGAAAGCTGTTGACTGGTCATTTGAAGAAGCCATGCGCTTTGCATTAACTGCCGGCGTATCCAAAAACCCTGAGGCCGAAAAATAGAGACATTTTATTGTATATAGACAGCTTATGGCCCATTTAGTATCATGTTCGGCTTTATCATTATCGCAAAATAACAATGGCTGAATATATCTACACCATGATGGGCGTAAGCAAAACAGTACCGCCTAATCGTGAAATCATTAAAGACATATCTTTATCGTTTTTCCCTGGTGCAAAAATTGGTGTTTTGGGCTTAAACGGTGCCGGCAAGTCCACCGTGTTACGTATCATGGCTGGCATAGACAATGAATATTCAGGTGAAGCAAGGCCACAACCAGGTATCAAGATTGGTTACCTCCCACAGGAACCTCAACTGGAAGATGATAAATCCGTCCGTGAGAATGTCGAAGCAGGTATGGGTGATGTCAAAGATTTATTGATAGCATTTGATGAAATCAACCTGAAGTTCGCAGAGCCCATGAGTGATGATGAAATGAATGAGCTGCTGATGAAACAAGCCGAGCTGCAAGAAAAAATAGATGCTGCAAATGGCTGGGACTTGGATCGAACCATGAACATGGCTGCTGATGCTTTACGCCTGCCTCCATGGGATGCCAGTGTAAAAAACCTCTCTGGTGGTGAAAAACGCCGTGTGGCACTGTGCAAACTGTTGCTGTCATCTCCTGACATGTTATTACTTGACGAGCCAACCAACCATTTGGATGCAGAGACTGTGGCCTGGTTAGAACGTTATTTACATGACTTCACTGGCACCATTGTCGCTGTTACCCATGATCGGTATTTCTTAGACAATGCGGCAGAATGGATTTTAGAATTAGACCGTGGTCACGGCATACCCTGGAAGGGTAACTACTCATCTTGGCTAGAACAAAAAGAAAAACGCCTTGAACAAGAGTCCAAACAGGAACAAGCGCATATGAAGACCATCAAACAAGAACTGGAATGGGTTCGCTCCAATGCCAAAGGAAGACGCACCAAATCCAAAGCCCGCTTGAAACAGTTTGAAGAGTTACAGTCCAAAGAGTTTCAAAAACGCAACGAAACTTCACAAATTTACATTCCGCCAGGGCCACGCTTGGGCGATTCGGTGATTGAGTTTACAAATGTTTCTAAAGCTTTTGACGATAAATATTTGATTGACAACTTGTCATTTAAAGTACCACAAGGTGCCATAGTCGGCATCATTGGACCTAACGGCGCCGGTAAGTCAACTTTATTCAATATGGTTGGCGGTACTGAACAACCGGATACAGGAACCATTGAAATTGGCCCAACTGTTGACCTGGCCTATGTTTCACAAAGCCGTGAAGATCTGGGACATGATCGACCTTTACATGAAGAAGTGGCTGACGGTGAGGAAATCATCAAAATAGGAAATTATTCAGTGCCAGCCAGAGCTTGGCTCAGCCGTTTTAATTTCAAAGGTGCTGACCAACAAAAACTGGTTAAGCATTTATCCGGCGGTGAGCGCAATCGCTTACAGCTAGCCAAAGTATTGAAACTTGGTGGCAACGTACTCTTATTGGATGAGCCCACCAATGATTTGGATGTTGAAACCCTACGCGCCCTAGAAGAGGCTTTGTTGGCATTCGCTGGCTCAATCATGGTAATCTCTCATGATCGTTGGTTTTTGGATCGCATCGCAACACATATTCTGGCATATGAAAATAATTCACATGTTGAGTTTTTTGAAGGTAATTACACCGAGTATGAACAAGATTACAAACGTCGCTTTGGTAAAGAACTACAGCCCGAACGTATAAAATACCGACCACTCAAAAAATAAAACAGAATTAATTCAAGGCATAAAAAAGCACCAAACCGTTGTGGCTTGGTGCTTTCTTTCAAACATTCAACGTTTTATTCTTTTATGCCTGCTAGTTTGAGCAAGAATGTATAATCTTGTGCTGTTTCCTTGTAATAGGAAAAGCGACCAGATGCGCCACCATGACCAGTGTCCATATTGGTTCTTAACAGCACTAAATTATCATTGGTTTTCTTCTCGCGTAACTTAGCTGCCCATTTGGCTGGCTCCCAATACTGCACTTGAGAATCATGTAAACCGGTGGTAATCAAAATATTGGGGTAATCTTGTGCTTTCACTTGATCATAAGGCGAATAAGACAACATGTATTCGTATGAATCTTTGTTCTTGGGATTACCCCACTCGTCAAATTCACCTGTGGTTAAAGGAATGTCTTCATCTAACATGGTCGTAACCACATCCACAAACGGTACAGCAGCAATCATACCGTCGTATAACATACCATCCATGTTGGCCACGGCACCCATGAGTAAACCGCCAGCACTACCACCCCAAGCATAAACACGTTCCTTATCGCCTATATCTTTGGCTAATAGAGCCTTGGTTGCATCAATAAAATCAGTGAAGGTATTTTTCTTGTTGAACATTTTACCATCTTCATACCATTGACGACCCTTGGCCTGAGAACCACGAATATGCGCTATGGCATAAACAAAACCACGATCCAGCAATGACAAACGACTTAACGAGAACCTTGGGTCAATCGAAGAACCATAGGAACCATAAGCATAAACCAACAACGGACGTTGGTTTAACTGGCCCATGCCTTTTTTGTAAACCAATGAAACAGGTACCTGCGCCCCATCTCGAGCTGTAATTTCAAAGCGATCAGATTGATATTCTTCGGAATTGTATGCACCATTGATTTTGTCTTGTTTTAACAATTTCTTTTCATCAGAATTCAAATCTATTTCCATCACACTGCCCAACTGAGTCAATGAGTCATAGTCATAACGCATGGTGTTTTGATTTTGTTCTGGATTATAAGCAACACTCATGGTGTAGGCAGGTTCATCTGACTGAATCAGTTTAGTTTCACCTGTCTCCCAATTCATTGCTTTCAAGTGACGTATGCCAGCTTTGCGCTGCTCAACCACCAACCAATCCTTAAATGTCTCTACCCCATAAACCAAAATTTCATCATCATGCGGTACCAATTCCTGCCATTTGGACATGTCGGCTGAATCACCAATCTTGGCCTTCATGACTTTAGAATTTAAAGCATCCTTATTGGTCACAATAATCCAGTCCCCATTGAAATCCTCCACACTGTATTCATGCTTTGGCGTTCTTGACAAAACGGATTTGAACTCGCCTTTAGGGTCATCAGCTGGCATATAGAATACTTCTGTCAAAGTAGTAGCACCAGTGTATAACATGATGTAATCCTTAGATCTAGAAGTATAAACAGCAATGTAGAAGGTGTTGTCTTTTTCCTCATAAACCATCACATCATCTTCCACAGGTGTGCCCAACTCATGTCGAAAAACCTTGTATGGCAACAAAGTGGTTGGGTGCTTGCGGGTGTAGAAAACAGTTTTGTTATCTTTGGCCCAAGCAATAGAACCAGTGGTATTTTTAATCACATCCGGTAACATTTCACCAGTAGTCAAGTCTTTGAATCTTAAATCATATTGTCGGCGACTGACCGTATCTTCAGAGAAAGCATAGATATTATGGTCATGGCTTATACTTTGATTGTTGGAAGCATAATAGCTATGACCTTTTGCTAGCTCATTGACATCAATCAAAACTTCCTCATCCGCTTTCATACTGCCTTTTTTGCGCGCATATATCGGATACTCTTGTCCTTCGGTATATCGACTGTAATACCAATAATCATCTAATTTATAAGGTACTGATTCATCATTTTGCACAATCCGATTAACAATCTCGTTATAAATCCGATCAGTAAATGGTTCATTGTCAGACATTTGTGTGGCTAAATAATCATTCTCGGCATTCAGATAAGCCAAAACGTCTGGGTCTTCACGGGTATCATCTCTCAGCCAATGGTAGTTATCTATCCGCTCATGCCCATGTTGGGTAAAAGTATGTGGTCTTTTCTCTGCCATCGGGGGTTGATTATTTGGCATTTTGATTTCCTCAGCTGATTTTGTTTCAACTGCCACCTCTTTAGTGGCATCTGCAGTATTTACTTCTTTATCAGAAGACATTCGTTGACTCTCTGTCTGTTGTTGACAAGCAAGCAACATAGTAAAAAATAACACAACTAATAAGTTTTTCATGCGTGGCCTATTTTTTTAAAGCAAGATAGCATACCTTGTTTTAAGCGATAATATAATCACTTCCGTAAAAAACGTGACTATAGTCATGAGTTTTTGTAATGAAATATCTTTTACGGGGTCTTTACTACCATGAGCATGAAAGAAAGAAAGTTTGATGCCTTACTGGGCATCTACTATGAAGATTTGTACCGCTTCGCCTATTGGCTTGGTAAAGATGAACACATGGCCAAAGATTTAGTTCAAGAATCTTATCTTCGGGCGTGGCGTGCAATTGACTCTTTGAAAGATGAGAAAGCTGCCAAAAGTTGGATTTTTACTATCCTGCGTCGTGAATTTGCACGTCAGTTTGAAAAGAAAAAACCCATCACCAGCAGTCTGGATGACATGGTGGTCGATGTTGAAGATAAATCTCACCAGACTCCTGATGAATTGATGGATATTAATATCACCAGAGAAGCCATGATGAATCTAGAGCCTAAATACTCTGAACCATTAATGCTTCAAGTTATTGGTGGATTCAGCTGTGACGAAATAGCAGAACAGCTTGAAATCAGCCCAAGCGCGGTGATGACTCAACTCTTCCGTGCCAGAAAACAACTCACAACACACTTAAACAGGGAAAGTAAAATAGGTAACAAAATATGAACTACTTTGAATTTAAAAAAATACTGGATGCAGATCCATACTCAAAAGATCCTGATTTCCTTGAAGCAAAAAACAGTGACATGCGTTGTTACCGAACCTATCAGGAAGCCATAAGAAAAGAACAAATTTTAAAGTCGGCACTGGAAATTCCAGTACCACAACATAACATACAACATATCAAATTCAGACAGGCACAAGCTAAACAAAACAGCAGACGCAGTCAGTTTTTCGCGATGGCCGCCTCTGCCATCCTGATGATTGGAGCTGGCTTGTTCTTCTTAAATAACAGTCAGAGTTCAGAACTGGAAAAATTCATTAACGAAGCATTAATGATGGAACCAACAGTTTATATGTCCGATGATGAGATTCCACATGGCAAGCTAGAACCTCTGTTTGCCAGTATCAATACAACCATGAATGGTAGTTTGGGTGACGTACACTTTATGAAACTCTGCCCTACTTTAAATGGTAAAGGTGCACGTATGGTGGTGATGAATGAATTAAACCAGCCCATCACGGTACTTTACATGCCTAATTCACCGGTTGATGATGCGATCAACATGCAAATGGATGGATTCAAAGGCAAAATCGTGGCTTTGGAACAAGGCTCTGCTGCTATCATTGCCAGACCACACGAAAGTACGGCACAAATTGAAACTGCGTTATTTAACACCCTTAAGCCCATACAATAACAAACCCTCACCTCATAATCTGGCGTCATCAGGATAGATGTCGCCGGATTTCTCGAGACGCTCAATGTCATAAAAAGCTAAATGGTTCATATTTGCCATGACTTTAAATACTTCAATTGTTAAAATGCGGTTATATGCACATTTTCTCAATTGAGGGTTTTTATGGAAAATAATAAATTCAAAATAGCCGCACTGGCCATTATGACTACAATCACTGCCGGGGCACAAAATCAGGGAACTGTCTCTGGAACTGAGGATCAGATCAATTTTGCCTACGCCGGTGACGATACCCGTTTAGGTATAGGTGTTGACAATGACGGTGAAATCATCGGTGAATTCCTTAAGTCCTTCAACACCAGCTGGCACAGCAATTGGATGGGTGAGATCTGGGTTTCAGACGGTGCTGGCGGCTTAAAGTTAGACTATCATCGCATTGCTGGTGCTGATGAAAAAACTGACTTGATTGATAATGAAGAGAATCTTCGTGTTTGGAAATACTTTGTTGCCGTTGACCAAAACACCTTTGATGATCGTAAATTCACCTTAGGGTTTGGTTCAGAAGTTCGTGATAAATTTTGGAATGTTAACTTAAGTTCTGCCATCACTGGTTCTCGACTGACCAACCAAGTTTCATCAACAGTAGTGAATGATATTTTTGGCCAGTTAGATGGTCGAGATTTTGTGCAAGCTGAAACGGTTGAAACCATCATAAGAAACTATGAACACCCATATGATTGGGGCATAGGTGGGCGAGTGGGCAAATTCTTTGAAAACAATTTGGTTCGCCTCACGGGCGGTCTGGATTACGAAGAAGGGGACTTTGACTCAGATCAACTTACCGCCAGTGTTAATTTAGAGAAATACTTTCGTAATACTGGTCACAGCCTGGCCTTATCGATTGAACAAATCCGCAAGTCAGGTGATTTTGAAACTGACAAGGACGATACCCGTGCTAACCTGATGTATCGTTATGACTTTGGCCAAAATTATAAACCGACCACTGTAGATGAAGAGGTTCAAGTAATCGACGAAGATCGCTTGAAACAGCTGAAACTAGAAAATCGCCAATTGGTTGAAAATCAAGTTGATTTATCTTCTATGGCATTTTTTGATTTAGATAAAGCACTTATCAGAGACGATGCCGCCACAGAGCTCAAATCATTGGTTGAGAAAATAAAGGTTACAGAATTAGCCAGTGGTATCAGCATTGTTGGTCACACTTGCAACATTGCCTCAGATGCTTACAACTTGGATTTGTCATCCAGACGTGCAGCCAGCGCCAAAGACTTCTTTGTTGCCAATGGCGTTGATGCCGACATCATTAAAACCAAAGGCATGGGAGAATCTCAGCCTGCCTATGATAATGATGGTCCAGATCAACCCAAAAACAGGCGTGTTGAAATTTCTTTCTTGACCATTGAAAAAGACTTTGTTGAAGTCGACATAGCAGAAGAAGACATGCCAATGAAATGGGTGAAGCGTAAAGTCGATGCACCAGCGGCATGGATCAACCGTGCTTTAAGAAATCCAGCACAACATAAACGCACTGTTGATGTATACAAATATCAAGAAACCGAAACCAACACAACTTTAGGTGATGTCATATTTTTGAATGCCAATCCTGAAGCCAATGATGATGCTGTAAGCATTGACCGAAATTCATCTGGGATTGTCATTGATGTTTTACAAAACGACACCGATGCAGATGAAGGAGATACCCTGACCATAACATCAGTATCTGCTGTAAATAATGGTACTGTAGTTAATAATGGCACCAGTTTAACTTATACACCAAATACTGGATTTACTGGTCGTGAGTTCTTCGAGTACACCATCTCTGATGGAGAAGGAGGCACAAGTACTGCCAGAGTGATTGTTGATGTCAACAACATAGCTCCTATCGCTAATGATGACAATGCAACCGTCGTTGCTGGTGTTGCCACCAATATTAACTATCTAATCAATGACAGTGATCCTGATGGAGAAGTGAGTGAACTGACTTTATCCAGTTACACCCCCAATGGTATAACAGGCACATTTACCAACAATGCAGATGGCTCACTTACTGTAGAAATAACCGAAGGTTTCAGTGGCTCCGGTTCGATTGATTACACCATAGTTGATGCTGACGGCGCTACTGCTTCTGCAACAATTTTTATCACAGTTAATGATCCCAATACAGCCCCTGTGGCCGTGGATGACAACTATTTCACTAACATGAATCGCCCCAGAACCATTAACTTGTTAGCCAATGATTCTGATCCTGACGGTGATGTTATTACCTTGGACTCGGTAGATACCGCAGGGACTCTAGGTACAGTGGTCGATATCAATGCAGATGGCACCATTACCTATATACCACCAGCTGATTGGTGTGGTACCGATACATTCACCTACACCATAACTGATGGTACTCAACAATCCTCTGCAACTGTTACCATTGTGGTACTTGATTAAACACTGATGTTTGAGCAATTAAAGCAGAAATACGTGGCTTCTTTCGATGAGAAAGTCACTTTTATAAAACAGGCGCTTGAGTCTAATGACACTCAAGCGCTGACTGTTTTGGTACATCAAATGGTTGGATCAAGTGGCAGCTATGGTTTTGATGGTATTTGTAGCTTGTGTGCCGAAATTGAAAGCATGATTCTGGAATCCAATCACATCAATAAAGAAATATCTCAAAAAACAACAGAGTTGATCACTGCAATGGAAAAAACCTAACAGCAATAGCCCCGCATATTATGTGGTTGCAACATCTTCAAAGTCTGCTTCAGCAGATTTGTCATTGGCTTTCTCAGACCCGCTTCTCTTAGGTAAATAACGCAACCAGATTAACCACACCACCAACGCATCTAAAATGATCAGAGCCTGCCACAAATACAGATGAAAAAATTCAAACCAGTTTCTGTCCCATTGCAATAAATAAAACAAGGAAATAATACGCACCATATTCAACGATTGAATCGCTAAAAATCCCCAAAACAAACCTTTAAGCCTATACAACCAAGGTGCTGGAAAAGCCAAAATAGCTGCCAATAGAATAATCATGGCTTCAACACCATTACATCCCGGGGCAATTTGAATGGCATACCCTGATACAGAATCTCTGATAACATCACCTGATGCAATCACTCCCGTATCAAATACCTGAATCAGCCAAGAACTGATCGAAGCAATCAGGCCTGTAAATGGCAGAACAATCGCCTGTCTTACCGGTTCATAGATTTCCAGTAGAAACAAACCAACTATAATGGTCAAAAAAAGTACGCTAAATCGCAACATAATCTGTATAGGTATTTAATGCTTGGTTGGTAAAATTTTACCAAACGAACAGGTTATCACCTAATGATTAACTCGCCTGATAATGATTCACAATCTATTAATCCTTGATTAACGATAATTTAACAAAAATGTTAGTAAAATATTATCCAACGTCAAAGTTCTCCAAATGATTTTGATTATTATCCGGGCATCTAAATAACTCCCAAGGCGTTTTATAAACTCCTTGGGTTTTTTTTAGGACGATAATTATCTGCCTGCTTATGGTTCAAAAAAAGACCTTTGCCCGGTGCTAAACAAGCCTGAAAATGGCTGTTGGGCCACAACCACAGAATTAAATAAAGGCCTCCAAAAACAAAAAACGTTACATAAAATTAGGAATAGTATGAAAATATTAGTTGTTGAAGATAACACCGACATTGCAGCGAACATCGTCGATTACTTTGAGGACCGTGATCACATTGTAGATTACGCTGGGGATGGCATCACAGGCTTACACCTTGCAGTAACCAACGACTTCGATGTCATCGTATTAGATTTAATGTTGCCAGGCATGGATGGTTTGGACTTATGTAAAAAATTACGCAAAGACGCCAAGAAAAACACCCCAATCATTATGTTAACTGCCCGTGATACTTTGGAACAGAAGCTTGAAGGGTTCGAATTTGGTGCAGATGACTACATGGTTAAACCATTCGCCTTGCAGGAGTTGGAGGCGCGAGTTATGGTATTAGGCAGCCGCAAAAAACAAAACCTGAATCACAAACTGACCGTAGCAGATTTAGAGTATAATTTGGACAGCTTAACTGTGAAACGTGCCGGCCAAGCCATAAAAATGAATCCAACCGGTTTGAAATTACTCCAAATTCTGATGGAGTCCAGCCCATATGTAGTACCAAGAGAAGAACTGGAGGTTAAAGTCTGGGGTGAAGAAATGCCGGATTCTGATTCACTACGAGTACATATACATGGGTTGCGCACTGCCATTGACAAACCATTTAACAAAAACCTCATCCACACCAGACATGGTATAGGTTATCACGTATCAGACCCGGATGAACTTTCGGAGTAGTATTAAAAGCCGGATTGTCATTGCATTTCTGGCTTTCAGCACCTTACTAACTATACTCTTCGCCATCAGTTCCTTGAGCATCAGACAGCACCTTCAGAATGAAGGTATTGCACAATCCATTCAAGAGAATTTAGACAGTTTCATGTTGAGATATTCACTGGATCCAACAATCATACAAACCGAACAGATGTCAACCAACATTGAAGGGATCATAACCAAGCCATCTGAATTACATCTTTATTTACCTGCACAATACTCTGACCTAACAGATGGTACTCACATCTTAAACGAAGCTGGAAAAACCTTTTTAGTTGCTGTAAACAAAAGACATCAACTCAACAATCAACCGGTATGGGGCTTTGTGCGTAATGACATCACCCACATTGAGAACAACCCCCAAACGCTGGTTATGGCTTTTGCAGCCATGTTTTTGGTATTTTTATTATTGGCATATGTTTTGGCTATTTACGTTTCAACCAAAGCCTTAAAGCCCTTAAGCAAACTGGCTTCTATCTTAGAAAACCAAGATGCCGATACACATTTAGAACCTTTGGCTCCCTTATTCCATGATGATGAAGTTGGTCAAGTAGCTGCAGCCTTGGATGCCTACGCCCAAAAGTTAACGGATTATGTGATCAGAGACAAAGAATTCAATGCCGATGTCAGTCATGAATTAAGAACACCGTTGACGGTAATCAAAAGTACTGTAGAATTAATCAAATCTAATCCCAAAATCACCAACAAAGAGTTAGATCGTATCAATCGCATCGAAAGAGCCACCAAACAATCCACCGAACTTACAGAAACATTGCTCCTGCTGGCACGCGAAGAACGCAAAGAGCACCCAGGACACGAAAGAACCCAGCCTGGACAGATTATCAGAAACATTATAGAGGGTTTTGAGCCCACGTTAAAACTCAAGCCTGTCAATACCAAGATCACTGAGAATGATTGGCTCCAAGTCAAAGCACCCGAATCTGTAGTATCTGTCGTACTCAGCAATTTAATTGGCAATGCGATTAAGTACACCACAGAAGGCACTGTACACATCATTTTAAATAAAAACAGTATTACTGTTGAAGATGAAGGCATTGGTGTAACTGAGTCAGAACTACCAAAGCTATTTGACCGTCATTATCGGGCTGGAAAATCAAACAGCAAAGGCTCTGGGTTGGGATTAGCTATCGTCAAACGGCTTTGTGACCTGTATAATTGGGACATCAAAATTAAACGTAACAACACCACTGGTTTATCGGCAACACTAACCTTTAATTAAACAGCGAGCAACATGAGCCACATGGATTTGAAGCCTGACAATTTATGTAAGGGGTTAATGGATTTTCATTGTGAAATTTCTGTTATTCCCGGGTGTTTGGAATAAATGGCTGCATCGCTCTCAAACACTGCAAAAAATATTTTGAGTGCCTGCAAAAAAGGGCAATTCAATCAAGTTCAAGAGTTGTTTGATCAAGGCCTGGATATTGAAGACATCAATCACCCTGAGTTTTCTCCTCTTAACGTCGCTCTGAAACACGGACGTTGGCGAATCGCCAAACATTTATTAGAACAACAGATACTTCCACTCAAATCACATTGTCCACCATTGATTGCAGCGACCCAGCATAACAAAGACCAGATTCAGGGCTTGGAGCTGGTGTTCAGTCACACCGCAGACTTAGATGTGGTAGATAAAAATGGACGCACTGCTCTCATGACTGCATGCTTGTTAGGTCATGAAAAAAAGGTCAAATATTTGCTCCATAATGATGACAACCTCAAAGCTCAGGACAAAGCAGGCATGAATGCTTTGTTGGATGCCATCATCAGTCAGTCACATCCTATCCTTGAACAACTCCTTGCACACAATGTTGACATTAACCATCAAAATCATCAGGGCGACAATGCGCTGTTGATTGCGATGCAACAGCCCACACCAAATATTCGCATCATCAAAACCCTGCTAAGCCATGATGTCGATCCAACGCTCAAAAACAATAAAGGCAAGTCAGCCTTTTTGGTTGCAGAAAAAAAACACCCAACTGTTTTTAAGTTATTCATCAAAAAAATTGAAGCAGACAAACAAATCGAATTGCCGTTATTCGGCGCTACTGATGGAAGTACCAACCACTCTGCACAAGATGAGACAGAAGAAGTTACTTTGCAGGAAACTATAACAGTCAATAAAATAAGCAGCAAATCAATCGACACCAAAACAGGTGTGGATAACAAAGGGTGGTTTGAAGCTATAGCTACCGGCAATCTTGGTAAGATAAGCCAATTTTTAAACAAAGGCACACCTGTTGATTTAACTGACCATCGCGGTTGTACTGGTTTGATTCATGCAGCTGGTAAAGGTCATCGTGCGGTGGCTTCTTATTTGATCCAAAACCAGGCCAACATTGAACACCGCTCTGATAATGGCAGCACACCATTATCTAGTGCCATCATCAGTAATTCCAGAAATTTGGTTGGTTTACTATTAAAGCATGGTGCTGATGCCAATACATCAGGACCAGGTGGTTATCCGTACCTGTCATTGGCTGCCAGCCAGTGGAGCGAAGCTTGTGTCAGCATGTTGCTAGATGCAGGTGGTGATATCGCCACCACCGATGATTCAGGCATGTCACTGTACCATCATGTTGCCATCGCTGCTGAATACTACGGCAACACCGCAAAGGCAAAGCATACTTTGCGACTTATTCATCAATACGGTTTGGATATCAATACGCAAAATGAACAGGGCAATACTGCATTACACCTTATCTGTGGTGCTTCTAAAACCAAAAGATACCAAGTCGATGATGCCCACATTGCCAACATCACCCATGAGTTATTAAAACTGGGCCTCAATCCCAAAATAGTCAATAACAAAGGATTTACCGCGATACAATATGCCAAGAAGCACAGCCTATTGAACACAAATGGAGTTATTTTATCGTACATCGATACTTGGTAAATGTTGTGAAAAGAAAAAAACTTGAACAAATCTTTCAACAACATCGTCATTTGATCGAAAAAGCTGTTTATAGCCAAAACATCCAAATCCTGGGCGTTACTGCTGATGATGTTTATCAGGAAGTTTCTATACGTTTAATAAAAGTTTTAGAAAATGACCGAGAAATTGAGAACCTTTCGTCTTATTTATACAGAACGGCAGCAAATGTCATCATTGATTTAGCCAGAAAGAACAAAAGGCATTTACAAGATGTTGCTTTGCTTGATCATGATGATAGCCAAGATGGTTATCAAAATGACTTAATCAGCCATGAAACTGAACCTGAACAGCAGATATTGAGTACAGAAGTGCAACATCAGGTGTTTGAGGCCATTGAGTCATTACCCGAAAGTCGTCGGGTTGCAGTTAAACTGCGTTTACAGGGTTATTCTGTCAAAGAGATGGCAACAATGACTGGTTGGCCTTTTTATAAGGCAGAAAATTTATCTAAGCGGGGCATGAGTGCCTTGAAAGATAAATTAAAGCAAATGAATATAGATTACGACATTAGTTGAATTGTGAGATTGAAATGAAGCAAACAAACATTAAATTATCTGAAGCGCAACTGGCTGATTTGTTTAAAAACCAAAGCAACGTGTATACTTCACAAACTGATGCCAATGATTGTTTGGGCGCAACTGCCGCCTCCGCAAACCGACTTAATCACGTTGAGGAAATGGCCAATGATTATGCAGCTGCTCAAGGCATGAAAGCCTCTTTTGCTTTGCGTGATTGGGCTGAAGTGGTAAGTGAGTCCATTGAAAACTCACGTCGTTCTTGGTTCAGCTTTTTGGGCATGGACACTCCTTTGAAAACAGTAATGGCTACAGCCTCGTTTGCATTTGTGTTTGCTTTTGCTTTGCCGATAGTAACTCAGTATAGTAATCAAGAACCAATTCACATAGCCATACCACAAACTGACCAAACCATGGTACATGATGGTGATATCATCAATCGCCTACAGTTCGACAGCGTTCACGGTGACAGCTTGAGTCGTGGTGGTTTTGATGGTAACAATCAAAGCCATGACAGTGACGGTCTATTTAATGCCAACTTTGGCTGATTTACACAAACCAAGCATAACTCATTGATCAACATTCAAACCTGGCTGATTGAGCACAGCAATCAGTTGAACCAATTTAATAAACCAATCGACATAGGCGAGTTGCGTCAATTAATTGGTTTATTATTACAAAAAAACAACACCTGGCTATTCAGCCACCCTGAATACAAATTAAACCCCAAGCAACTATCACAACTCGAACACTGGAATCAACTGTTATTGAATGGATACCCTTTGGCCTACATCACAGGTAAGCAAAATTTCTGGGATATGGAGTTGTCTGTTAATGAAGATACTTTGATCCCTCGCCCTGATACCGAAACCTTGCTTGAAGTCTGTATAGCGCTGTTTGAGAACCCACCACAAGATGTTTTAGACTTAGGTACAGGTAGCGGTGCCATTGCCATTGCTCTGGCACGTATATTTGATCATGCCAATGTGCTGGGTGTGGATCTATCCAAGCCTGCTGTTGAAACAGCAATTAAAAATGCCAAATACAATCAGACCAACAATGTTAAGTTTTTAGTATCAGATTGGTTTTCGGCGGTGGTAGATAAAAAATTTGATTTAATAGTAAGCAATCCACCTTATATCGCTGAAGACGATGAACATCTGGTGGCTTTGAAGTACGAGCCTGCTTCAGCCTTGATCGCAGCAAATGATGGCTTGGCTAATTTCAAAGCCATCACATCTCAAGCTTTCATACAATTAAACCATACTGGCATCTTGGTGTTTGAACATGGCTGGCAACAAAAAGTGGCCGTACAGAACGTTTTGAAAGAAGCTGGCTTTAAAGATATCACAACAGTAAGGGACTTAGCAGGCCAAGATCGTGTCACTTTTGGCAAAAAACATGAAATATTGGGAAACTGATGCCTAGCGCCTGTCATAAACTAAGGCTTCGGCACAGCTGCTCAGCCAACGGCAAGTCGCGCACGGAGTGAAGCCGAAGTGTAAATCTATTGGATGCTTAAGCTGAGGAAACTTGAGGCACAGGTGTCAGTACATTTACAGTACAGAGATATAGGTGTTACGACTGCAAGAATGTAGGAAATAGAATCGAAGCAGGAACAGAAGCCGGGGACCCAAGAAAACCCTTATATTTTAACTTTACCTGTTATGACCTGCCAAAACATCACCCAATCCCCCATAAAGCTGTAAAACGGGTATTGAAAAGTTGCTGGCCTGTTTTTTTCATAAAAAAAGTGTCCGATCCAAGCAAAACCGTAACCTATCAATGGTAACGACCACAATAACATATACTGCTTTTTCAGCAATGCCACTATCAACACCAACAGTACCAATGCCGAACCAATGACATGTAAGCGACGACAGGTAATATCGCTGTGCTCAGCCAAATAATAAGGGTAAAAATCTTTGAAAGATGTGAATTGTTGCGATTTATCATTCATTTCATAAGTTTACCATAGACACCAATCCAGTTATAATCATTCACCTGTAAAATTGACACAGCCATGATTTTTAGACTTAAAGCCATTAGATTCATACTTCTTGTTTTATTGTTAAGCAGCTGTCAGTCCGAGCAAAATCAAGATGAAACCACCTCATCAGCCTCCACACCTGTGGAAAAAGTTTACCAACATTCAATTGATGGCAAGCCAACCAATTTAGACCCCATCAAAGCTTCTTCAATTTACAGCAACATGGTGGTGGTTAATATTTTTGACACCCTCTACAGTTACAAATACTTAGCTCGTCCTTATAAACTTAAACCCAATCTAGCCAAGGCAATGCCCTTGGTGAGTGATGATGGCTTAACTTATACCATTGAAATCAAGTCTGGGATTAAGTTCCATGATCATCCAGCTTTTAATGGCGGCTCTGGCAGAGAAGTGAAAGCCAACGACTTTGTCTACTCCATAAAAAGATCATTTGATCCCAAGAACTTGGCCAGTGGCGCGTGGCTGTGGCAAGATCGAATAGTTGGGTTAAATCAATGGAAGCAAAATGGTGCTAATTATGATGAACCCATTTCAGGTTTAAAGGCTTTGGATGATTACACCATTCAAATCAAAGTGTCCAAACCTTATCCACAATTAACCTATTCCTTAGCTATGGGATTTTCAGCAATAACACCACGCGAAGTGGTTGAAGCATTGGGTGCTGAATTTGGCTCCAAACCAATCGGATCTGGTCCTTTTATCCTTGAGCAGTTCAATTCAGAGGCAGCTTATTTGATTCGCAACCCTGACTTTCGTCAAGAACCATTGGATTTGATCGCAGAAGGTTATGTAGCAGAACAGCACCAAGGTTATGGCATTGACGCTTTATCCAACCAGTCACCACCATTTTTAAACCGCTTGGAAATCCACTTCATCAACGAATCTGCATCACGTTGGCAATCGTTCACTAAGGGCAATGAAATCCAATACACCACCGTACCAAAAGACAAACAAAACACCGTGTTATTAAGCAAAGACCCAATTAAACTGCATCCTAAAATAACCAGTGATTACCATCACAGTTATGGTATGGAAGCAGGTTTTGTCTATCATGGTTTTAACATGGCTGATTCAACTTTTGGTTATGCTGACGACCCCAAAAAAAATGCTGAGAACCACGCATTACGCTGCGCCATTCGACAAGCCCACAACTGGGAGCAAAAAAACCGGGCTTTCTATTTTGGCTTAGGTAAAATTTTTCCAGGCATCATACCACCAGCAGTTCCTGAGTATGATACAAACCTATCAAGACAAAGCGTACAAACAAACGTAGCAGCAGCCAAATTGCTATTGGCTGAATATGGTTGGAATCAGCAGAACCTGCCGGTGTTTGAATATCATGTCACTGGTAGCGTATTGCAAAAACAGTTTTTTGAACAAATGCGTGGTTTTTTAAATCAAATAGATTACCCAAACAACCTCATCAAATACCAGCCCTATCCGAGCTTTGGTAACTACAATCAAGCCCTTCAAAACCGTCAAGCACCTTTTTTCTTTCTGGGTTGGACTCTGGATTACCCCGATGCAGAAAATACACTGCAACTATTTTATGGGCCAAACCAAACCCCAGGTTCTAACAACTTCAATTACCAGAATCCAGAATTCGATGCCTTGTTCGAACAATCAAGCAGTATGCAACCATCACCTGAAAGAACAGCACTGTACCAACAAATGAATCAAATGGTGATTGATGACTGTGTGGTCATCTCAGGTTTATCCCGCAAGAAAATTCACCTTTGGCACAAAAATGTGATTACTTATCCTGACCGCGAAATTGTCGGTGGCTTTCATTTGCGTTATGTCGATGTGACCAATGAATAACTGGGCTTTCGCCTTACAAAAATTATTAAGCGGTATTCCCTTATTATTTGGGGTCAGTTTGGTTTCGTTTATCCTCATGGTCTATTTTGGACCTGATTTAACTTATGAGCTTCTAGGCAAAAACCCAACACCAGAAGCCATAGAAGAAGTCAGACAGAGCCTTGGCTATGATCAACCATTTTGGCAACGTTACTTGGTCTACGTTAAAGAGTTGGTTACCTTTGATTTTGGTGTATCGATGGTCAAAGATCGATCCGTAACTGATATGTTAACCTCATCAATCCCCGTTTCACTACAATTGACCCTACCAGGATTTATCATCGGTAATTTATTAGCCATATCATTGGCCATCTTTGCAATACAAAACCGTGGCAATTGGCTCGATAAAATAATAATGACACTTTCTGTGATTGGGATGAGCATTTCATTTTTGGTTATCATTATTGGTTGCCAATTGATTTTTTCATCCAGTTATGGCTTAGATTGGTTCCCTGTTAGGGGTTGGCAGGTATATGACTCAAATGGACATTTCAATTGGTTGTCGTATCTTGATTATGTCACAGTACCAACACTGGCATTGATTTTCATTTCATTGGGCTATAACACCCGCTTTTACCGCGCTGTGCTGGCCGAAGAAATGAGCAAAGATCACATCAAGACCGCGCATGCTTATGGACACAGTAAGAATAAAATCTGCTACCAGTTTTTATTAAAGAATGCCATGGTTCCTATCATCACGCGCATCATGTTTTCAATTCCTATGGTGATTATTAGTGGCTCATTGCTATTAGAAAGTTATTTCGGCATTCCAGGCGTTGGCTTAGTCACATATGATGCCATCGTAGCAGGCGACCAACCTGTACTAAAAGCCATAGTAGGTTTAACCGCTGCCTTGTTTGTGTTGATGTTAATTTTTGCAGAGCTGCTCTATCGTGTCTTTGACCCAAGAATCAATTCAGAATCAGCATGAGCACTCAACTACTCAACACGCAGTCAAATCATAGTTTGTGGCAAGAGTCATGGCAAAAATTCAAGCATGACCATTGGGGGTTTTGGGGTCTGGCCATTGTAGTTGCTTACTTTTTAACTGCCATTGGTGTGTGGTTGGGTTTATGGGGCACTGACTGGAGCAGTATTTCTACAGATTTTAATCATCCGCCATCTGCCAAACACTGGTTTGGTACCAATGCCATAGGCCAGGATGTGGCCGAACGTGGTATTTATGCCACCAAGGTGGCGTTTGAGGTTGGTGTTGTGGTAACCGTATTTTCAGTTTTTCTTGGTGTATTTTTGGGTGCCTTAGCGGGTCTTTATGAAAACACTTGGCTGGACGCAATTTTATTGTGGCTGATGGGAGTGATCGATTCAATACCATTTTACCTGTTGGTAGCAGCAGTGGCCTACGCCATGAGCGGGCACCAACTGGCCATGCATCTTGCTATGATTATGGTATTTTGGACCACCACAGCACGCATCATTCGTGCAGAAGTAATTAAACTCCATCGACAAGAATTCGTGGAAGCTGCTCATGCCACAGGTATTGGCGGTTGGCGAACCCTGTTTCGACACATCATCCCCAATACCAATCATTTGATCATCATTCAAGCCACATTGATTTTTGTCTCCGCCATTAAAACTGAAGTTATCTTGAGCTTTTTGGGGCTCGGCATCAAAGAAGGCATCAGTTGGGGCTTGATGATTGCTGAATCAACCAATGACATTCAAGCAGGGTATTTCAATAACTTTTTGGCAGCTTCCTTATTATTGTTTATACTCGTTATTGGCTTTAACTTATTTTCTGATGCACTACAGGATGCACTTGATCCTAAAATAAACCTATCACATGAAAAAAACTAACTACTTACATATCACCTTAATCACATTTTGTTTTATCACATTACAAGCATGTGGACCTTCCATTCCCAGAACAGAATTAAGCGATCTACCACCCTTAATAGAAATTGTTTCCTTAAACCTATCAGAACAACAATTAAAACTACGGGTTTCACATCGCAATAAGATCACCCGCAAAGATAACCAACTCAGCTGCCAGTTAGCCCTCAAAGACTTCATCCCCATAAAGTTCAATCGGGTGACTTTGCCGGACATGACTACTTACGCTAAAGAAACCATTGACATCAAATTAGATCAAACGAACCTGCCAAAAGTCGACAAACAACAAAAAGGATTACCTTATGTTTTAGACTGTTACATCTTCTCTGAAAACTTCCGTGATGAACAAATCATCAAAAAAGCCAGCCTCTTTAAAGTACCTGGTATCAGCGGAGAATACAGATAATGACTGGGTTAACATGACTTTTGACATACTTGACTATTTTAGTAGTGTTGTAGTATAGTAAAACACCTAAGGTAAATAATTTAAGTGTATCATGAGTCAATTCAAACAAAACATACTGGTTGTAGCGATATTGTTTTTGTCTTTGCTTTCTTCAGTGGCATTAAGTTACGCCATCACACCAAGCGAGCCAACAATAAATGAAAACAATCCAATTGAACAAGTTATAAAAGATAAAAAAAAGTCTGCAAAGACACTGAACCAAACAATGATAATCTTATTACCTAAGGTGGCTGGTTAATTATGAGTTTCCAATGGAATGACAAGGAACCTATCTATTTGCAATTGAAAGATCAGATCAGAGACATGATACTGTCTGGTGATTTGCAGGAAGGTGATGCGCTACCATCTGTCAGGCAAGTCGCTATGGACTACAAGGTCAACCCCATAACCGTTTCAAAATCCTACCAGATATTGGTAGAAGAGGAACTGGTTGAGAAGAAACGTGGACTTGGCATGTTTGTCCAAGAAGGTGCTGCAAAAAAACTACAATTCAATGAAAATGAACAATTTATCAATGAAGATTGGCCTAAAATACTCACTAAAATAAAACATTTGAATGTGGACACCAACCAATTAATTAACTCGTTAAAAGAAATCGGGAGTAATCAATGAGTCAAATATTAACCGCAAGTAACGTCAATAAGAAATTTGGCAGCTTTCAAGCACTTAGAGACGTTAACATCAGTATTGACAAAGGCAAAATTGTGGGCTTGATTGGCCCTAATGGTGCAGGTAAAACCACCTTATTAAAGTCTGTTTTAGGTCTGGATTCTTGCGATGGTGATTTGCGGGTATTAGGCATTGACCCATTTAAAAAGCGTGATGAATTGATGAAAGAAATCTGTTTCATTGCTGATGTAGCAGTTTTACCTAAATGGATTAAAGTATCACAATTATTAAAATTCACTGAAGAAACCCATCCAAATTTCTCAATCGAACAAGCCAAAGCGTTTTTGAGTAAAACCAAGGTTAATATGGAGCATAAAGTTAAGGAGTTGTCCAAAGGCATGACTGCACAATTACACTTGGCCATAGTGATGTCAATTGATGCCAAGTTGCTGGTCTTGGATGAACCAACCTTGGGCCTGGATATCCTGTTCAGAAAAAAGTTTTATGATAATTTACTGAATGATTATTTTGATAATGAAAGAACCATTATTATTACCACACATCAGGTTGAGGAGATCGAACATATCCTCACTGACGTGGTCTTTATTCGAGAAGGTGAAATCGTGTTAGACGCCAATATGGAGGAACTCAATGAAAGTTATTTTGAAGTGATGGTAAATCAGGAAAATTTTGAAGAAGCCATGAATCATAAGCCTTTAACCATTCGTAAAGTTTTTGGCAAACATATCATGTTGTTCAAATCAACTTCACGCGACGTGATAGAGACTTTGGGTGAAGTACAACGACCTTCGGTATCTGACTTATTTGTGGCATTGATGCAGGAGGAGGAAGTATGAAAACATTCAAAGCATTGTTGGTGAGAGAATATTGGGAACATCGAGGTGCATTTTTAAAGACACCACTGGTGATTGGTATCGTGATGTCAGTGGTATTGATATTGTTTTACCTCACCACAGACCGCTTCGCCGTGAAAATGAATGGTGGTGAATTGACAGACTTTGGCGCCAAGTCTATAGGCAGTGTAGACCCTGCAAACATACAATTTGGCATTGATGTGTTTATGTTAGGCAGTGCTTCTTTGTATCATTTTGTCCTGTTCTTCGTGCTGTTTTTCTTTATACTGGGCAGCCTTTATGATGACCGCAAAGATGGCAGCATTCTGTTTTGGAAATCATTACCAATATCTGATACACAAACAGTGTTATCCAAATTAGCAACGGCAACGATTGTTGCTCCTTTGATATTCGTAGGTGGTTTAATTGTCAGTCATTTGTTGTTCTTTGTAATACTTAGCTTGATCTTACTGCTATATGGAATCAACCCTTTCACAGTTTTGTGGGCTAATGTTAACTACATTAATAATTGGGGTGCATTCTTAATCGGTTGTATGATGCAAGCATTGTGGTTATTGCCTGTTTATGGTTGGTTTTTATTCGCCTCATCATTCTCAAAACGCAGACCATTTCTACTGGCTGTCTTTGTACCGGTAATGGTAGGTTTTATATGGTACTGGTACAATGCATTGGTCAACTTTAATGTTTTACAAGTAGGTGTATTTAAAACCATTGGCATATATCTTGCTAAAGGTTTTTCACCATTTACTTCCGGTTTAGGCTTCAGCACAGAATCATTGGATTTTAACCCCACTGAGCAAACAGGTATCGAGGTCATATCATCAATGATGAATGGTTTTACTAATCCCAGTTTGTATTACGGTATTGTATTTGGTGCGGTCATGGTAGGTGTTGCCATTTATGTGAGACGCTATAGAAATACGACTTGATTTATCAGGTTATCAGACCACTTAACCTGCGGTCTCAACTTTGGTACAATAACCCCAACTCATAACGGCCTGATAGACTCATGGCCGTTTTTATTTTGGGAACACAATGGCCAATTACCTCGAACTATTTCAAATTCCAAACAGCTTCAAATTTCACCGTGGTGGATATATTGAGCAAGGCATTTTGGCATATGAAACATGGGGCGAATTAAATGCTGATAAAAGTAATGCAATCTTAATTTTAACTGGCTTATCAGCTGACTCACATGCGGCACGTCATTCTCAAAATGATACCGCCGGCTGGTGGGAGTACATGATTGGTTCTGGTAAAGCCATCGATACCGATCAATGGTTTGTGGTTTGTGCCAGTTCACTAGGCAGTTGCAAAGGTTCAACTGGCCCATGTTCACCCAACCCACAAACCGGGCAACCTTACCGTTTTGATTTTCCAGATTTAACTTTGGAAGACATTGCCAATTCAACCAAATTGCTGTGCGAATCCATCGGCATCAAACAACTACACGCAATGGTTGGCCCTTCTATGGGCGGTATGAGCGCTTTAGCACTTCTACTCAACCACAAAAACTATACCAGACACTTGATTCATATTGCATCAGGCATGGCTTCTCCCCCATTCAGTACCGCTATCCGATCATTACAAAGAGAAGCCATCTTGAAAGATGAGAACTTCAACAAAGGTTTTTATTCGACAAACAATTGGCCAGAAGAAGGAATGAAGTTTGCCAGAAAAATTGGTATGCTCAGTTATCGCTCGGCCACCGAATGGCGAGACCGGTTCCCCAGATCGCTCAAACAGATACCAGAGCATGCTTTTGGTATTGAGTTTCCGGTAGAAAGCTATTTGGAACATCATGCCAATCAATTCATCCACAAGTTTGACCCAATCAGTTATTTGTATTTATCAAGAGCCATGGATTGGTTTAATGGTGAAAGTTATGCAACAGCCAAGGATAAAAACCCTTTGGCTGACGTTACTTTAAAATCAGCTTTGATCGTTGGCGCACACACAGATCTTCTGTTTCCAATTGAGTTACAAGAGGAATTATTTGAGTTACTGAACGACAGTGGATGTGACAGCACCTTAACGATTACTGACTCCATCCAGGGGCATGATGCATTTTTAGTGGATCAAACAGTATTTTCAGATTTAGTTGGCAATTACTTAAATCAAACCGTATGAATGTTTTTCATGGCCCGATCCCAATCTCCCTTGATGAGGTTATCGGTTTCATTGACACATTTTTCTATACAGCGTTCAATTTCAATGCTGTCATTCAAAGAGGGGCGGCTTAAAACCCACGGCGTGACCTTAGATTTATCACCTGGGTGACCAATACCAATTCTAAGTCGCTTAAATCCTGCGCCCAAACCAGGAATGATATCACGCAAACCATTATGGCCACCGTGTCCTCCTCCTCGTTTTAGTTTTGCGGTGCCTGCGGGGATATCCAATTCATCATAGGCAACCAATATTTCATCAACGGGTATGCGATAAAAATTAACAAAAGGAATTACGCTTTGACCAGAGCAATTCATAAACGTTTGTGGCTTAACCAACCACAATTTTTGCCCCATATAATTAACAGTAGCAACTTCCGCCTTGAATTTTTTTTCAGTTTTGAATAAAACGTTGTGACATGATGCCAATGCATCAACATACCAAAAACCAGCATTATGCCGAGTATGTTGGTATTTTTCTCCGGGGTTTCCTAAGCCAAAGATGACTTGCATGGTGTGAATCTTTAAGATAAGTCAGAGAAAATGATAAACCATTCCCTCTGACTTGAGCAATTTAAGATCAATCTTCAGAGTCTTTATCTTGTTCAGTTGCTTCAACTTCATCAGCAGCTGGCACATCTTCTTCAGATACTTCTTCAGCTTGACCAATAGCAGAGGTAGATACCACAACTGCATCATGGGAATCATCACCATGTGTGAATGCAACTAAAGTTACACCATCGGGTAATTTAATATCACTCAAATGCAAGTTATCACCTGCACTGAATTCTGACACATCCACCTCAATGTACTCAGGTAAATCACCAGGCAAACAAGTGATTTCAACTTCATTCATTTGATAATCGATCATCACTTTTGAAGATTTACCAGCAGGAGATGTTTCACCACCTAAGAAGTGCAATGGTACATTCATGGTGATTTCTTGCTTATCATTAACACGCAAGAAATCCATGTGCATAATCACAGCTTTAGAAGGATGTCTTTGCACATCTTTCAATACAACCTTTTGCTTTTTACCACCATCGGCTGAAAATTCAATAATACTTGAGAAAAATGCTTCATCTTCGACCAAACGAAGAACTTTGTTGTGTTGCAAAGTTAAATTTCTTGGGTCTTTGCCACCACCATATAAAACGACTGGTACTAAACCTGCATGACGTAAGCGGCGGCTCGCACCTTTCCCTACATCTTCACGCAATTCAGCGTCTATTTTAAAAACTGCCATAATATTTTCCTATTGTTAAATGAATGCCCTTGCGACCAGGACATAAATCATCGATTTGATTATCAATCGATATACATTGAGCTAACCGATTCGCGATTAGCTATGCGCCTGATGGTCTCTCCCAACATTTCTGCGACAGACAACTGACGAATTTTTTTACAATCCAAAGCCTCTTGTCTGAGTGGAATGGTGTCAGTTACCACCAATTCAGTCAGGCCAGAATCTTCTATGTTCTTGATGGCATCACCAGATAAAACTGGGTGCACACAATAAGCATGTACTGCTTTGGCTTCCCACTCTTTCAATGCTGTGGAAGCTGCACACAAAGTACCTGCTGTATCGATCATGTCATCAACCAAAATACAAATTTTGTCTTTGACATCACCTATGATGTTCATAACCTTAGCCATGTTTGGCTTAGGCCTTCTTTTGTCTATGATTGCCAACTCACAACCCAACCGTTTCGCAATGGCTCTGGCTCTGACCACTCCACCAATATCAGGCGAAACAATCGTGACTTCCTCGCTGTCAAAACGTTGCCACATATCAGCCAATGTCAAAGGCGAAGCATAGACGTTATCCACCGGGATATCAAAGAACCCCTGTATCTGATCGGCATGCAAATCAACAGTCAAAACCCGATCAACGCCAACAGCCGCAATCATTTTTGCTGCTACTTTAGCAGTGATTGGCACTCTGGAAGAGCGTGGACGACGGTCTTGTCTGGCATACCCAAAATATGGAACCACAGCTGTTACTGTTTTGGCTGAAGCACGTTTTAAAGCATCAACCATAACCACCAACTCCATGAAATTATCTGCTGTAGGACGACACGTAGGCTGAATCAAGAATATATCTTGACCTCGCACATTGTCTCGAATTTCTACTGAAACTTCACCATCACTGAAACGGCCGACTTTAGCCCGTCCCAATGGAACGCCTAAATTATCAGCAATTCTCTGGGCCAATGCCGGATTGGCATTGCCTGAAAACAACCTGATACCCCGATCAAACATTTTTGCAGCCTCAGATAAAAACAATGCCCGCAATTTCTTGCAGGCATTACAGTAATATGGCTGGGATGGAAGGATTCGAACCTTCGCATGCCAGGATCAAAACCTGGTGCCTTAACCGCTTGGCGACATCCCAATACATGAAGTACTCTTTATGAGCCTTTCACATTTAACACAAAACAATCTGCGCTAAAGGCGGCATATTATAACCAGTATTTTTTTTATTGCAAAGCCAAAAAACAAAAAAATTTATGCCATTTACAACCTGGTATAACTATGCCAACAACGGTTGTGTCAAAATCGCTTTGCAAACTGTATTTGCCTTTTCTAAAGCCAATTCAGCAGACTCTTTATCGTCAAATAACGCAAATATTGTTGAGCCAGTTCCTGATAACCTTAACTGCATGGTTGGACTCAGCTGCTGATAGATACCGCTAACCTCTTCATATTGGCTCAGGACCACTGGAAAAAAATCATTGATCCAAAAACTTTTATCATTGATGCGTTTTTCACATAAATTGACCTGATCTCGCTTTAAGTCATGACAAGCAAAAAGTGCTGCAGTGTTGATGGCACAGTCTGGAAATAACAACAAAACATAAGGTGTATTGAACGTCATTGGGGTAAGCTTCTCACCCACACCACCTGCCAAAGCGCTTTGATTCAAAATAAACACCGGCACATCCGCGCCTAGCTTAACACCCAGTTCGATCAATGCTTCCTGACCTAAATCACATTGCCAATACTCATTCAAGAAACGCAAAACTGTTGCCGCGTTTGAACTACCACCACCTAATCCGGCCCCCATAGGTATCTTTTTATTTACTGAAATCTGCCAACTGGAGTTATTCTGTGCAAACGGCCTTAACAAAGCCGCCGCCTTATAAATTAAATTATTTTCAGTTTTCAAACCATCAAAACCACTGATCTTGATGTCATTAGCAACATCATTAGCTAATGGTAAGATACCAATCTCATCACCCCAATCCATTAATTGAAAACAAGTTTGCAATGTGTGATAACCACCTCGCCTTTGATTCAAAACTCGCAACATCAAGTTAATCTTGGCCGGACTTAACAATTGATGTTTCACCAATCCCATAATTTCACAGCAATTTTTATCGAATAATTATTCTTGCGCGCAATGATTTTCATAGGGAGTTCACCTTCAGGAAATGATCTTATTTTAGTGTATTCAATAACCCACCCCCCTTCTTTAATCACAAAACCATCATCACTAACATTAAGTTCGCTGGCAACCGAATCAAAAGGTTGGCCAATGATCCATGATTTCAACTCTACCCAAGGTATTTGCCAGCCCAATTGACGACTGATTAAGACTGTAGCAGAATCTGCAAAATAGGTAACTCCAGCAGCATCGATAATTTTTGCACCATCCACCAGTTCCTCAAGCTGCCAACTTTTTGCACCTAATGGCGCATTCAGTTTCGCTTTAACAAAACCATGGTTTTGTTGCCAATTGATGCGCCCAGAACCACCATCTTGACCATCTGAGAAAGACATTTTCCCAGTCATTTGATAGGATTGGGTTTGGCTCAAAGGGATAAGGTTCAGTCGTTTTGGTTTAGTGGTTTTAGGCTTGCACGAAGACAAAGCAACTATACATATCAAAACCAACAAAAAATATTTTATTCTAAGCATAGTTGATTACTTAGCTGGTAAGGAAAGAATACCAAATGATTATAAATTATGTTTGAACTTAATGTATGGAACTGTGCCGGTCAACTGATCAACCGACGTGGTGTTGCTGTTTTCATTAACGCTTCTGCGGGCACCGAAAGAAATGGTACCATCTTTGGTGAAATACCAATCAACTTGTAAATCCATGGTTGATTGTTCCAGCCGGTCATTGAGTGTGTTACTCATAAAGTCTGATTGAAATGTAGCACCAAAACGTTGGTTTCTAATCCCAAAACCCAAACGAGTGGTTTGTAACTGATCTTGATACAAACCGACCAAGTCACCACCGATCCTACCCATTCCCAAATCAAAACCCATGCGCCAGTTAGAAGAGATGTTCAACACTGAACTTACACCTAACTGGTATCCGGCTAAATCAGAGTCAGAATTAGTATTTAAAAAACTGTTGCGATTGAAACTGTTAAAAAGCTGGTCATCAGCTTCAATTACATTCAAGCGCAATGACAACCAATCAGCAAATTTCATACCAACCACCAATTCCTGACCAAACACACCAGAACTGTTTCTTGACAGATGATAACCTTTTTCTTGTTGTTGCAAAAAATCAAATCCAGTCAGTGAATTTGAACTCAATGCACTTTGAAAAAAGTCATCGGGATTACTGAACCTTGGGTTACTGCTGGTTAAGGCTTTATTGGTGGATAAGTCAAATGGTTGAAACCCTTTCATACCATCAGCAAAAACAACAGTAGCCATACCAAGTGCTGAAAGACTAACAATTGTTTTTAAAAACTTAAAAATCACCGCTTTATCCCAAATATTCCCAAAAACCTATAAGACCGTTAAATATAAAAATAGTTTCGTATAAAATAATAATATCAAACGACATTAAAAAGAACAAGCAAAATCATAAAGATATGACCAGTTCTTAAAATCTAACACAAACTATGTGATTCAGGTCACAATTCTATCGCGTACCTTGAGTATTTTGCCAGTATATTTTTGCCATTTTCATGGCTTTTTCCATAATACTGTTTTGTGCATATTCACCATCAATCAACACTCCAACCGGATGTTCCATCAACACCTCCATAGCCTCAGTTATGTGCGATACAGCATGAATTGCGAACTTTCCGGTCTTACATGCTTGCTGCACATCATCACGCAACATCAGCTCTCCAGCATTTGACCTCGGAATTATCACCCCCTGTTTGCCCGTTAATCCACGATGGTTACAGGTATCAAAAAATCCTTCTATTTTTTCATTCACGCCACCAATAGCCTGAACACGACCATGTTGATCAATTGCTCCAGTCATTGAAAAACCCTGATTGATCGGGATTTGAGTCAATGCCGAAATCAAACAACAAAACTCCGCACCTGATGCCGAATCACCATCTATGCCACCATAACTTTGTTCAAATGCGATTGATGCAGAAAATGTCAGTGGGTGATCTACTGGTAACATATAACGCAAAAGACCCCCCAGAATATGAAACCCTTTGGTATGAATTGAACCTGACTTTCCGGCCATACCTTCAATATCAATAACCCCAGCACGACCAGGCCCGATTGTGGTGGTAATACGTGAAGGAAAACCGTACACAATAGGACCAGCATGAATAACTGCTAAACCATTGATTTGGCCAACCGTATAACCTTCAGTATCTAAGTTGATGGTGCCATCTTGCAACCTTTCCTGAAATTTTCTGGAGGAAAGCCCTGCACGCTTCTTGGTTCTTTTGATGGCCTGTGTGACATGATCTCCAGTAACCATTTTTTTATTGTCTTTTTGTGCCAGGTAATTACCTTCTCGTGCCAAATCTGCAACTCGCGAGAATTTGGCAGTCAGTTTATCTTGTTGTGAACATACTCTTGCCCCATGCTCGATCAACCTTGCTACAGCTGAGGCATTAAATGGCAGTAAGCCATCCTCTTGAATGATTTTCGCAATGATTCCAGCATAATTTTCAAAACCTTGTTGATCTCGCTCAATAACAGCGTCAAAATCTGCCAGTACCTTGAATAACTCAGGAAAGTCCGGATCTTGGTTATCCAAAAAGTAATACATATTTGAATCGCCAATCAGAATTACTCGCATGCTAATCGGAATGGGCTCTGGCTTTAATGAGGGTTGTGCAAAAGGCCAGCTCATTTCCGCCGGAACAATCTCCAGTAATTCATTCTTAATGGTTCTGATTAAGGTTTTCCAGGCTCCCGGTTCTGCCAGAACATCACGAGCATCCAATACCAAATAACCACCATCTGCCCGCAACAAAGAGCCTCCCACTATACTCAAATGATCAGCTAAAACCGGACCATTCTCACCCCATTTACTTTCAATAGAACCTAACAAATTTTGTAAGGAAGGTACCCGCTCAACCACCACCGGACAATCCTTATTGTCTTCAAGTGACATCAGCAGATTGACTGCATACCGTTCAAGTGGATTAACGTTTTTCGATTTTTTGTAGAAAAATTGTTCAATTAAATCACCTTTAACTACTTCAAGATGATTAAACACTTGTTCATTATCAAACACTTTTCTGAATTTGTTAACTTCAGCATCTACCAATCCGCTGACATGGGTTTCCAGCAGCTTCCTGATTTGTTCGCCGCTGTCGGCACGAATGTCATTGATTTTTCTGCCCAAATCTTCAAGCTTCTTGCTGTAGTTTTGTTGCGCTTGCATTAAAGTTTTTTGTTGTGCTTCACTGATTTCACCGGCCGCCACCTTTTGTTGCCAAACATTTGGATCAAGCACTTCACCATTTATACTTGGCGCAATGATGGTTTGTGGTCCTTGTTGTGTGTTCACATTAATCATGGCCAATGAGTGTTTAGCCAATTCCTTCTCAAATGGTTCGGTCAGCTTTTTAGTTTTATCCTGAAGTTGCAACTCTGCTTGCTCTTTTTTATTCAGTAAAGACTCTGATTCCATAGACTTGGTCAACTCTTCAGCAAAAAACACGCTCAGTTCTGACATCATTTCTTTAAACATTTTGCCCTGGCCAACTGGCAAACTAATGAGTTTTGGTCGATCAGGTTGGGCGAAGTTTGCTACATAACAATGTTCTGTTTTTTCTTTGAGCTGCGGTTTAACCTCGGTCAAAATCTTGGAAACCATACTCATGCGGCCAGTACCACTGAGACCCCTGACAAACACATTTTGTCCATAAGCCTGGCATTCAATTGCAAACTGTAACGCTTCCAAAGCATCATCCTGGCCAACAATCACATTTACAGGTTCAATGTCTTTGGTGTTTTTAAAGTCTAATTCTTTGGCATCACACTGCCACCTAACTTGCTGCCATTTGAGTTTGGTATGTTCAATCATAAAATTTTATTTGGTCATTTGTTTAGAACTAAGAGGCATAATAAACGATATTACTTGCATCATTGTTTTTTTTTACCTAAAGTTTGCTTTTTTTAACCTCTGAATACGGTGAAAATTTGAACACTTGGGTGGTATTAAAGTTTGGCGGGTCTTCTGTTTCTGGTTTAACTAAATGGCAAGTGATTGTAGAAATAGTTAAACAACGAATCAATGAAGGATTTAAGGTGTTGTTGGTACATTCGGCTGCTCAGGGCTTAACCGATTTGCTCACCCAAAAAATCTCTAACAACACCAATATTTACCAAGCATTCAAAAGCAAGCTTGAAGCGCTGGGCCAAGATTTGGGTATCAATCCAGAGGTTGCCTTAAACTCACTCAAAAAACTGGATCAATTAGTTCAATTAAAAAAACCAGATCTTTGGCAACAAGCTGAATTACTGGCTCTGGGTGAACAGTCTACCCATCAGCTTATCATCACTTACCTAAAACAAGTGCTTCAAGCACATAGCCTCAATCCAAAAGATTGTCTGATCAGTTGCACTGATGATCAGAGAAATCGAGAAGCTCAAATTCTATCTGCTAAGTGCCGGGTGACCAAAAATGATGTGTTGATTAAAAAGTTGACTGAAAATTGTTATGTGATGCCTGGCTTTTTTGTAAGCAACTGTGAAAACAAAACCGTACTGCTTGGTCGGGGTGGTTCAGATACCAGTGCTGCTTACATGTCAGTTCTATTAAATGCAAAGCGTTTAGAAATCTGGACTGATGTTCACGGTATTTTCAGTGCCAACCCACACAGTATCCCCAGTGCTCGATTGTTGCTCAAAATGGGCTATCAAGAAGCTCGTGAAATTGCTGCCAGTGGTGGTAAGGTTTTACACCCCAGATGTATTTTACCAGTTGAGCAACATAACATACCATTGTTGATCAAAAACACCAATGATCCGAATCAGGTCGGAACCGTGCTGGCACGTGAATACAGCCCAACCAAACCAAGAGTTTCAGCAATTAATAGCCGCCACCAAGTCACTTTGGTTTCCATGGAGTCCATCAATATGTGGCATCAGGCAGGTTTTATGGGTGATGTATTTGCCATCTATAAAGAACTGGGCCTATCCATCGATTTGGTTTCAACTGCGCAAACCAATGTCACCATCTCATTAGATAACATGGATAATGTGCTTACCGATTCCATATTGTCACAACTAAATACCGCTTTAAGCACTTTGTGTGAAGTTGAAATCATCAAAAACTGTTCTGCTGTTACCTTGGTAGGCTATAGAATCAGAGCTTTGGCTGATAAAATTGCACCGGTGTTATCCAGTTTTGCTGACCAACGCATATACATCACCACACAGTCATCCAATGATTTGAACCAAACTTTTGTGGTGGATGAAGACCAGGCCGACAAATTAGTCAGGGCCTTGCATGAAGTGTTGATCATTGAAGACAAGGAAATTGATGATTTCGGTTCCACTTGGGCAGAATTAATTCAGGAAAAACAAGCCAAACCCAAAACCACCACCGCCTGGTGGCAAAACGGTGCTGAAGAACTGTTATCAATTGCCGCTAAACACTCACCCTGTTATGTCTATCATCTGCCAACAGTGAAAGGTCAAGTTGAACAATTAAAAAAGTTAACTGCTGTTGATCGTTTCTACTATGCCAGCAAGGCCAATTCACACCCTGAAATCTTGCGATTCATGTATGAAGAAAGTATTTGTTTAGAGACAGTTTCACCCAATGAGATAGACCGCGTTCTGTCGGTTTGTCCTGATATTCAAAATGATGAGATCTTGTTCACACCCAACTTTGCGCCAATTGATGAATATCGAAATGCACTAGAAGCAGGTATCTTTGTCACTGTAGACAACCCACAACTGCTATACGATCACCACGAAATTTTTACCGACCAAAAAGTCATTCTGAGACTTGACCCTGGTCACGGAAGTGGCCACCATCGCTATGTTAGAACTGCTGGAACCCATTCAAAATTTGGGATTCCCGCCGATGACATTGAATCAGTAGCAACATTTTGTGCCCAACACAACATTTCAGTTCATGGCCTTCACGCCCACTCTGGCAGCGGCATATTAGATCACAGCAACTGGTCCAGAATAGCCGAATATTTAGGCAGCTGTCTGATCCATTTCCCTGAAACCCAGATTATCAATTTGGGTGGCGGTTTGGGCATCAGAGAAAATCCTGGTGACTTAGGTCTCGACTTATCTCAACTCAATGCAGCCTTACTCGAATTCAAAACAAATCATGCTGGCATAAAATTATGGATGGAGCCAGGGCGTTTTCTGGTCGCACACTGTGGGGTGTTACTTGCTCGGGTTACACAAACAAAATGGAAGGGCAAACAGGGCTATATTGGCATCGAAACAGGTATGAACTCATTGATCCGTCCAGCTTTATATGGTGCTTGGCACAACATAGTTAATCTATCTAAACTCAGCGCCGCACATGAATACACCGCAAACATCGTTGGTCCCATGTGCGAAACAGGCGATGTTTTGGGCATTGACAGAAAAATGCCCAAAACCCAAAACGGCGATGTGTTACTGGTGGCTAATTCGGGTGCTTATGGTGCCGTTATGGCCTCAAGCTATAACTTACGTGAACCAGCCAAGGAAGTCATACTAAAATAATTTAATTTTCTGCCAAATTGGTCACATTTGCATACCTAATGGTTAAAAAATAAACGTTTTAGTGAAATTTTCTTTGAGTTTTTGTTATAACAGCATTGCTCAAAAAAATATTTTAAACTTGAAACTAAAGCACTTATTGTTCATATTCTTTTGTGGTATGGCCTCACACCTAAACGCGCAGCTATTTACGGAAGTTGAAGTATTTCGGTCGAATATAGATTTTAGCCACATTAACAATGCCGACAGACGTGGTGAACCTACATTAATTGGAGCAGGTGGTGCAGTTCAAGATTATGATTTTGATGGCTATCCTGATTTCTATCTGCTAGGTGGCAGCGACCAACACAATGCTTTATTCAAGAACCAAGGTAATGGCACATTTATGGATGTGGCCAATTCAGCCAATGTAGATGTTTTTGATGTACTTGGATCAGGCCCGGTTTTTGCAGATGTGGATGGGGATTATGATTTAGATTTATTGGTGTTTTCTGTTAATAAAGCTGGGCAAGTCGGCGCCACCACAGGTGACAGCATTGAAAATCGGCCCAGATTATTTATAAACTTAGGCAACGGCAGTTTTATGGAATCTATGAGCTCAGGTTTCAATTCAGGAATGCCAAGTTTTAGTGGTACTTTTGGTGATCTTGATAAAGATGGGGATTTGGACTTATTTATGACCCACTGGCACGCTGATGAGACCACCAGTAAACAATTATTCTGGCAAAACGACGGCACCGGCACATTCAGCGATGTCACCATTGAGTATTTGGGTGCATCCCAAAATGCATTTTTTGATCGCTGGACTTTTACCCCCAATTTCACTGACATTAACGACGATGGTTGGCTCGATGTTTTATTGACTTCAGATTTTTCTACCACAAGAATATTTTACAGCACTGGCTTTCCACAGAACCAACCTGCTTATTTTATTTTACAACCAGATTTTATTTCTGATGAAAATGGTATGGGTGCCGCAGTGGCTGATTACGACAATGATGGTGATTTGGACTGGTTTGTGACCAGCATTTGGGATCCGGATGGTATGGCTGAGGCCAACTGGGGTGTTACCGGAAACCGTTTGTATCGAAATACTGGTACAAATGGTATCCATGATGGGTTTGAAGATGCCACCGATGAAGCTGGCCTGAGACAGGGTTATTGGGGTTGGGGTGCCTGCTTTGCCGATTTTAACAACGATGGCCACTTGGATATTTACCACGAAAATGGTTTTCCCAGTGAAGCTTTCACAGCAGACTTCATCGACGATCCAGCCCGTTTATACTTGGCAAACGGAGATGGTACATTCACAGAAGCTGCTGCTGCCAATGGTCTGAATCACACTGGTCAAGGCCGAGGCGTGAGTTGTGTCGACTATGATCTGGATGGCGATTTAGACATACTCATCATGCCTAATGATGCTGCTTACCGGCTGTATGAAAATAACAACAGCAACGGCAACCACTATCTGGGGGTAAAACTTTTTGACACAGGCTCCAACACTTTTGCTTATCATGCAAAGATTTCAGTCACCACCAACACCTCTACGCAGTTAAGAGAATTAACTGGCGGTAATAACTATGTTTCCAACAACCCCCTCACTCAACATTTTGGACTGGGCAGTGAAACAAGCATCAACAACATCAACATCACATGGCCTGATGGTGTTCTCAAAACCATTAACAGTAATCTGAACACCAATCAAATTACCAGTTTTGGTCGTTACTGCCACACCAAATTCATCACTAAAATTACTGACGCAACTCTAAATAATACCCATCTCAATCTTTATTTGCATAACCTCAATGGAGACCCACTTGCAAACACCGTTGTTACTTTAAATGTGACACAAGGGCCAAATACTGGTTTATCCACTTCCCTTAATTCAGACCAAAATGGTTTAGCAACTTTTCCTATTAACTATAATGGCAATGGTACCGACCGCATCACTTTCGAGTTCATAGCTGCCAATGACAACCAGATTTGCAAATCCCTGCTCGAATGGGAAAAAGACCTTATTTTCATGTCTTCGTTTGAGCAATAATAACTCTATTGAACATCCATCCACAGTTTTTTCACTGGGCATTGGCTACCATATCTCACATAATTACCTTAAACAGGTCAAAAGGTATTACCCCTAAAAATTAATACTTAAAGTCATTAAAACATAACCAATAAGATAATCATGAAAATAGCCACATCCTTTTTACTGCTCTTTATCTCAGTGACAATCGCAGCACAACCCATTTCTGATTCACCATTTGACGAACATCAATTACAAGCTGGTTTAGCTGGTGTTAGCAGCCAGTCAATATATGTGGGTGGAAAAACTCAATCACGTTTTTTTCCAGCCATAGACTACCAATACAAGCGATTCTATTTCCAAGCTGGAGACATTGGATTCAATCTGATTGACAACAAAAACTGGGAAATAAACACTGGTATTGGCTTTAACTTAGCAGGCGATATTGACCGCGGTGACAGTAGATTACTGACACATCTGCCGGAGTTGAGTTTTCCCATCAGTGCTTTTATTTCAGCACAGTACAAAACAAAAATAGGTTTGTTCACCATTAAACATGACTTTGAAATTAATAACAAACATGACGGCAACTCAAGCAGCATCAGTTACTCTGCTCCCATCTTCAAGAATAATTGGCTATTTGTGCCACGCTTAAATTATGAGCATCATAGCGAAGAAGTGGTCAATTATTTTTATGGTATCAATGCAGCAGATGCAACACCTGAATTCGGCACCTATGAAACTGGCTCGGTCAATAATTTTCAATTAAGCATTTTAGCACTGCGTAAAATCAACGAAAAATGGTCATTTGTCAGCAACATACAAAATGAATTTTACGGTGATGAAATTGCTGACAGCCCCATCACCGATGATGATCAACGTTTATCCCTTTTTGTTGGCTTTTTATATAAGTTTTTTTAATGCAAGCTAAACTTTTAAATAGCATAAGTCGATCAAACTTGGTTGAGCATGCGATTTAAAGCCAAGATAAGCTCATCTTGTAAAGTCTGATTCAAAGACATTTTCTGATGCGACACCCAAAACACATCCTCTGCCAAATGCCCGAAGGTGCCAATTTTGGCAGCTTGAATATCAATTTTCAAATCAACGAATACTTCTGTAATATTAACCAACAACCCTGAAAAGTCATTACACTTAATATCCAAACGTGACTCTTTTTCATTTCTACCAGCTGAAAAAGTGATTTGTGGCTTTTCCAAGAACAATTTTTCTCGCCGGGATACCACCAGCGCCCTGTTTTGAACTTCATATTTATCCAAGGACAGTACATCAAGTAAGGCTTGCTTCAAATTATCCATACCTTCTTGGCTAACTTCTGCCAAGCAATGAAAATAATCCAATACTTTCTCATTGGTACCACTGTAGATACGTGCATTAACCACATCCACTTGAAATTCAGCAAACACCTCAACCAAGTGGTGAAACAAACCAGTTTTATTATTTCCATATAGCATAATCTCAAATCCATCGGTATGGATATCTGTAATACAAACAGTGGCTTTTTCCTTGTTTCCAGTTATTGCCTGACTCACCTTAGCTATTTGTTCAGGACTGGAGTAGTCAAAAAATTTATCTGGAAAATGCTGCCATAAACCCACCACTTCTTGATGGTGTTTTTCATCCAATAAATTGATGGCCTCAGCTTTATTTGCAGTAACCACATCAGGTGAATGTGCAGCCAAGTATTGACTCGTTCTTTGGTGTAGTTCCTGGAGTAAACTGTCTTTGTATGAATTCCAAAGTTTGGGGTCCGTTCCAGAAATATCAGCCACCGTCAACACATACAAATGATCCAAGTAAGATTGATCACCGACCAGTTGTGCAAACTTGGCAATCACCTGATGATCACTGATGTCTTGTTTTTGAGCCACCACTGACATGATTAAATGATACCGAACCAACCAAACCAAAAGCGCTTTGTCAGACTCTGGCAAACCGAAATCAGCAGCAAACTGTGCGGCTTCAATAGCACCTAACTCCGCATGATCACCACCACGCCCTTTGGCAATGTCATGAAAAAAACCGGCCAGATTAAGTACGTATGGCTGCTTAATTTTTTGAGCAACGCGGCTGACATGAGGTAACTTTTTATCACTGAGAAATATTTTACGGATATTACGCAAAACAAATAAACTGTGTTGGTCAACCGTGTACATATGAAACAAATCAAACTGCATACGCCCAACAATGCGTTCAAACACCGGTAAGTAAGCAGCCAAAATCCCTAAAGCATTCATCAATTCAAGTTGTGTGAATACTAAATTCTGGTGCTTAAAAATATTCAAAAATGATTTTTTATTCAGTTCATCTTGTTTAAATTGGTCATCAATTAAATACAGGTGTTGACTGATAAGACGCAAAGTATTCGCTCTTATACCATGCACCTGTGGATTTTGCTGATAGTGGTGAAACACTTCAAAGATAGCAGCCGGACGGTGTGTGAATACAGTGGCATCCGACACCTCCAAATATTGATTAATGATTCGAAATTCATCATTAATGACAGTCATCTTTTTATCTTCATGATTTTGAAGAATATTTTCTTCAAACAACTGTAATAAACTCATGTTCAACTGTTCCAGGCGCATGGCGTTGCGATAATGCGCTTGCATGAATTTTTCAACACCTAAAGATTCATCATCATCTTGGTAGCCAAAAACTCGAGCCAAAGCTTTCTGATGCTCAAATAACAGTCGATCTTCCTTGCGCCCAGCCAACAAATGTAACGCATAACGGATTTTCCATAATTTTCGCTGCCCTTTCTGCAATTGGATGTACTCTTCTGGCAACAAGAAATCCACATCGACCAAGCCATGCATGGACGAAACATGGAAATGCCTTTGCGCCACCCATGTAACCATTTGGATATCACGTAATCCGCCCTGGCCTTCTTTGATGTTAGGCTCAAGGTTAAATGCAGTGCCACCCCATTTTTGGTGGCGTGTTTTTTGCTCTTGGTATTTGGCTTGAAAAAAGTCTTTACCTGACCACATGTAACGATCATTGATGCGATCAAACATGGCGTTGTAAATCTGATACTCTCCTCGCATAAATCGACTTTCCATTAGGTTTGTCACCACCGTTATGTCCTGTGCTGCTAAAGTAACTGACTCATCAACCGTTCTCACAGCATGGCCCACATCCAAACCCAAATCCCATAAATCCTGAACAAAACCACTGAGCGCATCTTCTGGCAAAGACTGATGGTAAAGAATCAATAAATCGACATCTGAATGCGGCTGCAAATCTCCACGCCCAAAACCTCCCACTGCAATCAAAGCAGTGTGATAATCTTCAAGGTGATGGCGCTGCCAAAGTGCTAAAATAATTTGTTCTACTATCCAAGCCCTGGTTTTAACCAATCTGGAAATATTGTGCCATTGATAAAAAGCTTGATTCAAGCGGTCATCAGCTGCTTTAAGCAGTCTTTTATAAGCAGCTATATTTTGGTCTTTAACGGCAGCCAGATCAGTCAGATTAAAATAATCATCTGCATGATCTGGTGGTGCCAATAACGCCATCGATTACAGTGGAAAATTAGGTGATTCAGTCAACACGTCAAAACCATCATCAGTGACAGCAATGGTGTGTTCAAATTGAGCTGATAGGCTTCGGTCTTTGGTTACCACAGTCCAACCGTCGCCTAATAATTTACTGTGCCTTTTACCAATATTTATCATGGGTTCAATAGTAAAAGTCATCCCTTTTTCAAGCACCAAGCCTGTCCCTGCCCGACCATAATGCAAAACTTGTGGGTCTTCATGAAAAGTTTGCCCAATACCATGACCACAATATTCATAGACCACTGAAAAACGGTTTTTATAGGCGATGGCTTGAATGGCAGCTCCGATGTCTCCCAGACGCACACCGGGTTTAACCATTTGAATACCCGTTTTCATGGCATCATAAGTCACATCAACTAGCTTTTTAGCACGTTGTTTTGGTTCACCGACATAATACATACGCGAAGTATCACCATGCCAACCATCCTTAATCACGGTCACATCAATATTAACAATATCACCTTCTTTAAGGATTTTCTTTGCATCAGGTATGCCGTGACAAATCACTTGATTCACCGAAGTGCATATTGATTTTGGAAAACCGCGGTAATTCAGTGGTGCAGGAATACATTTCTGAACCTCTACAATATGATGGTGACAAACTTCATCCAACTCCAATGTGGACACACCAGGTTTGACATAATCTCCTATCAAATCTAACACTTCAGCGGCATTTTGGCCCGCTGCGCGCATTTTCTCGATTTGTTCTGGTGTCTTGATGATAACGGCCATAAATTTTTATTCTGCATAGTTATGTAAGTAATGGGGTGAAATTTTAGCTTATTTTCTCTAAACTATCATCTTTTCTACCCGTTGTTGTGAATTCTAAATGGAATATCCTTTTACCCGAAAAAGAAGACTGCGTGCCACTCAAAGCTTACGCAATCTGACGCAAGAAAATAGCCTGACGGTTAATGACCTGATTTGGCCTGTGTTTATTTTGGATGGGTTTAATCGCACTGAACCAATTGAATCCATGCCTGGGGTTGAACGCCTCAGTGTTGATGTGCTGCTTGATAAATTAACCCCATTACATCATCAAGGCCTTAACGCCATTGCTATATTTCCGGTTGTTGAAAACAAACACAAATCTGATGATGCTGCCGAGGCCTGGAATCAAGAAGGGTTGGTTCAACGGGCAGTTAAAACAATTAAATCTACTTTACCAGAGCTAACTGTTATTACCGACGTGGCTCTGGATCCCTATACTTCACATGGCCAGGACGGTATCATCAACGAAAAAGGCGACATCTTAAATGACGTCACCATCAAAGCTTTGGTGATGCAAACACTGTCTCACGCCAAAGCCGGCGCAGATGTGGTCGCTCCCTCTGATATGATGGATGGCAGAATTGGTGCTATTCGAGAAGCATTGGAAGATAAAAAATACCACAACACAGCCATTTTATCCTATGCCGCAAAATACGCATCCGTTTTCTACGGCCCTTTCCGTGATGCTGTAGGGTCCGCAACCAACTTGGGCAAAAGCTCAAAAGCAAGCTACCAAATGAACCCTGCCAATGGTCTGGAGGCAATAGATGAAATTGCTATGGATATCAACGAAGGTGCTGACATGGTGATGGTTAAGCCCGGTATGCCTTACCTCGATATCATTAAAACGGCAAAAGACCACTTTAATATACCGATCTGCGCTTACCAAGTATCAGGCGAATATGCCATGCTACAGAGTGCCATTAATAATGGTTACTTAGAAGAAGAAAAGGCCATCATGGAAGCCTTGTTGTGTTTCAAACGGGCAGGCACTGATGCCATTCTGACCTATTACGCCGATCGTGTCACAGCATGGTTGAACCAATAAGAAAATATCAGTTGGGCCTGTTTGGGCACCCAGTGGCTCACAGCCAATCACCAAAAATTCATACTGAATTTGCCCAACAGTTTGGGATCCAGTTAGATTATCAATTGATTGATGCCACTGCTGCCGAATTACCCCCAAAGTTTAACCATTGGATTAAAACAGCTCATGGTTGCAACATCACTGTTCCGCACAAGCAAAATATCATGCCTTTGTTGGACCATTACACCGAACGAGCACATTTAACTCAGGCGGTAAACACCGTGTATTGGAAAAAGGGCGAATTATGGGGAGATAACACAGATGGCGACGGCCTGGTTCTGGATTTACAAAAGAAAGGGGTTAAGCTAGAGGGCAAACATGTTTTGGTTATTGGTGCCGGGGGCGCCGCCCAAGGCATCATTCCAAGCTTGATTACTCAAGGTGTAAGTCGCATCAGCATTAAAAACAGAAACTTCCAGAAAGCCATAAAGTTATCTGAAAATTTTGAAAATTGTTATGTCAGTGATGACAAAGAAAATCACTGTTATGGTTTGATCATCCATGCCACTTCAATGGGGCATTATGGACTACATCCAGAATTGCAAACTTCTTGGTTCCATGAAAACACCATTGTTTATGACTTAAGTTATGGAAAAGCTGCTAAACCTTTTTTAGCTGCTGCCAAGACCTTGGGATGCAACCAGGTTTACGACGGTTTAGGAATGCTTTGTGGTCAAGCAGCACTGGCCTTTGAAATATGGTTTGGTAAAAAACCAAACATTACTTTACCTTAGATTGTTCAGACAATACTTTTTGATTAAATTCACACAAATCGACAATCACACATTCATGGCACATGGGTTTTCTCGCTTTACATACATAGCGACCATGAAGAATCAGCCAATGATGGGCATCCACCATAAACTCTTTGGGTACCAAGCGAACCAAACGCTTTTCAACTTCTAAGACATTTTTTCCTGGCGCAATCTTGGTGCGATTAGAAACCCTGAATATATGGGTATCCACAGCCATTGTTGGTTGTCCAAAGGCAGTGTTCAAGATCACGTTGGCAGTTTTACGCCCCACTCCCGGCAAAGATTCTAAATCTTCGCGATTATCTGGTACCACTGAATCAAACTCATCAATCAGAATTTGACAAGTTTTGATGATGTGTTTGGCCTTGGAATTATATAGGCCAATGGTCTTGATGTACCCCTTCAAACCACCTTCACCAAGAGCCAGTATGGCTTCAGGTGTGTTAGCAACAGGAAATAATTTACTGGTGGCTTTGTTAACCCCAACATCCGTTGATTGCGCAGATAATGCCACCGCCACCAATAATTCGAATGGGCTAGAAAACTCAAGTTCAGTGGTTGGGTTGGGGTTGATATTTCTCAATCGAGTAAAAATCTCTGTGCGCTTGGCCTTATTCACGGTCACCCTCGTGTTTGTTTGGTTCGGTTTTGGAACATTGAGCCGCCTGTTCTTTCAAAGCTGCATTTTCAGCTAAAACACGCGTCAATTCCTGTTTGTGATTTTCTATTTCTAATAACATAGGTTTAATGACAAAAGATGAGTTCATTTGTGCTTGCCAAAAATCCTTATATCTGGCTTTGATTCTATTTAATGGCAACACCCCAAAACCATCGTCAAGACCAGACTCACTCAATAAACAGTCAACTGATGTCATGATCGCAGCAAATACATCAGATTCTTCTGAACTGATTGCCAACGATTCAGGCACATGTATCATATCTATGAGTTTTTCTTCTTGCTCAGCACTCAAGGCGATAACTTGTTTCAACTGACCAATAAAAGCTGTGCTCTGAAACACATGTTGTTCCAGATCAATCCATACATCCGCATGGTGGTTAGCCATTAGTTGTGAAAGTTTATACAACAGATAAAAATCATAAAAAGCCGGTTGAATATACGCTTTAGTTACTGAGAATATAGGTAGCTGTTGGGACAATGAAAAACACCAGCTGGGCAGTTCATAGGCATCCCAATACAATGCGTCATTGACATGCTGTTGTTCCAAGTGTTTTCGTTGTGAATGAAACAGTTGTAACGGATTGCGCTGAATGTGAATGATTTTTGCAGAAGGAAATTTTGCTTTCAGCCACGGTAGTCGTAAGTCGACCCGATTGAATTGTAATACTGGTCTATTTTCACCTGAAAGTTCAATCAGATGATTAATATAAACCTCTAATTCTGGAAAATCATCCTCTGCTTCAAGGTACATGGCTTCTACAGCAAAGTGGTTGCTGTGGTTTTCTTTAAATTCAGGGTGAGTCCGATAAACCCCCCAATAATCACTGATGCCCACATGGTCGGCTTTTGGCCTGGTATGTTCAATGGCACTTAATAGCTGAGGATGAAGTGGCTCATACCAAGCACAACAATCATCCAAAGCATCAAAAACCTGCCATAAAAATGATGTGCCAGCCCTGAATCGACCAGTAATGAATATTGGATCTTTAGACATGTTTGAATTGTATCCAATGTACTGCTAGACCAACAAGCCTTTGGTCATCTGATTCAAAAGCACGTGCATGGCTGAGCACTTTTTGGGTGTTAAAACTTAATCGAGCCAAACCATTGGCTTTGATATTCTCAGCCGAACATGACATCTCTAACACCCTAACAACACCTTTATCTTGAGTCTGCCATTTAAGCGCTTGTCCATTGATACTGACTTCTAATTGATTCAACACATCAATACTGATGGCATTGATGATTCGAATTTGGATTTGATAGGTTTGTTTCTTTAACCAAAAATCTATGCTGGCCACCTGTCCAGGCCCAGTCCAACGAAAATATTCTTGCTCCGGTTGCATCATTTCACGGCGATGCCATTGACTGCCCAATAAAACCTCAACAAAATCATATTTAACAAACGATTTAAGTACTTTTTTATGGTTCACTTGATAATGCAAATCTAACAAGTCATCGATACTTTGCTCCTGATCTGTTCTGTAGTTTTCTAGTTGGTGTAGCATCGCTTTAAACTTATGCTGAAAACGTTCCTGAGCAAAAGCATACAAGGCCATGTCATATTGATTCACTTGCTCCAAGTGGTACTTTTCCTCACCAGTTAAAGCTGATTTTTTATCCACCACATTGAGCTTTTGGCTGGGCCCTATCGGTGGCCAGCTCATTTCAAAACACAACAACTGTAGTGATTCATCAAACCTTTCTAGTAAACCAAACCAACGACATTTTTCAACAAAGTTTTTTGCCCTTTGCAAGCGATCAGCATCAGTCAGACTTGATGTTGCTTGCTGCATGATTGACTGCAGGTATTCGATGGTTTCTGTCGACAAGAAAACCTCTTGTGCTGCTGGGTCCTTTTTAAAATCAAAGGAAATATTACGAACCATCCGGTTTTCAATCAATGGTTTGGTTTGCTCGTGCTTCAGAAATTCAAGGAACGTCATTCTACCGGCGGACACCAATTCATGCACCTTGGTGTTCTTTTCACGCAATACATATTGGTATGTTGAACGCGCCAACTCAATTGGGTCACGCAGGATGGTTAAAAACTCTATGGGTCTGTCAGTAAGTATATCAACCCCACCACCACCAAAATGTCCACGATACAATTCATACTGTTGATTGTTTTCAGGTTCGATTGCTTTAACTTCCCGCCACAATTGTTTGGAGAAAATTTGATTGTTGTTGAAGAATCGATCCAATAGAACAATTAAGCTGGTACCTGCTGTTTTTGGCACATGAACAAAATAGGTGGCCGGTGAACCCTGATTTTTCTTAAAGCCTGAAAGCCACTTGCTAAACCAAGCCTTCATAGGCTTCTTGTATACGTTTGGCATAGTTTTCAGGACTAAAAAACTCGACACGCTTTTTGCCCTTTTCTATCATCTCTAAACGCAATTCCGGGTTGGCTATAAGTTTATCTAATTGCATTCTGATGTCTGTGAACTTATAAGGATCAACATATAGGGCGGCATCCCCGCCGACTTCAGGCAGTGATGAGCGGTCAGAACATATCACAGGACAATTGTTTTGCATGGCCTCTAACACAGGTAGTCCAAATCCCTCATATAAAGAAGGGAAAACCATACAAAACGCATTGGAATACAACATCGCCAATTCTTCTTCATTGACGTAATCTAACATCACATAATCTTTTTTCTTGAGGTAACTTTTCAAACCTGCCAATTGTGATTCTGACATCCACGCTTTGTGTCCAACGATGGCCAGTTTATAACCTTTTTTGATGTAAGCAAAAGCCCTGATTAACTGTTTGATATTTTTTTTGGGTTCGATGTTACCCACAAACAAGATATACTTTTCTGATTCGAGCTTCTTAGATTGAAGATACACCTCGGCATCTTTTTTATTCACCTCGATACCAGCACCCTTATATGACTGGTAAGTCACTTTAATTTTTTCTTCAGGCACACCATAGATATCAATAATATCTTTCTTGGTGTGCTCGGAAACTGCCAGGATCAAATCTGAAGATTCAGCCGCCCATTTAAACAAATAATAAAAGTGGGTCTTTAAATCCAAAGTTGTGAATGGGATTTTCAATGGAATTAAATCATGAATGGTCACAACAGTTTTAGCACCTTTAACTTTTATCGGCCAGGGCGTGGTTAGGTGAAATATATCAGGCTGCTTTTTAGGTTTTATTGTGGTTATTTTCTTAGTGGCGGCAAACAACCTGTTAGCCACATTAAATACATCTGATATGTTCTCAATGTGGCTGTATCTGTCACCACCAACATGAGAGAGGTAATTTTCCGGATCAGGCTCAGTCACTTTCGGTACCACCAAATTACCCTTTCGTCCTCTGAGTACATAACTGATGGTTTTTAAATTTCTAACCCACCGATAATTGAATAATGAAACCGGTCTCACTTCATCTTGATCAAACAAACTGACTTCATCCAGCAAAGGATCTTTACCTGCAATAAAATGGTTGTCAAGCAGAACACCCACATCATGCCCCAGCAATTTATAGGCATCCAATAAAGTCATGCCATAAGTTTTAATGCCTGATCCTTTTTTTAAACCAAGATTAAAACCATCGACCAATATGTTTAGTTTCTTATCCATTTCATTAATACCAATTAATATAAATCATCCTCATCAACTTCAAAGTTGGATCTTTTCATTTGATGTTGCTCTGGATTGAACTCTGTAAGAAATTTCGCCACATCATCATAGCATCTTAAGTAACCATTTTCATATAACAAAACTTTAGAGATTTGAGATTGAAATTTTTTTACAGACTGTTTAAACAGCAACGGTTTCACCGAATAAATCCAAATCACTTCATGCTCCTGACTTGTGATTAACTGGCTTGACTTCTCATTAAGTTCATAACATTGCTTAACACCATGATTTAATTTCAACAATTGAGGAAGCATGGATGATGTTTCAATGTTACTGTTAAAATAAAATACCACTCCCTCTTCTATCGGGTCTTCCTGACAACCTTTCTCAATTGGATTAAGCAATTGATAAACCAGCTCTGTGTCAGGCAAAAATCGACTGAATGCAACCGTAGCCGAGGCCATTTCCTGTAACCCGCTACCCGCATACCTCAAAGCAACCAGAAACAGGATAAGGTGTAACCAATCAATAGTAGCTGCTTGTCCAAAAGAGCTGTAGGCTATTACGATCAGCGCACTGCCCAATATGAGAAATAAACTGTTTACCCAAACAACATGGATCTCTGCCAGCCTTCTCCGGTATCTCAACAATGAAAAAAACCTATAATCAGTGGCCTCAATTTCTTCCACAGTGTCATTGTCATAGCTCTTGTTTTGAAAAAGCATGTCATCAATCACCCCACTCATTTTTTTGTTTGATGACTCTGAAACTGTCGTCAACTTCACCTGATTTCTTGCTGCACTGCGATTAATAAAATACAACAGCACCAAGTAGATCAGTGCAAAAGGGATTAAATACAACAAAAGTTCAGCATCTAATTTCAGCAATGCGAAAAAAGCAACCAAGAATGTCAGCATAGGTACCAGCATTCTAACCAAGCGTCTCACAACCAAGCCTGTTAATTGCACACTGACTTTAATAATCCGATGGGTTTTTTTTCGAGGTTCATCAGCAACAGCTGCCAACCAATCAACTTCATCAGTTTGATTGACTGTTTTTAGTACGTTTCGTAGGACTCGGACTTGAAACCTGATAATTGAGTGCACCCCAATCTGATAAGATTGGTACATCAAAAACACGCCAATCATACCTGCCACGCTGATTTGACTCAACCACATAAAAAAGGGTTGAGAATAAAAACCTTGTAGAATTTCAGAACCAAATTGTTTCAAATAATTGGGATCATTTAAGTTATTCAACCCAGCAACCAAACCAAGTACCCATGCCAATCCCAAAACCACAGATAAACCCATTAACAACTGAATCAACCAAAATGATTTTTTCTCTTGCTGGTAGTAAGATTTCGTCATCCAGCTAAACACCACTAAATAGTGTTTCAATTGTCCAGTTATTGAGGCGTTAGTTGACAATGGGATTAACCTTTTTACTTTCTAAACATGCCAATCCAGTAAATCAATATAAGCCTTATTACTGGCCTTGTATTGCGCAACCATTTCTTCATTCATACCAATTTCCTCCATTCGCTTAATAAACAGATCTTTAGCAAAGGCATATAGCTTCATATCAATCGAATTAATTTCCTTAATTCTATCAATGGTTGATTCAGGAATCGTGGCTTTATCCGTTTTTACCTTAGATGCATTCATTCTTCGGTAAAATATGTCTTGCCAACCCATGGTGCGCTGGGCCATTATCAAGAACTCATCATACATTTCAGTAAGGCCAAATAAACTGAATCGATGTTCTAACTGATGTTTAACATCTTCTAACAGTTGCTCAGGTGTTCTTTTGTCTTTTTTCCACTCATTTTTTTTCAACAAACCCATAATGCGATGGGTTTGTGCGTTTGGCATCTCGTCAATTTGTGGGTGTTCAATAAACTGTTCTAAACTCATATCTTTAGCCAAATGATATTTAGGGTGGTTTTCACTTGAACGCAGATAATCATAATAAGAAATAACCCGACTGACAGGTTCTCGTAGCATGGTAAATTGAACCATTAGTTTACGATCAAATAATTGATGGTAATAATCATTCAATTCATAATGGCCCATAATGGCCCTAAACATCTTTCCATTTTTGAAAATGCCTGCCACATGTTGATCAAAAGCCGGACCATTGACTTGATATACATAGTCTATGCGGTAATTTTTTGCTGTGATGTAATCTAAGGTTGTACCGCCCGTTTTAGGAATATGAAAGAAGACCACATGAAAACCAGCCAATCCAGGTAATGGTTTCTTGCCGGCTCTTCTGACCATTCTTGGCCAGCGAAGCATCTTTTGATCAATAACCTGATTATTTAACTCATTTCTTTCAGCTATAGGCAGCTTATACCAATTTTTCAGGTCCGCTTCTAACTTAAACTGTTTTTGCATTAACAATTAATTTCCAAATCTCAAACCGTGAGTATTTTAAAAGATACCAGTTCATTTTGATATTACTTTTATATACATTCCTATTACACTGCCAAAATACTTCATATTTTCAAATTTAACTCTGTGTTATCATTGCTGTTTTTTTAAATAACTAATCTTATGGACACAATTAGGCCTTACGAGAGACGCTCACTTGATTATGCTTACCTTGGAGATCATCGTGCCGTTGCAGTTACGTATTTCGGTGCAAGAATTCTACTAGATACCAGAAACATGCAACACATGAGACTGATTACTCACGGCTGCTTTGAAAAAGGTGTTTCTTGGGCTATTGACCAAAATATTCATGAAGGACAAACCATGATTGATGTGGGCGCTAACCTCGGCTTTTTTACCCTTTTAGGATGTCAAAAAGTAGGTCCTCGAGGTAAAGTCATTGCCTTTGAACCCAATCCAGTTATTTTCGAGATGATGAGAACATCTGTATTCTCAAACTCATTCTTAAAAAGATGTGATTGCCATAATGTAGCGGCCTTTAATGAGGAAGGAGAGATGGAGTTCACCTGGGGTACTCATGATCACGGTGGTGGTAGGTTGATAACCCCAGATTTACGCCGTATGAGTGATAATAAAGCAAAAGTTGCCACCGCCAAACTAGATGATTTGGTTGATCCCGCAGATTATCCCATATCCTTAATCAAGATTGATACCGAAGGGGCTGAACCGTATGTACTGGAAGGTGCTCAAAACATATTGAATAACAACCCAGATTGCACTGTAATCTGTGAGTGGGTTCCTAACTTTATTCGAGACAGAAGTTATTCCATAGACAAAGCTGTCGAATTTATTGATGGACATTTCAATTCCATAGAAAAAATTGTTGGCATTGAAAAAACTCAAAAATTAAGTATTGACGACCTCTTTAAGAAACAGCGGTTTGACTTAATTCTAAAAAAATAAATATTAATGTTGTTAAGTGAAAAATTCAGGGATCTTAACAAACTGAATACAACAACAGCCACTAACTTATAACATCTAGCTTAATTTAGAAACAAAAGTACAGTGATTAGTATTCAACATTATTTGTAATAACAGAGTTTATATAAGACCCGTGATAAATATTTGTACCATTGTTTTTTAAAATGTTTCCAATAACTGCATTGTTTTGAGAATTAGTGTGTAAAATAATCCCATAGTCTTGCCGAGGTATAGAACCATCAAGGCCTGAATCTATAATATTGTTAGAACTGATTGAATAGCCATCTGCTGAAGGGAATACGTTAATGCCCGCATAAAAATTATCAGCAATGTAGTTACCAACAACCGAGCCCCCCCTTTGGCCTAATAACAAAATTCCTGTTCCTTTATTAGCTGCAGGATTACTTTCATTATGTTTTTTTCCATTCCGTTGAACCGTACATCCTGATATATGAGTCGGGCCTGTATTCTCTTTAATATATATACCATGTAAGCCAGTCACATGAATGTAACAATTTTTAATCTCTAAGTATTCACCATGATTATTGCTTACTATTCCATGTTCCAGAGTATCTTCAATTGAGACATCTAGTAAGTAAATATAGTGAGAGTCCGGAAGATCGCTGCTAGATCCCACTACAATTCCATTTTTAGCCCTTAATAAATCGAATGCAAATGTCTTAACTGAATTTACATTGTCTTCGATAACTAGACCATTAGCAGTTGCCACTCGGTAATCAGGTTTGCTGTTTGACTCATGATTGAAAGTTACATTTGAAAACCTGAACAAATCTGATTGCCTATTAGTACCAGCTAGTTTAATTGCATATTCACCAGTTAAACCAAAAATCTTTATTTTGTTCATCACAACAGAATTTACACCATTTAGTAAAATGCCGTTGTAACTTGAATTATTAAGATTCTGATGGAACCTCCCAAACAACTGCAAATCCTCAAAAACAAGCTTGGTAGCACTAATATCTGTTGTGATTTCTCCTTCTGTATTTTTTTCAAGAATACCATAAGCATGAATAAAATGCCCTGAAGTTTGATCTTGATTTGTTGTCATGGACAAATTCTTAATATGAATAGTTTTGGCTGAAGCAGTACCACCAATATAAATCTGATCACCACTGTTCTGGTTATATATTAGCTTTGAACCATTAGCTGAATTATGTGAAGTTGCAGATTCCACAACGCCTTGCAAAGTAATAGAAGTACCCGTTATCGTTAACCCACTATGGACATAATTACCTGATGGGAAATACACCACTCCCCCACCATTAGACGCTACATGGTTAATAGCACATTGAATTGCACCTGTGTCATCTGTTGTTCCATTGCCGGCCGCCAGATAAGGTTCTAATTTAACATTATAAATGGATTCATTTTGGGCTATGAATGTTGGACAAACTAATGCGTTGGCGGTATTGAAAATGCAAAAAAAGCTAAATAACAAGCTAAACCCAAATTTTTTCATGTCAGTATTATTCCAAAGATATTGTCACTAATTGTACCATTAAAAAACTATAAAAATACAACTAAACACGACTATACTGACTTAGCTACGAATGCCCTAAATCACGCTTTGTCATTTATTTTTAGCAGAATAATGCCCACAAGTTGTTCTAAGCTGTGTTATTGGCTCTTTACACATCAATAATTTTCACATCAATATGTAAATTTTCTAATGTAAGCTTTGATTGTTTAACCAAACCTACAGAAACTGCATAAACTTTGTTTTTCTTAGCTTTGTGTTCAAAACTAATGGTTTTATGACCAACAAATTTAACTTTTGATGAGTCAATCATTTGTCTTTCATTGGTTAGTTGATCCACCTCAAGCAGTTTTACTAATATTTTTTGCTCTTTTGCCAATTTAATACTTACAACGAACTTAAAGGAAAAGTTGCTAAAGTGGATAAACTCAGTAAACGCAAAATTACCACCACCTGTTTTCATGGCACCAAAGTACTTTTCATGATTTTCAACTAAATACTCAAGATGGTCACTCATGTTCGTTTTAATGTCCTTTTTTAATCTTGCAAACGGGTCTAAAGAGCAATATTTACCATAAGTATTGATCAAAGCTTTCTTAGAGCTCCTGCTCAGAAAATCTTCAATAGCTGAATTATCTGATTCTTTCAGATAAAAACCTTCCTTTCGATTAGATTTTCTGAACACAAAGCAACTAGAAGTGTATGGCATACCGTTCTTTTGCAAAATCAAACCAGGAAAAAGGTTCAACATTTCATTAGTAATGTTATTTAAAGCAGCCAGCTCAGGTCTGGGTTTATTCAGATGCGAAAGTTTCAGGGTATTATCAAATTCAGCATCAGGATAAAAATCAGCATCATTGAAGATAGCCAGCAAAGTGTCCAAGCTGAATTTATAATTCCCTTTAATAGCCATAGTCTCATGCATGAACAAATGCTCCGTAGTCATTACATAGACTCCATCATCTTTCAATACGCGCTTTACTTCTCTCAAATGGCTAACAAAATCTTCATGTACCCCTATATGTTCAAATGCACACGATGAATAACAAAAATCCAAACTAGAATCAGGCATATCAAGTTTTCGCATGTCCATTTCCTGAACAATTAGTTTTTCTTTAGGAAAATCATCAGCCGCCAACTCTAAAACAAAATCCCGACATGACACGTCTCTTTCAACTTTAGCTGTAGCCCATCCAGTGTTATATATATACAGATCAGTAGCCATGAAAGATTTCACCAATCTGGTTATGATATAAATCAATGGCTCTCTACCAGCTCCAAATGAAGCGCCAACAGCATCAGTATTCAATTTTCCAGATTGTAAAAGGTTTAAATATATGACCACAAACTCCCATTGTTTACGATGATAAGATGGTAAATGACCGAGAACCTTATTGATCACTGCATTAAAGTCTGGATGACAGTAATCCTCTCCTGCACATAATTTTTGCCAATTTTTAGCTTTTTCTGTTAACTCTATACTCATCACTTTAAAACTTTTCCAACAATTCAGGTACTTGAGCTTTAATGGCCTTATAAAGTGAAACCTCAGTTTCAGCGAATATATACCCATCAAGACTTACTGTTTTTCCATCAATAAAATTTTGTTTTATCATTCTTTTCACCCTTCCATTAATTTTCTTCTTATCACCATCCCACAAACTGACCTGATGTGTATCAAAAAATGATGGTATGTTTTTTAAATTAACTTTATTGCTGGTTTCATCTAAGACATGGATAACTTGCAAACCCACATAATTATGCAGTTTTAAATTTTTTGCAAATTGTTCCGGAGTCCAACCAATGTTCTTTTCTTTGCAACCGATTAAACTAGCTGAAAAACTTAGTCCAATCAACTTCAAAATTTTCCGTCTATTATTAATCATATCACCCCCCTAAGCCATTCAAATGATTAACCAATCTCTGGCCTAAAATCACCATATTTAGTGTTGGATTTACAGAGCCTGATGTACTAAAAACAGATCCGCCAGCCATATACATATTATCGAGACCAAAGACTTTACAATTTCCATCAACTACGGCATTATTTGGAGAAGCCCCCATTCTTGTAGTTCCCATATGGTGGTGCCCACCTAAAGTATTTCTTCCTGGAGCTCTTTGGTATCCTCTGGCTCTACCCAAATCATTAACGGCAACAAATTTTGGAAATTCCTTTGCTATGAAATTGATCGATCTGTAATCATGGTCAGTCATCTTCCAGTGCAATTCCATTTTGGGAATGCCATAAATATCAAGTTCATTCAGCAATTCCACTTTGTTTTCTCGAATAGGCTCTTGTTCCGAAAGAACGATGGCTTTATAACTCTGGCCAAGAACGACTTTGGGGTCTTCTTTTTTGCTTTGCCTGGAAAGAACAACAGTTTGCCCATTAAGCTTATATTTTCTTTGAGCTTCATCTGTAACTTTGAATCTAGCCATATGCACGGCCGTACCCAATCTCACGCCAACATAATGCTTTAAACTCTTTATTTGAGCTTTAGAAGTATACATGTGTCCAATATCACGATGCGGGTGCTCCATGAAATATCGACCAATTGAGTCGTAACAAGGTAAATTAGGGGCCGTTTCTTTAGAAAACCAATATTTCATTAACCTACCATTTTCAATGGCACCCGTAGCCACCACAAATTGATTGGCTGTGAAATAATTAAGCCTATTATCTAAAGTTCTTGTTTGAATTGTTTTTAACCTGGATTTCAGGTTTGAAAACTCTAGGTTTATTACCGTTTGATCTAAATATATTGTTAAATTTTTTGTCTTTTCTAATGCTTCCCTGTGCGACTGGCCAAAATGACCAAAATCCACTGGGTGAGAGGAAACAATCTGCGGACTTAGTTTATAGTGACAGTTTTCAAATATCTCTGAATCTATCAGCTTTCTGTAATTAAGCTTTGGATGAATATTACTCCAGTCAAAATCATCTATGTTCATGAGCTTACAAGCAGGAGTAACATACTTCAAATAATCGTCGTATTCAATTGGCCAGCCACTATTCTCCATCCAGTCTCTCTTCTGAAAATCAAGCCGGTCAAATAAACGAGAATTACCACCCCAAACCCATTGAGTTCCGCCAAATGCCCTTATTCGAGTCGCGGCTAAATCATAAACATCATTACCAATAATGTCAGCTATGGCTGCTTGTTGCGAGGGACCTGGCTTCTCAAAACCACTTTCCAATACGACTACTTTTTTATCTGGGTTATTTTGTGCATAGGTAAGTGCAATCGAAAGCCCTGTTACACCACCACCTATCACACATAAATGTGCTTCAATACTTTCATTAGTTAATTTATGGTCTTCCTTAATAATACTCATATTAATACATTTGTTTGCTAAGATTTAATGAATTTGTTAGTTTAAAAAATTCAAGATTGCGGATGATCAAAATTGAAAATATGGGTTCCCACTGTCTAATTGATCCGCACTTATAACTTTATTATTTAAAACCACAGCGGCATCGACTTTATTACTTGATTTATTTTCTAGTGCTATATTTTTAACAACCAACTCGCTAAAAAAAGGCTTTCCTGCCCTTGTTACTCTACTCCAAACACCATGAGAAATCGAAAAGTGTGTTATGCCTTCATCAACGAATTCAGCAGAGTCATATAAACTGAACAATCGATTTAAATCCACATCTAAAAGTTGATTTTCTCTTTGGTCAAATTCCAAATTAAAACTGATAATTTTTTTGTTTTTAATATTTTTATCCAAGTATTTAGTTGAAGCTCTGTTTCCATCTGAGTTATAAAACCAAGATTGATACATGAGTTTAACCCTCTCTTCACCGCCGCCCCAGTGAAACAATACCATTTTATCTCTGGCTTTATTTTTGTTATACAAAATTAGCTTTATATAACCGCCACCACCTTTTTGGTGAAATTTAGGTGTTTTAAACTCATATTGCAACTGGACTGGTTGACTTAAGTCCAATTCAACAACTTGATAAGTTTCCATATACTCATCAAATGACCATGAACCCCAAGGAGCTTTGAGACTTAAGATATTCGAGCCATTTTTGACAATGTTCTTAAATGCATTATTTGTGTCCTTTTTATAACGATAGCTTTTTTTCCATCCATTAAATCCTTTCTTAAAACTTGGGTTTCTTAAATTTTTATTTGGTGTAATCTCAGCTTCTGATTTAAAAAACCGTCTATCCATTGCTGGTTTGAAAGCTTTAAGTTTTGCTGGATAATTAACTTCAAAATCATGGTCTATTTTATGTCCAATCATTTCCACATCATCACCATCAACTTTGACCTCCAAGTAGAATCCTCGACGGAAATAACGGTCATCCGGGTCATGTTCAAACTCAACAAACTCCTCACCAAAAGGTCTCGCCATCACAGGTGTTGGAGAATTAACAAATTTGGTTCCTTTATATTCTAGTGAGCTTTTGATAGATGCTTTTACCCCTACATGTACATGACCTGTAAAAGCATATTTGACGTTACCATGTTCTGTAATGGCTTCAAGCATTTGGTTTTTAAACTTCATTGGCCAATACGTATAGTACTCCATTTGGCTAAGACCAACCGGCATGATGTGATAATGCATAAACAGCATCACTTGCTTATCTTTGTGCGCAGCCAACTCTTTTCTTATCCAAGCCAGCTGCTGTTCTTTTTGTTCTTTTTGCAAGTACTTTTCTTGAGCACCAATGACAATGAATTGCCAATCCCCATAACTGAATGAGTAGTTCAGTTTTTCATAACCTGATAATTTCTTTTGGGCTTGAAAGAACTTTGGGTCATCATTGTAACCATCATGATTACCATGAACTAATTTGACCGGTACTTCTTGTTTACTAACAATTCTGGTGAAGTTATCAAAAGCATCTTGATAAGGGTCCCATACCAAGTCACCGTTATAAACAACGAAATCTACTGCCTCTTTTTTGTTTTCAGCATTAACCTCTGCTACAAAGTTTTCCAATAATTCATTAAGAATTTTAAGGCCTTTTCTTTCAGTGTTTTCAGGGCCCATTTGTGGGTCTGCATTAATAAAAAATCGAAATGACTTCTTATCAACGTTAGAAACTGGTTCAGTAGCGCCTAGTAGGCTTGTGGAGATACAAGTCAATAGCCCTGTGATTAGCAACAGTGTTTTCATTTATAGAGAAGAAATCGGTAAAAGAAAGCCGGATTTTAACAGAAATAAGCTTTCATATAATTATGATAGATCAAAAATAATCATCTGAAACCGATTCATCTTCGCTGGTGAGGTTAATTTTGACCTCAAGTCCCTGAGCCGAGTCTGCATTACCAAGCGCTTCCTCAAGCGTAATGATCCCATCCTTATACATGTCATAAAGGGCTTGGTCGAAGGTCTGCATCCCATCTTCCAATGATTTTTCCATCGCCATTTTCAACTCATTAATTTCACCCCGACGAATCATTTCTCGAATTTGGGGGGTATTCATCAGCACTTCACAGGCAGGTCTGCGCTTACCATCAACATCAATAACTAGCCTTTGTGAAATAACAGCACGTAAATTCAACGCCAGATTCATCAGCACATTGTTGTGCATATCATTGGGGAAAAAATTTAACACACGCTCCATAGCTTGGTCTGAGTTGTTGGCATGTAAGGTGGCCATACACAAATGTCCAGTTTCAGCAAATGAAATGGCAGCTTCCATGGTTTCAGCATCATTGATTTCACCAATTAAAATCAAATCAGGTGCTTCCCTTAAAGCATTTTTCAACGCCGGACCATAACCTAAAGTGTCAATACCTATTTCACGTTGATTAACCACCGATTTCTTGTGTTTATGGACATATTCAATGGGATCTTCAACAGTCAAAATATGACCAGTAACATTTGAGTTTCTATAATCAATCATCGATGCCATGGTGGTGGATTTTCCTGATCCAGTTGCCCCTACAACCAAAATCAACCCCCTTTTTTCCATGATCAAGTCATATAAATGCCCAGGCATATTCAACTCATCCAAAGGTGGTATGGTGGTTTTAATCGTTCTGATGACCATTGAAACTTCACCACGCTGTCTGAAAACATTAACCCGATATCGCCCCACACCTTTGATTGAAACAGCAAGGTTACACTCTAAAGTTTCCTCAAATTCTTTAATTTGTCTTTCATCCATTAATGAATATGCAATTTTTTCAACAATCCCAGGTGGTAAGCCGGTACTACTCATTGATTCAAGAACACCTTCTGTTTTCACATTAATAGGTGCGCCAGTACTCAAATACATGTCTGAACCATTGTTTTCGCGCATGGTTTTTAAAAAATGAGTTAAATCCATAAAATCCTCTGAAAGGTTGGTTACTTAATTTTTCTAAAAATCAGCCTGACATATGAAGTCTAATTGAGCTTTCTTAACACCCAATAATTGTCCAGCTTTATAAAATAAATTTTCTTCTAATAAATGAACTTCATTATCTGCAACTGCCAAAGCCCACAAATGTCGTAACAAATCATGTTTCTGTTCACTGTTTAAGTAATTATTGATGACATTGGTTTGAGATTCAAGCGAAATCGAAAAGTCAGTGCGCATTTCAGCAGCTTCAATGTAATTACTGATATCTGTTTTAGTTAAACCTAACTTGTTAGATAAATATTCAGCCAATGCGGTTTTTTCTGCATAAAGTTCAACAAAATCAGCTTTGACCATCTCTAACATCAACTCCACTATGGCCTGGTTCAACTCTCGTTGTTCTGCTGCACTCAGTTGTTTTTCTGCTGGATCGAGTTGTAACAAGGATTTAATTGAACTGAATAAATTCATACCTGAATGCTTGCCGAAGTCGTTAAAATACTGATAATACACAATACGCCCGAATGCTGCAAATAACTTTATGCGACTGATTTTAATCTTAATTCTACTTTTAGCCATCTCAGCTTGCCAAAAACAAGCGGTCAAACCAGAACTTACACCTGAACCCAAACCATTAACCACACAAGATTTAATCAAAGGGATAGCGCTGTGCCAAAAAGACCCCAATTGCCTGCAACAGCTTAATCAATATTTTTCAGATTTGGCCCACCAAGCCAAAATTGAAGAGGAACTGGCTGAAAATATCCCCCCAGAAGGAAGCCCCTCATCCGAAATTTCAAACGATCAAACTGTGGTTGAAAACCAACAAATCATCACTGATGAACCCAATATAAGTTTAAAAATCCCTTTACTCAGTAACACCAAGGTACAGGCTGCGTTGAATGAATGGCTCACCTGGAAAAGGCCAAAACTAATTGAAACCTGGCAGAATTACCAATTTTTGAAAAATAAAATTTGGCCACCGTTTGCTGACAAAGACATTCCAGAATCTTTATTGTTAGCCATCATCACCCAAGAGAGTGGTGGGCGCGTTCACTCCATGTCTTCAGCTGGTGCCAGTGGCTTATTTCAATTTATGCCTGCCACCGCCAAACGTTTTGGGGTATTGGGAACAATAGGCGATTACGACGCCCGCTACCACCCTGAAACTGCAGCGAAAGGCGCAGCCAAGTATATTCAGGAACAGCAAGACAAATATGATGATGATTATGCCAAAATCCTGGCTGCCTATAACGCTGGGGAAAATAGGTTCAGACGCTTAAACACCAAACACAATAATAAATCCATTTGGGACAGCCAATTCTTCTATGATTTACCCTCAGAAACCCAACACTACATTGGTACAGTACTATCAGCCAAATTAATTTTTGATAATCCAGAAGCTTTTAATGTCACACTAACCGAAGCTGATGGTAGCACCACACTGATTCGCGCAAAAACAGATACATCATTAAGCGAATTATCAGTTTGTTTTGGTCAATACAACAACGAAATGGGCTGGTATCGAATCCTCAGAAACCTTAACTCAACAGTTAAAGCCAAGCGAATCATCAAACAAAATGCAGTTCTGGTCATACCTTCTGTATTAAAAAACATATACGAGAACAACTGCAGCAACACCGATTTAATGACACTGGCAAAGACCATTCATGATGCCGACTTCCCAGATCGCCCAACCTATACCTGGTATAAAATCAGACAAGGTGATTCTTTAAGTACCATCAGCCGTAAATTCAAATGCTCAAGCAGAAAAGAGATTGCCAGATTGAATAAAATCAGAGGACCGAGGTATTTAATTAACGCAGGTAAGAAGCTCAAAGTACCTCAATGCTGAATACCTCTCCAGCCAAGTCTTATTTTCTTGGTTGTTTTCTTACCCTCTGCAGCCTGCAGATTTTTCTTGCAATCACCAGCGAACTGTTTGTTGACGAGGCGTTTTATTGGTTAGAAGGTCAATATTTGGCTTGGTCATACAGCGAAGTGCCTGGCTGGGTACCTTGGATGAGTGCATTGACAGATTGGGTATTTCCGAAACACCCTTTTTGGCTCAGATTACCAAGCTTGATTGCAGTGTCTTCGATTCCTTGGTTAGGCATGTTTCTGAGCAAATTAATTTCCAAAAAAAATCATTATAACTGGGGCACTGGACTACTGTTATTATCCTTACCTATAATGGGTTTAAGTGGCACTTTAGCTGTTGCTGACATTTGGATTATTTACTTTACATTGCTTGCTTTTATAGCATGGATTGTTGCAATTAAATCAAAACAGATAAGTCATTATTTATTGTTTGGTTTGATTCTTGCCATCGGCATCAATGTTCACATCCGCTTCTGGCTTATTGTGCTGATAACTTGTCTGGTTGTATTTTGGCAGTTTAAAAACGATAGAACTGCGGTTTTTTCCTTGTTGAAATTTACCTTACCCATGATGCTTATTGGGTTCATTCCTATCCTGTTGTTTAATTTACAAAATGATTTTCCGTTATTGGCATTTCAATTGAAAGATCGTCATCCCTGGGAATTTCAACCCAATCACTTTAGCTTTTTTGTGACTCAAATTTTAATAACAACACCTTTGGTGTTTTACCTTTGTTTTAAAACATTCAGCAATCGCACCAACTTAAACGGCAAACATGATCAAATAAGTAACGTGCTGGTATTTGCCGCAATCATTCACTGGTTGCTGTATGCCCTTTTAGGTTTCTATTCAGACACCTTAAGACTCAATCTTCACTGGACGCTGGTTTCTTATGTTTTATTGTTAATCGCGACCTCCTTGCAAATTAACCATTCAAATAAAACCCTGCTCAAGTGGAGTATTGTCACCGGTGTTAGCACACATATGTTATTGCTCTGCACCATAATTTATTGGCAAAATTGGCAACAACCCAAATCAAACCTGAATGCTCAGATCACCTTCAATGCGATGGGCTGGAAACAATTAGCAAAACATACCGAACAGCTGTTGAAGAAGAACAAACAAACTTCAATAGTGGCTGATAACTTCATGACACTGGCACAGCTACATTATTATTCAGACGAAATAGACAGTATACGATCGATACCACATCCTCTTAGTCACAAGCACGGGCGTACGAAACAACTGCAGATCATGAATCTGGAACTACAAAAAACCACCACAAGCAGAACCCTCGTGGTTGAACATTCAGCACTGAATTTACAACAACAAATCCTTTTTTACCGACAAACCTGTCAGCATCTTAATGGTATTGAGCTAATTGACTCACTGGATTTGTTCCAAGGCTTAAAGACTTATTACTTTTTTAAAACGGGTGGTGGAGCATGCCAAGTACCACCAATCATCTACCATGAAAGAAATGGCAACACAATCAGCGGATGGATTATTGAGAACAAAACCAGAAACATTGGCATTGAGCTATTAAATGCTGACAAACACAAAATAACGATGAGCAGATCTGATATCAATCACAATGAATTATTTAACTCCCTGCACCCTGGAGAATACCAATTATTGAATTTTTCGTTTGATCAAACAATTGACTCATACCAGTCACCTGTTCAATTAAAAGTTAGTTACAACGACCAAACCATTCTCAGCCACCGCTTCAATTAGCTTAACCGTCCTCAAGCAATTGACGCAAGTCAATCACACCGGCATTGGCTCTTGATATATATGAAGCCATGACCAGAGAATGATTAGCAAAAAAACCAAAACCAGAACCGTTAAGAACCATCGGTGTCCAAATGGTATCTTGAGCGGCCTCTAATTCACGAATGATTTGCTTCAATGATACCAAGGCATTTTTCTTTTCCAATACTGGCTTAAAGTCCACTTCAATTGCCTTCATAAAATGAATCAACGCCCAGGTCGCACCTCTGGCCTCATAGAAGTTATCATCAATTTTTAACCAAGGTGTCTGCACACGCAATTCACTGGGTTTAAAAGTGGATGTGGTTGCCACTTCATCACCCCCGGTATCAGTATTGATGCGATCCTGACCGACGCTGGCACTTAGTTTTTGTGATAAAGCACCCAACCGCTTTTCAACCAAATTTAGCCAAGTGACCAAATTGTCTGTCCGCGCAAAGAATTGCGCTTCGGGGTCAGAGCTGTCGGCCAATCGCGTCAGATAGTCATGAAAATGTTCTTGGCCCTCACGATAACGGCCTTCAGTTTGTGGCCAGATCCATTTATCATTGTCATTATGAAACTTCGGATCAGCAGCAGCTAAATCCGCATCTTCCTCAGATTGGCTTTGAGAACGACTGATGTCATTGCGCATAACACGAGCAAAATCCCTGACTTGAACTAAAACCCCAAATTCCCAATTAGGCATGTTATCCATCAAGACGAATGGGGGCATCACATCATTTGACATGTAACCACCAGGTTTACCCAATAAAACATCTGTCACTTCCATGAATGTTGCACCAGTTGTAAATCCAGTCACCATCTCATGCTTGTGTTTAGCAAGGCGCATTTCTGCATTTGAATTCACATCAAAAAAATCAGGTTCTTGATCGAAGTATAAAGCCATTAAAACCATCAAGATCAACAGTAGCATTATCAACAACCCATACCAACGTAATGTTTGTTCACCAAAAAAGCGGTTTTTTTTATAACGGGCTTTAGATTTTTTTGTTTGATTAATAGAGGAAGTAGAACCTACACCATCTTCATTAGCCTCGAAATGTTGATTTTTCATTGCACCTCATAAATTATACTAAAATAACCATTATACCAAGGAGGCATCAATTAATATATGTGCTGGAGGTCGGGACTTTTCTTCCAAAAACATAGTTTTTCACTCTTTCCCACAAAAGACTTTGTGGTTAAAATTTTTTCATTCAGGTGAGTTATTCTTTTTTTCAGCAATTTGGCAAAAATTAAAAGTATGGCAATTAATAGCCCACAGCAGCAAAATCTATAAAAGTTCTGAAGACGTTTATAAAAACCCTACATTATCGAAATTGCTTATAAGAAATTTGCTAAAATGATTTAATAATCTAAAATTTTTCAACCATGAAAAAAACACACAAATTACTGTTTACACTGGCATACTTATTGATAATCGCTTATGTAATTCTAATCTCCACTGTCCCTCCTGTCAGTAGAGATGCTCAAACACATCACTTGGCTCTTCCAAAAATCTGGATTTCAGAAGGCACACTAAGTGCAGTTCCTGAAATTGAGTTTTCTTATTACCCGCAGTTGATAAATTTACTTTACATACTGCCAGTTGCGCTCGAGTTTGACATTGCAGCTAAATATATTCACTTCTTTTTTGCTTTGGCCACGGCTTTATTGATATGTTTGTTTATCCGCAGATTTATTGGCAACTTCTGGGGATTGATGGGTGGACTAATGTTTTTAACACTACCAATAATCTTAAAATTGTCAGTTACTGTCTATGTAGACCTAGGATTACTATTTTTTTTTACTGCATCATTGTTTTCTATTTTAATCTGGCTAGAAGACACCGAAAAAATAAATTGGCTAATAATTGCCGGAATTAGCAGTGGCCTTGCATTATCCACAAAATACAATGCAATGTTGTCCGTGACAATTCTGACACTTATATTTGGTTTTTTTTATATTAAACTAAACAAAGATAAAAAAAATATCCAGATTCAATACTTAAAATTTCTGTCTGTTTTTTCCTTTATTGCAATAACGATTTTTTCTCCCTGGGCGATTCGCAATATCAAATTAACAGGGAATCCGATTTATCCGTTGTATGATTCATTTTTTTCAAAATTTGGTAATGAGAAAAATCCTGATCAAGAAACGTTAAATATAGTATCTAAAGAAGAAAAAATTAAACCTTTCACGTACAGGTATCTCGTTTATCAAGAAAGTCCCATTTATACACTGGCTCTTCCCATCAGAATTTTTTTCGAGGGCCAAGATGATAATCCACAGTATTTTGATGGAAAATTAAACCCTATGTTACTGCTATTTGCATTGTTGCTATTAGTCAGAATAAGGAGCAATTGGCGACATCAATTTCTTGCAAGCTTCGTTGTCATAACCCTGATTTATACAATGTTTGCAACTGACATGAGAATCAGATACATCATCACAATTATCTCTCCTATGATTGTGCTTGCAGTTTTTGGATTGCATCATTTCAGCCAATGGTTAAAGCTTAATTCGACCAAATCAACCAGAAGAATCCTAACTGTGCTTTTACTGATAATGTATTTTTCCTTTAATTATTCTTACGCCATAAATTTATATAAAGAAATCCAGCCTTTGCCTTATATAACTGGAGAAATTAACAGAGAAGAATATATTTCAAATAAGCTACCATATTACTCACTGAATCAATTAGCAAACAAAGTGGTTCCTAGCAATGGGAAATTGTTAGGTGTTTATACTGGTTTCAGGCGATATTATCTGGATGTACCTCATACACTTGAAAGCGAATTACTCATCCGTAATGCCAATAATGTCTCCAAAGCAAATGAGTTAGCTCAAGAACTCTCTGAGAATCAAATTACACATCTTTTGGTAAGAGTAGATTTATTCAACAACAGAGTGTTAGAAGAAAAGCAAGAAGTTCAAGCTTTGATAGCCAACTTTTTCAATCAAAACATGACACTTCTGGCTTCAAAAGATAGATTCGCATTGTATGAACTTAAGGTTTTAACCCCTTGATAAAACAAATAACAATTCAATTTCAAGGAGTACGACACGAAACCGGTAAGTATTTATTGTTTAGTGACGACGAACATTGCCAGATTAAACTGCTACCTGTGTTGTCAACTGAACCTGGCTGAATGGGTGTCATGGTCAAAGTTTGCCCAGCTAAAGCAGGATCGTCTTTATAGCTGACTTCAATAACACCCTGATCAACTTGAATTTGACTAACATTGTTACCTACATAACTAGTTGCGGCACCGATGCCATTAGTGCCACTGTTAACACCCGCCAACGAGTTGGTACTAAGCCATATTTCTGAGATTGTTGATTTAAGAGAACTAGACATACTAATCCCTTCTCCCGCTTTTGTTCGAATTGTATAGTCCCTGTAAGCAGGGATCGCATAGACCATAAGAATTGAAATAATGGCGATAACAATCATGAGTTCGATAAGAGTAAAGCCCTTAATTCGGTATGCCATAACATTTTTTTAAAATATAAAGATATTTTATTTTCACTTTTTCATTTCCAGTTTTGAAATGCAAACTTCATTACTTACTGTTAATTTGCTTTTTTTACAAGACAAAACACTTTTAACAACTAATCAAGAAGGGGAAACTGACAATTTATGGCTATGTATTAAGAAAAAATATTTTTTAAATAACTTTAAATTTATACTTTTTTCTTTGCAACCAGTAACAGATTGATGCTTTTATTATTATCTTTAGTAAGGTAAATATCTTCAGTATTGAAATCGAATGATTTTGTGTTTTTCTCCTTTTTATTAACTTTTATTTTTTTTAATAATGTAATAAAAAAAATCCTTATAAACTCTGGAACAAAAAATAATGTGAAAGGCAGTGTTAGAACTCTTAATTTTTTAGTTCTTGTTATCTCCATATCAATCAAGTCCTTACGGGCGCTCATATAGTAACCGTCAACCACTTGGAAATATTCAGAGATCCTACTTTTTAACTCACTCATACTGTATTCACGAATATGATAGCGGTTCCAAGGTTTTTGAAAAGAGAATATCCTGTGAGTTTTATCAGGAGTTGCTAACAGGAGTATTCCGCCTTTTTTTAACACCCGAAAAAGCTCGCTCAAAAAAGCATGATCATCAGATAAATGTTCAATAACTTGAAATGAAATTACTATATCAAAAATATTATCATCAAATTTTAGAGGCGTTTTTTCAATGTCTTCAATTTTATCAAAGCTTAAATTCTTTTTTTTAAATTTTTCCTTTGCAAACTCAATTGCTGAATTTGAAATATCAACTGCAGTGATATCAGAACAATAACCTGATATGTAGTCACTACCATAACCAGACCCACAACCAAACTCTAAGACCTTTTTATTTGTTACATAAGGAACTGCAAACTGATAAGTTGCCATGTGACATTGATAAATAAAATATTCATTGCGACTGCTTAAATACTTATCAACAATGACTCTTTCACCCGTTTTCTCTAAATTTTTACTCATATAAAATATAAATACTAATCACGCTAACTGCATATTATTTGTTTACGACCTTTTGAATAAGTTCTGCAGTCACTAAATAAATCAAATCACCAATCAAATTAATAATCCTCAATATAATTGCCACTAAAGTGACCGTAGAAACATCATAAACCATTGACAGTAAAGATATATATATAACCTCTCGAACACCCAATCCTCCTGGTGGTCCGGGAATTATATAACCTAATATCCAACTAAATACATAAACCATCAGAAAATTAAAATAATCTATCTGATTGAGTTCATTGTCTAATACCTTATAAATAATTATATTACAAACCCCAAGTATTAGATAAGCAGAAATAAAACCCAATACAATCTGTGAGATAACAACTTTATCTTGGATCAATTTATTAACTTTAACTAAAAGAAGCCTGGTCTTTTCACTGGCAAATAACAATAGCAAAAACAGAAAACCAATAAGACAAACAAAATAAATTGAACTCGTATCTGTTAGGTAGTTAAATTGACTGACTCTAATCGTTGTCTGTCCTGTCAATAAAATCAATAGCACCAGCGACATTCCCGTCCCAATAGAAACCAAAACTTCTAACGCAGTACTCAATATTAAATTCGCATGAGAATAACCTAATTTATGTCCAAGTATATTCCTTCCAACAAATTGCATGAAGTTTCCTGGTATGTACTTACCAATATTCGATCTTGCATGTACCAGAATGATTTTGCTTAGATTAAAAAAAATACTATTTCTTGATAATGAATTAATTATAGTAGACCAGATGAATGCGCCAAGATACATGACTATTACATATAAAAAGACAACCATAACAAGTAAGGTATAGTCGTATCCTTGGATCAAAAAATTGATTTGTTTCCAGTCAAGACCTGATTCTTTGAGTTGAGTGTATATATAATAAAGCGCCCATCCACCCAGGAAATAACCAATAATTTTTATTATCAAATTATTTTTTATCATGTTTTATTACATGTATTAAGTAACCTGAGCCAATGTCTTTTTCAAAGAAAAGTTTCTGTATGAGGTAAAATGGATATAAAACAATATCGTTTGAAATCATTCTATATACAAGCTTGTTTTGCCTTTCTGTCCCACTTTTTTGTGATAAGGCTTCTTTTTCAACGTCATCAGCTAAATTTTTCACTTCTTTTATTTTACTTTTTCCTAAGAATTTATCTAATAACAATGAAAGTGGAAAACCATAATTCCACAAACTGACAATTTCATATTTTTCTTTTTTAAATAAATCTATTAATTGTTGTTTTTCATACCTGCGATAGTGTCCAGCCCATACATCACTTTCATTCCATTTACTCATATGAGCTGGGACTGATAAAATCAAAGAACCACCTGGCTTTATTAGATTCATCCATTCATGTAAAACGCCTGTGTCATCTTTGACATGCTCCAAAACTTCGAACGCACAAACAACATCCATGCTTGACGCAGGAATTTTCTCACTGTTTGGCAATAATTCAATCTCATTCAACAGGTTAAAATCTCTTAACCTCTTTTGCGCCATACTTACTGCTGCAGATGAAAAATCAACACCGGATGTTTTAGCACCTTCAGAATGAAACCAACGCAGCATTTCTCCCGATCCAAAACCAAATTCCAAAACTTTTTTATTTTTCAAGTTCAGCTTTCTCATCAATTGTTTAATGGCCGACTTTCTCAATAAAAATCGAGGCATTGGAATCCAATCATTACTTTTAGCCATGGTAAAATTCCTGATATGTCTTTCTTATTTTTGCAGCCAATGCAGTAGATGAGCCCATTTTAACCATTTCAACATTTTGGTAATAATAAGGATATCTTTCTTTATTGGCCGCATTGTCTCCCAATATTATTTTTTTATCCATAGCTTCAAAGATGTAAGCTTTTCCGGGAATAGTTCTCTTTGCTTTTGCTATGTTGTCATCGAAGTGGCCTGCTAAACATAAGTCAGCTTTTGCGATTTCACGTGCCAATTCTGTTTGTTCAAGCCAAGCAAAATAAGTAAGTTGTTTTTGCTTGAAAAGTCTGCTCTTTTGTTGGCTATCAATCGGTCCAACAAATACAAAATCAATATTGGGGTGATTGATTTGTGAAATTGCATCAATCACTATATCTACACCTTGAAGTGGTAAAACAGTGGCAAAATAAAAAACCACAAATTTGTTCTGAACATCAGAATTTTTTGTGATTTTCTCAGGATAGTAAAATCTACTATCAGCATTTAAATACAGCACAATAAGTTTTGACTCAGACGCATCAAACATGTTGTGAAAATATTCGGCGTGTTGTTTGGTATCTGCAATGATCAGATCTGTATGTCTGAGTGTAAATTCATCTAACTTGTACAGTAATTTTGAAATGAGTGAATTATCTTTAAATTTCTTACGGTCGAAAACCAATGTGTCGTAAAAAGAAATGAAAAAATCTATAATTACTTGTTTCTTTTTAAATTTCCACCACCAAAACCATTGAATTAATTGAGGAGCAAAACCAATAAATACCACATCATATTTTTTTATAGATTTAAACAACAATCGACTGTAAACATAAAATAGTCGGAAGAAATAATATTTGTTACTGGAGACTAGGACATCAACATGTAAGGCCTCGTCTTTAATCAAAGATAACTCCTGTTGCACACGCAAATAATCTAGATAAGTGGTTGCAATGAAAAGTACTTTTTTCCCAGAAACTGCTAATTTAATCGTACGATCGGAATTTTCAGGAAGATTACTCGACAATAATTCTTCCATTCCTATTCTTTTCTACTTTGATAGAACAATGCAGTAATTTGCTCTGAAACAAGACCTAATAAAAATATCATTATTGATGTAGAAAACAATAGGACGCCCATATTGGTGAATCTACCATCTGTGAAAAATGTATAAATATAGTAAAAGAGGCCTGTTAAAAAGAATACAAAACTTGCTGGAAAAAACAACTTCATCGGTGAATACAAAGTACCAATTTTAAAAATAATTAGAAAAAAACGCATACCATCTTTGAGTAAATTAATATGGCTTTTTCCAATACGCTCAGGTGCTATTATTGGTTCGTAAGACACACCAAAGCCCGCACGAAAGAAAGCCATGGTAATTGTGGTGGGATAGGAAAATCCATTTGGTAAAAGATATAAAAATTGTTTGAACTTTTCAGCATTAACCACCCGAAACCCTGAAGTCAAATCAACAATCTTTTGCCCAGTCATATAACTTGCAACTCGATTATATATGCCATTTCCTAGATGTCTTGCCTTTGATGCCTGAGAGTCACTGCCGCGAGCGCCAACAACCATATCATAGCCTTCATGGTAACGCTTTAATAAATGTTTAATATCTTTTGGCCGGTGTTGTCCATCTGCATCCATAAAAACAAATAAATCACCACTGGCTTCACGCGCACCTGATTTTATCGCCGCACCATTACCTCGGCTATAAGAATGATTTACAATATTTACACCTAACTCTTCACAAATTAATTGGGTATCATCAGTTGAACCATCATTCACCAAGACTATCTCAGCACTTGGTAAAAGTTTCTGTATTTCGGGAATCAACGTAACTAAAGACTTAGCTTCATTTTTCGCTGGGATTATGATCGACATCTTCATTTTTAGCAGCAATCTCCTCTTTAGTAGTATTTAAAAACCTATCAATCTCATTTTCTAATCGAACATTTAAAATATAACCACTTTTATACTCTAATGCAGCTATCTCAAGCACATACAATGCCAATTCTGGCTCCCCACTGTTTAACAATTGTGAAACAGACATAATAACACGTTCATAATCTTTATCTTGAAGAAATGATTTGATAAAAAAATCAGCACTTCTTTTATAATCCATTTTTTTGTGAGCAAGTCTTCCACTGGCATAATAATACATTGACCTCCCCAGTGGGGAATCAGGCTTGAGCTGTGACGAAATAGTGGCTAGAATTTTTTCTACGTACTCCAGTTTATCATCTGATTGGGCACATTCATCATTTAAAATAGTTTGAAGAAAACTACCAATCAGTGAAAGCTCTTGTTCTTTTAAACCGTTTCTAACTAAAGCATCAGTTAATTGTTGAACTTCTTTTTCAGAAACATCCTCGTACTTACACTTGATTTTTAACCTAAATGCTATCAAAGCGGCGGCTTCCTGCATTTCTATCCCTTGTTCAAGTAGAATCAAAGCGTTTTGATAGTTGGACTTATTATAAAGCATTTCTACCACACCAATTCTGGCTCGAATTGATTCTGGAAATGTTTCAAGGGTTTTAATTTTTAACTGGGTTGAGTTACCCCATAATGTTGATCGAAGGTATGTTTGTGACAGCAGCACCACGACCAAGGCAAAAAAAACGCTAAAAACCAGCTTTTTATTTTCAATAACATTTAAGACTGCTATCACGAGAGGCAGTGACAAGAATAAAAAAGCTGAATAATTTCTATGCTCAAAGTATAACTGTAGTGGAATGACAGTTGACTCAATCAAGTGAGAAGTAAAATAGAATAAAATGGCAAAACTGAGCAAAGGTATTCTATTTCGTATGATCAAAGACAGCAGCACCAACCCTCCTATACATATCATTGAGTATAAAGTTGAAATTGGATTTAAAAGAGAAGTAGAGGCTTTGAAAGTATCCGTGTAAATACCTTCGGTCAAAATACCAGGCACCATCCAATGGTATAAGTATTTTACCAATGCCCTAGATTCCGACATCAACCTCTCAATCAAACCAAAGTCCCGATATGCATAAGATTGGTAAAAATCTGGCAATTTAATTAATACTGCTGACAGCATTAGAACAACAGGCAATAAAGTAAACACTCTTCTCGCATGTTTTTTCATGGGAGTTAAATTTAAATATTTTTGACAAATAAAATATTCAAACAAGGGAATATATAACAGTATTAATATACCATTTTCTTTAGATAAAGCCGCTAAAAGCGCAAAAACATAAATAATGAATGATAGGTAAAAGGATGATCTAAAAAATGAAAGTTCTTGGTATTTGAGCCTAACTCTTAAATACAGCAACATTGATAACAAAGAAAAGAATACCGGCAGCATTGCCATTCTTTGCACCACATAGGCAACCGTTGAAACCAAAAAAGGATGCAACATCCACAACATCGTCGCAATCAAAGCAACCCATACACTTTTTTCGCTTTCCTTTATCTTTAAAAGACTGAAAAGCAAATAAAACAACAATAAACTATTAAAAAAGTGGATGACCAGATTAGTCACCCTGAAGGAATAAGGATCTGCTGGCCAATCTTGTGCATCTATCAAGAATGTCAGCATTGAAATAGGGCGTTTTAACGGCCCGGTATCTGAGCTGATTAAATAAGCAGACAAGCTTTCCCATGAAAACATGCCATTGATTTCAGATAACTTCTGTAAACTCCAGAAGTCATCATAAACAAAACCACCAGACAGTGATGGAAAATAAACCAAAGCAACTGATATCAATAAAACAATTAATGATGTTAAAAAAAATTTATTCAGGTGCATGGTTAAATTAATTTATCGTAAACAAAAAAAAGACGCGAATTACATCGCGTCTTTAATTCGTCAGTGTTTTAACAATTGTTATTAGTTTCTACACTGTACAGGACTAAAGCGGTTTTCTAACAAGGTGCCGGCGCCATTTTTACAGATCCATTCAACACTTCCAGCATTGGCATTAAGAGCCGATAACTGTAATGAGGTACCAGCCAAGTCACTGTCATTATTATTGAAAGCAACTGTAATCAAACCAGACACATTAGTAATACTTAATACGTTGGCACCAGTTATATCAGTTCCAACAGACAATCCAGCAACAGCATTATTAGTTGGGAATGCGCCTTCATTGATGAAGTATTCAGATACAGCTAGCTTAGCACCAGCAGCCAGGGCAATACCTTCACCCGCTTTCGCACGAACAGAGTAGTCACGATATGCAGGAATAGCATAAGACATCAAAATCGCAATAATCGCGATTACAATCATTAATTCAATAAGTGTAAAACCTTGTTGATTTCTTTTCATTTTATTTACCTCTAAGTAATTATTTAAAAATTTATGGTTACTTCAAATTTCATCCATACGCATAGATTATTTGATATCCCCTTCCACAACAAGGATGGAGTACTCATTTTTAACCAATACAGGATTCTTTCATTCAATTGTAAACTAATATAAGTCAAAAGTTTACAATTGAAAAGTGCCATGATGCTAATTGACACTATTTGTCACTATTTTTTGAAAATTTCGTAGATTTTGAAGATTTTGAAGATTTTGAAGATTTTCTTATCGCCTGTGATAAACTTTCTACTACTTTCTCTGTCTCCATTATAACAAATAAATGAAACATAAATGGTTTCTATCCTCAGATACTGACAATCTAAAAAAAAACTTAAAGCTGATTAGATCTGCTTTGAGCTCAGACAGTTATGACAAAAAGAAAGACACATTGGTTTTTTCTCATGTGCAAAAAGCAGCTGGAACCAGCTTCGAGTCAGTGCTGGCTAAAAACTTTCTATTATCAGAAGTGCTACACATCAATGCTCCTGATCTCAACAAATTGCCAACAATGCTCAACCTCAAAAAACAACCGCCTAAATTAATATGTGGTCACCATCCTTTGCACGGCATTTTGTATCAACTGCTAAAAAGTAAATCGATCTATCACATAACAATGTTACGTGAACCGATCAGTCGCATTCTTTCATTCTATAACTACATCAAAGAAAGAGCCGATCATCCGTTACACTCACATACCAAATCAGATTCATTATTGGCTTTCATGGACTCTTGTCCATCTCCAGAACTGACAAATGGACAAGCCAAGCGCTTCAGCGGTCATTTGCATGACCAGAAACCAGTACCTGACAGTGAACTGTTTCAAATTGCACAAGTTAACCTCAGTAAATATTTCTCTGCGGTGTTTACCAGTTGTTTATTTGATGAGTCTTTATTACTGCTGAAAAAAGAGCTCAAATTAAAAGACATTTATTATCAAAAACAAAATGTTTCCAAAAAATTTATCACATATGATCAACTAACTGATGAAGACTTACAATTCATTCAAAGTAAAAACCAAGCTGACTTAAAACTTTATAACTGGGTTAAAAGCAAGCTAAGCAAAATCATCAATGAAAAAATACCCCAAGAATCGATCGATTTGTTTAAAACCAAAAATTCACAATGGAACCAACTGATCAACGGTTAATCCTATAAAACAGAATTAACCGTTGTCAAAACAACCAACAGGAAAGCTGCTGAGCAGCTTGACCAGCATAAGCAATGAAAGCATGACGGTTTGCCTGAAAGGCAATAAGTCTTGCTTGAATGCTCTCATGCGTGCACTTGGTTAGGCAGTGAGTGAAGTTATTGCGGTTTTGCGAAGCAAAAAAGCATTAACGAAA
>JANQRW010000075.1 GCA_028284365.1 Marinicella sp.
AAGTGCACGCATGACAGCATTCAAGCAAGACTTATTGCCTTTCAGGCAAACCGTCATGCTTTCATTGCTTATGCTGGTCAAGCTGCTCAGCAGCTTTCCTTCAGCATTATAGTGAAGTTCACGCGATAATTGAATTGTAATGTCCCCAGCTTACAGGAATTCCAGTTGTTTGAGGTGTGTTGTTATTTGGACAAGTTCAGAAAACCAGTCACTCATTAAAACATCAACAAAGTCACTCTTTGTGCAACTACAATGTTGTTGTTTAAATTTCTTACATAACAGGCAACCACTTCGTTGCTGCCTCCTTGCATACCTTTGATGCAATTTACATTGATCAGCACGGTACCAGAATTAACTTCCGCATTGGTGGCAAAAAACAAACCTTGATATGAAAAAGGAAGGTTGACTACACAAGATCCTGCGTTGGCACCGTTCGATACAGAAAGCGCCTGATCATTGATGTTATTAAAGTAATCAAAGGTAACGCTGCCAACATTGCCACATGAAAAGGTAACACCCGCTTTAGCAAAGCCATAACCAGTAGCAACATTGCTGTGTTTGGCATCACCCGTTATTTCTAAATCATCAGTGATCGTGGTTTTTTGGTTTAATTCAGTCTCTCCATGAACATACAAACCACCACTGGGTGGAGGAATTATATTGGCATTAGCAGGTCCAACGCTGACCCCCCTGTTATCAACCACCTGTAAAGCAAACTGACCATTGATGCTAACGATCAAAGGATCTACTCCATTAGCCGATAAAATCGATGTATCTTGCAGGTTGGAACGGCCATTGACTGTAACATCGTTGTTTAAGGTCGTTTCACCTGATACATGAAGGCCGTTGGTTGGCGCAACAGAACCGCCACCAATATTGGTGCCACCATTACTTTGTACCTGAAATTTAGTTCCACCATTCACCCTTGCTCGTATGGGACTATCACCGGCAGAAGTTTCAATGAATAAACTGGTGTCTGTAGAAACCTGATTGCTATTAGATCCGCCTATCAAAACATTGCCACTGTTGTAGGCAATACCGTTGGTCCGATCACTCCATAAGGAAGACGTATCATCTGTACCAGGTGACCATTCATTACCATCAAACTTCAATACTTGCCCAACTGTGGCTCCGGTTGTATCCAGAAACTGAGATTGAATGGCATAAGGTGTGGCATTGATGCGTTGGGTAGGCAATAAGGCGGTGTGAGGATTGGTTGAGTCGGCTGGCCTTACCATAATTTTTATAAAATAGTCATCCCCAATAAATGGCCCGGCACCAAAATCCAACTCAACTGAAAGTAAACCATGATCCACTTCAATGTTTTCAAACTCCAATACCTGTAGCGGGTTATTTGAAGATGCCTCAGTCAACAGCTCAAACCTGAAATCATACTCACCGTTTGCTGGCGAACCATTGTCAGTCAAACTGCCCTGATAGGTAAACTGGCTGCCTACTGGAGCTGCCGAAAGCAAGACACTGGACAACAACAGCATCAATATCCAAACTTTATAATACCTTGTTTTCATAATAATCCCCTCACTCAAATTCATCTTCAAAAATCAAATCAAGATTTTTTTGCCAAAACCCTGCTTGTACAACAAACTGTCCACCGCTTGAAGTTTCAACACTGATTTGTCCTACACTGCCATTAAACTTGTACTGACCGCCTTCAGCAGCAGCACCTGAACCCAGCAATGACTTGTCTTGTTGATAGGTCTGTCCGCTCAATACAAAAACACTCATTATCATGATGACAACAATCATTAACTTATTCACCGACTCAATATTCATAACTTAACCTCAAAAACTTCACCACCAATGGTACGATAATCAGCCAGCAACCAATTCTGATCATTCCTGAAAAATTCTGAATATCGCTGTGGTGAACTCTGAAATGTTATCAACAAGCAGAAAAACCTGTGCTGCGGTGCAAATTTTTGCGGTTTCTTTTATAATGCTCGGCTCGTCAATTCCTTTGATCATTGCTACCTTGAAAACAACCATACATATCATCAGATTTTTATTGCGTCTCACCGCTTTCCTTTTGGCGCTGGTGTTTGTGTTACCGTTTGTGATTCTGGGCATTCTGCTGGCGAAGTTGTTTCACAATCATCCAGTCAATGAGTTTTTATTGGTTTATTGGTCGCGGTTGCTGTGCTTTATTTGTGGTTTAAAAGTATATGTACACGGTATTAAACCAGAAGCGCCGGTATTTTTGGTTGCTAATCACGTTTCCTGGTTAGATATTCCAGTGATCCACTCATTGATGCGAGCAGGTTTTGTGGCCAAAAGTGAAATCAAATACTGGCCGATAGTGGGCTGGATTACCATGGTTGGTGATACATTGTTTTTGAAAAGAGGTAATGCCGAATCACGCAAAGGTGTGATCAGCCAAATAAAGAAACGCCTGAGTGCGGGGCGATCAGTTGCTGTTTTTCCTGAGGGTACTGTGACGGATGGCAGTTACCTCAGAACCTTTCACCGACAGTTGATCCATGCTGCCATCGAAACCCAAACTCCAATCTTGCCAGTGGCGATTAAATTCATCAATGCCAATGGCAGTCGTAATGACAAGGTAGGCTTTTTGAACAATGAATTCTTTTTAGGCAGTGTGTGGCGGATTTTAACGTTGCCGAATTCGACCGTGGAAGTACATTGTGGTGGACTGGTAACAGATTTTGATTTAGGAGCAAGGGCAGTGACTTTACAAGCCCGCGCATACATTGAACAGGAGTTGCTGAGAAATGATTATATGCCAGCCCCCAATCAAGCCTAAAAACAAACACATACAATCGATATTGGCCAGTTCAAAGTTACGTTTGTTGCGCTTGCGCAAAAGCAATCCAGTTGTTGAACATGAAGTTAAACAAACGCTAAAAAATCCGCTTGCAACCTTATTGGGTTACTACACCAAAAACCCCAATGATTCTGACACCATAGCCATCTTACTACACGGCTGGGAAGGCAGTTCACAATCAACTTATATTCAACTCTTAGCCGATAGCCTATACCAAACAGGTCTGGATATTTATCGCCTGAATTTGCGTGACCATGGTGACTCGCACCACATGAATGAAGCATTGTTTCATTCTTGTCGAATTGAAGAAGTTGTCCATGCGATGCAAAACATTCAAGCACAATTCCCGGATAAAGACTTGGTGATGTGCGGTTTTTCACTGGGTGGAAATTTTGCACTGCGAGTAGCGGCCAGAACCAAAGATGCCGGCTTGTCATTTAAGCATGTGTTTGCTGTTTCGCCACCGATCATACCTAAGCACAGTATGGAAGCCATCCACAATTCAAAAATTTACAACAAATACTTCTTACGCAAGTGGAAACGCTCTTTACATATCAAGCACCAGCTGTTTCCACACATTTTCAGCGACAACCGATGGCAAGATGAGAAAAACTTAGAACGTTTAACCCAAATGCTGATAGTTGCACACACCGAATACACCAGCACCGATGATTACTTCAATGGCTATTCCATCACTCCGGAAATCATTGCTGAAATTAATTGTCCCACACATGTAATTACTGCCTGGGATGATCCCGTGATACCTTTTAAAGATTTTAGTACAATTGACCGCCTACCACAGATTAAACTGATTACCAGCAAACATGGCGGCCATTGTGGCTTTGTCCAGGGCTGGTCGATGCGATCATGGATTGAAGATCATGTCATCAATGAGATAACTAAATGAATGAAATAGAAAACGTAAAAAAATTACATGCTGAGGGCCAGTTTGATGCGGCCATTTCGGCCTACAAAGAAATCCTTACAGCCGAACCAAACAATGATGAGGCACATTTTGGCCTTGCTCACGCCAGCAGTCGCATTAATGATGTCGAGACGGCGTTGGAACATGTAGAGCTGGCTGTCAAACTATCACCTAACTCTGAAAAATATCACCAGTTTAAAGGGCAAATGCTACTGGCGAACAAAAGAATAGATGAAGCCCTGAAAGCATTCAAAAGATCAATCAAGGAAAACCCAAATCTATTCTATTCTTACTTGGCTATTGGCGATATATATGCCATGAAAGATAATTTTGTAGAAGCCGAAAAACATTACAAGTTGGCATTGAAAGTCTATGATGACGGCATTCCTGCAATCACAAGGTTGGCTAAACTTTACATGCTTTTTAATGACTTGGATGGAGCCGAAAAGGTCTTGCAAACTGCAGAATTAAGATTTCCAGAAGAAACTAACCTGAAAACGCATATGGGAATTTTACGCCTGGAGCAAGGTCAAGAGGGTTTTGCAGAATTGTATTTTAAAAAGATTATTGAAAGTGAACCTGATAATTTTGTCGCAAAAGCATACTTAGCCATCAGTCTATTAAAAGCTGATCCAAGTCAAGCCTTACAAATAACCAATGAATTAATCAATAAAAAAGCCCATATTCCTGAACTTATGATTGCTCTGGGACTCATGCACGTCAAGAGCGGCCACTATGTCGATGCAATAGGGCATCTACAACCAATATGCCAGTCCGGATTAGCTTATCCCAGTTGGATGGTGGCACTTGCTTTAGCTTACGCCGGTGTATCCAAGCCAGATCAAGCAGAAATTGTATTGCAAGATGTTTTAAGGAAAGGAAATCACAGCCAAGCCCTCATGATGCTTGCTCAAATTCATCAAGCCAACAAAGATTATGGTAAAGCTTTAAAAGTTTTTAATCAAATAGGCCAAAACAGTAATGATTATTTACATTCACTGTTGATGCAAGCAGAGTGCTTATATGCCATGGAAAAACATGATCTAGCAATAGAAAAAATTGATACCATTCTCAATAGCAATCCTGACCACAACACTGCTGTCAAACTGAAACTCAATGCCCTGTCACAATTGCATCGCTATGAAGATGCTTTGGAACTGATTGACGCCATCGATGAAAACAAACAATCTGATCAGTTCAATCAACTGATGGATCTTTATGCAGGGCTGCTATTGGATGCCAAACAAGACTACCAAAAGGCGTGGCATCATTTCAGCAAAATTAAACCACCAAAATCGTTTGAGGTTCAATTGTTAACAGCAGACGAAGAAAAACAGGTTCAAGCCTTTGAAACACAAACACCACAATCATTGTTTAGGTTTGTATTCACCGATCCAGCAACAGGCCATCATGATTTCATCAACTGGCTGCTGGACAATAACGTAACACCCATGATAGATCGTTTTACTTCTAAAAGTCGAAAAGATCTTTTTAATGAGGAATGGACGGTTAAAAAGTTGGCTGAACTGGATCAAACACAAATTCACTTCTTTCGAAAAAAATACGTTAAACAGTTGAACTTGTTGATTGATAATAACACCCAAAACATTGCTGACTTCATTCCATTTTCACCGATTAATCTAGCCATCATTAAACGGGTTTTCCCGAAAGCGCAAGTACTTGTACTTAGTCGAAATTTTGCTGATTTGAGGCTACACAATCACGTATTTGGCAGTTTCCAAGTGCATTATTCTCAGTTTTCCAAAGTGATCAATCAAATGGTTGCGATGAACCCTAATTTATCAATGGTCGACATTGATGCCTGGCAAGATGGTGATGAGATGACCATTAATAACATCGAAAAAGTTTTTGGAGACAACCTGACGCCATTTAAAGTCAGTGATGTCACTCCATTGGATCGTTTGATCTTTCCATACATGCACTGGAAAAATTACCAACAACAATTGAATCCATAAATGGCAGACTTTTTACAATGGGTAATTTTGGCCTTGGTGCAAGGCCTGACCGAATTTTTGCCTATTTCATCATCGGCCCATTTAATTTTGGCTTCCAAATTTGCTGGTTGGCAGGATCAGGGTTTGGTCATGGATATTGCTGCACACTTCGGTTCTTTATTAGCGGTGATTTGGTATTATCGCAAAGATGTGTTGGACCTGTTAACAGGTAAAGATTGGCCTTTATTTCAACAGCTGTTATTCGCCAGTATCCCCATCGCAATAACCGGTTTTTTATTCGCAGACTACATTGATAACTACCTGCGCGGCGTGCTGGTCATTGCCTCATCGTCTGCTTTGTTTGGGGTGTTGTTGTGGTTCACTCAAAGATACAGTAAAAACCAACCCTTAGACTTAAAGTCTGCTTTGATTATTGGTTTGGCACAATGTTTGGCTTTGATTCCTGGTGCTTCGCGTTCTGGCATTACCATGACCGCTGGTATGGTTTTGGGTTTAAGTAAAGCCACTGCAGCTAAATTTTCATTCTTGTTAGCCATTCCAGCCATCTTAATGACCACCACCTATGGTGTTTTGAAGTTGATACAAGCCCCACAAAGTTACGATTTGGCAGGCGTGTTCACTCTGGTTACCTTGAGCTTTTTTGCCGCCTGGTTTTGTATCCACTGGTTCATGAAGTACATTCAAAAAATTGATTTTGTTTGGTTCATGCATTACCGGATTCTATTAGCCATTTTGATTGTCTTAACCTTATTATGAACAAACCAAAATCAATTACTTTTGAAACCCGCTATGGCAACATAGCTGCCTTGCAGTGGGGCGCCGGTAATAAAAGTAAGGTATTGGCATTGCATGGTTGGTTAGACAATGCTGCCAGCTTTTGGCACTTAGCACCTTTATTGGAATCAAAAGACATGGAAATCACTGCGATTGATTTTCCTGGACATGGCCATTCAGCTCACCGTGCACCTGGACACAACTATGGCTTCATTGATTATGTCATGGACATGCAGGCAGTAATTAAACAAGTCGATCAGCCTGTTGATCTGTTGTGCCATTCCATGGGTGCTGCCATTGCAGTGATGTATGCAGCAGCCTTTCCAGAACAGATTAGAAAAATGGTGTTATTGGAAAATATCGGCCCACTGCCTCCCTATCAGCCAGGTAAGGCTGTTCAGTCATTGCGTGAAGCTTTAAAGTTATGGGACAAGCATTCACTGCAACACAAACGCTTTTATCCCAACATTGATCAAGCCATCAAAGCACGACAAGAGGCCACCCCCATGGACAGTGATGTTATCCGACCTATGGTCGCAAGGGGCTTGTGCGAAACCCCTCAGGGTTATCATTGGCGCACTGATAAGAGATTGCGCCTGCGCAGTTTTTTTCGCATGGCCGAACAACAAATTCAAGAATTCCTTGCAGCCACAACTGTACCAACCCAGTTGATCATTGGCGAACCTCGCACCAAAGCATTGCAATACCCGATGTTCGATGAACGTCTAAAAGCCTTAAATCCAGACGAATGCCTAAAAATCTCAGGTGGCCACCATTTGCACATGACCGATGCCAAACAAGTTGCCAGAGCTGTGCTCAAATTTTTAAGCTGATAATCACCTCAACCAGCGCAGGTAATGAAAGATTGGCGGTTTTATCGGAGATAAAGAAGCCTGTCTTGAGTACCGTGGCGCGTGCAGGTAATGAAAGATTGGCGGTTTTATCGGAGGTAAAGAAGCCTGTCTTGAGTACCGTGGCACCTGTACTTGTTTAGGCAAGTAGGTTTTTCTGGTAAGGCGGCTGTCTATACAGCCTTAATCGCAGTTCTTGGATCAGTCCTGACATTGACATAACATCACCATCCTTGGCGAAGATTTTCATGGATATCAATGTCAGAACCGGGATTGAATCACACGCCGCAGCCCCAATAGCGCTCCTTAAAAAATTATAGCCGCACTGTCTGTTTACATTTATCCAGCAGGGTACACATAACTGGCTTGCAATCCTAATGGAATACCAAGCCACCAATAAGCCAATAAAAATACGGTCCAGCCAATTAAGAAGGTAATTGCAAATGGCAACATCAAGGCTATCAATGTACCAACGCCGGTGTCTTTAACGTATTTTTGACAATAAACCACCACCAACGGAAAATACGGCATCAATGGTGTGATGATGTTTGAACTTGAATCACCCACTCGATATGCAGCTTGCGTTAAATCTGGTGATATACCTAATTGCATCAACATAGGTACAAAAATTGGTGCAAGTAAAGCCCACTTGCCCGATGCTGAACCAACAAACAAATTCACAAAAGCTGTCAAGAAAATGATTCCCACCACTGTTACAGCGCTGGGTAAAGCCAATGATTTAAGCAACTGAGCACCTTCAATGGCTAACAATGCACCTAGATTTGATTGAGCAAAAGCTGATACAAATAAGGCACAGAAAAAGACCATCACTAAATAATATGACATGCCTTGCATGGCCTTGGTCATTGCATCAATCATGTCTTTGCTGTTCTTAAAGGTTCCAGAGACAAAACCATAAATCGCACCCGGAATCCAAAACAACAGAAAAATCAGTGGCACAATTGATTGCATCAAAGGGGCTTGGAACACAGCCAATTCACCTTCATGACGCAGTGGCGAATCAGTCGGCCAAGCAGCCCAAACCAACAAGCCAATGCCAACCAACATAACCAATGAGGCAATATAGAAAGACTTACGCTCTGCTGATGAAATTTCATCCAGTTTTGGCAAATCATCAGTCTCACCATCTAATTCAGTAGATGCAAGTCGAGGCTCAATGATTTTATCTGTTATGTACCAGCCGACAATGATAATGAACAAACTCGATAGTGAGGTAAATGCCCAATTATTCAACGGGTTAACTGCCATCTCAGGTTGGATGATTTGGGCTGCACTTTGGGTAAAGCTTTGTAATAATGGGTCAATCCCTGAGGGCACAAAATTGGCGCTAAAACCGCCACTAACACCAGCAAATGCAGCAGCAATACCAGCCAAAGGATGACGTCCCATTGCGAAATAAATAACCCCTGCCAGCGGGATCACCAAAACATAACCAGCATCGGTGGCAGTATGACTGACAATAGCCACTAAAATGATCACGGGCGTCAATAAGGCCTTCGGCGTCCTGCGCAACATCAGTTTAATTGCGGTATTGATATAACCTGAATGTTCAGCCACACCCACACCCATCATGGCAACCAAGACCACACCTAACGGTGCAAAACCAGTAAAGGTAGTCACCATGGTGGAGAGAAAATTAGCCAATGCCCCACCTGTCAATAAATTATTGATGATGATCGGTGAATCACTGCGAGGATCTGTGGCACTGAAATTCACCCCGGATAACAACCAGGACAAAACCCAGATGATTAACAAGGCAAACAAGAAAATAATGGCCGGATCAGGAAGTTTATTACCTACCCTTTCAACCGTGTTTAAAAAACGTTGTATCCAGCTTTGTTTAACTGGCGCATCAGATGCAGTAGTATCGCTCACATTCGACTCCTCAATTGGTTTGAATTGTTATACTCAATATCAAACACTTATTCAAGCAGCCATGGGTAAAAATAATTTTCTATTCAGTTCTTAACCCTTTGATAAGAAATCAAATGCTCCGTTTTACCACCATCTTTATGCCTCATTACAATATAGCCATCAATTTGATCATCACCACGTTGATAAAAACTCAAACCGGAAAAATGCACAGCTTTGTCCTCAACTTTAATTAAACGAAACTCAACAAAATCCTCTTTGTCCTCCCAGGCAATAAAATCAGCAGAGAAATGTTTTACCAACAAAACCAAGCCATCACCCTCCTCTTTAAGCAACATCAATTCATAAAAATCAACGCCTTTTTCCTCATCATACAGCTTCCACATACCCACCATAGAACCGGCTGAAGCAGGGCTCCACACCTCTTCAAATTGGCTGCCAAATGCCTTACCTTGCCAAGATCCAACCAACCAATCCACATCGCTTAAACGGCCTATACCCAAAGGAGCACCCTTGGGTAAATGGTAAGTGTGTTCTGTCAGTCGATTTTGGGCTTTAACCATACCACAGAGCAACAGCAGTGCACAGAAGGTTAGTATCGATAATTTCATAATTAATTCCCCATATGTTAAGTTATCTTGTTTCTCTAACGAATAAAACCAGCTGAATTCGACATTGGTTTATTATTTATCTTGGTATCAACGTATCTCAGGAAATACCAAATCTGAATGCTCAATCAAAACCATCCATGAATATCAAATCAATAAGATTGGGGTCGATAGCCACATTAAGGTGTTGAACATCCCCCCTGAAAGAAGCATCGCTGACCACAGCGTCAAGCAGATATGATCCAGCAGATAAATTAACCTCAGGGGCCTCACCAACTCCCCAAAAAACCATCGACTTAAGTGGTTAAACGAACCACCTGTTAACTTATTTGTATTGAGCTGCAGTGATGAATTGATCAAATGATTCACACCATATAATGGCTGTATTAAAATCATTGATTTCAAGTCCTGCTGGCACTTCAACAATGAAGTTATTGAAAGTTTTGACTTCACCTACTGGCAACATTTTGTTTTTCAAACGCAGAAAATCTGCCTCTGTTTCAACAAATTCAGGGGATAGGTACAGTATATAATCAGGACCAGGAGACATTGAGCCCTCAAACGTGATGTGACCATCACTGACAGTCACTTTCCCTTCAGCCTGATGCAAAAAATCACTGTCTTGCAAATGTTTAACAAACTCGGTTTGGTAGCTGGCATTTTTAGCCATTGCTGCAACCTGCGAAGAACTGGGTGCATCTGGGGCGGTTATAATTGGCAAGGCATAAATACCAACAGCAAATCCAATGAAGCCAACCAATAAATGGGTGAGTATCAAAAATAGTTTTTTCATTATCGACTTTTCCTGTGTGTTAAACCAAAAGACCTACTAAACCAGAAATCATGTCATTTTTAATCATAGAATCAGGCTTTTTCACTTGCTAACTGATCCATTATTAACTCCATTTGCCTCCCCAGTCAAACCTGTTTAGAATGATTGGTTTTGGGTACCATTCAATGAACATCAATTGGGTCAGAGCACAATTCCCAGTATTTCAAACCAATTCCAAAATGGTTTTTATGGACAATGCGGGTGGCTCGCAAACCGTTGGTTATGCCATCAATGCCTTGACTGAATACCTGACTCATTATGATGTGCAATTGGGTGCAAGTTACGCCACTTCTCTACAAGCATCAAACAAGTTACAACAAGCCACAAAAGCGATAAAAACCTTCATCAATGCCAAATATACTGAGGAAGTTATTGTTGGCCCAAGTAGCACAGCCTTGGTACGCATTTTAAGTCTCTGTTTATCACAGAACTGGCAAGCCGGTGATGAAGTCATCATCACCGATGTTGATCATGAAGCCAACCGCGCGGCTTGGTTAAATTTACAACAACAAGGGCTTATCGTCAAAACCTGGCAGGTTAACCCTGAAACCTTTGAGCTTGAAACTGATGATTTATTGGCTTTAATGACCACAAAAACCAAACTGGTTTGTTTCACCCATGTTTCAAATATTTTTGGTAGTATCAACCCTGTTGCCGAATGGACTCAATTAATACATCAAAACGGTGCCATGGTGTGTGTGGATGGCGTGGCTTATGCGCCCCATAGATTGATTGATGTACAAGCCTGGGGCGTGGATTTTTATTTTTTCAGCACCTATAAAACCTTTGGTCCACATCAGGCAGTGCTGTATGGTAAGTATGACTTACTTAATCACATGCCTGGGATTAATCATGATTTTATTCAAACCTCACCCTACAAATTTCAGCCTGGCAATGTGAACTATGAATTGTGTTATGCGATGGGAGCGGTGGTACAATATTTATGTGATTTGGGCACTGACAATGCCAACGCCCAAATCAACAGAAACAACTTGAACTCCGCCTACCAACAAATTGCTGAGCATGAAGCTCAATTGTTGGATCAACTGTTGGCATACATGATTGAAATTCCAGAAATTAAAGTCATTGGTTTACCTCAAAGCAATACAAAATACCGAGTGGCCACTTTATCTTTTGTCCACCAGAGCATCAGTTCAAAAACCATTGTAGAACAGGTCGATCAGCACAACATCGGTATTCGCTTTGGTGATTTTTACGCAGTTAAATTAATTGATCACTTAGGATTGATGGAAAAACAAGGTGTGGTTCGAGTAAGTCTGGCACATTACAATTCACAAAAGGAAGTGCAATTGTTGATTAATGCTTTGAGCCAGGTGTTGTCTTGAACCACCCACTCTTTAACCCTGGTTTTAGGTACATCTTTTAGATATTCCTCATTTATTGTAACCAATACCATTCATCGGTCTTTAGAGCATCACCATAAAGGCCGGCACACTCAAACTTTAGTCATTGCTTCGAGAGATTCTTCCCAGGGAAATAAGGAACACCAGCGAATATACAATTATTTTTATTAACCACTGAATAAATCAGCTATACAATGTACAACCTTTGTCAATTTGAAAACACATGCTTCGATTCATTGTATTAACAGCATTGCTTACACCCTCAGTCTCATCAGTTTCAGCCCGTGAGTTCACCAAACCACCGAGTATTGCTTTGCGCAGCGAAATCTCTTACGTTGCAGAAACAGTGCTAACGAATAAAAAATACTTGAAAAAAAGTAAGCAATGGCAGCTTAACTTTTTGCTGCTGCACGACATTCATAACCAGTCCCAAAAAACCATTCAGATTCTGGTTGATAATGACTTGGCTTCATCCTTGTCATCAAAAGAAAAATACATCATTGCCTATCGAACACACAGAAAAACTAAAATTGATGGTATCACCCGTTATCTACCGTTAGAAAATGGGCCTGTGCCGATGTCCGTGCAAGGGGCTGAACCAGCAATATTCCGCAGCCATGAGCAACTCAAAAAACAAATGGCTACAAACCCGCAAATGGCCCAATCCAACCCAAAACAATTGATCCAAAATATCTTAACAGGCATCAATAATGAAGACCCAAAAATTCAAGAGTTCTTTATTCGAGAGCTGATAAACTGGAATGGCTTACCTGCACAATTGAACCCCAATCAACTTGAGCAGTTGTTAAATGTATTTCTTGATTCCAGTGTCAGTAGCGGCACCCTTACTGCCTTTCTTGAAAACAGGCAAGATTTTCATAGCGCCCTAGGCGTTAAAGAAATGGCACCCAAAGTGACTGAAATGCTCACTCACATCCCCATCAATTTGAGTAGCGAATCTACAACACCAACTCTGATTTATGAAGCTTTGAATTTTCTTAAGTCCCATAAACTAGGAACCTGGGACATATATCAACGCTGGACACGCTCCAATAACCCAAGCATTACAGAACTGGCCTTATTACAATTGCATCAAATCTGCCCAGAAAAAACATTACAGTTAGCAAAAAGCCGTTTGACCGAATCATTAGTCAGCAACACTTCAAGACGTATTTTAAAGAGATACGTTCAGAAATATGAATAATGAGTCCAATGACTGTTTGTAATTGAGCTCAAGATAAATTAGACTCGCTACCACAATTATAACTCTAAAGAGGAAGTCCATGAATATACCAAGCTTACCCAAAGCAGGCTTACTGCTGTCCGCCCTAATCCTAAGCATACCCAGCTCAAATGTTTCTGCAGCGAAGACTGATAAGCGACTCATAACTGGTCAAGCTGTCAGATTTGATACTTCGCCACCTCTGCGTGAGATGCTTAAGAATATCGAAAAGCAAACCCACACAAGCCAGCAAAATATACCCGCTGAGTTCGAAATACCTAATATATTGAACATACCTCCCAGCCAAGCTGAGATGGATTTTTTAAATGCTGCACCACAACCTAGTGCTGGCGTTAATGGTACCAATGGACTGGATTCGCCGATGGTTGACATCAGTGTTGATGGATTCACTGCCGCTGATAACATAGCTGTCATTGGTGGTGCACCTTTACCACCTGATACCAATGGCGACGTTGGTATTCAATATTACATCCAATACGTAAATCTTGGTTGGAAAATCATGAACAAAAGTGATGGCTCAGTTGCCGCCGGACCTTTTATCGGTAACTCTTTTTGGGATGGTTTCGGCGGTAACTGCGAAACTAACAACGCCGGTGATCCAATCGTTCTGTACGACAAAAATGTAGATCGCTGGGTATTCAGTCAATTCACCAGTTCAGGCAACCCCGATGGCAGACAATGCTTTGCCATCTCTACAACAAACGACCCTCAGGGTCCATACCATCGTTATGAATTTGTTTTTACCGGCGAATTTAATGATTACCCACACATCGGTATATGGGATGATGAATCGGGCCAAAGAAGTGGTTACTACTTTGTAACTCATGATTTTGTTGATGTTGGTGGACCCAACCAAGGATTTAACCAAGCTTCTTACGCTGTGGTTGAGAGGGATGCAATGTTAACCGGCGATCCAGCACAATTTGTGCGTTTTACGGATACCAATTTTTTTGGCGCCTCAAGCTTTGGTGCCCAGCCTGCACATTTAGAAAGCAAAGAATTACCCCCGGCTGGTATGTGTAATCCTTTTGTTTTAGGGCGACCAGACCAACAAGGTTATCAAATTGTTAACTTTTGTGTGGATTGGAATGACGTTAATAATTCAACACTTTCAACACCATTTATTGCTGCTGCTGGTGAGTCATGGGCCCCTGGACCCGGCAGTGTTGCACAACCCAACACTGGTCAACAACTCGACACTTTAGCCTCTTTCGGGCGCATTATGTACCGTTCAAGTTTCCGAGCATACCCTGCTGATAAAGGTTTAGATAACACATTGGTTTTCAGTTTTCCAGTTAATGTAGGCGGTGGTCAAGCTGGTGTGAGGTGGGCACAACTTGATTTTCCAACCTCCACTGGTCCAGGTGCAGCCGACTTGATTTTTGAAAATGGCTTTGATCCAGTACTTATCCTGAACCCTGTAGTGGTCAATCAAGGTGAATATGCACCTGATGGGACAGACAGATGGATGCCAGGTATTTCAGTCGACCAAGATGGTAACATCGGTGTTGCTTACTCTGCTGCTAATAGCGACTTGGGTATATTCCCAGGGGTGAGATTCACTACCCGAGGTCACAACGACACTCCAAACACTTTAAGAAACGAGGAGGTTTGTGTTGATGGCGGTGGCTCGCAAACCAGTTCAAGTGGTCGTTGGGGTGATTATTCATCCTTAAGTGTCGATCCCGTAGATGAATGTACTTTCTGGGCTTCGGTAGAATATCAACCAACCACAGCCAATGCCAACTGGAGCAACCGTGTTTGCTCCTTCAAGATGGCAAACTGTGGCGAACCTTCATTCTCATTGGATCAAACGGTATCACAGACCATTCAATTATGCTCTGCCACTACCGATGAGGCCACTTATGATTTTGGCCTCAATGCATTCAACAACTTTACTGAATCAGTCGAAGTCAGTCTCAGTGGTGAGCCTGTAGGATCAATTGTAAGCTACCCAGCTGGAACCACATTCACAAGCTTCCCTGCTACTGGTGGCTTCTTGCTCAGTGGACTGACAGGTCAAGCATCTGCTGAAGTTGATATGACTTTAACTGCTACTTCTGTCAGTATCACTGATACACTGGTTTATAGACTCAGCATTTCAGACGCCACAACCTCTGATCCAGCTGTTTTAAATTCCCCTGCTGATAACAGTACAGGTGTCGCATCGTTACCCACATTCGAATGGAATACCGTTACCGCAGCTTTGAATTACCGATTTGAATTAGCTACTGATGCAAACTTCAATAACATCATTGTCAGCGCTGTAACAGACGCCCTGACTTACACACCTGAACAGTCCTTAGCTGTTAACACGACTTATTTTTGGCGTGTAGTTGGTTTGAATAATTGTGGTGACGGAGTGAGTTCAGCAACCTTCCAATTCACGACAGGTAGTTTTGTTACAGGTACGCCAGCTGAGTGTATCAACGGCACCTCACCTAACATCGTTTTCTTTGATGACTTAGAAGGGGACGTCAGTGACTGGTCTATACCAACTGCCCCAGTAGGCACAAACACTTGGACACAGAGTACAACACAAGCTTTCGCTGGCAGCGCATTCTTTGCACAAGATGTGCCCACCAGTTCTGACCAATATCTGGTTTCACCACCCATTGTGTTACCGAGTATCGCCGAATCCCCACTGTCCTTGTCATACTGGAACTACCAGGAACTTGAAACTGATTCAGGTTCTGGTAGCAATGCTTGTTGGGATGGCGGCCTATTAGAAATTTCCACTGATGGCGGTAACAACTTCACTCAAATCAGCAGTGCTGAGTTGTTAGGTGACCAGTACAACGGTGCCATCACTACAAACCCTAACAGCCCAATTTCAGGGTTGCAAGCCTGGTGTGCTTCTGCTGCTGTACCCGCTGCAGGAAATCAAATTGACATCTCGGTGGTCAACTTGGATAACTATGCTGGCCAAACAGTCCAATTTAGATTCCGCCTGGGAACAGATAGTGCGGTTGGTGCTGAAGGTTGGTATATTGACAACCCGACTGTTCAAGGCTGTCAAGCTAATAACTGATAAAAATCACAAGAACAAAAAAAGGAGCCTATTGGCTCCTTTTTTGATCCCAACTTTCGTTGCTACAGGTTTTTGAATGCTTGTTTCAGTCGTTTTACTGATACTTTCTGTTGGGTACCAAGACTTTGAGCGAACAGCGAAACGCGGAGTTCTTCCAGTAGCATCAGAAACTCTTGATGGGCTGCCGTGAATTCATCCACTTGATCACAATAATCATAAAAAGGTTTACTGACGGCTGATAATTCTTGTAGTTTGTCAGCTTCTTTTTGTGGCGAATGCATGGCCGTTTCAAGGCGCATTTTTATGGCGCTGAAGTACCTCGGATAATTGTCCAAATCAGGCAGGCGAATATGGTGCACAAAATCTGCATAGACAAGATAGTCTAGTTGGTATTGCAGATCGTTGTAACTCGCTTCGGTCAATAGATCGGCTTTTGCTTCAACCAACTGCCAAACCTGATACCATTGTTGTACCACTGGATCGAGTTTTTGTGACCAATCATAGGTGGTTTTATAGAGTTTTTTACTGAGTGTATCAGCCAGTTGATCAAATTGTTCCTGGCGACTGACAAAACCAAACCCATCAATCTGTTTTTCAATTAATGCATCCAGCAATTCATCAATCAATTTGTCCCCACTTTCCAACACATTCCAGGCCATTTCTGCCTTGAGGCTGATTTCTACTTTTTGCGCTTGTTTGATGATTTTTGGGTATTTCAGATTTAACAAACGTTTGATACCTTGCTTGTGTTGTAACTCGGCCTGGTGGGGGTGTTCAAACATCCTCAAACCAACACCATCACCTTGGTCAACAATGCCTTGATAAGCAGGCAAACCGTTATCTAATTGTACTTTTGTAGCCAGATCACCAAAAACCCAGTCACGTGCACCATCAATTTTCTTGGCTTTCGAAGCAGTCTTTTGAAAACTGCGGTTGGCTTTTTGGGCAAAGTCTGCAGCCAATGTATTAAAATCACGGCTACTTTTCAGGATTTTTTTCTTGTTATCATAAACCACAAACCTGAATCTCAAGTGATCATCCAGCTTGCTTGATTGCCAATCACTCACTTGGGTTTGTAAACCATTTTTCTTGAAAACAATTTTAACCAGCTGTTGATAAAAATCTTCCCCATGATCCAAGGTTTCACTCAAAACCTGGGCATATTCTTTAATCGGAAACAGGCCACGGCGAATGCTTTTGGGTAAGCCTTTGATCAGCATTTCTAATTTTTCAGGCAACAAGCCCGGTACCAAAAATTCAAAATCATTGGTATTCAAAGCATTCAACCACGGTAATTGAATGTGAGCGGTGACACCATCGCTGTCGCTACCAGGTTGAAATTCATAAGTGAGTCTCAGTTCGAGATTCCGTACTTTAATGGTTTCTGGAAACAGCTGCTCTCTGTCTTTGGGTGCCTGATGTATATACAGGTCTTCATCAGTAAAACGCAGTGCATGATCACCATTTTTAGCGATGTATTTGCGCAGTTGTACCTCCGAATAAATACCTGCTGGAATGACTTTATCATACAGATCATAAAGCGTGTTGTGATCAATCAATAAGTCCTTTTTACGCGAGCGGTCTTCTTCAGCCTGTATGGCAGCAATCAATTTGGCATTGTGATGAAAAAACGCCATGCGTGTGTGCATAAACTGCTCAACCAATCCTTGGCTGATAAATAACTCACGTGACGTTTTAGGGTCTTTAGGACCATAATGAATTTGGTGTTTTTCACTCAAAACCAAACCCAGTAAAACGCTGCGCTGATAACCCATAACAGAACCATGCTTTTTTGACCAAAATGGATCGTAGTATGATTTTTTAATCAGGTGTCGGCCCACATCGTTGATCCAAAGTACATCCAAACCAGCCACCATCCGGGCAAAAACTTTTGAGGTATGTACAATTTCACCTGCTAAAATCCACTTGGGGTTTCTACCGAATAAACCTGAGCCAGGGAATATCATGAATTTTTTGTTTCTGGTGCCCATGTATTCTTTGTCAGATTGATGCACGCCAATGTGTGATATGAAACCAGCCAATAAGGCTTTGTGAATTTGTTCATAATCTGCTTGTTTATCATTCAAAACCATTTTCTGGCGCTTGATCAATTGGCTCAATTGGCGATTCACATCACGCCACTCCATGTACCGCTTGATAGATATGAAATTATCTCTACACCATTGTTTAAAGCCTTTGTTTTTTAAATCCTTTCGCTTTTTGTTGAGCATGTTCCAGAGCTTCAACAAAGCCATAAAATCTGAACGTTCATGGCTGAATTTAGCATGGGCCTTGTCAGCCGCTTGAGACCATTCCAAGGGTCTTTCACGTGGATCCTGAATGGACAAGCCTGCAACGATAATCAACAGCTCTTGTAAACAACCCAGACCGTTGGCTTTAATTAAGATCCTGGCTAACTGCACATCAATCGGTAAATGTGCCATCATTCGACCAGTCTTGGTCAGTTGTTGCCCTTCGTCCAATGCTTCCAGCTCAATCAATAATTGATAACCATCGCTGATCATTTTGAAATCTGGTTGATCAATGAATGGAAATTCCGTGAGGTGGCCTAAATTCAGCACATGAGTTTGTAGAATCACCGAGGCCAAAGATGTACGCAAAATCTCAGCATCGGTGTGTTCTGGTCTGCTCTCAAAATCCTGTTCCGAATACAACCGGTAACAGTTTCCGTCAGCAATCCTGCCACAACGCCCTTTGCGTTGATTGGCACTGTCTTGAGCAATGGTCTCAATTTGTAAACCTTGTATTTTACTGCGCGCTGAATAACGACTGATACGAGCCAAACCAGAATCAATCACATAATGAATTCTGGGAACAGTCAAGGAAGTTTCAGCAACATTGGTTGATAAAATAACCCGTCTTTTATCACCTGGTTTAAAGATTTTCATTTGGTCTGCTGCAGTCAACCTTGCATACAGTTTCAAAACTTCAGTGTTCGGCAAATGTTTACGTTGTAATTGATCCGCTGCTTCGTTTATTTCACGTTCACCAGGCAGAAAAATTAACACATCTCCATCTGGACTGTGCGCATAGACTTCATCAATGGCACGAATAATGCCTTGGTTAAGCTCAATGTTATTTTCATCCAATGGTCGATAATGCACCGAAACCGGATATGATCGGCCACTGACATTGATGATGGGTGCATCATTGAAGTGTTTGGAAAATTTCTCAGTGTCAATTGTGGCCGAAGTAATGATGACTTTTAAATCGGCACGCTCATCAATTAATTGTTTAACAAAACCCAGTAAGAAATCAATATTTAGACTGCGCTCATGCGCCTCATCTATGATGATGGTGTCATAGTCATTAAGCCATTTATCACGTAGTGTCTGCTGTAACAAAATCCCATCAGTCATAAACCTGACATAACCATCAGTACTGAATTTTTCATCAAAGCGAACTTGATAACCAATGGCTTTACCCAATGGCTGTTTAATTTCATCCGCAACCCTTTGTGCCACAGACTTGGCGGCAATTCGACGGGGCTGGGTACAGGCGATCTGACCTGCTGTACCTAACCCGGCTTGTAAACATATTTTAGGGATTTGGGTGGTTTTACCCGAACCAGTTTCACCGGCTATGATGGTGACTTGGTTTTTTTTGATGGTTTCAGCAATTTTCACAGCCTGCTGACTGATTGGTAAATCTGGTTCTAAATCTACTTTTGGTACTTCTGCTACCCGCCTTTTATACTGTTGTTGGCTTGCTGTGACAACAGCTAACACCTGTGCCAGTTTTTGAGGTGATTTTTGGGCTTTTTGCAGTTGATTTTTAAGTCGATATAAATCCTTGATCATGACATGACCAGGCAATTGCGCAATCAGTTTTTTAATATCGGCTTGCACAGCTGGGACATCAATTTATGCTTGGTTGCTAGGGAATTCTTTGATGTAAATATCTTGTTTTGTGTAAGGAATTTCAATTTCAGCAGCATTCAACGCAGCATAAACCTGCATATGTAATTCATGCTTAATTCGACCCCGTAAAACTGGTTCTGGAATCCAGGCCAACAATTCAAAGTCCAAGGATGATGCTCCAAAAGCCCGCATCCTAACTCTTGGTGCTGGCTCATCAACTGTTTCTGAATGAGACTCGCCCACTTTTTTTAAAACCTCACATACCTGTTCTACATCACAACCGTAGGCGACACCAACTTTAATCCTTATGCGACTTTTTTCCCATCGACCAGTACTTTCATTGATGATTTTGGCATTACCGATCACATTGTTAGGAATGGTAATTTCTACATCATCTCGAGTGAGTAATCGTGTTGAGCGCATACCCACATGGGTAACCATACCACGCTCACCTGAATCCAAATTAACGAAATCACCAACCTTATACGGTGTGTCTGCAATGATAAAAAAACCTGAAAATAGGTTAGCTAAGGTGTCTTTAGCAGCAAAACCAACAGCAATACCTATGACACCCGCTGATGCTAGCCATGCTGTGGGGTTGATGCCCCAGATGGTCAATAAAATGTATGAGCCCAAACCTATCAATAAAATCTTACCAACCAGCTCGAACAAGGGTATGGTCTTGGGTTGAATAACCTCAAAACGTTCCCTGTTTCTTGACAATGTGTCTAACAGGATACGCAACACGTTAAAGCCACGCATCATCCAACTCAGAACCAAGAGACTGGCCAATAGCCTAATGAGTGTTTTTTCCAAACCAGTCGACAAACCAATGGTTTTGACAGCCATGCCTAAAAAGAAAAAGAAAATGGTAAGAAAAAACGGTTTCCTCAGCACATTAATCAATTGGTCATCAACATCGCTTTTGGTCCGCTTGGTAATTTGAGACAAGCTTTTAGTGAAAACCATCACACCAATTTTAGCCATGACATAGCCCAGTGCCACTATCACTACGAACGCCAGCATAGGTATAGACTGCACCTGATCCCAATAGGGTTGCCAAGACTCTGGTAAGTAACTCGATAAATTATTGATGATTTGGGTGATATCACTCACAGGCACTGTTTGCTCGGCGGTATCTACAGTATTGTTTATCGCATTTTGTGCTTGCATATCAATCAACCAACTTCAAATGTGATTTTCTGGTTTGCTTAAGTTGTTCTGGTGTTTGCTTTTCATTTGATTTGGTTTCTTCAGCAATAACCTCATCGTGATCAACTTCAAACATCATGCCTTTACCATTTTCTCTGGCATAAATAGCTGTTACTGCTTCCATCGGAACGATGATGGCATGGGAAACGCCTGAAAAGCGGGCATTGAATGTCAGTAATTCATCATCCATTTGAATGTGATCTGCCGCATCATAAGAAACGTTCAAAGTAACCTTGCCATCTTCTATCACGCCATCAGGGACTCTGGTGCCATTGTAAGTAGCGTCAACCACTACTAATGGGGTCATGCCATTATCTGTAATCCACTGGTGCAACGCTTGAATAAAATAAGGCTTAACAGAGGTCATGTCAGGATCAAAAATCAAATCTGTACTCACGCTCGGATTCAGTAATACTCTTCTTGAATGCTTTACTCTGAAACATACGATGGGCATAGTTACGTAAAGACTTGGGTAGTGATTCCCAATCTAAACCATAATGCTCTAAACGCCATAAGAATGGCACCAAATTTGTATCAACCAGGGTCATGTCAGTATTCATGAAATAAGGGTTTTCACTGAACAACGCCTCTGCCGCAACCAATTCACCAGTTAAGTCTTCCACCGCTTGTTTTTTTACATCACCCACTGAGTTTTCAATTTTGTCAACGTATTTGAACCAACCATTTTCTAAACGATATACAGTGAATCGCAGACGCGCTCTGGTCATCGGATCTGGTGGCATTAACGGCGGATGTGGGTACCTTTCGTCCAAATATTCGGTAATGACATTAACACCATATAAATGCATATCCCGATCAACCAAAGTTGGTATTTCAAGTTTGGGATTGTTAGCCAACAAATCCTCTGGTGGATCGGCCCTGTCTACAGAAATAATTTTGCAGTTGATACTTTTAGTTGCCAAAAGGAAACGAATTCGATGCGAATCAAATGCATCTGTTTCTGAGTAAATGGTTATAACTGATCGTCCACGCTCGATAATAGACACCTATATTTTCTCCTTTGTTCAAACGTTAAAAGGGTTTTTGCGGTACAACACCGCAAAAACCCTTTATTTTATCAAATTTTGACTTTTTTGTTAAGTAAAGCTTGATTTGCTGAGTCAGTGAATGTCCCTGAAATAGTTTACTTTCAATAAATAAGCCAAAAATGTAAACAACGAGACAAATAACAGCACCCAAGGTGCATATGCCATACGGGTTAATTGAGCTGGTTCAGATGAGTAATCCAAAAAATTAACCAAATCTCCAGCCAAATCTTTATACTCTTGCTCACTCAGCTTACCTGCCACAACTGTTTCAAAGTTTTTGAATTCCTTGTGCTCATTACCTTCTTCATCGGTGTGAGTTTCAAAATGAGCGGTTCTGACACCTTGCAACTCCCACAAAACATGTGGCATAGAAGCATTGGGTAAAGTCAAATTATTCCACCCGGTTACTGATTTGGGGTCTGCATAAAAATTGATCAAAAAGTTATATAACCAATCTAAACCCCTGGCCTTAGCAATGACCGTTAAATCAGGCGGTGCCTTACCAAACCATTGCTTGGCCTGAACTTCATCCATGGCAATGGTCATTTTATCAGTGAACTTGGCATCAGTCAGTACCAGCCCGTTCATCATTTCATCTTCTGTCAATTCTAAATCAGCGGCCACACGGTTGTATCGCTGAAAATCCATTGAATGACAACCCATACAATAGTTCATATAGGTTTTAGCTCCTTTTCTTAATGACTCTGTTGAACGGATATTGGTCTGTACTTTCTCACCAATGTAATATCCACCACCTGCAGCCATTAATAAAGGGCTGGCCATCAATAATATCAATAGTATAATTTTTTTCATCAGTGATCCTCTATTCTCGTTGGCACTTCATGGTATTTCTCATTACGACTGTAGAAGAATAACCAAGCAAAGTAGAAGAAGTAAAAAGCGGTTAATACCTGAGCCATCAACTTATAAAGCTCCGTTGCTCCCTGCATACCAAGCCAACCCAGAATAACAAACGCCACAGCAAATAAACTCAGCATGAGTTTGAAGGGCCACCTGCGGTATCGAATTGATTTAACAGGGGAACGATCTAGCCAAGGCAAGAAAAATAACACCACAATCGCTAACAACATAATCAGCGCACCTAGCTGCATATCTGGTACCGCACGCAACATGGCATAAAATGGAGTGAAATACCACACTGGTTTAATATGCTCTGGTGTTACAGCTGGGTTAGCCGGCACGTAATTATCATGTTCAAGGAACAGGCCACCCATATCAGGTTTAACAAATACGATGAACAGGAATATCAGCAAGAACACACCCACGCCAAAAATATCTTTGACAGTGTAGTACGGATGGAAAGGAATACCGTCTAATGGTTTACCATTTTCATCTTTGTGTTGCTTAATCTCCACACCTTCAGGGTTGTTTGAACCTACAGTGTGCAGTGCTGCGATATGTATAACCACTAAGGCCACAATAGCCAAAGGCAACGCCACCACATGCAGTGCAAAGAATCGATTCAATGTTGCATCAGAGATTAAATAATCCCCCCGGACCCATTCAACCAATGCATCACCCACAAAAGGTACTGCACCAAATAACTGGGTAATCACTTTAGCTCCCCAGTAAGACATATTACCCCAGGGCAAAACATAACCCATGAAAGCTTCTGCCATTAAGGCCAGATAGATAACCATACCTATCAACCACACCAATTCTCTGGGTTTTTTGTATGAGCCATAGAGCAACCCTCGAAACATGTGGAAGTAAATCACAATAAAGAATGCCGATGCACCGGTGGTGTGCAAGTACCTAATCAACCAACCCCAAGGCACATCACGCATGATGTACTCAACCATGCCAAAGGCTTGTGATGCGTCAGGCTTGTAGTGCATGGTTAGCCAAATCCCCGTTAGGATTTGGTTGACCAAAACCAACAACGCCAGTGAACCAAAGAAATACCAAAAATTAAAATTCTTTGGTGCGTAATATTCAGAAAGGTGATCTTTATAGAACTGTGTCACAGGCAATCGATCATTGATCCAGCCCATGAAACCGCCTTTACTGTTTGAACTTGCAATCTTACCCATTATGCTTGCTCCCCATCACTACCAATTTCGATGGTGTTTTCATCTAAAAATGTATACGGAGGGATGTCCAAATTACGACTGGCTGGTGATCCCGAAAATACACGACCTGAAATATCAAATCTGGAACTATGGCATGGACAGAAAAATCCGCCTTTCCATTCCGCATCGAATTGTTGTGGTACCAAATCCGGATAATACTTAGGAGAACAGCCCAGATGAGTACAGATACCAACCACCACTAAAAGATTTTCTTTTCTAGATCTGTAGAGCTTATCAACATATTCAGGCTGCACACTACTTTCAGAATCTGGATCTTTTAATTTACCATTCAGCGATTCCAATACATCGATTTGTTGATCAGTTCGATTTACTAAAAACACTGGTTGACCCCGCCACAACACATTGAGCATTTGGCCTGATTCGAGCTTTGAAATATCCGCTTTAACTGGTCCACCTGCAGCTTTTGCTCGCTCAGAAGGCAGCCAAGATTTAAGAAAAGGCACGGCTGCAAATCCTGCACCCACAACGCCCACAGCGCCAGTGCTGAGCAATAAAGTGCGACGACTTTTATTGACATTATCAGTCATTGAATTAACCCCTAATGAATTAAATCTTGCGAACAGAACTGGCTCACAAGATGAATCTATTATCAAATCGCGGCAATTTTACAAGATTTTAAAGTCTTTTCATAGCCATGGCTCAATTTAATCCACAATGGATAGCCGATGATCGGCTCGACCAGCGCAGGCAATGAGAGCATGGCGGTTTACCTGAAAGGTAAGAAGCCTTGCTTGAGTGTCGTGGCGTGTGCAGGTAATGAAAGATTGGCGGTTTTATCGGAGATAAAGAAGCCAGTTTTGAATACCGTGGCGCGTGCAGGTAATGAGGGCATGGCGGTTTACCAGAAAGGTAACAAGCTTTTTGCTTGAATAACGAAGCTCACACTCGGCCAAGCAATCTATAAAGCTTTTTTGAACTCTGAAATATCATAACAGTCAAAGACCCAAGCATTGACTTAATTCAGATATACTTTTTTACTTTGTCACCCAAATATGCGGTGATTTCTTATGTACAAAAAGTCAACTTTACCCTATATTTAGCTACATGATTAACACCTTACAATTTATCAGCAAGTACGCGATTATTGGTTTAGCCTGTGCTTTTCTGTATGTGCTGGCTTCTGGACAGCTTAAACAAAACAAGCCAGATACCCAACAACCACAGCTGTTGTTTTCGTATGCGCCAGCCATCAATAAAATCACCACGTCTGTAGTCAGCATCCAGACCCAAAGCAACCAAAAAATAACATCAAATACACCAAGCATTTCACCCAAAGCACCTTTTCTAACCAAAAATTATTTAGGTTCTGGCGTTATCGTTTCATCCACTGGTCACATTGTGACCAACAAACACGTGATAGATGGTGCAACGCGGGTGATTGTTTATTTGTGGGATAACCGCGCCTTTGAAGCCAGTTATGTTGGCGCAGACCCTTTAACAGACTTGGCAGTAATAAAAATTAATGCCCAGGACTTACAACCAGCTGAGTTTGCTGACAGTGATTTGATCAATACTGGCGATGTAGTACTGGCCGTTGGCAACCCATATGGCTTAAACCAAAGTGCTTCATTAGGTATAGTCAGTGCCACCGGTCGTCAAGGTCTGGTAGAATCACAAGCAGTGCAATTAGAAAACTATATCCAAACTGATGCTGCCATCAACCTAGGCAATTCAGGCGGCCCCTTGATTAACCCATTCGGCCAAGTGGTTGGTTTAAGCGCAGCCAGCTTAAGCGCAGTCAATTATGGACAGTTTGGTGCCGAAGGGATAAATTTTGCCATTCCATCTAACACCACTGTAAGAATAGTTAATGAGCTGATTGAACATGGCAAAGTACTCAGAGGTTGGGTTGGTCTGGGTTTCTTGGTAGATACTGCATATGTTATTTATGGCATACCAAAACCAGCAAAAGGTATTATGGTTCATAAGGTTCATCCGAACAGTGCTGCCGATAAAGCAGGTTTAAAAATCATGGATGTAGTCACCCATTTAAATGATGAAGAAGTTAATTCATTTGACCAATATCGAAAGAAACTTTTTGAATTCAGTATTGGCGATACAATTACACTGAAAGGTTACAATCAAGACGGGGATTTTCAGCGCAGCTTGGTAATTGAACCTCCATTGAACCCACAGTAACTAACTGATTTTAGCAAGCTAATTTCTGAACCAGCTCACAATTCAAGGATTTAGTCATGGTGTTATTCACTTAATTTGATTAAACTTTTCTGTATATCCTTTAAAAAGATTTGGCTTGATGTTTTTTCTTGCGGCACAATTTAAACGTCTTTTATTTTGCACCATCATGCTGTTTTCATGGGCCAGTGAAGCACGTGAGCGTCTTAAAGTTGGCTTGGCCCTCTCTGGTGGTGGAGCACGGGGCATGGCACATGTGGGGGTACTTAAGGCACTAGAAGAAAAGAACATCCCCATTGATTACATTGCGGGCACTTCCATGGGCAGTATTGTTGGAGGCCTGTATGCAACAGGCATGAGCCCAGAAGATTTGGAGTGGGCCATACAATCAGTCGACTGGGATGATGCGTTAAAACCTTCCGCCAAAAGACAGCTTAAAGATTATCAACAACGCCAAGAAGAAAAAGATTACTTTGCTGATCTGGAAATCGGTATTTCCAAAAAAGGTGCTAAATCCGGTACCGGCTTGGTTGGTGATCATAAAGTCATGTTAGAACTACAACGATTAGTCGGCTCTTTCAGTGAACAGGATTTCAACCAATTTCCAATCCCTTTTCGAGCGGTGACAACTGACTTGAATGAAGGCGAAGCCTATGTCATTGATCATGGTGATTTGGCCATGGCTATGCGGGCATCAATGGCGGTACCGCTGGTGTTTGGGCCGGTAAAACACCAAGGCCGAATGCTGGTTGATGGTGGTATGCTAAACAACCTACCAGTGGATGTGGTCAAAGCCATGGGAGCCGATGTTGTTATTGCAGTCAATATTTCATCACCACTTGCTCAGGTTAATGAGGAGTCTTCGGTGTTGGCCGTTACCTATCAAAGTATTGATGTGGCATTGGTTCAAAACACAAAGCGCTCGCTGAAGTTGGCTGATATCGTGATTGAACCAACACTAAATGGCATTGATGCTTCGATGTTTGATCGCGCAACTGAAATGATCAATGATGGCTATTTAACCACTTATCAATTATCAGACCAATTATCACCGTTGAGTTTGACTGACAACGAATTCATCACGCATCTGGAAAGTCGAAACTTTTTACCTCGCGAAATCCCAAGCCGCATCAGTTTCGTAGAATTCACTGGCAATAAGAGAACATCAACTTCTCGACTGATGGCCAGAGCAAATGACCTCATTGGTCAAGAATTTAAGGCCAAGGTGGTTCAGGATTTTGTTGATCAAGTGGTAGCCAAAGAAGAAGACATCCAGGTTATCACCTATCATGTTGACAAGAACAACGAACAGAACAAGGGAATCATTTTCAAGGTTCAAGAAAAACGCTGGGGACCAGACTACCTTAAATTCGGCCTGAAAGTAGCCGATGACTTTGACTCAAACACATTGATCTCTCTTTTGGTACGCCATCATCGCTACAACATCAACAGCAAAGGGGGGCGTTGGATTAACGACCTCAGTGTTGGTTCGGTATTATCCTGGCAGAGTGAGTTATACCAGCCTCTGGACTTTGAAAGCAAGTATTTTGCCACAGCCAATATTGACACCATTAAAGACACCAGACGTTTTTATGAAGACCTGGATGCCACTGGTGAGTATGATCACAAAAAGTTTGGCTTTGGTATCAACCTTGGCTACAACCCCAACATTAACAGTGAACTGCGCGCTGGCATTTGGTATCAAGACGAAAGCATTGTTCCTGTTATTAATGACATTGATTTTGACACTGCCATCAACCGCACCATCGGCCTGAAAGTAAATTATGGCTATGACACCCTCGAGAAGGTCATTGCAGCGAGAAATGGTTACGACATCAGAGCCGAACTGGGCATCTTTGACCGGGTACAGTATTTAAGTTTCGATGGCTTTAAACGCTTTCCTTTCTTTGAAAAATCAGCCGCACACTTACGCCTCAAATTTGATTTCACTGATTTAGTCAATAACCATGAATTTTTCAAAGCCTATGGCGGCATTGATGATTTTGCGGGTTACCCCACCCAATCTTTACTTGGACTGAATGCGTTCTTGTTTGAACTAGGGTGGCATACGCCCCTTGATTCTCTAGACTTACCTATCATTGGCGTGCCTAATTTAAATATCAAAACTCACTGGGGCAATGTGTGGCAACGCAACATCAACATCGAGGAAATGATTTATGGATTTTCTGCAGGTATTTCATTTGACGTTCAGGACACCGTGATGTTTCTGGGCAGTGGTTACAGCCATGATGGCGAAGCGCGTTTTTACCTGCGCCTTGGTACTGGCTTCTAAAATCAAAACAGATAATTAACAACTCCTTAGCCAAAACTAAACATATCAGCAGCTACCATGAGCCACAGTCAACCAACAACTGTTAATCATGCGAAATTTATCCAAACAGACTGCCCTGTGCGTCTCGGTGTTGTTGAGTACAACACCTGTTATGGCTCAAAACCAACTCGAACTGATACTTGATGGCCATGCCTACGGGGTTAACAGCAATGTAACATCTAATTTAGCCAATAAAACCATCACCGTTACTGACTCCGAAGCAACCAATTGTTTGCGCCCAGGTAACTTAACACCTCTAAATAATGCTGGTAACTTTACTTTATTAACCAACAATCAAGCCATTGGAATCGTTCAGAGTCGCTATTGGGTAAAAAATAAGCTGCTTTTTTTGACCAGCGAAACCAGCAACCTAATCTGCAACAATGGCATTTTTGTTGACCGAATCTTCAAAGAAGGTTTTGGAGAATTCATCAGTCCGTTTTTAATTTTTGCTGATGGCTTTGATTAAGACCTGCTCATACTGAACCAAAGCGCACTGTTTGTTTATTCCAAATAAGCGCTTAGCCACGCTTCATCAACAACCGTAACACCCAGTTCCTCGGCTTTGCGCAATTTAGAGCCAGCATTTTCACCAGCCAGAACATAATTAGTCTTGGCCGAAACTGACGAGGTGACTTTAGCGCCCAACTCCTGCAATCGATTTTTTGCATCAGCTCGGGTAAAGACATTCAATTTACCTGTTAACACAACCACTTGATCAGCCAAAGGCTGTTTACTTTGGGCTGGTGCTTCAATAACGGGCCAGCTGATGCCAACATCAAGCAGCGCAGCAATGACTTCCTTATTAGATGAAACCGCAAAATAGCTGATTATTTTTTGTGCCACAACTGCACCAATATCAGGCAACTCCTGCAAGGCTTCGGCATCAGTCTGCATGATGTTTGGCAGGGTTTTTAATTCAGTGGCCAAAGTCAGAGCCGTCGCCTCCCCCACTTCTCGAATACCCAAGGAATAGATAAACCTTGGTAAAGTGGTTTGTTTTGACTCACTGATTCCTTGTAACAAGTTTTGTGCTGATTTTTGTGCCATACGTTCCAAACCCCCCACTTGCGATTCGGTTAAATGATATAAATCGGCCGGGGTATTAACCAAGCCTGCATCTACCAACTGCTCAACCAACTTATCACCCAAACCCTCAATGTCCATACCCTTACGTGAAGCGAAATGTTTGATGCTTTCTTTTAATTGGGCATCGCAGCTCAAACCTGCAGGACAGCGCAACACAGCCTCGCCCTCAGCTTTATATAACTTGGTGGCACAAATTGGACAATACGTCGGCATCACAAACGGTGATGTGCCCTTTGGGCGTTTTGCAAGCACTACTTTCACGACCTCAGGAATCACATCTCCTGCACGTCTAACAAATACCGTATCGCCTATTCTTACGTCCTTACGCTTGATTTCATCTTCGTTATGCAATGTGGCATTGGTAACCGTCACACCCCCAACAGTCACTGGTTTTAACCTGGCTACAGGCGTAATACTACCGGTTCTCCCAACCTGTACATCAATGTTTTCAACCACTGTAGTGGCTTCTTCTGCTGGAAATTTATGTGCTGTTGCCCACCGCGGGGCTTTGGTCACAAAACCCAATGCATCCTGCCAGGCCAGGTTATCGACCTTATAAACCACACCATCGATATCAAAATTCAAATCAGCCCTTTGTGCGCCTATATTTTCATAATATTCAGCGCAACCATTTTCACCTGCAACCACTTTATTCAATACATTGACAGGCAAACCCAAAGATTTGATCCAGGCCAATACTTCACTGTGATACGTTAAACCATGAGCTGGCTCGACCACGCCAACCGAGTAGGCATAGAATGCCAAAGGTCGCTTCGCTGTTTTTTGTGGATCCAGTTGTCTTAAAGAACCAGCAGCACCATTGCGTGGATTAGCAAAAACCTTATCATCATTGGCCAGTGCCCATTCATTGTATTTAACAAAACCATCTCGCGGCATCACCACCTCACCCCTAACTTCAAATACATCAGGATAATCATTACCACGTAATTTAAGCGGCACAGACTGAATGGTTTTTATGTTTGCGGTGATGTCCTCACCTGTTGTTCCATCACCACGAGTAGCGGCTTGTGACAAGCGTCCTTGCTCATATCGAATACTGACAGCCAAACCATCTAATTTAGGTTCTGCCGAAAAGTTAATTTCTTTGATACCCTGACCGGCTTTTTCGAGCAACTTATGAATGCGCTCAACAAAATCAGTTAATTCCTCTTGAGCAAACACATTACCTAGAGACAACATCGGCCTCGCATGCTTCACCGCTTCAAATTTAGACAAAGGCTGATCAGCCACACGTTGTGTGGGTGAATCTGATGTCACCCATTCCGGGTGGCTTGCTTCAATCTGGAGTAATTCTTGATACAGAACATCGTATTCTGCATCAGCGATCAATGGTTCATCTAACACATAGTAATGATAAGCATGGTTGTTGAGCTGGGCTTTGAGCTGTTCATACTCAGTTCGAGTGAACTGCTTACTCATGTTTCGGCGCTTTCAAAAGAGCGCATCTCTTCTCGCATCGAAGCTATTCTTTGGCGTGAAAAGCTGCTGTGATTCTCATCGGTCAAAGAACCATCAAGCAACTCCTCCATGCGTTTGGCTACCGGAAACATGGTATCCCATAAATCCAAGGCATTCATTTCACCGGGCAGTGTCATGATAAAAACCAAACCTGTGGTCCTTAAATCGGGATCAAACACACCTGGCTTCAACATATTGGCGACAAGAAACAAGGCTTTTTTCTCCGAGCCAATACGACGATATCGATAAAACAAATGATCCTCACCGTATTCAAGACCAGCTTTTGCAGAGGCATCTTTGATTTGATGCCAATCAAATTGTAAACCATCTTTGGCATGTAAAAACAGCGTCACTAATTTTCTTTCTGTTGGATCGTTTGGTTCTGGGGTTGCCACTGATTGGTTTTGAGGTGTTTCATCGGGAACATTTAATTCTGGCTCAATCTGAAACAATTCATCCTCATCAATTTCTTTACGCGTGTGAGACGGCTTGCGATGGTGCATGTAATAAATCAAGCCCAATACCATTAAGCCAATGACAAAAATAATGATTCTTAGTTCAAACGCAGACACAGTTTATTGACACAAGTAAGAAAGTTAAGTGAATCATACAAAAACCATCAAAAGACTGCAACAAATTGAATGTGACCGATTTTTGCAAAACCAATGATTTATCAGAAAATCTTCAGAATCAGATGAAAAATTAAGATTTAAAGGGCTTTTTTTCAATTTTATGTTGACTTTTGAGAACTGCGTCTCGGTTTTATTTGAGCATTAAGGATTGGAAAGTGTAAAATAATGTTACAAAATTTGAAAAGGATTCAAATTAGAAATTTTTAATTGAGGTGAATTATGAAAAAGACATTTATAACTGCGGCCCTGCTTTCAGTGGCTGCACCATCCTTGGTGGCTGGCAAGCTGACCATGGAAGAACACACCATGCAGGCGGTTCTCCAGATGCAAGAAGCCAAAGAAAAACTTGGAGGGCCGGTTGGAGGGTCGATTGTAACAGTCGGTGACGATGTGCAATGTGACTTCAGATTAGGCACATCAAGAATTCAAGATGCCATCGATGCCGGTAACGATGAAATCAGAATAGCAGACTCGACCTATGAGGAAAACCTATTGATAGATGACATCAGCGTCATCTTAAAAGGTGGCTATGCAAGCTGTGCAGACGCCGCAAACGATGTCACCAATAACTCAAAACAAACCATAAGTGGCGTACCAGGCGCGGGAGCAGCAACCATAATTATCCAAGGTAATACCCAAAGAAATACCGTGACCCTGGAACGGTTGACTATCGATGGTGGTACATCTTCTGGTTTTCTACAGGGCGGAGGAGTCTTCACCATTACAGCCGACTTGGCTTTGAATATAAACAATTCGACCATAAGTTTCAACGAAGGCAGTGCTGGCGGCGGTTTGGGCGTTTTTGCTGGCAACACTGATGTTGTCTTATTTAACACCATAGTTGCTTCAAACACATCTGACACAAGTGGTGGTGGAATTTGGTGTAACGGTAGTAATTCTTCGATTTTTTATAACGACGACGGCGGCTTATCAGGAGTTTTCAACAATGTCGCTTCAAACGGTGACGGTGGTGGAATTTTGATTGAAGCCGGGTGTGTATTAACCAGTTATATTGGCAGACCGTATCCTGTTGGGTTTCTTGATTTAAGAGGAATAGTATCCAACACAGCCACTGGCAATGGTGGTGGTCTTGCGGTCAGATCAGGTGGAACCGCATTCTTAAATGGCGGTTTATTCTGCTTCTTTTTCTGCTTAGGAGATAACACCCGCCCGGCTAATATTGACTTTAATACAGCTGACAGTGATGGTAATAATGATGGATTTGGTGGCGGCATATATGCCACTGACCCAAATACCACAGTTAATCTGCTAAACACTTACATCAGTGATAACGAGGCTCAATCAGGTGGTGGTATTGCTGTAGAAAATCAGGCCAATCTTGTGATGAGATCATCATACGTTTTTGGCACCTGCTGGAACCCTGGCTCTTGTAGCCAGCTCAGTAATAACCAATCTGCACAAACAGGATTCCCTACACGCGGTGGCGGCTTATATGCCACTTCAGGGGCTGTGGTTGATATTTCTAACACCGAATTCAGAAACAACCGCGCCGATTTCGGAACCGCAATGTATACATTAGCCGAGGTTGCAGATGCCACTGTTACCAACCTTGATGTAGAAGGTTCTTTAATTGTGAATAATGGTGATGACGCCAATACCGACTGGTCGGATATTGATACCATCAGAATCAACGGTGGCGAAGTGCTGCTTGATTACAACACCATTGCTGATAATGATGTCGGTATTGGCGGAGCCAATATCAACAACACCGGAAGCGTAGAAATATTCTCATCAATCATCCACAACACTGATGGCGCGCTGGTTTATAGAGGTGATGTTCAACCCAACACAACACTTCCATATGAGTGTTTGATGGTTAATGAAACTGGTTCTCTGCCTGTTGAACCTGAAATCGTGGCTGATGATCCAGAGTTTATCGACCGAGCCAATGGTGACTTTCATTTGAATGCGGCCATTTCTCCAGCCATCGACTTTTGTACCACACTGAATGCTTCGACGCCTGATTTTAATGACTCAGATAATGAAGCACGTGGCTTTGATGACCCTCTGGCCACTAACTTCCAAGGCCCATATGATGTCGGTTATGACGAAACCTATCAAAATGACATCATTTTTGAAGATGACTTTGATGGCTGATTGAGAACAATTTTTGATTAACTTTTAAGAGGCCCTGCTTGTTTATCTGGCAGGGCTTTTTTAATGAAGGGTTTTATATACAAACTAGCCACATCCATCGGCTTGGCCAATGTTGCTGGATTTTCGGCTGGCCAGGCTTTGGCTCTGAGTTGGGTATGCATCGGAGGCGGTGTGATGATCTCGACATTAACACCTTGGTTCTCACATTCCTGTGCTAAGACCTTGGCGAATTGTTCTATGGCAGCTTTACCAACAGCATATTGACCCCAGTAGGCTTTGGCCATGGTGGCCTGATCGTCTGAAGTAAAAACAATGCTGCCTTTATTTTTCAGAATCAACGGTAACAAAGCCTGGGTCAGAAAAATTGGTGAATTCACATTGACTTGCATTTCTTTTAACCACCGCGAAGCTTCATACAGTAAAAACGGTGTTAAGCCACTGAACTCAGTGGCAGTGTGTACCAAACCATCCAACCCACCAAAGTTATCTTTGATAATTTTAGCTAACTGTAAATAATCATTAGGCGTTGCACCAATCAAATTCATAGGATAGATGATTGGTTCTGGTAGCTTCCTTTTCACCAACTCATCACACAAACGATCTAAAGCTTTCGGATTTTTATCACTGACTATTAAATTGGCACCCTGTTGTGACAACTTAACCGACAAAGCAGAACCCAGCCCCCCACAAGCGCCGGTCAGAAAAATGGTTTTATTGGCTAGCTGTTGGTTATTTTCCATGGTTCACTATTGAGTCGGGGTGCGAGAATTCTATCAGCTTTCTGTACTAATGAACAAAAGATTATCACCTCGTAAACTAATATTTGTGTTTATTTTGGTAATGTTAATGAAGCTAACTCATGGAAGAACCGGTGATCAGCTCAACCAGCGCAGGCAATGAACGCATGGCGGTTTACCTGAAAGGTAAGAAGCCTTGCTTGAATGCCGT